>CAZOLA010000004.1:62106-117466 GCA_964580845.1 uncultured Sphingobacterium sp.
AATAACGAAATTCCCCGTATTCAGAAAATATACTTACTTGCTTTTTTTCTGAAGCTTCCACACGGCCAATAATTTGGGCATCAATGCCAAATGATTCAGAAATAGCAATCAGATCTGCTGCAATAGTATCTGGTACATAAAGCTCTATACGGTGCCCCATGTTGAATACCTTATACATTTCTTGCCAATCGGTACCCGATTGCTCCTGAATGAGTTTAAACAGTGGAGGTATTGGGAATAAATGATCTTTTATGATATGTAGGTTTTCTATAAAGTGCAATACTTTGGTTTGCGCACCACCACTGCAATGCACCATTCCGTGAATTTTAGAACGGTATTCATCCAGCATCATTTTGATCACCGGTGCATAAGTGCGGGTAGGTGATAATACCAGTTTTCCTGCTGTTATGGGTTTTCCACCCGGGATGTCGATGAGATCTGTCAACCGTTTGTTTCCGGCAAAGATCAGTTCGTAAGGTACCGCCGGATCATAACTTTCAGGATATTTTTCAGCCACGTATTTGTGAAAAACATCATGCCGGGCCGAGGTTAAACCATTGGAGCCCATTCCGCCATTATATTCCGCCTCGTAACTGGCCTTGCCATAAGAAGCCAAGCCTACAATCACATCACCGGCCTGAATTCGATCGTTGGAAATGACGTCAGAGCGCTTCATTCGGCAAGTGACGGTAGAGTCTACAATGATGGTTCGTACCAAGTCGCCCACATCGGCGGTTTCACCACCGGTGGAATAGATGCCGATACCCAGGTCGCGTAATTGAACTAAAATTTCTTCAGTGCCATTAATAATCTCAGCGATTACTTCACCAGGAATAAGATTTTTGTTTCTCCCTATGGTGGATGATAAAAGAATATTGTTAGTGGCGCCTACGCAAAGCAGGTCGTCCAAATTCATGATGATCGCATCTTGAGCAATCCCTTTCCAAGCGGATAAATCGCCGGTTTCTTTCCAGTAAACATATGCCAGCGAGGATTTGGTTCCAGCACCATCAGCATGCATGATGTTACACCATGTTTCGTCACCACCTAAAATATCCGGTATGATCTTGCAGAAAGCTTTTGGGAAAAGACCCTTGTCAATGTTTTTGATGGCGGCATGCACATCTTCCTTGCCGGCCGATACGCCGCGTTGCTGGTATTTCTGGTCAGACATGTACAAATTTAGCCTAAATCTATGAATATGCTAAACAATATTTCTTCTGAACAAACGTTGTAAAAATATCTCATTCATATGAAAAAGCTGACATTATTTATGATAATGAGCCTTTGGCTAATGAGTTCATGCAAAAAAGAAGAAAAATATGTGGAACCGTTGGTGAAAGAAGCGCCCTCATTCACAGAAATTAAGGCATTGCAAGCTAAATTTACCACTAATCCAATTACCCTAATCAATGGGAATGGTGAAGTATTAGGTCCAAATTTTATTATTCTTTTCCAGGATAGCCAGGGGCATATTGGTAAAATCAAACTTCTCGATTTAGATTCTGGTGCTGGTAACGCCTTGGTATTTGACCTTGTCAGTTATAATGCTGACGGAACAGTGTTCGCGGTTAAAAAGGGAATCACCATAGATTTAGGGTACGCTTGTGATCTGAAATTAGGGGTGCAAGCCAATGGCTCAATTGAAGATTTCTTCTGGAGTCAGGCAGATCCTGTCACAAGGCAAATTATACCAGACAATGATGCTAAATTTTACCTCTTTACAAGCTAATCTAATAAAAAAATCCCCCGGACAATTTCCGGGGGATTTTTTGTTATTTAATAAAGAGTAACTCTCTAAACTTAGGCAATGGCCATTGCGCATCGTCAATGATTTGCTCCAGTTTATCTACATGGTAGCGGATAGGCTCGAAGAAAGATTTTACTTTCTCATCGTAGGCAATAGATCTCGCTCTGATATCCTCAATTGCGTTCGACTTTTTACGCTCTTCTACCATTTTATCTACATTGGTTTTAATGAAATTCACGTGTTCTGAAATCTTCTCCACTAAATCTAGCTGGGCGGCATAAGTTTTCTTATCCAGTCCTATTTCTTTTAAACCTTTGATGTTTTGAATCAACTTGCTCTGGTACTCAATGGCAGATGGAATGATGGTACTGTTAACTAATTCGCCAATTACACGAGCTTCTATCTGTAATTTTTTATAGAAGCTTTCCAGCAAGATCTCGTGGCGGGCATGCGATTCTCTTTCATTAAATACATTGAGTTTTGTGAATAAGCTGGTGGTTTTTTCACTCACATAAGCATCTAAAGCCTTAGGTGTGGTTTTGATATTCGACAAACCACGTTTTTCAGCTTCTTTTTCCCACTCTTCACTGTAACCATTGCCTTCAAAGCGGATAGCTTTCGATTCTTTGATGTATTTTTTTATTACCGTCAGCAAAGCGATGTCTTTTTTCTCGCCTTTTTTGATCAGTTTATCTACTTCAGTTTTGAATTTTACCAGCTGGTCGGCAACAATCGTATTCAAAACTGTCATTGGCGCAGAAGAGTTGGCCGATGAACCCACTGCACGGAACTCGAATTTATTTCCTGTAAAGGCAAAAGGAGAGGTGCGGTTACGGTCGGTATTGTCGAGTAAAATCTGTGGAATTTTCGGAATACCCAACCAAAGTGCATTATCATCTTTAATTTTCTTACTGATGCGTGAGCTTTCCAGTTCATCCAGCACCTCATTCAGTTGGCTGCCCAAGAAGATGGAGATGATGGCCGGTGGAGCTTCGTTAGCGCCCAAACGATGATCGTTGTTTACCGAAGCGATAGATGCTCTCAATAAATCTGCATGCTCGTACACCGCCTTGATTGTATTTACAAAGAATGCCAGGAACATCAGGTTGTTCTTAGGTGTTTTGCCTGGCGCTAGCAAGTTCTTTCCGGTATTGGTGATCAAACTCCAGTTATTGTGCTTTCCGGAGCCATTTACACCAGCATATGGCTTTTCGTGCAGTAAAACTTTGAAATTATGACGTTTGGCAACCTTGTCCATCACATCCATTAATAATTGATTGTGATCGATGGCCAGGTTAATTTCTTCATAAATGGGCGCACACTCAAACTGTGAAGGTGCCACCTCGTTATGACGGGTTTTTAAAGGAATTCCCAATTTCAAACACTCGGTTTCAAAATCAAGCATGTAGGCATATACACGCTCCGGAATGGTGCCGAAGTAGTGGTCTTCTAATTGCTGGCCTTTGGCCGACATGTGGCCGAACAGCGTACGTCCGGTTAACAATAAATCCGGGCGGGCATTATATAAGGCTAAATCAACGAGGAAATATTCTTGTTCAATACCCAATGAGGCGTTCACTTTGGTGACGGATTTATCAAAATAATGGCAGACATCCACCGCTGCTTTATCCATTGCCGATAGCGCTTTTAATAATGGAGCCTTATAATCTAAGGCTTCACCGGTGTAGGAAACGAACACTGTTGGGATACACAAGGTCTTCCCAGACTTGCTTTCTATGATGAAAGCAGGAGAAGAAGGGTCCCAGGCGGTATAGCCTCTGGCTTCAAAAGTATTACGGATACCTCCGTTCGGAAAGCTGGATGCATCCGGTTCTTGCTGTACTAGGGCATCACCTGAGAATTTCTCAATTGCTGAGCCATCGGGGGTAGGTTCAAAGAAAGAATCATGTTTCTCGGCAGTGCTTCCGGTTAAAGGCTGAAACCAGTGGGTGTAATGCGTTGCCCCTTTACTCATTGCCCATGCTTTCATGGCTGAAGCAATCTGTTCAGACACTTCTCTGTTAACTGTTTCTCCTAATTCGATCGAATTTACGATGCTTTGGTAGGCTTCTTTCGATAAAAATTCTTTCATTTTCTTTTTATCGAACACATTTGAGCCAAAAAACTCTGAAATTTTACTCGAAGGAGTCTTAACTTCCGGAATTGTTCGTGTTAAAACAGCATTTAGTGCTTGAAATCTGAGATTTGACATGATTTTTTCTTTTAATTTTCAATTTATTGATCAAAAATAGCTTAATTATTTAAAATAATGTTCTAAAAAGTGGATAAAAATTAAATTTGTTAATAAGATTTATGAAAATTTGCACTTTTATCTATAAATAATCAGCAGATTTTGAATGTGGATATCTCTGTGCAAAATTTTAAAGATAAAATTGTAGCTAAGAATCGGCATTTCAGTGTCTTTTTCCTACTTTTGAACAAGCATTTTAAAAATTATTGTGGAAACCAACCAGCAGACTACCGTCGAAACCGCTAAAGAGCTAGGTCTTTTACCCGAAGAATTCGAGAAAATCAAAGAAATTTTAGGCAGAACACCCAATTTTACCGAACTCTCTATCTTTTCGGTGATGTGGAGTGAACATTGCTCTTACAAAAATTCTATTGTTTGGCTAAAGACTTTACCCAAAGATGGCCCGAGAATGTTGGCCAAGGCTGGCGAGGAGAATGCAGGATTGGTGGATCTGGGAGATGGTATCGCCTGCTGTTTTAAAATAGAATCACATAACCACCCCTCAGCTTTAGAGCCTTATCAGGGTGCCGCCACGGGTGTCGGAGGGATCAATCGGGATATTTTTACAATGGGAGCTCGTCCAATTGCTCAATTGAATTCCTTACGTTTTGGCGATATCCATCAGCCACGAAATCAATGGTTATTAAAAGGAGTAGTGAAAGGTATTGGCGACTATGGCAATGCTTTTGGAATACCAACGGTGGGTGGAGAATTGTTTTTTGACGAATGCTACAATGTAAATCCGCTGGTGAATGCCATGTCGGCAGGTATCGTGAAGGTAGGAGAAACCGTTTCTGCAACTTCATATGGAGTAGGTAACCCGGTTTACATTGTGGGTTCAGCTACCGGTAAGGACGGTATCCATGGAGCAGCCTTTGCTTCAAAAGATATCACCGAAGATTCGGTGAACGATCTGCCTGCCGTTCAGGTGGGTGATCCTTTCCAGGAAAAATTATTGTTGGAGGCTACCCTCGAAGTGATCAAAACCGGAGCAGTGGTGGGTATGCAGGATATGGGTGCGGCGGGTATCATCTGTTCCAATTCAGAAATGTCGGCCAAGGGCGAACATGGCATGCGCATCGACTTGGATAAAGTGCCTATGCGCCAGGAAAATATGAAACCATTTGAGATTCTCTTGTCTGAATCTCAGGAGCGGATGTTAATTGTGGTAGAGAAGGGTCGTGAGAAAGAAGTAGAAGCTGTTTTTGAGAAATGGGATCTGAACTGTGCCATTATTGGAGAAGTAACCGATACCAAACGACTACATTATTACATGCATGGCGAACTGGTGGCCGATGTGCCTGCTGAAGACCTGGTGTTGGGCGGAGGTGCACCCGTGTATCACCGCGAATACCGCGAGCCAGCCTATTATCAGGAAAATCAAAAATTCCGCATCGACCAGGTGGCCGAGCCAAAAGATTTGAAAGCGGTGGCTGATCATTTGATTTCGCATCCCAATATTGCCTCTAAGCGTTGGGTAACCAACCAATACGATTCGATGGTGGGAACCGCTAACATGACCACCAATCGCCCGAGTGATGCAGCGGTGGTAGCAGTTAAGGGAACAAATAAAGCCATTGCGCTAACGGTAGATTGTAATTCACGTTACGTTTACGCCGATCCGCAAAAAGGTTGTGCCATTGCGGTAGCTGAAGCCGCCCGGAACATTACCTGTGCTGGCGGCGAGCCTGTGGCCATTACCAATTGTCTGAATTTCGGTAATCCTTACGTGCCTGAAGTTTACTGGCAGTTTGTGGGTGCCATTAAAGGAATGTCGGAAGCTTGCACCAAGTTTCAAACGCCGGTAACTGGCGGAAACGTGAGTTTTTATAACCAGTCTTCCGATGAAGGTCCGGTATTTCCTACGCCAACCATTGGTATGTTGGGTGTATTGGACGATAAAAATACCTTGATGACCGCCGACTTTAAAGCAGCAGGTGATTTAATTTACCTGATTGGTGAAAGTGTGAATGACATTGCTTCTTCTCAATACTTGGCTTCTTATCATCATATATCCGCTTCACCAGCGCCATATTTCGATCTAGAAAAGGAATATGGCATGCACCAGGTGATCAAGCAATTAATTAAAGAAAATCTGATTGCTTCTGCACACGATGTGGCCGACGGTGGTTTGTATATTGCTTTGCTCGAATCGGCCATGCCAAATCAATTAGGTTTTGAGGTATTAACCGAGGATGGTATTCGTAAAGACGCTTTCCTTTTTGGGGAAGCGCAAGGAAGAGTAGTGGTTTCAGTAAAACCTCAACAGCAAGAAGCTTTTGTGGAACTAATGGCTACTTGCGAGACGGAATTCAGCCTGCTCGGGAGTGTTACTGCGGGAGCCTTATTAGTAGATGAGTTATCTTTCGGCACAGTTACGGAGGCTCAATCGGTTTTCGATAACGTGCTGCATGGCATCCTTGGGGAGTAATCTCAATTTCTTTATTGTTTCATACTAATTGTTTCGATGCCTGCGTTATAGTTGGTAAATCGAAAACAATATGAAACATTTAACAACAATCATGCTCTGTCTGAGCACATTCTTTTTCGCATCTTGTAAAGGTGACGATCCTGCACCGATGAAAAAATTTGCGGATTACACACGAGCAGATATCTTGGCTGAGGAGGCAAATCTTACCAAAGATGCGGTACCTTTTGATGCTCAAGGTGTTACTAACTTCAAACCTGGTTCGATCATTTTCTTTAAAACTTCAGATGTTAATTATGGTAAATTGGAAGTTTTAGAAGTGAAAGCTAACAGCGATCTCATTGTTAATTTAGTTGTTTACAATGCAGCAGGCACCGCATTGCTGACTAAAACTAATTTTACCTTGGTTTTATCTCTTATTTATTACGATATAGACGATCCGGCGATGCCAATGGTTGATTCTCCTTCGGCAGATTTTGGTTGGTCTGAATTGGTAGGGATTAAAACCTTGATTTTTGGCAATAACGCAAAAGCTTATTTATTTAAGCCCTGAATAGCTTAAATTTGAGGCTTTTAAAGCCTCTGTTTTGACTCATCAATTCTTTCGTTTTAAACAATTTGAAATTGATCAAAGCCATTGCGCCATGAAGGTTAATACCGATGGCGTTTTGCTGGGTGCCTGGGCGGCAGGTGGCACGACTGATAGTCGTGCCACTACTATTTTAGACATTGGCACCGGTACGGGGGTGATTGCCCTAATGCTTGCCCAGCGCTTTCCGGAAGCAGAAATTGATGCGGTAGAGATCGACAAGCTGGCCGCTACCACGGCGGCTGTTAATTTTGAGGCAAGCCCCTTTGCCAATCGAATGAAGTGCATCCCTTTGGCGGTTGAACATTATTTTATGGTTTACCCAGATAAGCGTTTAGATCTGATCGTTTCTAATCCACCTTTCTTTGTTGATTCTCTGAAGTCGGAGAATAAAGCCAAAGAAACCGCCCGCCATGCCGATATTTCCTTTTTTGAGGACTTGTGTGCAATGGTAGCCCGACATTTGAAACCCGAAGGGCGGTTTTGCGTGATTTTGCCATTGGAAACCGCTGGTTTGCTGGTTAAATTAGCTGAAAATGTGGGCCTTTATCCTTTGGTAATAACAAATGTCCATTCATTCTCTGATGCTGCACCACACAGGCAGTTGTTAAGTCTGGGTTTTAAGCCCCAGGAGATTCAATATTCCAATCTAAGTATTTATGAAGCAGAAAAGGTTTATCATACCGCATATCGAACCCTGCTGCAAAACTTTTTGACTATCTTTTAGTCGTGAAACGAATAGGCTTGCTTTCTGATACGCATGGTTACTTGGACGAGGCCGTTTTTCAATATTTTGCCGAGTGCGATGAAATCTGGCATGCCGGTGATTTCGGAACTCTTGAACTTTCAGACCGTTTGGCTGCATTTAAACCATTGATAGGTGTTTATGGAAACATAGATGGACAAGATATTAGAAAGGTACATCCGGAAAATCAGTTTTTTGAATGTGAAGGCATGAAAGTCTGGATGACCCATATAGGTGGGTATCCAGGTAGGTATCCCGCAAAAATTAAAGAAAATTTGAAAAGCAGTCGGCCCGATCTGTTCATTTGTGGGCATTCGCATATCTTGAAAGTAATCCCTGATCATCAATTCAAACTTTTACACTTAAATCCCGGAGCTGCCGGTAAACATGGCTGGCATAAAATGCGTACGATGATCAGATTTAGCATTTCTGATAAAAAAATTCATAACTTAGAAGCGATTGAGATGGGGATGAGATAATGTAAAAAATACACTAAGCCTATGAAACGCGTAATGACCCTTGGTCAGTTTATTATTGAAAAACAAAATGATTTTCCTTTTGCCAAAGGAGAACTCTCCCGTCTGCTCCGTGATATTGGTATTGCCGCCAAAATTGTGAACCGTGAAGTAAATAAAGCCGGTTTGGTAGATATTCTCGGAGATTACGGAATGACGAATGTACAGGGAGAAAGCCAAAAAAAATTAGATGTTTATGCCAATGAGCAATTCATTGCCGCCCTGTCGAGTGGTGGTGAATGTTGTATTGTGGCTTCAGAAGAAAACGATGAGATTGTAAGAATTGATTCTGCAGTTTCGAAAAATGCCAAGTACATTGTGGCAATCGATCCTTTAGACGGCTCTTCCAACATTGATTGTAATGTGGCCGTTGGAACAATATTTTCTATTTATCGTCGTAAATCATCCGAAGGTCCCGCCCAATTATCAGATGTATTGCAAAAAGGAGTGGATCAGGTTGCAGCAGGTTATGTAATTTATGGCTCCTCTACCATGATGGTGTATACTACCGGAAAAGGCGTTAACGGATTTACCTTAGATCCATCGATAGGTGAATTCTGTTTATCTCATCCGGATATGAAAATTCCAAAAGAAGGCACTATTTATTCCATTAATGAGGGCAATTATGTTCATTTTCCGGATGGTGTAAAAAAATACATCAAGTTTTGCCAAGTAGAAGATAAGGCTAGTTCCAGACCCTATACCTCACGATACATTGGCTCAATGGTGGCCGATATCCACCGCAGTATCATTAAAGGGGGTATTTTTATTTATCCTACTACCTCTGGAGCACCTAATGGTAAAATCCGTTTGGTGTATGAGTGCAACCCTATGGCTTTTATTATTGAACAAGCTGGCGGACGGGCTTCCAATGGGTTTGAGCGCATTTTAGATATGGAGGTGAATTCTTTGCACCAACGTTCGGCGGTTTTTATTGGTTCAGAAAACATGGTACTGAAGGCTGAAGAAATGATGCGGGAATTTTCTTCGGTGGAAACTGATAAGTTAAAAGTCGGCTGATTTTACTCAAAGTAATTTCTTGGTTTCTTCACTGGAAGCTTCAAATATTTGATCAATCAAAAGCTCTTTTTGCTTGCTGGCGGCTACCGCCAGTTCATCACAACGTTCATTTTCGGGGTGGCCATTATGGCCTTTCACCCAAACAAAAGTGACCCGATGAATTTTGAGTAGGGGAAGCAATCGGAGCCAGAGATCTTTATTTTTCTTGCCAGCAAATCCTTTCTGCACCCAGCCGAATACCCATTTTTTTTCAATGGCATCAATTACATATTTGGAGTCGGAATAAATCGTGATCGCTTGATTTGGCTTTTTGATGGCTTCCAGACCAGCAATTACCGCTAACAGTTCCATTCGGTTATTGGTGGTTTTACGGTAACCGGCACTTAATTCTTTATAATGACTTCCAGATCGTAAAATGACACCAAATCCGCCAGGACCCGGATTGCCGCTCGAAGCACCATCTGTAAAAAGTTCTATCATGCTTAATTAACTTAAACAATGATAAGGAATTGTTCTTTATTACATTTTGTTTGATGAAAAAATTTGTAAAATGAGTCGGAATGTCTATTTTTGGAGCCTCAAACACGGTGGTTGTAGCTCAGTTGGTTAGAGCACTAGATTGTGGTTCTAGGGGTCGTGGGTTCGAGCCCCATCATCCACCCGAAACCGTTCCTAAATTAGGAGCGGTTTTTTTATTTAATGAAGATCTACCTCTTTCAAGTAATATTCGTTAACACATAAAATCTTTTGAAATTTTTCCACCAGCTGCTGGTGTGTTTTTGAACCTATCAAATTTAATTGACTGGGGTCAAGATGTTGAACCCTTCTTTTTTTCTGAAGCAGTTTTTGGTTCTTGTATTGAGCGAATTTTTTAGCGGTCTGCTTACATAAAAATGCCCTGATGGTGCGCATTTGTAAATCTCCCATCACTTCTATACCCTCTTCAACCAGATAAATTTTCTTTTTCATGTGTACTTATACGGAATAAGTACAGAACTGGTTACAAATTTTTCAATTTAAGTTCATCCCTCAGATTGCATAATTTTTCCAGCACCCTTTCGAATTCATGATCGGCATAATAAGGTTGGAAGACAATATTTAAAATCGCTTCTCTTAGAGGAGCAATTGGGTAAATTTTTTCCAAAATCTCCATTATTTCTTCAGTATTATTCACTGATAAGCAATGAGCTTCAAATTTTGCTCCAACAAATTGATAGAGCATAATTTGAGCCGGATTGGTTTCTAAATCCAACTTGTAAAACCATTTACAATTGGGTGTCGGCGAATAGGTGTAACGCATTGATCAGATCAGAATCGTTTTACAATTCAGCAGCAATCTGTAAATCCATCGTGAAAAATTCAACTTAATTCCGACCAATGGTATCCTGCACCCGACAAACGAAGGATTTCAAGGCACGGATGGTCAAATGCTTTTAAAGTCCCTTTTTTATAAAGATAGTGTGGAGAGAAAACCAGTTGAGTTCGATCAAAATTGTGATACCGGAATTTTTGTTGTAAAAAACTGACTTATTGTAACTATAACACCATATTTATTTTCAAGTATTTGATTATCAGTATTTTAAAATAAAAAGTCATAACACATTTTTTCCTGCAAAAATTTGGAAGTCAATTTTTTAATTAGCTATATTTGTTCTGCCCCTCTAAAGGGCATGTTTTTCATAGGTAGATGTAGGGTCGAATACAAGTTATTCGGCCCTTTTTTCTTGATATTCTGCTTACAATAAATCTTTTCAACATCCCTACCTTTGTAGTCATATGAAAAAACGGAAAATTGTTGTTTCTGTAAGTGGTGCCAGCGGTGCCATCTACGCCAAGGTTTTATTTGATCAGTTACAGAAATTACAAGGCCAGATTGAAAAGGTGGGTGTTATCTTTTCTGATAATGCCAAAATGATTTGGGAGCAAGAGTTGGGTAACCAATCCTATCAGGATTACGGTTTCGATTTTTATCACAGCCATGATTTCATGGCGCCTTTTGCATCGGGATCCGCACAATATGACACCTTGATCGTTTGTCCCTGCTCCATGGGAACCATGGGGCGTATTGCCAGTGGCCTGTCTAATGACCTTTGCACACGTGCGGCAGATGTAATTTTGAAAGAGCGTAGAAAGCTCATTTTAGTGGTCAGAGACACGCCCTACAATCTCATTCATATCAATAATATGAAAACCATTACGGAAGCAGGAGGTATCATTTGCCCTGCTACTCCATCTTTTTATAGTTTGCCCAACACTTTGGAGGAAATAGCAGCTACGGTAGTGAACCGGGTGATTGATCTAGCTGGTTTCGATCATCAATCCTATCGCTGGGGCGAACAATAAAACATTATTTACGTATTTTTGACCTCTCTATGAACAAAAAGGTCGCATTTTATACACTTGGATGTAAGCTGAATTATTCAGAAACATCTACTATAGGCCGTCAATTTGAAAATGCGGGTTTTGAAACCGTTAATTTTACTGATCAAGCCGATGTATACGTGATCAATACCTGCTCGGTAACCGATCATGCCGATAAAAAGTGTAGAAAAGTTGTCAAAGAGGCCTTAAAACATTCACCGGGAGCCTACATTGCGATCGTAGGATGTTATGCACAATTAAAACCACAAGAAATCGCCGAAATTCCCGGAGTAGATGTGGTTTTGGGAGCGGCTGAAAAGTTCCAGCTGGTTGAACACATTTCCGACCTGACTAAAAAATCGAAGGCCGAAATTTATAACAGTCCGATTGAGGAAACCCAAAGTTTTATTGGTTCCTATTCTTTTGGCGACCGCACCCGAACTTTTTTGAAAGTTCAGGATGGATGCGATTATTCTTGTACTTTTTGTACCATTCCTTTGGCGAGAGGCTCCAGTCGGAGTAATACCATCACTGAGGTCATCAAACAAGCAGAAGAAATTGCTGTCAGCGGAGTGAAAGAGATTGTTTTAACCGGAGTTAATTTGGGTGATTTCGGAATCAGAAACGGACAGCGTGAGGATCGCTTTTTTGATTTGGTGAAGGCTTTGGATGAGGTAGAAGGCATTGATAGAATTCGTATTTCTTCCATTGAACCAAATTTATTGAGTGATGATATCATTGAGTTTGTAGCAAGTTCCAAACGATTTGTGCCACATTTTCACATTCCGCTCCAATCTGGATCTAATAAAATCTTAGGCTTAATGCGCCGACGTTACCGTCGAGAATTGTATGCCGAGCGGGTTAGTAAGATTAAATCTTTGATGCCTGATTGTTGTATTGGGGTCGATGTGATTGTTGGTTTCCCTGGAGAGACCCGCGAAGATTTTCTTGATACCTATCAATTTTTAAACGATCTGGAGATCTCTTACTTACACGTTTTCACCTATTCAGAAAGAGAAAATACACCGGCTGCCGAAATGCCTGGTTCCGTTCCTGGTGCACAAAGGGCCGATCGTAGCAAGATGCTTCATATATTATCCGATAAGAAACGCCGATCTTTTTACGAATCGCAGTTAGGAAAAACTGCCGAAGTGTTGTTTGAGGCTGATCAGAAAAGCGGTTACATGCATGGTTTTACTCGTAATTATGTAAAAGTGAAGGCACCTTATGACCCCATTTTGATCAATGAGTTAAAAGCAGTGGAATTAGTGAACATCGCTGCCGATGGCGATGTAGAGATCATTGAAAAACAGGAAGTGCTGGTACATTAAGCTGTCGCATTTCAAATCTAATACCTATATTTAAGTATGTTTCCTACTATAACTTATCTGATTGAATACCTCACGGGTGTACATATTCCACTACCTATACAAACTTTTGGCTTCTTTGTGGCTTTGGCTTTCGCCGCAGGCTATTGGGCCTTTAGCGAAGAGGTGAAACGTAAAGAAGCGCTCGGACTGGTTAAACCTGTAACCAAAAACATTAAAGTAGGTGAACCTGCCAGCATCTCAGAAATTGGTTTAAATACCATTTTTGGTTTCCTGATAGGATATAAATTGCTTGATGCCGTATTGAATTACAGCGCTTTTACTGCCAATCCACAATCTTTCCTTTTGTCGACCAAAGGTAGTTTATTGGGTGGATTGATCATGGCTGCTCTTTTTGCTTATTGGGTTTATGCCGAAGCGAAGAAAAATGAGCTGCCAAAACCAAAAATTATTTCTCAGTCGATAAGGCCACATGAGCACATGGGTACCATTTTAGTATGGGCTGCGCTCACCGGATTTTTAGGGGCTAAAATTTTCCATAACCTGGAGTATTTCAGTGATTTTATGAAAGATCCGATTGATGGATTGCTCTCTTTCAGTGGTTTGACATTTTATGGCGGATTGATTTGTGGAGGTGCCGGTGTATTATATATCGCAAATAAAAATGGCATTAAACCTCTGCATATGCTTGATGTGGGCGGTCCGGGAATGATGCTTGCTTATGCAATTGGCCGTATCGGCTGTCACCTTTCTGGCGATGGCGACTGGGGTATCAATAATTTAGCGCCAAAACCATCCTGGTTGAGCTGGGCACCCGATTGGGTTTGGGCAACCAAGTACCCTCATAATGTTTTAAATGAAGGAGTGCCCATCAAAGATTGTATCGGGAACTTCTGTATGGAATTACCCTTACCGGTTTATCCGACTGCTTTTTATGAGGTACTAATGGCTTCCGCTATTTTTATTTTCCTTTGGTCTATCCGTAAATCGTTCAATATTCCAGGATTAATGTTCTCCATTTATCTCATTCTGAACGGCATGGAGCGTTTTGCCATTGAGCAGATCAGGGTGAATTCAGAATACCATGTTGCCGGCCTGAGTTTTACACAAGCTGAATTGATCGCTACAGTATTAATCCTCATCGGAATGGCAGGAGCAATTTGGTCTGTGAATCGTTCAAAAAATACCCCTGCTGCTTGATATGGATTTAGCTGAACTATGCGTTCAAACGGTTGAAATTGCGAAGAAAGTGGGCGGCTTTATTCGAGAAGAAAGTCGAAAATTCCAGCCCGATCAAATTGAATACAAGGGTTTTAACGATCTGGTTTCTTATGTTGATAAATCTGCCGAAGAGCAATTGGTGCATGCTTTATCAAGCCTTCTGCCCGAAGCCGGCTTCCTGACCGAAGAGAAGACTCGGGAATCGGTAGGGGAGGTTTTTCAATGGATCATCGATCCGCTGGACGGGACCACCAATTTTATTCACGGTATTCCAACGTACTCTGTGAGTATTGCGCTGCAACAAGATCAGGAATTAGTACTGGGCGTGGTTTATGAAATCAATCGAGATGAGTGTTTTTATGCCTGGAAAGGCGGATCTGCTTGGCTAAATGATCGTCAAATCCATGTCTCAAAAGCGCCTCAACTTGCCAATACCCTTCTTGCCACCGGCTTCCCGTATTACGATTTCGAAAAGAAAGAACCTTATCTGAAAGTTTTCCAGGAAATGATGGAAAATTGTCATGGTTTACGCCGTATCGGATCAGCTGCGGTTGATTTGGCTTATGTTGCCTGTGGCCGATTTGATGGTTATTTCGAATATAACCTCAATGCCTGGGATGTGGCAGCAGGAGCACTCATTGTGAAAGAAGCTGGAGGGGAACTTTTTGACTTTTCCGGCGGTGCCGATTTTATCCAAAAAAGAGAACTAGTTGCCACAAATAGTTTGATTTCTAAAGAAATGCTTCATATTATTGCTAAACACTTCAAGTCAAACACAAATGAAACTAAGCACTAAAATATCCCTCACGCTCGGACTAACGCTCCTGGCTATCCAGTTCATTCAACCTGAAAAGAACCAATCAATTGCTGCAGAGAAGGATGCAATTTTTGAACATCATCCGGCATCTGATGAGGTTAAGGCGATTGTAAAGAAGGCTTGTTTCGACTGTCACTCCAACAATACCAATTATCCATGGTATGCAAATGTTCAACCTCTTGCCTGGTGGATCGATCATCACATTGAGGAAGGAAAAGGGGAATTAAATTTCTCAGAATTTGCTTCTTATAAACCTAAAAAAGCCCGTCATAAACTGGAAGAAGTAGCAGAACAGGTAGAAATTCACGAGATGCCACTCAATTCCTACACTTTTATTCATGCTGAAGCCAGGTTGACCGCCGCCGAGCGTAAACTATTGACGGATTGGGCTAAAGCTACGAGAGACAGTATTAAAGTAGAGTAATTATAGACTTTATAAGGCCTCTGAAACTACTTCGGTTACTTCAGGAACCATTCGTTTTAATAGGTTTTCGATGCCCGCTTTGAGCGTGATGGTGGAAGATGGACATCCGCTACAAGCACCTCGTAATTCAACGGTAACCACACCTTCATTGAACGAACGGTAAGCAATGGCACCGCCATCTTGTTCTACAGCCGGACGAACATAATCGTAAAGTACTTGCTGAATTTTCTTCTCAACCTCAGTGCCCTCGAAGTTTACCTCCTCCTGCTGCTGATCTTGAATTTTCAATTCGCTTTCTACTGCACCTTTAACGAATTCTTTCAGAATGGATTCGATATCTTCCCAATTGCTGTCTTCACTTTTGGTGATGGTAACAAAATTACTGGCAAAAAATACACCCTTTACAAAATTGAATTTGAATAATTCTTTGGCAAAAGCAGAGCTTTCTGCACTTTCTTTGCTCGGGAAATCAATACTTCCGTTCACCAATAATTTGTTCACTAAGAACTTCATGGTAGCCGGATTGGGAGTACTTTCGGTAAATACGTTGATGGTAGAATTGCTCATAATTTAAACTGAAATACAAAATTAGCCTTTTTAAATTTCAAAAGACTCGCCAAAAAATTTATGACCTAAAAGTGACTGCCGACTAAACCCCGGTATAGTTATCAGGCCTGATCTTTTTGATTTCTTCCTTAACCGATTCAGGAATATTTAAAGTAGCTACGAAATTGGCTATTGTTGCTGCGTTCACCTGTTCATTGGTTCGGGTGAGTTCTTTGAGTGCCTCGTAAGGATTGGGGTAAGCTTCCCTGCGTAAGATGGTTTGGATTGCTTCTGCCACCACTGCCCAATTGTTTTCCAAGTCTGCCTGTATGGCATCTATATTTAATAGCAGTTTGTTTAATCCCTTTAAGGTAGATTTAATAGCGATTAAGGTGTGTGCCATCGGTACGCCGATATTCCTCAAAACGGTCGAATCTGTTAGATCTCGCTGTAAGCGTGAAATAGGCAGCTTGGCCGCCAGGTGTTCAAAAATGGCATTGGCCAATCCTAAATTACCCTCAGAATTTTCGAAATCTATCGGATTTACTTTATGCGGCATAGCCGATGAACCTACTTCGCCAGCTTTAATTTGCTGTTTAAAGTAATTCATAGAGATATAAGACCAGAAATCGCGGTCCATATCAATCAGAATGTTGTTGATGCGTTTAAGTGCATCGCATTGGGCTGCAAATTGATCGTAATGCTCAATCTGAGTAGTGTGCTGAGATCTTTCTAAACCTAATTTGTCTTTCAAAAAGCGATTCGCAAAATCTACCCAATTGATACCTGAATAGGCTACATAATGAGCATTAAAATTGCCCGTAGCCCCTCCAAATTTTGCTGCATTCGGAATATTTCGCAATGCAACGAGCTGTTTCTCCAAACGTTCTTTAAATACCAAAATTTCTTTACCCAAGCGAGTAGGTGAGGCTGCCTGTCCATGCGTACGTGCCAACATCGGAACTCCTTCCCATTCTTTGGCGAGGGCTTGTATCTTACGAAGCAATTCATCCATGGCCGGTACATAAACATCGGCTAAGGCTTCTTTAAAAGAAAGTGGAATGGCGGTATTGTTAATGTCTTGTGAAGTCAATCCGAAATGGATGAATTCTTTATAATTACCAAAACCTAAAGCATCAAACTTATTTTTAATGAAGTATTCTACAGCTTTTACGTCATGGTTGGTGGTTTTCTCAATCTCCTTAACTGCTAATGCCTCTTTTTCACCAAAATCAGCATAAATTTTTCTGAGTTCAACAAACCCACTCGCCGGGAAATTTTGCAAAGTTGGCAGGGGTAATTCAACCAGCGCTATGAAATATTCAATCTCCACCAGTACCCGGTATTTAATTAAAGCAGCCTCCGAGAAATAAGCAGAAAGAGATGCTGTTTGTTGTTGGTAACGACCGTCTACAGGAGAAATAGCAGTAAGAGTAGTTAAACTCATGAAATTCAGGTTTATTGCAAATTTACTCCTTTTTGCTTTAATTATTTAGTGTAATTTTTGAAATTAATTTAATTTATAATTATCTTTTTGTAAAATAAATTCATGTTCACAAACAAATTATTAACAAAATAATGACATAAAATATTGATGGAAACTTTGGAACTGAAAAAAGTTTCCATAGTTTTGTCGCCTGATTACAATTAAATTGGAACCCCAAGCATTTATACTTCAGCAGTCTGACTTACTTTTTAGCCAATACGGCATTAAGAGTGTTACGATGGATGATATTGCCAAGCATATGGGCATGTCTAAAAAAACCATCTATCAGCATTTTGAGGATAAGAACGATTTGTTGTTAAAGTTGATGCGGCATAAAATGGAGACCCATGCCTGCATTATCGACGAATGTTGCGATCGTGCTGACAATGCCGTTCATGAAGTTTTTTTCGCCATTACCAATTTGGTGGAGATGCTTTCAAGAACGAATCCTACCATGTTTTACGATCTCCAAAAATTTTATCCCGAGGCCTGGGCTTATTTCAAGGATTTCAGGGAGAATGTTTTGCTAGAGAAGTTTAAGAAAAATTTAAAACGTGGCATCGCAGAGGGTTATTACCGCCCCGAAATTGATATTGAAATTGTCAGTCGCATGCGAATTGAACAAATTGAAATGTCGTTTAATCAACAAATTTTTCCAGTTCAGCAATTCAGCATGTCGCAAGTAGCGAAGGAACTCACCCTACACTTTGTTTATGGGATTGCCAATCTTAAGGGTTTTGAATTAATCAAATATTACGAAGAAAATCATTGAATTAACAGAAATACATGAAATATAAACCATCCATCTTCCTTATTTTATTCAGTTTCAGCATGCTTACGCTCAAAGCCCAGCAAGCTGAAACGTATCAATTTAGTTTACAGCATGCCATTGAATTTGCTCTGAAACACCAAGCTGCGGTTTTGAATGCAGATATTGATGTGCAGATCGCGAAAAACAAGGTAAACGAAACTACTGGTATTGGCTTGCCACAAGTAAGCACTAATTTTAGTTTTCAGGATTTTGTTAAAGTCCCGGTCAGTTTAATTCCGGGTGAGTTTTTTGGTGAGCCCGCAGGTACTTTTATACCGGTGCAATTTGGTGTTAAATATCAATCGGCATTGAATTTAGAAGCATCTCAATTGCTTTTTGATGGTTCTTATTTGGTGGGACTACAAGCCTCCAAAACTTATAAAGAGTTATCCATCAGGAATAGCAAGCGGACCAAAATTGAAACGGCGGTGGCCGTTACCAAGGCCTATTATTCAGTGCTAGTGAGCAATGAACAATTGAACTTACTGGATGCCAATCTACTTCGACTTAAAAAATCATTAAATGATACAGAGGCCTATTTTAAAAATGGTTTTGTGGAGAAAATCGATCTGGATCGACTTAAAGTACTGAGCAATAATTTGGAAACGGAACGTCAGAATGTGATCAGGTTATTAGACCTGAATACCAAATTGCTCAAATTTCAAATGGGAATGCCCATTGACGCCGGTTTGAAGTTAACGGATGGTATTGCAGATATTCAAATAGATACCGAGGTTTTACTCCCAGACAGCAATGCTTACAGTAATCGGGTGGAGTACAGCTTATTGCAGACACAAAAAAAGTTGAATGAATTAAATCTGAAAAGGTATAAGAGCGAATTCCTGCCTTCAATTGCGGCTTTTGGAAGCACTTCTTCCATCTATCAGAATAATAATTTCTCTCAATTGTACGATACCCGTTTCCCAACCACGGTTGTGGGTCTGAGACTTAGCTTACCCATTATCAGCGGCGGCCAGCGTATTTTCAAGATCAAGAGTGCTGCATTGGAAGTCAAAAAATCAGCTAATGATCTATCTAATGCAAAGAATGGGATCAACCTCGAAATTGCGCAGGCAAAAACCAGCTACCAAAATGGTTACCAATCGCTCGAAAATCAGAAAAGAAACATGGAACTCTCGAAAGAAGTCCTTCGGGTAGCCAAGATTAAGTATGAGCAGGGGGTAGGTTCGAGTTTAGAAGTCACCTCAGCCGAAACAGCCTTAAAAGAGTCTCAAAATAATTATATCAATGCCTTGTACGACTTGCTGATCAACAAAGTAAATCTCGATAGGGCATTAGGAAAAATCACGTATTAAAACAAAACACCTTACACAGCATGAAAAAAATAGTTTACATCAGTTTAGTATTATTCGCGGCAGCCTGCGGTAAATCGGGAGATGAATCGGCAAAATTGGCTGAGTTGAAGAAAGAAAGAGCGGCATTAGATCGTGAAATTACGGCACTCGAAATGTCAATAGGTGTTAAAAATGCCGAAAGCAATATTAAGCAGGTCAATGTGATTGAGTTAAAGTCAGAAACCTTCCGCAATTTCCTGCAAATTCAAGGAAAGGTAGATGCCGATCAAAACGTACAGGTAAGCCCCGAAGCACAGGGAATCGTTACTGCGGTTTATGTTAAACCGGGTCAGCAGGTTTCAAAAGGGCAGGTTTTGGCTCAAATTGACGATCAAATTTTACGTCAGGGCATTGCCGAATTGCAAGCGCAAGTAGATCTGGCGAATACCGTTTTCCAGCGTCAGCAAAATTTATGGGATCAGAAAATTGGGACCGAAATCCAATACTTGAATGCCAAAACACAGAAACAGGCTTTAGATCGTCGGATGGCTGCACTGAAATCTCAAGCGGCACTCTACAAGATCAAGGCACCTGTTAGCGGCGTGGTAGATCAATTTGATTTGAAAGTTGGACAGGCTGTAATACCAGGCATGCCGGGTGTTAGAGTAGTAAATTCATCAAATTTGAAGGTAAAAGCCATGGTGGCCGAATCGTACGCCGGCAGGGTAAACCAAGGGGATGAAGTAAGTGTGATTTTGCCCGATGTGCCTGATACCATCAGCACTCGTTTAAGCTTTGCAGCTAAAACCATCGATCTTACCTCACGCAGCTTTGGGGTAGAAGTTAAATTACCTGCTGCTAAAACCTACCGTCAGAATATGGTAGCCGTTTTAAAAATTGTGGATTATAAGAAGGCTAATGCCATCGCAGTTCCGGTAAATATCATTCAGAAGTCTGAGAGCGGAGATTACGTTTACGTGGCCGTTCAGGGAAAAGCCAAGAGAGTGAGTATCCAGTCTGGTAAAGTTTCTGAAGGAAAAGCAGAAGTGCTCAGTGGATTAAAAGCGGGTGATAAAGTGATCACTACCGGTTTGTCTGATTTAAATGAAGGAGATTTAGTTAAGTTTTAATCTTGGCAACAAAACAAATGAAAGATCTATTTAAAGAATTTAAACCCTCCAGTTGGGCCATCGATAATAAAACAGCCATCTATGTGCTCACCTTTATTTTGGTGGTGATGGGCTATTCGGCTTACCAAAATTTGCCGAAAGAGAATTTTCCGGAGGTGGTGATCCCGAAGATTTTTGTGCAAACCATTTATCCGGGTACTTCTCCGGAAAACATGGAGAATCTGGTGACCAAGCAATTAGAAAAACAGCTTAAATCAACTCCCGGGCTCAAAAAAATAACTTCTAATTCTTATCAGGATGTATCGGTAATTACCGCAGAATTCAATACAGATGTAGATATCAAAGATGCCAAGCAGCGGGTTAAAGATGCGGTAGATAAGGCACGTCAGGACCTGCCCAACGATCTGCCTAAGGATCCCAACGTAATGGATATCAACTTGGCTGATTTGCCCATCATGTATGTGAATATTTCGGGTGATTATGATTTAAAGAAACTGAAAGAATATGCCGACGATTTGAAGGACCAGATTGAAGGATTAAAAGAGATTTCAGGAGTGGACATTGTGGGTGCGCTCGATCCGGAAATTCAGATCAATGCCGATTTGAATAAAATGGCAGCTGCTCAAATTTCTTTCAGAGACATTGAAGCCGCGGTAGGTTACGAAAACCTCACCATTTCGGGCGGTACCGTCAAAATGGATGGTGTGCGCAGAACCCTGAACATCAAAAAAGAATTTAAGAGTGCGGAAGAGATTGGTAATCTAATTGTTCAAACTCCAACCGGTGCTTCCGTTTATTTAAAGGAGATAGCGGAGGTAAAGGACGCTTTCAAGGAACAGGATAGTTATGCCCGTTTGTACGGCAAAAATGTGATTACGCTAAATGTGAAGAAGAGAAGTGGGGAAAATCTAATTGAGGCTTCTGATAAGATCAATGCCTTGATAGCAGATATGCAGCAGAGCTCCCTGCCTAAAAACCTGAACATTACCATCACCGGCGATCAGTCAGATCAAACCAGGGTTACCCTGCATGATTTGATCAATACCATCATCATCGGCTTCATTTTGGTTACGCTCATCCTGATGTTCTTCATGGGGGTAACCAATGCCTTATTCGTTGCCCTGTCAGTGCCTTTGTCCATGTTTGTGGCTTTCTTGGCCATGCCGGCTTTAGGTGGTTTCCTGGGCTTCAGCTTTACCATGAACATGATCGTTCTCTTCTCTTTTCTATTAGGATTGGGAATTGTAGTTGATGATGCCATCGTGGTAATTGAGAATACGCACCGAATTTTTGATAATGGGAAGGTGCCCATTGTGAAAGCGGCTAAAATGGCTGCTGGGGAAGTGTTTTTGCCGGTACTTTCAGGAACGCTTACCACACTTGCACCATTTGTACCTCTGTTATTTTGGCCTGGTGTAATTGGAGAGTTCATGTTTTTCCTCCCGATTACTTTAATTATCACATTACTGGCTTCTTTGTTGGTTGCTTACATCATCAATCCGGTGTTTGCGGTCGATTTTATGAAGCCACATGAAGAACACCCAGAAAAACCAAGCTTTGATAAAAAGGTCAAAAAAGTACTTTACATTTTTGGTGCTTTAGCCATACCGGCTTATGTCATCAACATAGGATTTGGAAACTTTGTAGTTTTCATGGCCTTATTGTATCTGCTTAACCATTTTTATTTAACCGGAGCTGTTACCAAATTCCAGCAACAGACCTGGCCTCGTTTTCAGAACAAATATGTTAAACTATTGGCCTGGGCAGTGGAACGTCCAAAGAAAATGCTTTGGGGTACCGTGGGCTTATTCGTTTTCTCCATTTTATTAATGGGTATTGTGCCTCCCAAAGTGGTCTTTTTCCCAACCAGCGATCCTAATTTCATTTATGTTTATGTCAATCTTCCAATTGGTACCGATCAGACTTATACCAATGAAGTAGTAAAAAAAGTGGAAGAGAAGGTAACAAAGATCGTAGGGAAAGATAATCCGATTGTTTCTTCTATTATTTCAAATGTAACGGTGGGCGTTACCGATCCGCAAGATGAGGATCAGGGTAATTATCCTAACCGTGGAAAGGTGACTGTTGCCTTTGTTGAATTTGGTAAACGTGATGGAGAAAGTACTTCTGCCTACCTCGATAAGATCAGGCAATCAGTAAAAGGAATTGCCGGTGCTGAGATTACCGTGGCGCAGGAACAAAATGGTCCGCCCACATCCAAACCAATTTCAATTGAGATTACGGGTGATGACCTGGACGCACTGGTACGCACCTCAGAGAGTTTGAAGAAATTTTTGGAGGGCAAGCAAATTGCCGGTGTGGAGGAGTTGAAATCTGATTTCCAAAACAATAAACCTGAAATCATCTTTGATATCGATCGTGAAAGAGCAAACCGCGAAGGAATTTCGAGCGGACAAATTGGGATGGATCTTCGTACAGCCATTTATGGAAAAGAAATTTCCAAATTCCGCGATCTGAATGAGGATTACGAGATCAATCTCCGTACCAATACCGATCAGCGCAATAACCTCGAAGCTTTACGAAATATGAAGGTGACCTATCGTGACATGGGCATGGGCGGAATGATTCGTCAGGTACCTTTGGCTTCATTTGCAGAAATAGATTTTGTGAATACTTATGGCAGCGTAAAGCGTAAACAACAGAAACGAATCATCACGCTTTCTTCAAATGTATTGGGCGAATATAACCCCAACGAAGTAGTAGCTGCGGTAGAAGCAGAAGTTAGTCAATTTAACAGTCCCGATGGCGTAAGTATACGGATGGCAGGAGAGCAGGAAGAACAAAAAGAGACGGCTGCCTTTTTGGGTAATGCGCTTTTAATCTCCTTGGGGCTGATCCTCATTATTTTAGTTACCCAATTCAATTCCATCTCTAAACCAATCATCATCCTGATTGAAATCCTATTCAGTATCATCGGTGTGATTTTGGGTATTACCTTATTCAGAATGGAAATGTCGATCGTGATGTCGGGTATTGGTATTGTTGCCCTGGCCGGTATTGTAGTTCGAAATGGTATTCTATTAGTTGAGTTTACCGATTTGCTGATCTCACAAGGGATGCCAGTGAAAGAGGCGGTAATTGAAGCCGGACGTACAAGGATGACCCCTGTACTTTTAACCGCTACCGCAACAATTTTGGGTTTAATTCCTCTGGCGGTGGGTTTGAATATAGATTTTGCCCGCTTATTCAGCGAATTTAATCCGCACATTTACTTTGGTGGAGATAACGTAGCTTTCTGGGGCCCATTATCCTGGACTATGATTTTCGGATTAAGTTTTGCTACGTTCCTTACCCTTATCCTGGTTCCATGTATGTATCTGCTTTCAGCAAACAACAGCTCCAGGATTAAAAAATGGTTAAAGTCATCAGATAAATAGTTTTAATAAGTTTATTGGTAAAAAGAAAGCGGGTTCCTGTAAAGGATATCCGCTTCTTTTTTAAATATAAGGCATAAAAAAACCGTCGGGATATTCCAGACGGTTTCCTTTTTGCTTTGTTTCTTAATTACTGAGCAGCAACAGTAGTGTCAGCAGCAGCAGCAGTTGTATCAACAGCAGTAGTATCTACAGCAGTAGTATCAACAGCAGCAGTGTCAGTAGCAGTTTCTTCAGTTTTGTTAGAAGAACAAGCAGCAACTGATAAAGAAATAGCTAAAGCTAAGAAACCGAATTTGAATAAATTTTTCATGTTGTTTTGTAAAGGGTTAATTAATAATTATTAATAATTTGTTGTTAATACCGCAAAATTAAAAAGGTAACCCGTAATTCCAGAAAAAAATTAAAAAAATATTTTCCTATCATTGGGTTACTATTAAAGAATTATTGTATTAACAGTGAAAGATAAGATAAATAGTTCAATTCCAGACGATAAAGAGATTATACTTGGCATCCGGAACGGAACTAAACAAAGCCTCGAATTAATCTATCAAGCACATTTTCCTATGATCCTTCAAATGGTGATTAGTAATAATGGTGATGAAGAGGAGGCTAAGGATATTTTTCAGGAATCGATCATCGTTCTTTACAATAAGGTTAAAGCTGGAGATTTTGAGTTGAACAGTAAGCTCAAAACTTATATCTACGCCATTTGCCGAAGACTTTGGCTCAAAAGGTTGAATCAGCAAAGTAAATTCACGCATCAATTGAGTGTTGCGGAAGATGTGGAGGAAAGTGCCACAGATTTAGAAGAATACGAGCATCAGAATCGCCAATTTCAATTAATGCAAACAGCCTTAAGCCAGCTCGGAGAACCTTGTAAAACGATTATTGAAGAATTTTACTTGCATAACAAAACCATGCAAGACATCTGCGAACAATTTGGCTATACCAATGCCGACAACGCTAAAACGCAGAAATACAAATGTTTACAAAGGCTTAAAAAACTATTTTTCAAAGCCTAAAATAATGGATCATGAAAAATCTGAATTTGATTAACCAGATTGAGGCTTACCTGAGAGGGGAAATGAGTCCGGAGGAGTGCAAGACTTTTGAGCAATTGCTCATGGAGGATCCGACGGTTGATCAGGAACTTAAAGAGCATCAGCAGTTGATGGCATTTATGCAAGCCTATGGCGAGCGCCAGCGTTTGCAGCATGCCATGAATCTGATTCATGAGCAAATAGATGTAAATGCGCTTAAAAATGAATTGATGCCATTTTCCACCAAAGTGGTTCGATTGTGGAGATCGTATCGTAGTTATGCTGCAATTGCAGCCGTTGCCGCTATTGTTACGGTATTTAGTACCTTAATCTTTTCCGGACATCTTTTCGAAAACAATGCTTCTTACAGCGCTCTTCGTCGCGAAATAAATAAAATCAAGCGTTCGCAAAACGATTTGGTTAAAGACATCAAAGGAAAAGCTAAGGGCCCTTTAAACCCTGGTGAATTTGGCGGTACCGGTTTTGCCCTTTCTTCAAATGGTTACATCGCCACCAATTACCATGTGGTAAAAGGAGCCGATTCACTTTACATTCAAAATGCGGCGGGAGATACCTACAAGGTGAAGACCGTTTACCTCGATCCGGCTCACGATATCGCAGTATTACAAATTGTAGATCCTGAGTTCGAAACCCTTGGTAAGTTGCCTTATACTTTTAAAAAATCGAATGCTGATTTAGGGGAAGATGTTTTCACCATTGGTTTCCCAAGAGAAGAACCTGTTTATGGCAAAGGTTACCTGAGTTCAAATACCGGTTTTGACGGGGATACAGTTGCTTATCAGGTTTCTATTCCGGTCAACCCCGGAAATAGTGGCGGACCGCTCTTAGATAATCGTGGTAATGTGATAGGAATCATTAGTGGCAAACAGGACCGAACAGATGGAGCAGCATTTGCAATTAAATCTACTTATTTGTTGCAGTCTATCAACGAGATTCCAGAAAAGGATTTAGACAGAAATTTGATTTTGAACAAGAAAAACAGCCTTTCTAATCTGGCCCGTAAAGAGCAGATCAAAAAGATACAGGATTATGTTTTTATGATCAGAGTTTATTAGTTTAAACAACTGATAGTAATTAAAAAAGCCTTTTCGATCATTTTCGAAAAGGCTTTTATTTATGGAGCCAATCTTACGATTTTCCAGTTATTCTTGTCCGCCTTGCGGTAAACAATCCGGTCGTGCAATCGGCTCGATCGACCTTGCCAAAATTCAATTACTTGCGGCTTAACCAAGTATCCACCCCAAAAAGAGGGTTTAGGAATTTCCTGATCGGCATATTTCTTTTCCAGCGCTTGCCAGTTCTTTTCGAGTAAGCTGCGATCTTCGATTACCTGACTTTGTGGAGATGCCAGGGCGCCAATTTGACTTTCTTTAGGACGCGACTGGAAATATTTTTCAGACGTTTCTTTGCTCACTTTTTCAATAGTCCCTTCAATTCTTACCTGTCGTTCTAATTCTGGCCAAAAAAACACCAGAGCCACTACGGGGTTTTTAGCTAATTCCTTGCCTTTTCTGCTAAGGTAATTGGTGTAAAAAACGAAACCATCCTGGTTAAAGCCTTTGAGCAAGACAATTCTGGCTGAAGGTTTTCCATCCGAGCTGGCAGTAGCCAAAGTCATGGCGTTGGGCTCGTAAATGCCCGATTTCAAAGCCTCATCAAACCAATGATCAAATTGCTCAATGGGATTCTTTTTTACATCTGTTTCCGAAAGTTTTTCTGCACGGTAATCTTTGCGCAGGTTTTCGAGTGTTGCCTTATCAGTTTTCATATCTCTTTACAAACTTAACAAAAGCACCGGCTTTTGGCGTTGATTTTGATCATAGATTATTTAGTTTTGATGAATTATCTGTTTCTATGAGCGCCATCAATCAATTCATTCAGCCTGGGAGCTTACTTATTTCTGAGCCATTTATGCCCGATCCTAATTTTAAACGCTCGGTGGTGCTGCTTACCGAACATGGTGAAGAAGGCACGGTAGGTTATATTTTAAATCAAAAAAGTAACCTCTACCTCAAAGATCTCATACAAGATTGCTGGGAATCGGAATTGCCGGTTTATTTTGGTGGTCCGGTGGCAACAGATACCCTTCATTTTATCCATAGGGCTCATGATCGGATGCAAAGTGGAGCACCAATAGCTGAAGATGTGTATTGGGGTGGCAATTTTGAAACGCTAAAACTATTGGTCAATCATCAACAAATACAGCCCGAAGAAGTAAAGTTTTTTGTTGGTTATGCGGGTTGGGAATCTGAACAATTGGCAGAAGAACTGCTTCAAAAATCGTGGATACTCAACAATAAATACCCGCATTCACTGCCTTTTGAAACGGAGGTAGGTGAATTGTGGAAGGAAGTTGTATTGGCATTAGGCCCCAATTTTGCCCATTTAGCCAATTTTCCTGAAAACCCCATGTGGAATTAGGACGGATCTAAATCCTTTGCGCTTTCTTCGATCTTTTTGCGGAGTTCTTCTTTGTACAAGATGAGTCTGCTTGCTATATTTTCATCTGAGGTGCCTAAAATTTGCGCAGCCAACAGACCGGCATTTTTAGCAGCATTAAGGGCTACGGTGGCCACGGGTATGCCATTAGGCATTTGTAAAATGGATAAGATGGAATCCCAGCCATCTAAAGAGTTGCTCGACTTCACCGGTACACCAATCACTGGTAAATGAGTAATAGAAGCTACCATGCCCGGCAAGTGGGCTGCACCGCCCGCACCGGCGATAATCACCTTCAATCCTCTTTTAGCAGCATTTTCGGCATATTCGAACATGCGTTTTGGGGTTCGGTGAGCAGAAACCACATTGATTTCAAATGCTACACCCAAGTCTTTGAGTATATCTGCTGCCTCCTGCATAACCGGAAGGTCAGATTTGCTGCCCATAATGATGCCTACTTTTGCCATTTTATGCTTTAACTTTTAATAATTGCTGTACTTTTCTTGCCTTTTCAATAGCCGAAGCCCTGTCTTCATCTAAAATAGTCACATGTCCCATCTTGCGGAAGGGTTTAGTGAATTTTTTTCCATAAAGATGAACATAGGTGCCACTCAGTTTTAAAACTTGTTCCAATCCCTCGTAAATGGCAAGTCCTTCATAACCATCTTCTCCTAAAATATTTACCATAACTGCATGTTGCAGCGATTGTGTGTCGCCTAATGGTAAATTAAAAACAGCTCTTAAGTGCTGTTCAAACTGGGAGGTGTAATTACCTTCTATGCTGTGGTGCCCACTGTTATGCGGGCGAGGGGCCAATTCATTTACCAAGAGCCTGCCGTCTTTTGTTAAAAACATCTCTACTGCCAAAATGCCCACCATTTGTAGGCTTTCAGCTATCTTGATGGCCAATTCATCGGCTTGTTTTAAAATGCCTTCGGGTAATTCTGATGGAGAGATTAAAAATTCGACCAAATTGAGATGTGGATTGAAATCCATCTCTACTAAAGGAAAGGTTCTAATTTGACCCGATTCATTTCTTGCTACCATCACCGCCACTTCCTTTTTGAAGTTTACCCATTCTTCTACCAAACTTGGAGCAGCAAATGCTCCATTATAATCATTTTCAGAATGAATTTTGTAAACACCTTTACCATCGTACCCATCTTTTCTTAGTTTTTGAATGTATGGGAAAGGAATGGTTGTATTTATTAGATCTTCTTTTTTGTTGATCAGCTCGAATGGAGCAGTAGGAATGTCGTTTTCTTTAAAAAACTGTTTTTGGGTGCCTTTATCTTGTATCAATCGAATTACTCTGGAAGGAGGATAAACTTTAACTCCTTCTTTTTCCAGTCGTTCCAGTGCATCTACGTTTACCTTTTCAATTTCGATGGTGAGGTGTGTGGCGTTTTTCCCGAATTGATAAACGGTATCGTAATCAGCCAGCGAACCTTGTTTAAACTCATGAACCAGCTCCTTGCAGGGCGCATCGGCATCCGGATCCAGCACTCGGCAAGAAATATTCAGGTTAATGGCTTCCTGTATGAGCATACGGCCCAATTGTCCGCCTCCCAGTATGCTTAGTTTAAGATCGCCTTTCATTGATTTGTCAAATTTAAGCAAATTGATTGGAATGGCAATTTGGAGGTGCTGTGGAGCTGTGGAAAAGTTTTTAAGCTCAACCCAGTTAAATAAATTAATTTTAAATGTTTTTGGTTCCCGATAAAACGGGATGAAAAGGGAATCCGGTGCAATTCCGGAACTGTCCCGCAGCTGTAAGCTCCAAAACCGATGTCCATTTTTCTAGTCACTTTCCTTTAATGGATGGGAAGACCGGGCCTCGGGGAGTAAGTCAGAAGACCTGCCAATTACAATAAATTCATAGCTTTCGGGGATTGAAGCTTGGATGAATTACCATTTTGTGTATTTCATTTAAACACCTTCTAAACTGTTTGCTGTGAGCAAAACTCACAACAACATGAACAAAAAAACACTAAAACTGTGGGCAAGCCTGGGGCTTGCGCACCTGGCATTTACTCAACATGCCTTCTCTCAAGAGAAAATCAATCAATTAAGTGAAGTGGTGGTTACCGCCAGCCGATCGCCACGTAAACAATCGGAAACCGGAAAGGTCGTTCGGGTAATCAGCAGTACCCAACTGGCGCAAAGCCAGGGTAGGACCCTTCCTGAATTGCTTAATAACATTGCCGGTTTAACCATTGGGGGTAATGGGAATAACCCGGGTGATATTAAAGCAGTTTATTTAAGGGGCGCTGGAGCAGGTAATACACTCATTCTAATTGATGGTGTTGCGGTAAATGATGCTTCCAGTATTTCTGGAGAATATGATATTTCGGCGATTCCCATCGACCAAATTGAACGAATTGAGATTCTGAAGGGTGGAAACTCCACGCTTTATGGTTCTGATGCAGTGGCCGGAGTAATCAATATCATCACCAAAAAAGGCACAGATGAATGGAAATCCAATTTGATCTTGAGCGGAGGTTCCTATGGCACCTCTCGTCAGGCCTTTGCGCTAAACGGTGCACTTGGAGCAACTAAAATTGCTTTGAATGCTTCTCATCAATACAGCGATGGTTTTTCGAGCGCCAGATCCACCAATCCGGACGCCGAATTTGAAAAAGATGCTTTTCGTCAGCAAGGTTTGAGCTTTAATTTGCAACGTCAAGTAAACCAACGACTAAGGTTAAATGCGAACTTGCAAACCAATTTAAATCGTGCTGATCTGGATGATGGGGCTTTTGCAGATGGTTTAGACAATAACTACCAGAAAAAGTCTTATTTACTCGGATTGGGTGGAAAATATATTGCCGGCGATGCCGTAATTGATTTTAACTTCAGTCGAAATAGGGTAAATAACGAATTTGTGTCTTATGGTAACCTGACTCAAAATGTGGGTGAAATCACCAACCTCGAAACTACCGTTTCTTATCCTTTAGCGTCCTTTGTCGATCTCATTTCTGGCCTTAGCTATAAGCATGCTGGTACCGTTCAGGAATCGCCTTGGGGTAACCTGGATGCGGATAGCCGAATTACCAGTTTGTTTTCCTCCTTCTTTTTAAAATTTAATGATCGTTTTAGAACAGAACTGGGCGGACGTGTAAACAAGCACAATGTTTACGGTACCAACTTTACCTATACTTTCAATCCTTCTTATATAATTGCAGGAAACTACAAGCTTTTCTTCAACCTTTCATCAGCTTATAAAGTACCTTCTTTATACCAACTCTTTTCGCCGTTTGGTAATTTAGACTTAAAGCCGGAAAGCACCCGCACCTTCGAACTAGGTGCCGATATGGACCTCATTCCTGGTGTTTTTCGTATGAATTTGGCTTATTTTAATAGAAATATTCAGGATGTGATTGATTTCGGGATGAATTCAAATAATGAATTCAGATACCTGAATCAGTTTAGCCAAAAAGATAGAGGTTTTGAATTGGAGGGTTTTTATCAGTTGAACGCTAAATGGAGGGTAGATGCATTTTATGCCTTTGTAACCGGCAGCCAATTAGGCTCCATGGGCGAGCTGAATAACCTTTACCGCAGGCCTAAGCACAGTTCGGGCATCAATTTGAATGGTAAACTGAATGATAAATTCACGATGGCATTCATATACAAATGGGTAGGTAGCCGTCAGGATCGTTATTATGATGCTAATTTAAACCAGTCTCAAACCGTTGATTTGGAAGCTTATCATCTCTTGGATGCTTACCTGCAATATCAACCTAAAAAGAATCTCATCTTCTTCGCCGACATTAAAAATATTTTAAATGTGGATTATGTTGACTTTTCAGGTTACACCACTAAAAGATTTAATTTCAATGCAGGATTGAAATTTGATATCAAATAAAATCAGGACAAATCAGCATAAAAAAGCCTTTCTGAATCCAGAAAGGCTTTTTTGTTATAAAAGATTATTGAAAATTTATTTGGCCAGGCTTGGATAACGCTGAGTCAATAAATAAAAACTTCCAAAGAGTAATGTGCCATAAATTAAGTTACCAGCCAGCATATTATTCAGGAAAGGCAGTGCCGCCACATAAGAAGCGATGATGCCCGAAAAATTGTGCGGATACATACTCACCGGATAGAAGAAAGCAAAGTTGGTAATGAGGTAAAAGATAACGGCACCCGCAATTCCACTTAAAATCAAGTTGGGTAGGTTTTGACGTTTGCTCACCAACATGCCACATACCACCATGGCAATAAATGCGGTGTAAACTACCACGTCAAACCCATTACCAATGAACAGATCGGAAAGAGCCATAGCTGCCAAAGGCATGAACAAGGCAATTCTCTTATCCTTAAATTGGGCTCCTGCGAAAATGGCAAGCGCACTTACCGCCGTGAAATTCCAAATGTGGGGGATAAATAAGGGTAGGGCTCGGGTAGCGGCTGCAGCCAGTACCATTAGGCTTAATACCAAGAATCGGGGGGATTTAATACTGTTCATCATGTCTCAAAAATAAGATTTTTTTTGTTTCGTTAAAATTTAAAAGAGAGGAGGACTTGTAATAGCCAGGAATTGAAGTTTGTTAAAAAATCGTTTCTATAAAATTGCAATTATTTAATTCATAATTAATTGTAAAACAGTTGTTTAAATATATTTATATAAAGTGATACATGTTTTGACTAAATTCTTATAGCCTTTAATTAAATTCAATTATGATGTTAATATTTATAAATATAAGTTCTTGTTTTACAGATAATTAAATTCATTGTTTTAAACTATTTGTTATGGTTCATTTCTCAGATAAGCAGCATTAAAATCATCACGCATTTCTGTAAATCTTTGTACAACACTTTTGAGGAACGCTTCGTCTAATAATTTAAAAACGCCATTTACTCCCTCGCTAACATCTAATTCACTCAGTTTGTAAGTTTGTTCAAAAGCACCTTTCTCCAGTTTGATCAAATACTTCTGATTAATGGAGAAGATGGTGATTTTGCAATCAGGATGGGGCAGTTCAGCAATCGTTCTCATATTACTTTTCTTGATGGATTAAATTCAAACTGGCAAGCGGGTTGATGCCACCCAAACTACCAATGGTTTTGAGGGGTTTAAATCGGGCAAAAAGCTCTTCACTATACCAATCTTCTTTTCGTGTTTTACGTATCACCTCGGCATGTTCTCTCGATTTATAGGCGAAATTCTTCACTTCATCGAGACTTTCCCATATCGAAAAGGTGGCCTGTAGATAAAATGGAGCTTCACCTATACCCACAGAATAGAGATAACCCGGCGCAGTGCTCATCATTTCGGCTACATTGGCCACATTGGCCCAAAAAGATCTCAATTTAGTCAAGCGTATTTGCGCCCTAGTGATTACCGCCACCGGACCTTGGTAATCTTGGTCAGTTCCGGGGTTTTGGAAGGGATTTTGGCCACTCCACAATCCATGACTACTCAAAGGCTCACATAAAACACTCCATTGCTCCATCCCGAAAAAACGCCACCATCGGGCTACAAAAGAAGATTGATAAAATTCTTGAAAGTCAACTTCATTATCCCAAACTGCCAGTAGACCCCATTGTTGAAAATCCGGATTTAAATCAAAGGTTCCATTTTTTCCACAACCCATTAGTTTCCAAAACCGACATTTTTTATTAAAAAAAAGCGGAATACGATGAATAGCCATCGCTAAAAATGCAAATGGAACAGCTCGTTTACGGTACCGGATTAAACTCAGGGAAACAATCATGATTAATTCCTCCAAAAATAGACTAAGAATGGTTTGCTGCAGTCTAAATTCTTTCCACAATAGCACAAGTAAGTCACATTATCCAATAAAATACCAGTAATCCAGCGAGCTTCTTATTTTTGTAAGACCATGGCAGAAGATTTAACCATCGTTAAAGGCGATAAAATCACTCAATACCAGTCATTACTTCCACAAATTGCAGCTTTACTGGAAGGGGAGGATGACCTAATTGCCAATTTGGGCAATGTTTGCGCAGCGCTTAAAACCCAGTTTGGTTTTTTCTGGGTTGGTTTTTATTGGGTAAAAAATGATGAACTAGTTTTAGGGCCTTTCCAGGGTCCGGTAGCTTGCACCCGCATAAAGAAGGGCAAAGGTGTTTGTGGTCAGGCCTGGGAAAAAGCCGCCACGCTCATTGTTCCTGATGTGGAAGCATTCCCCGGACACATCGCATGTAGTTCACTTTCTAAATCTGAAATTGTGCTTCCTGTCTTTAAAAATGGACAAGTATGCGGCGTATTGGACGTGGATAGTGAGTTTCTAAATCATTTTGATGAAGCTGATGCTCAATACCTTGAAAAAATTCTTCATTTGCTCCCATTAGGCAATTAATTCATACAAAATCAGTTTAATAGAAAACAAAAACATGAAAAAATATTCATTCTTAGTGATATGTTTTTTGCTGTCAGTCACAGTTAAAACCTTTGCACAAACGACTAAAACAGCAGCACCTGCATCACGATTCACAAACAAATTAGATTCAGCCAGCTACGCCATGGGGGTGAGTATTGCTCAGGACTTGAAGTCGAGATCTATCAAAGAACTCAACTACACGCTCATGGTTCAAGCGATGCAAGAGATATTGAGTGGCGCCAGCCCGGCTTTAGATACGAGACAGTGTCAGGAGGCCATCATGAGCTATTTTTCGCAAGAGAAAAAGAAGGTCACTGAGCCACTCAAGGCTGCTGCCATTCGCTTTTTGGAGGAAAATAAAAAACGAAAAGGCGTTTTTGTGACCCCTTCCGGCCTGCAATACGAAATTTTAAGGGCAACTACCGCCCCACAGCCCAAAGCTACAGAACAAGTAACGGTCCATTACAAGGGAACCTTGATCAATGGCAATCAGTTTGACAGTTCCTATGAGCGCAATGAGCTAGCCAAATTTCAGCTCAATCAAGTGATCAAGGGTTGGACAGAAGGTGTTCAATTGATGACGGTAGGTTCAAAATATCGGTTTTATATTCCGTACGATTTAGCCTATGGTGAAAATGGTGCAGGTGCAGATATACCACCTTTCAGTGTGTTAATTTTTGAAATCGAATTATTAAAAATAGGTCAATAAGCAATCTAAAATGCAGTTTAACACTACTCTTGATTTTGCACAAGCAGCAGATGCGGCAGATTCACTCAGCTCATTTCGCGAGCGATTCCTGATCCCTCAGCATGCCGGACAGGATATTGTTTACTTATGCGGTAATTCCCTTGGTTTACAGCCAAAATCCGCAAGCCAGCATCTTGATCAATTATTAGATCAATGGCAAAATTTAGCGGTGGAGGGATGGTTTGAAGGAGAAACGCCCTGGATGACCTATCATAAGGAATTGCAACAGTTATTGGCTCCAATTATGGGTGCAAAGCCTCAAGAAGTGATTCCGATGAACAGTTTGACGGTTAATTTACACCTGATGATGGTGAGCTTTTACCGACCAAATGGAAAAAGGAATAAAATCTTGATGGAAGGGGGAGCTTTCCCGTCCGATCAGTATGCAGTGGAAAGCCATTTGCGAGCAATCGGAGTCGATCCTGCGGAAGCAATTATCGAAATTCACGCCCGGGAAGGAGAGGAAATCCTCAGAACTGAGGATATTTTAGCAATGATCAATCAGCATGCTGATGAATTGGCGCTCGTACTTTTTGGTGGAATCAATTATTACACCGGACAGTTTTTCGATTTAGCAGCAATTACACGTGCCGGACAAGCCGTTGGTGCCAAAGTGGGTTTCGATTTGGCTCATGCTGCCGGAAACGTTGCTTTGTCTTTGCATGATTGGGGCGTAGATTTTGCCTGCTGGTGCTCTTATAAATACATGAACAGTAGTCCGGGTGGAATTAGTGGCGTTTTCGTTCATGAAAAACATTTCAATGACCCCGCTATGCAACGATTTGCTGGTTGGTGGGGTTACCAGGAGTCAACCCGGTTTAAAATGCAGAAAGGTTTTGTGCCCGAACATGGTGCAGAGGGCTGGTTGTTGAGTTGTAGTCCGATGGCTTTATTGGCCATACATAAAGCTTCGCTTGAAATTTTTCAAGCAGCGGGCGGAATGCCTGCCTTGAGGCAAAAAAGTGAGCAATTGACTGCCTATTTAGCTTTCTGGATCCAAAAAGTAAACGAAGATTTGGCAGAAGAACTATTCCGGATCATTACACCTGCAGATCCAAAAGCCAGGGGATGTCAACTTTCGCTCATCGCAAAGCGCAACGGTAAACAAATATTTGATGAATTGGTGAAGCGAAGAATTGTAGGAGATTGGAGGGAGCCCAATGTGATCAGGATCAGTCCGGTTCCATTGTATAATTCTTTTCAGGATGTTTATCGTTTCGGAACAGAACTTGCTGATATTTGTAAAACATCGTTAAAATAAAATAGTGATGATCAGTCGCATCAGAACTTTGTCGATCTTAAACTTCATTGCCTTCTTGGTGGCCTTTCTGGTTTCCAATTTAAGTCAGTGGGGCTTATTGGGCTTAAAAAATACCATGGCAACTGTTTCGGCTAAGTATGAAAGTGTTTTTACTCCTGCTGGTGTCACTTTTGCTATTTGGGGAATCATTTACATCTCTTTATTCGCTTTTTGCATCTATCACATCGTTCAGGCCTTTACGCAACATTCTGATCAAAGAGTCAATCAGGATCTCAACAGAATATCTTGGCTTTTTGTGCTCAATAATGTGGCTACCAGCCTTTGGGTTTTTGCCTGGTTGTCTGAAATGTTATGGATCTCAGTGGTGCTAATGTTGATTCAGCTTTTGAGCTTGCTGCTAATCCATATCCGTTTAGAAATTTACAATCCACGCAGGGCCCTATTCGGGAAAGCATTCAGTCAATTCCCTATCAGTATTTATTTTGCCTGGATTTGTGTAGCCACCGTGGCTAATATCAGTGCTTTTTTGGTTGCCATTTCTTGGAATGGATGGGGTGTCAGTCCGTCTAATTGGGCCATTATCCTGATCGGAATCATTACTTTATTGTGTCTTTTCATGGTTTACATCCGTAGAAACGTGTCTTTTGCGATGGTCATCCTTTGGGCTTTGTATGGAATTATTCTGAAGAGACAACAAATGGATGAAGCACTTTATGCCGATGTGATTTTGGCAGCTTGGACGGCTTTTATATTAATTGCCGTTTCAGCCATCATTCAATTTATAAAAAATATCCGTTCACGTCCTCAATTACATTAGTTCATTTTTGAAAATCGCTTTCGATCCAATCTATGCCCATCCACTTCCGGAGGGGCATCGTTTCCCGATGTTAAAATATGAATTGATTCCTCAGCAGCTTTTGCATGAAGGGCTGATTCATTCCGAAAACTTATTTTCCCCTGATTTATTGGATGATGAAACGGTCTTATGGACTCATGACGCTGATTATTATCAACGATTAAAGAGTTTAAGCCTCAGTGCCCAAGAAGAAAGAAGAATTGGATTTCCGCTATCTGCTCAATTAGTAGAGCGTGAGCTGAGGATTGCTAAGGGTACGATTGATGGCGTTCACCATGCCCTGCAATTTGGGGTTGCTTTTAATGTTGCCGGTGGTACGCACCATGCAGGAAGCAATTGGGGAGAAGGTTTTTGTATGCTGAATGACCAAGCCATTGCTGCGAATTATGTGTTGAAAAAAGGATTAGCCCGGCGAATTTTGATGATTGATCTGGATGTGCATCAGGGGAATGGAACTGCTCAGATTTTTGCGAAACATCCGGATGTTTTTACCTTTTCCATGCATGGAGAGAAGAACTTTCCTTTTCGCAAAGAACAATCTGATTTGGACATCGGTTTGGAAGATGGCATCAGCGACGAAGCCTATTTATCTATTTTAAACCAGCATTTAGACTATTTATTTGAAAGTTTTGAGCCAGACTTTGTTTTCTATTTATCGGGTGTGGATATATTAGATACCGACAAGTTAGGTAAGCTCGCTGTTTCTAAAAATGCCTGTAAACAAAGAGACCGCATGGTTTTTGAGCGCTGCAAAAGCAGAAAAATTCCAGTACAGGTAAGCATGGGAGGTGGTTATTCCCCGCAAATTAAAGATATTGTAGATGCACACTGCAATACCTTCAGAATGGCATTAGAACTTTATTACTAGGCAAATTTGGGAGCAACTATCAGCTCTTTGCTGCCGGAAGTGTAAGTATAGAATCCGCTGCCAGATTTCACCCCTTTTTCTCCTGCGATTACCATGTTTACCAATAAAGGACAGGGAGCATACTTAGGATTGCCAAAACCGTCATGTAGAACATTTAAAATGGCTAAGCATACATCCAGACCAATGAAGTCGGCCAGTTGTAGCGGACCCATTGGGTGTGCCATACCCAATTTCATCACCGTATCAATTTCATGAACCCCGGCTACGCCTTCATAAAGTGTATAAATGGCTTCATTGATCATTGGCATCAAGATTCGGTTGGCCACAAAACCTGGATAATCATTCACTTCTACCGGTACCTTATTTAATTTTTCAGATAAGCTCATGATTTCGGCAGTCACCGCATCGCTGGTGGCATAGCCACGGATCACTTCCACTAATTTCATCACCGGCACCGGATTCATAAAGTGCATGCCAATTACCTGTGTACCTCTTTTGGTAACTGATGCGATTTTAGTAATCGAGATAGAAGAAGTATTTGAAGCTAAAATTGCTTCGGGGCGGCAAAATTCATCCAGATCTTTGAAAATTTTCAGTTTGAGGTCGATATTTTCGGTTGCAGCTTCCACCACTAAATCAGCATTGGAAACGCCCAATTTTAAATCTGTAAAACTATTGATATTGTTCAGTGTTTTGGCTTTTTCCTCTTCAGAAAGAACACCCTTGCTTACCTGTCTGTCCAGGTTTTTAGCAATGGTTTGTAAACCACGTTCTAAAGCTTGTTCTGAAACATCAATTAAAGCTACAGAATAGCCAAATTGGGCAAAGGTGTGGGCAATGCCATTTCCCATGGTGCCCGAGCCGATCACTGCAATGTTTTTCATATTAATGTTAATTGGTGCGCAAATATACAGAAATGGAGCTTCGAAAAATCGGGGACTTTTACTTAGTTTTTTAAGTTAGAGATAGATTTCTGCATTTGTGCCATCATCTGTGTCAGCGACTCGAGTGTAGGTTCGGGGCTCGGCTGAGGGAATTCGGAGCTGATGAACGCTTTGGCCTTCCAAATCTCCAGTATATCATCTACCGGGATGGTATATGGTTCATAAACCGGGTTATCTGATATTAACTTCAGTGTTTTATTGTCTTTTAATTTGTTTCCCGCTCTCTTGTAAACCACTCCTTCATTCAAACTAATGATTACGTATGTTTCACCGGCTTTTACATCATTCCAATTCTCCACGTATTCTCCAATCACAATGGTTCCGGTAGGGAGAGGGAGCATAGAATCGCCTTTTATTTCAAAGGCACGATAGGTGCCTTGGTTAAAGAAAGGTAAATTGAATTTGGGCAATTCGCCAACGAACTGAGGGTCGGCATACCCGTTTAAATAACCAGCACTCGCTTTAACAGGTACAAAATCAATTCTTTGTTGTTCATCCTGGTCTACCGTAATGCTCAAAACCCGAATGTTGCTGCCATCTCCACGAGTTTTTGGCTTCCATTGGTCATTGATCTTTTCGTTCACCAATTCATCCATAGAAAGCTCATAAAAAGCTGCAAATTTTTTTAGCAATTCGTATTTAGGCTCTGCACGGTCTTCTTCGTATGCACCAACCAGTGAACGCTTAATTTCCATGCTATCTGCAAACTGTTGCTGTGTTAGGCCTTTTTTCTTTCTCAGGTATTTGAGGTTATTGGAGATTTGAGACATTTTAAAAATATTTTTGTTTTTACTAAAATTGTTAGTAACATTGTGCCAACTAAATTAGTAATTATTTATAAATCTACAAAATAAATGCTAACTGATTTAGTTATTAACTGAAGAAGCAAATGAAAAAGTACGTTTTTATCATCACCGACCGTAACCGCAATAATTTACATGTGGGATTGAGTACCGACTTAATGAAGACCATGGATTTTTACAGTGCCATGCCTTGTTTATTTTTCGATCCGGGACAGCAATTGAGTCGTTTGGTGTATTTCGAAGAATATGATAATGAGCAAATGGCTAATTCGAGGTTCCGATTGATTAATCAATTTACCAAGATGCAGAAAGAACGTTTGGTAAGGTCGGTTAATTTGGATTGGATAGATTTGACACCGGCGCTACATAAAGAAGCAGCATTGCATTTACAGGCAGATTTGCTTAACCTGGCCAGGGTAGCCTAAAGCGCTCAATTAATACTTTAAATTAAAAAGGGAGTCTGCGATTGCAGGCTCCCTTTTTTTTACCATCCAGGGGCAAAGGTCATCCCAAATACACCTCCGCTTATATTTTTTCTCTGGAATGGAATGGCGTAATAGGGTTCAATTACAAAATAACCGAATACATTCACCCTGAGCGATAATCCGGCACTCATGGCAGGCACCCTGCTATAAATTGGATTATTGTTTGCTGATAAACCAATTTGTTGTGGTTGTTGAGCAAAACGAACTTCAGATGCCGAGTTAAAAGCTAAACCGATATCGAAAAATGCATTCAAATCACTAAATAGAAATTTGGATTCAATCGCACTTAGTTTCTTAGGCCCTGTAAAAGGCAAGCGCACCTCAAAATTGGCAATGGCCATTTTACTACCTACCAATTGTTCGATGTTGAACTCACTGGGAGCAGAGCTGATGTCTCCTTCTCGATAAAATGAATTGTACTCGTAACCTCTGATGAAAATTGGATTACCCACAAATTGCTGCGCAAAAAATTGATTATTGCCACTGCCAAAAGATGAACTGTTCAATATCCTTCCCGCCAGGGTAATTTTATTCAAGCGTACGTATTTTCTTAAATCAACCGTGGCTACCGTTAAATCGAAATTACCAAACATCTTATTCAATCCGATGCGATAACGATATCCTTCCAGGGGAGCAACAATACCGAAGTTAGAATTGTCACCCACCAAGGCGGCATCAAAACCATAAATATTAAAGTTTTGAAAATTAATGCCATAAGCCTGGTTGTAGAAATTATTGGCATCCTGCAACGAAACTTTCTCACGATCTGCTCCGAGGAAATAGGCCGGTACGCCGTTTACCATCTCATAATATTGACTAAAACGGTCAATTCGGTAGTAATAAGTGGCCGCAGAAGCACCCATTTCAAAACGGGTTGTTTTGGAGAAGGGGTAAGATCCAAATAATTGTAATTTATCTTCAAAAGTTCGGATGATATCGTAGCTGTCGCGGAAAACCTGTCCACCATTGGTATTGATCAAATCTTGAGAAAGATAGGCCGTGATGTATGGGATGTGTGAAACACCCGCTCCCCAGTTGACCCTTCCTTGTTGATTCACATAAGCAATTTGGCCCCCAAAATCATAAATTTCACCATTTACAGCAGCTGCGGTATAAATTTGATCTCGACCCAGAATATCGGAGAATATTCCTTGAATGCCAGTGGCCAAACCGGTTCCAAAACGACCAACTGAAGCTCCAATTCCATTACCTGATAAATAATCGAGTTTAAATTTAGAACGGAACGGAACAGGCTCAATTTGATAATCGCTGATCTGCTCAAATCGCTCGAAATTTTTAAGGTTGGCATTGATTACATCTACTCCAGCCTGACGAGGAGGAGGGAGGGTCGCCGCGTCAAAATTCAAAGCCTTTGGATCTACTTCCCAGCCTTTGAAATCAGAAGCCTGGGCACTGTAAATTTGGTATTTCTGTGCACGATAATAGGTGTAAACTATCTGATCTGTTTTAGAAACACTCAGCGCAGGGGCAAACTCTGTAATACCACTTATTCCTGTGAAATAGTCAGTTAACTGTTCCACAGTGCGATCATCAACATGATAACGGTACAAATTCCTAAATCCATCACGGTTTGAGAGGAAATAGATGTATTCATCATTACCGGAAAACTGTGGATTTAAATTATTGGCGCCATTAAATACCGGAATGTCTCTAACCCGAAGGCTCACCAGATCAATAGTGGCTAAATTATAAGTGATATCGATGCCTTTGTCACTGTCCTCGAGGGTAGTCCGGTCAGTGCTGAACACGATTTGTTGGCCATTATTGGCAAAACTTGGATGATAATCAGAATAAGGGTCGTTGGTTAATTGTTCAAGTTTTTTAGTTTTTAAATCGAACAGGTATAAATCACTCTGTCCTTCTTTTAAACCAGAAAAAGCAACACTGCTGCCATCTGGCGACCAGGTAATGTTACTGAACTCTTCTACATCTCCCATCGATTCGGTAGCTACTGTTCTGCCCGTTTCGGTATCTACCACAAATAACTTATTTCTGCCCTCTGCGAATGCACTGAATGCAAAACGTTTACTATCGGGCGACCAAGCCCCGGCCGACTCGATAAAATTAAATTCGTCGATGTGTGAGTTTCTGGTTTTACTAGTCAATTTCCGGATGATTTTCCCGGTCTGTGCATCGGCCAGAAAGAGATCAATACTGAATAACTCTTTTTCGGACAAAAAGGCAACATACCTACCGTCAGGCGATACGGAAGGGGCCACATTCATTGCACCAGCATTCTTGTCATCTATAATGCGTTTGCCGATGGGGGTTTGGGTAGTGTCTTTAAGGAATGGTTTGTAAGCGTTCTCAATGCTGGTTTTCCAAAGACTGGAGAGTGTACTTTCTGAAAAGCCGAAGGTTTTTATAATGGCTCTTTCATAACCAAATCGGGCTGTTTCTTTAAATAATGGCACAATCACGGTATCGCCATAAGTGGAACCGATATATGACCAGAAAGCCTGCCCATATCGATAAGGGAAATATTTATTACTGGTGGTAAGATCTCTTAATGAGGGAATGTCTTTATTCAAATAGGCATCTCTCATCCACATAGAAGTGAATGCATCTACTTTTCCGATGGAGAGATATTCGGCCATCCCTTCCACCATCCATAGAGGCAGATTTCCGATATTTTCTAAGGTAGTAGAATCGCCTTCTATCAGTGAATGGTATTGAAAGGCATGCACCAATTCGTGTCCCAATACATGTCTGGTTTGGTGATTCAACTGAGAAATAGGCATTATCACCCTGTTCTTCAATCCTTCGGTCACCCCGCCGGTTCCAACACCGATTTCTCCTTGAATGGCAGTAGTTTGTTGAAAATCCGGTGCGTTGTTGTATAAGATGAAAGGGTTTTTGCGCAGAAAAGTGTCTCTAAAAACCTGTTGATGCAATCTATACCATGTTTCAGTCTCTTTTGCGAAGCGTTTTACCAAGTTTTCATTATTTAAATAATGGTAAAACTCAAAGTGAGGTGTTTGGTAAACCTTGAATGGGAGTTTTTTATAGCGGACTTTGTTTTGTCCGAAATATTGAGCCTGAACACTGTTGCTCATCAGTCCGGTAAGGACTAAAAAAAGAATGAATAATGTAAGACGTTTCACGGTGCGAATCATTTTGAGAATGAATTGAAAAGATACTTTATCAACTAAATTTACTAATTATATGTGTTTTAAATGGTATTGTCTTGTTAAGCCTAATTCAGCTGATCTTTTTTAGAGGGCTTCGCATTAGGCTCCGTACTTGTTTTAACAGGAAGGCTGTTTCCTGTACCAGTTGTATTTTCACCGCTGGGTAATTCACCATCTACTGGTGTATTCAGGGTGCTGTCAATCAGCAAACTATCGGTCTGTGTACTGTCGGCCAAAATTCTGGGCGATTCGCATTGATAAGACCGGGTAATTTTTACACCTGCTTTTGGAAAACGGCCTGGGCGAATTCCGGTGCTTGGATCATTGAGTACCTTTTCCATGAACTTGCCATAAATAGGCAAGGCGGTACGAGAACCCTCACCGGTTTCGGAAGTTTTGAAGTGGACACTTCTCTCATCGCAACCCACCCAAATTCCGGTCACCAGATCTTTGCTGATACCCATATACCAGCCATCTACATAATCGGAGGAGGTGCCTGTTTTACCACCAATCTGATTGCCCTCTTTCCAAATATCCCATTCCCAGAGCGCCTGCGAGGTTCCGCCAGGTTCTTCCATACTTCCTCTAAACATATAAAGCATCAGCCAGGCAATTTCCTCGCTGATGGCTCTTTCTTGTTTCGCCTTAAATTTGGCGATGGTTACACCTTCATTGTCTTCGATACGTTCTACCAAAATGGGTTCAGTTTTAACCCCCTTGTTGAGGAAGGTCCCGTAAGATTTTACCATCTCAAATACCGAAACATCATTTGAACCTAAACTAACCGAAGGAACGGACTTTAAAGGACTTTCAATACCACATTGATGTGCCGCTTTTACCACATTGTCCCAACCCACTTTTTCAGTAATTTGAGCAGTAATTGAGTTAACCGATTTACCCATGGCCCAGCGTAGTGACATTTCTCTGCCCGAAAACTCGAAATCTGCGTTTTTAGGCTCCCAGGTCTCTGTTTTTCCGTTCTCTTCGTAAACTATTTTTATCGGTTTATCAATGTATTTATCACAAGGATTCATGCCTTGCTGCAAAGCCGCTAAATAGGCAAAAGGTTTAAAAGTGGATCCGGCTTGTCTTTTAGCCTGATCTACGTGGTCGTATTTGAAGTATTTATGGTTGATTCCACCCACCCAAACCTTGATGTGACCATTAAATGGATCGAGGGTCATTACACCGGTATTGAGCATTTTTGCATAATATTTGATGGAATCCATTGTGCTGAATTCTACTTCTTTTTCCCCATCCCAGCTAAAAACTTTCATCTTTTTAGGCAGATTCAGGTAATGATCAATGGAATCTTTATTTTGATCGAATTTCTTACTCAAAAAATCATAATAGGGGAGACGTTGGGCAGCTTTCTCCGGAAAATCAACCAGTTCATTCCCATCTTCGTCACGCCATGGGTTTTCATTTCCCCATACATTTTGAAAACGTCTTTGCAGTGTTTTCATCTGGCTGGCCACGGCCTCTTCTGCATACTGCTGTAATTTAGAATCGATGGTGGTGTAGATCTTCAGACCATCTTCATACAAATCATAATCGTTTTCTTCACACCATTCTTCCAGGTGGCGGGCTACAGCGCCTCTTATGTAAGAGTCGCCTTCGGCCACCTCTTGCAGCTCGGTCGGCTTCAATCGTAATGGTCTGCTGACGTATTTTTTGAATTCTTTTTCGCCCAGAAAGTCATACTTCACCATTTGTGATAAAACCACATTTCTTCTCTCCAAACATTTATCAGGGTTCTTGAAAGGATTGTAAGTGCTGGTAGCTTTGAGCATGCCAATCAGCATGGCAGCTTCATCCACTTTTAAGGCTCCGGGCTCTTTGCTAAAGTATCTTTTCGAGGCAATTTTAATTCCATAGGCATTATTGCCAAAAGGAACCGTATTGAGGTATAGGGTCAGGATGTCATTTTTGCTGTGATAGCTTTCCAACTTCAAGGCGCTGATCCATTCTTTTAACTTATAAACTACGGTTCTGAGAACCGGAATGTATTTGATCCAGCCTTGCGATTTTTTACCGCGGGTACTGTACAGATTTTTTGCCAATTGTTGAGTAATGGTACTGCCACCACGTTTATCACCTTTTGCGGTAGATACCGTACTCGATGCAAGTGATAAGATATCTATACCACTGTGCTCATAAAATCGGATATCCTCGGTGGCCACCAAGGCATCAACCACACTGGGTGCAATTTCATTGTAATTTACCGGTATGCGGTTTTCACGAAAATACCTGCCAATGAGTTTGCCGTCTGCAGTATAAAGCTCCGAAACCAGCTGTAAACTGGGTGTTTTAATGTCTTTGATGGTAGGAGAAGAGCCGAAAATCCATAAGAAATTCAATTCCATGGCACAGAAAAAAAGTACCAGGAAATACAAGGTGATGCTAAAATATCTTACTCGCTTACGCTTGATCTCTTTGAACATGTATGGTATTTTTTTGCGTGCTAAAGATGCTGATAAAAAAGATTTTTATTGTCAAACAATTCAAATTAGACCATATTCTTACATTTTATTTAATGATCACTTCATCAATGAACAAAATGGCCTTCCCACCTTCGCCATGACCTAAATGCCATGGAGGCAGATCTCCAAAGTTCTTTGCCACCACCTTTATATAACGAATTGTTGTATCCGTTTTTAACTCAAAGTCTTTTAATTGAACCTGATAATCGTCGGCAGGGATGGTGTTTTTCACTGTCCCTAATAGTTCGAAATTGGTTGCGTCTGTAGAGCCATAAAACGAAATTTCAGTTGGATAAATGATCCATGATCGGGTATCCTGCATACAACCCAGCGCAATACTGCTTACTTCCTTCAGTTTGCCCAGATCAATTTCTGTTTCGAAATCTGTTAGTTGGAAACCTTGCCAAAAATTTCCCAATCTGAAATTGTCTTTACCTCGAATACCATCTACAAGAGCTAGCGCACCTCCACCGGTGTACGATTGCATGAAAGGATACTTGATATTTACTTTCTTATCACCCGGATTCTTAAAAAACTGAGCTTTTACAGTAAAACTACTTTTTCCACCGGCATAAGCTATTGCTTTGATGGTGGTGCTTTTTTCGATCTGGAAGGGACCGCTGTATTTAATACTATTTAAAGATGGTTCGCTCTCGTCAATTGTATAATAAACTTCGGCTGCTTCCATGGGCTTAATGATGCTTACCTCCATTTTGTCGGCAAAACTGATGGAATTGGATTCAATAATCGGGTTGCTCACAATTAGTTCCGTTTCAGCTTCAGAAAAAGGTTTTTCCAGGCTATTCATGAAGCTTGCTGCAGGCGTTTTTCCCATTTTGAAATTCAACACACCACCGTTCTTAAAGTCTTCAAACCTGATGAAAGACTTTCGGTACGCAGTATTATTCAGTTTAATGTCTTGCAGATAAATAGCCTCATCGGTGTATTCAGGTGCTTCAATCACAAATGATTTTCCATTTTCGAGGTGGATGGTGCTTTTCTTGAACCAGGGTGTGCCAATCAGGTACTCATTACTCGCCGGATTGAGAGGGTACCATCCCAAAGCACTCATTACCAACCATGCCGACATTTGTCCACAATCTTCATTGCCAGAAAGTCCATCGGGTGCATTGCGATACTGTTCGGCCCTAATTTTTTGTACATAGGCAGCAGTTTTATAAGGCTGATTGGTAAAATTATAAAGGTAGGCCATATGATGGCTGGGTTCGTTTCCGTGAGCATACTGACCAATTAAACCGGTAATGTCCACCTGCCCACGGCCAGAAAGACCTGCACTGGTAGTAAACAGTTCGTCTAATTTCTTTTCAAATCCATTTAAACCACCCATCGATTGGATAAGCCCCTTTACATCATGAGGCACATAGAAGCTGTATTGCCAGCTGTTCGCCTCTGTGAAATTATTATTCACTTCGGTAGGGTCAAATGGTTTCCACCAGCCGCCATTGGCCCGAGCACGCATAAAACCCGTGTTTGCGTCATATACATTCTTCCAATATTGGGCACGCTTGCTAAACTCTAAATAATCATTGGTTTTGTTCAAAGCCTTTGCCATTTGAGCCACACACCAATCGTCGTAAGCATATTCGAGCGTTTTTGAAACGGATTCATGCTCATCATCAGCCAATACCAAACCATTGTTACGATAAGAATCTAAACCAAATTGGTTACGATTAACAGCTGATTTCATTGCTTCGAAAGCACGCTCGGTATCAAAAGAAATCCCTTTTTGATAAGCATCTAATATCACCGGAATTGAATGATTGCCGATCATACAAAAAGTTTCATTTCCTGCCAGTTCCCAGATGGGCAACAATCCTCCGTGTTCGTAATGCTTTAAAAATGTTTTGACAAAATCTGCACTTCTTTTTCGATCGATGATATTGAGTAGGGGATGCTCGGTTCGATAGGTATCCCAAAGAGAGAAGACGGTATAATTCTCAAAGCCCTCGGCTCGGTGAATCTTTTTGTCGATCCCGAAATACTGGCCATCTACATCCATAAATAAGTTGGGGCTTAAAAACGCATGGTAAAGGGCTGTATAAAAAACGGTCAGTTTGTCTCGATTTTCACTCTCTACTTCAATTTTTTGTAATTCTTTATTCCAGGCATTTTTAGCTGCCTTCAGGGTTTTTTGAAAATCAAAGTGTGGAATTTCAGCCTCTAAATTTTTCAATGCGCCTGCTTCACTTACTGCCGAAATCCCCACTTTAGCTAGCAATTCTCCAGGTTGATCGAACTGTATAAATAGTTTCAGTTGTTTTCCTTCAGCTCTTTTCAGTCCTTTTTGCAGTACATCTTTGATGGCAATACCATAAGTTTTGATGGGTCTGTTGAATTTAGCATGGAAATAAACCGGATGATTTTCTGCCCAAGCTTTCGATCTCCTGAAGCCCCTGATTTCATATTCGTTGATTACCTCTATCCAGGCTTCGCTGGTTTCGTCGCGATGTTCTAAATCGACAATGATATTGGCTTTATTGGTTTTAGGATAAGTGTACCGATGGATCCCAGCTCTTAAACTGGTAGTGAGGGCAACCTTTATCTGATATTTATCCAGAAAGGTTTCATAATAGCCCGCTTCGGCTTTTTCATTCGATTTTTTGAAAGGGGACGCATAAGCCGAATTCTTAAATTGTGGCTCTCCGGTGGTGGGCATGAATAAAATATCTCCATAATCTGATACGCCGGTACCATTCAGGTGGGTATGCGAGAAGCCGTAAACTACTGTATCCGAATAATGATACCCTGAGCAGCCATCCCATCCGGTCAAACGTGTATCGGGCCCGAGTTGCATCATCCCGAAAGGAAGAGTTGGGCCAGGAAAAGTATGTCCATGGCCACCTGTACCAATAAACGGGTTCACCCAGCGGGTGTAATCTTTATTCTTTTGAGCAAAACTTGGGAATTGAATTAAGAGGACAAAAAATAGGATATGGACTTTTTTCATGTGTAAATACAGCCATTAAATTTTTTAAATATCTAAATTGAAACGGTCGGTATCTCTCAGGAAAGGAAAGATTCTTCTCGATTTTGTGATTTCCTCTTTGCTGATGCTGAAGGTGTACAAATCTTCATCATTCGGTTTGTAATACACCACGTTGCCGTTTGGAGCAATACACATGGAACCGCCAGAGTGGAAGACTTCATTGCCATCATGTCCTACCCGGTTTACAGCCACTACATAGGTCTGATTTTCAATGGCCCGGGCCGGTACCAGCGTACGCCAATGAAGGGCCCGTTTATCGGGCCAGCTGGCAACCAACAGCAAAACATCATAAGGATCTTCAGGATTGTTCCTCAACCAAACCGGGAAACGCAAATCATAACAAATTGCCGGACATATTTTCCAGCCATTGAGTTGGATGAATTTCTTCTCCTTACCCGGGCTGAAGTACTTGTCTTCTTCTCCAAGGCCAAATAAATGTCGTTTATCATAATGCTCATAGCTGCCATCAGGGCGCATCCAAATGAGCCTGTTGTAATGGTTTCCCGCTTCTTTAATGATCAAGCTGCCGCATACCACCGCATCGTATTTCTTGGCCTGATGTTCCATCCATTGCATGGTGGTTCCAACCATTTCTTCTGCCAGCTTTTCGGTATTCATAGAGAACCCGGTATTGAACATTTCGGGTAAAACAATTAAATCGGTGTGCTCTCTGATTGCAGAAAGACGCAAAGCCAGGTTATGCAAATTTTTTTCGGGGTTCTCCCAAAATAAATAGGCCTGAAAAGTGGTGATTTTTAGGGTCTCCATCAGCGTGACATAATTTTTTAAACTTTCATGAGTGCTTCGGCGGCTTTTTCTAAGGTCGCTTCTTTTTTAGCAAAACAAAAACGGAGTAGATGATGATCGGTATTTTTTGAATAGAACGCAGAAACGGGAATGCTGGCAACTCCATGCTCTTTAACGAGTCTGGCTGCAAAATCGATATCTGGTTCTTTAGAAATATCTTGATATGAAATTAATTGGAAATAAGATCCATGGCAATCCATCAGCTGAAATCGGCTCCCTGAAATCAGTTTCCTGAAAAAATCTCTTTTTTCCTGAAATAAGATCCCCAAGTCCTCAAAATCTTCTTTTTTCTTTAAATAATCGGCAATGGCATGCTGCAGGGGTGTGTTTACACTGAACACCATGAACTGATGTATTTTCCTGAACTCTTTCATCAATGCTTCCGGAGCCAGGCAATAACCCATTTTCCAGCCTGTTGTATGAAATAATTTACCGAAAGATGCTACAATTAAACTGCGTTCTTTTAATTCCGGATATTTCGCCAGGCTCAAATGCTTCTTTTCATCAAAAATGAGATGCTCGTAAACCTCGTCGCTCAAGATCAAAATATTGGTATTCCGGGTAATTTTTTGCAATTGTTGCAGATCTTCTTCTCCCCATACCATTCCAGTCGGATTGTGGGGCGTATTGATGATGATCATACGCGTATTGCCATTGGTCAGTTTTTGCACCTGTGTCCAGTCAATGGCGAAGTCAGGCGGATTTAAAGGCATGTATTTTACCATGCCGCCCATCGCTTTCACCGCAGGAGCATAGCAATCATAGGCTGGTTCAAATATGATGACTTCATCATTAGCCTGAACAAAGGCCGAAATAGCCGTAAAAATAGCCTGTGTGCCGCCAGCAGTAACCGTCACTTCCTGATCAGGGTGGTAATCGGCCCCATGTAAACGATTCACTTTGGCTACAATCTGCTCCCTCAAGTCCAACAAACCGGGCATGGGGGCGTATTGATTAAATCCGGAATCGTATGATTTTTTGACCAGTGCCAATAATTCCGGATCACAATCGAAATCGGGGAAGCCCTGCGAGAGATTGATCGCTTGGTGCTCATTGGCCATCTGAGTCATCACTGAAAAGATGGATGGGCCAATTCCGGGTAATTTGGAGTAGATCTGTATCAATTTGGGTGTTTATTAAACTTTAAATATAGGATAACTATTAAAAAATACCTTACTTTAAGTCATAAACCTGAATCATGACTTACAAAAGCAAGGAGAGCCGCCTTCTATTGATACTAGGCACATTTTTTGTCGCCAACGCTATTTTAGCCGAATTCATTGGAGTGAAAATCTTTTCGGTCGAAAGTTCACTCGGTTTGGAAAAGTTTGACATCGATTTGTTTGGCGTCCCCGATTTGTCTTTTAACATGTCGGCAGGGGTGTTAACCTGGCCCTTGGTATTTATAATGACCGATATTATTAATGAATACTTCGGACTGAAACAGGTAAGGTTCCTCTCCATTTTAGCTTCGGTGCTCATCGTTTTTGCTTTTTTAGTCATTGGATGGGCCATTAGTCTTTCTCCGGCAGATTTTTGGATCAATCAGAACATGGAAGGCCAGCCCTTGAACATGAACTTGGCATTTAAAGCCATTTTTGGACAAGGCATGTGGATCATTGTAGGTTCCATCACTGCATTTTTGATTGGTCAAATTGCCGACGTTATGATTTTTCATAAGATCAAAGTGCTCACCGGCGAAAGGGGACTTTGGTTGAGAGCAACCGGATCCACCCTGGTTTCTCAGTTCATAGACAGTTTTGTGGTTATTTTTATCGCTTTCTACCTTAACCCTCAGTACAACTGGAGTTGGCAAATGGTAGCCGCCATCGGTCTGGTAAACTATACCTATAAATTTATAGTGGCTCTTGGTATGACGCCCATTTTGTACGTGGTGCATGCACTCATCGATCAATTTTTAGGGAAAGATTTATCGCACAAAATGCTGAAAGAAGCAGCAAAAAATTAAGTTTTATCGAATCCCCTCAGCCAGTTTGCGGAGGTCTTTGGTCAATTTATAGCAGAGCTGCAGCTGCTCATTCAGTAGGTGTTCATTCCAGTCTTCCGGTTTAACAGGTTCAAAGTATGCCGGTATTTCCGGATAAACCGCCTTGAATGGTTCATCGCCCGGTGTTTCTAACACCTCAATGCAAGCTTGCAGATTGAACAAACATTTTCTTACCCATTTAATATGGAGCGAATTCATTTCATGGTTTTGCTCTTGTTGCAAAACACCGCTTAGATTGGCTATATAAGAAGATAGAAGGTGATTCAGTATCGTAAACTTGCCGATATTTTTTGCATTTCCCTGCTTTCTTTTTGGTTCAGATAACATCCGCTGAAAAGAACTACCCAAGTTAGCCGAACTCAGGTACACCTCTTTTCTGACGAGCTTATAGTCGGTAATATCCCAATTCTGGCCATGTATGCCTTCGGCCAATTTCAGGCAATAATGATAATTAGCAATCAATGCTTGTCGCATGGCCGATTTCAGCTGTCGGTATTCCCAATTGGGGAACACAAAATAGCTGGCCAAAAAGGCAATAGAAGAGCCTACCAAGGTATCGATGATACGCTCTTTGGCAACCACAAAATTATTCTCGCCCAAAAAGCTAAATAAAATAAGCAGGTAGGGGGTTAAGAATAACACACTGATTTTATAATTGAGCCGCTGAAAACTGTATGCCCCAATCATACAAACCAACAAGAGCAAGAACCGGATGGTTTCATCTTTAATGAGGATGATGATGGCCACTCCTAACAGGCCGCCTACCAGGGTGCCCACAATACGCTCATAATTTCGCTGTTTAGTTAAACTGAAACTGGGTTTCAAAATCACGATGATGGTCAGTAAAATCCAGTAGCTGTAATGCCCCAGCGGAAAAGTTTTAGACACGGCATAACCCAGCAGGCAAACAATGGCCACCCGGAGGGAGTGCCTAAAAATAGCAGAATCAAAGCTCAGGTGTTCCCTGAATATTTTTAAATCAAAATCCTGATGCGAAACAAAACGGGGGAGGTCTTTCTGACTGCGGATTTGTATGCCATCTTCCTGCTGAATACCAAAATAGCTGTACACTTTTTCGGTTCTTCTGATCATGTTTCTGATGTTGATCAGTATTTTCTTCAAAACCAAATTAGGTAATCCAAATTCAGTCTCCACCTCATCAATACGGGCTTTGAGTTGATTCAACTCTTTTAAAAAATCCCTCGAAGGCCGCATGGTCTCTTCGCTCAGCAGCTGAGCGGCTAAATGATCCAGTTCATCAGCCAGGCTTTTTAAGGTTTTATGTATGGCCTTCAATGCCTTGGTATGGCCATATTTTTCTCTCAAGGATTGGTAATCATACAAAGTAGCCATTGATTCTTCAAAAAGATCGATCATATCCACCAATACCATGATCAGCTGCCTGCCATATTGATTCGGGTCTTTGATCATGCGGTCCTGGAAAAGCAAGGCCCTCAATGCTTCCTGTTTTTCGTGAACCACCACTTGTTGGTCAATCAATTGGATGTATTGTTTTTCTATGACTGTTTTTTGCTGATAAAAACCAGCTTTCAAGCGTAAAAAAACTGCAATCTCCCCAACGCATTCGGCTAAGGCCTGTTGTGCCAATCGGTAAGGCCTCATTTGCGTGAGCGATAAGCTGAAAATCAGGTACCAAACCCCGCCCACTAACAATTGTGCTGCATTTTCCAGGTTGTCAACAAAATCACGTTTCTCATCCAGGTGCAATACCATTACTACCAAAGCTGCTGTTCCAACCGCCGAAGCCCGATTCCCAAAAACATTGAACATGGAGAAAAAGAAACAAAGCAGAAAGAGCTCCAGCCCAGCCAATAATGGATAGCGGTTGAGCAAACCCGTTAACACAGCAGTTAAAAAGATGAATAAATTGGTGTAGAGCATCGCATTGCGCTTGTGCAAAGCAGGCCCGGGGTTATCCACAATACTTACACACAAGGCCCCCAATGAAATGGTAATGCCCAGTAAAAAATGTCCCAGTTGTGCAAAAATTAAGGCAGGCAAAACAATGCCCACACTAATTTTGAGGCCATCGGCAAAATAATGGCTGTAAATAAAATTCTTTATTTTTTGCGGGTACTTCATTTTGAGGCAGTGCCATCAGCAAATTAAGAATAAAATTTTTGCTGGCAAATGACAGAAACAAAAAACCCCCTCCGGTGAGGGAGAGGGTTTGAAAAATGTATATTGTTATTAACCAACAACTTTCACATTTACGGCGTTCAGGCCTTTTTTGCCATTCTCCACTTCGTATTCAACCTTGTCGTTCTCACGAATTTGGTCAATTAAACCTGTAGTGTGAACAAAGATGTCACCTTCGCCTGATTCCGGAACAATGAATCCGAAACCTTTAGTTTCATTAAAAAACTTTACTGTACCTAATTTTTGCATTATTTAATTGTTATTAATTGACTGCAAGGTAGGTATTATAAAATGAATTCGGGCCGATTTGAAAAAATAAAAACATGTAGGCGGCTCAGGTGTTAGCTATAAGAACATCAATAAAAAAATATCAAATGAAAAAATACAGCGTATACCTCATTCTTGCCATCCTGGCAATCGGTTTAACTCAATGTAGAAATGCCGGACGTAAAGAAAGTACTGAAACCGCCAAAGAGCGAAATGAAGCCAAAGAAGTTATTGGTGAAGAACAGTCCGACTTTTTGGTGGAGGCCGCTTCCAGCGGTATATGGGAAGTAGAAATGACCAAACTGGCCGAAGAAAAGGCGCAGCATGCCCGGGTCAAAAACTTCGCTAAAATATTACGGGATGAGCACAGCAAGCTCAATGAAGAAATCAGGAGCCTCGCAGTGAAAAAACAGCTGACCCTGCCCGGAGCCTTAGACCCCGATCAGCAAGACCACCTGGCGGAGCTCAAACGACTAAGCGGTAAAGCATTCGACAGGCGTGTAATGGAAATGATCGAAAAAGAACACCAAAAAGACATCAAAGACTTTGAAGATGCCTCTGAAAATCATAAAGATAGCGATGTACAAACCTTTGCAGCTAAAACTTTACCGCTGCTAAGGGCACATTTAGACTCTGTTAAAATGATCAGAACTGCCATAGGAGGGAGATAAACAAACGAACCAATAGCAGCAAATTCGTCTATCGAATGAGCTGTAAAGCCATTCCTTTCGAGGGGTGGCTTTTTTATTTTTAAATCCCAAAGAATCTTTTTCGCTGAATAAATCATCCATCACACCTATTTTCCACCATCTCACAAAATCATTTTTTTTGACTGGATGCCAAAATGTGGATAAATAATCTGCGGGATACATCCCAATACAAACACTTGTATAATAATCAGTTATCTTTACTCATAATATACCATAATAGGTGAATCACATAAATTCACTTATTTGTCATGTCATTGTCTTCTAAAATTCATATTTTTGAAACTTAGAAATAGGATAAAAATATCTTCTATTTCCTCTTTTCGAAATCATCAAGCATTTTTTCGAACACCATATTGAACCTGTCAGATCTAAAACGATCAAAATTTGGCTTGGTTGCAGCACCCCGGAGGTGATAACTGTGACTCAGGACAGCGAAGCTCTGGACTTATACTTAGATATTATCAGCTATTATTATTAAATTCGCTTAGATGTCTAAACCTTTACTTGCTGAAAATCAGGCCTCCTGGTATGCGGTTTACACCAAACCCCGATGGGAAAAGAAAGTAGCTGAGCTCTTACTCAAACGTAGAATTGAGCATTATTGTCCATTGAATAGGGTTGTCCGTCAATGGAGCGACCGCAAAAAAGTGGTCATGGAGCCGCTTTTTAGCTCTTATGTTTTTGTGAGAGTGGCAGAAGATCGCAAATGGCAGGTGAAAGAAGTGGATGGCGTGTTGAACTACGTGTACTGGTTGGGTAAACCAGCTGCCATTCCCGATGAGGAAATTGAATTGATTAAACGTTTCCTCAACGAACACGAAAATGTGCAGGTCAAA
>CAZOLA010000005.1:0-74051 GCA_964580845.1 uncultured Sphingobacterium sp.
CAATCAATACATCCGCTACCATGATTTGACCTTCGTTTACGATGTGAATGTTTTTTATGAGGGTTTTTGAGTTCATGCCGGGAGGTGTATGGGATATTGTAGTGGATAGTTATTGGATTAAATTCTTCTGCTAAATTAACACTCTGGTTCTTTTTTTAAAGATGGAGTTTTATCAGCCATGGGCTAAACTGATGCATTAGGATTGCGTTAAGAAGGTTCAAGTGAATTAATAAACTGAGAGGCAGTAGTTAAATGATTGTTTCGTTTCTCTTCGCTCATTTTATCGAAGGTGTTTACCAGCATGCCCAATCTCGGATTTTGTAAAAAGAAATCACGGTGTGTATGCATAAATCGCCAAAATAAACCATCCCAAATACCCTGCCAATCTCCTTTTTCATAATCACTCATTTTCATTAAATAATTACTTCCGCTGATGTAGGGCTTGGTTGCCATCAAACCTCCATCAGCAAACTGACTCATCCCATATACGTTGGGTACCATCACCCAGTCGTAGGCATCTATAAAGAGTTCCATAAACCAGCGATAAACTTCATCGGGATCAAATTCGCACAAGAGCATGAAGTTTCCCAACACCATGAGCCGCTCAATATGGTGACAATATCCTGTTTCTAACACTTTTTTTATGGTACAGTCCACTGGTTCAATTCCGGTAGTCCCATTCCAGAACGATGCGGGTATTTTTCGCTTGAAATTCCAGTAATTTCGGGTTCTTTCTTCTGTTCCCTTTAGTTCATACACTGCTCTTATAAATTCTCGCCAACCGATAATCTGTCGTATAAATCCTTCTAAAGAATTTAGAGGTATTTGATGCTTATTGGCATATTGCAAGGCTTCGTCAATAATATATTGGGGCGTAATCAAACCTACGTTTAACATGGGTGTTAAAACACTGTGATGCAAAAAATGCTCCTTGCTCACAATGGCATCTTCATATATCCCGAACTCTGAAAAGCGCTTGTTAAAAAAATCATGTAAGCATTTTTTACTCTCGGCAAAGGTGCTTGGATAAGAATAATCAGGATTTAACTCACCATAATTATCCGCATAATGTTTTTTTGTGTAGGCAATCGCCTCCTCATAAAATTGATTGGGTTTTAAAGGGTCAATCTTTGGTGGAATTTTTCCTTTCGGATATTTCAATCGATTTTCATCATCATAAGTCCATTTGCCGCCTGTGGGTTTTTGCTCATGCTCTATGAGTATGTTTCTTTTTAAACGTTGATGACGGTAGAAATCAGTTTGAAACATACGTTTCTTTTCTGAGAAGTAAGCGGTAATTTCCTCGGAGGAATTTAAAAATAAGGGGGATGGATTCTTACGTGCTTTGACTTGGTGGTGGCTAGATGCCGCTGTTATTCTTTTTTCTAGCCAATAATCGGTAGTATCTAGGTATTCAAAGGCTGTAATGCCCAGTGAATGTATGTGTGCAATCAATTTTCTGACATCTGCCAGCTCGTTGATGGAATCGATATAAACTACTTTTTTATGTCGTGATTGAAGATAACTTTCATAAAACTTCATGGATGCCCTGTGAAAAGCAATTTTTTGTTTATGAAAATGATACTGTTTGAAAAACAGTGTTTCCTCTACCAAATAAATAGTATCGCAGGTGTCGATCAGGGTATTTTCTGCTACTAATTGATGTGGAAAAAGAATACCTATGTTCATACAGTACTAATCTATATTTGTTGTTTTTATACCTGTGGGTGGAGTGTAAATTTTACAGATAGCTTTTGTGCCTTAGTTCATCTATGATAGTAAAATGAATAAAATAGCTTTGATCAGCTATCTTATTATAGTTGAGCCACCTACTTATTCCCAATTATCATTCCACTATCAATTTCTCACAAACATACCCACATTTCGAATAAATTCAGGAATTTAGCTATTGATATGGGCTATAAAAGTCTTGCCGAAGCAGTAAATGATCTTGAAAGACACGGACACCTGGTTCGGGTAAAAGAAGAGGTGGATCCCTACCTCGAAATGGCCGCCATTCATTTACGCGTATATGAAAATCAAGGTCCGGCTATTTTGTTCGAAAATATAAAAGGCTCACGTTTTCCGGCAGTTTCTAATTTATTCGGCACTTTAGACCGCTCGAAATTTTTGTTTCGCGATACCCTGGAGCAGATCAAAACATTGGTGGAGCTGAAAGGCGACCCCATGAAAGCCCTTAAAAACCCTTTAAAGTATGTTTCCGCAGGTCTTACTGCCTTTTCGGCCTTGCCGATGAGATCCGGCTGGAATGCACCCATCAAGTTTGGTCAATGTCAGGTTTCTGATATTCCGCAAATTGTGAACTGGCCGATGGACGGCGGTCCTTTTGTAACCATGCCCCAGGTTTATACTGAAGATATTCATCGGCCCGGCATCATGAATGCGAATTTGGGTATGTACCGTATCCAATTGGGAGGAAACGAGTATATACAGGATGAAGAAATTGGTTTGCATTATCAATTGCATCGTGGTATCGGTGTTCATCAGACCAAAGCCAACGCCGCCGGTCAGCCGCTCAAGGTCAGTATTTTTGTAGGGGGGCCGCCGGCACATCCTTTGGCTGCAGTAATGCCGCTACCTGAAGGTCTTTCTGAAATGACTTTTGCCGGCGCTTTGGGTAATCGCCGTTTCCGATATTTTTATGATGAAGAAGGTTTCTGCATTTCGGCCGATGCCGATTTTGTGATCACCGGAACAGTTGAGCCACATCAAAATAAACCTGAAGGTCCATTTGGCGACCATTTAGGTTATTACAGTTTGAAACACCCTTTCCCGCTGATGAAAGTGCGCAAGGTGTACCACCGCAAAAATCCGATTTGGTCGTTCACGGTGGTGGGCCGTCCGCCGCAGGAAGATACCAGCTTTGGTGATTTGATTCACGACATTACAGGCGCAGCTATTCCTGAAGAAATACCTGGTTTGCATGCGGTAAATGCCGTTGATGCAGCTGGTGTGCATCCGCTCTTGTTTGCCATCGGCAGTGAGCGTTATACGCCCTACTTAAAAGAGCGCAAGCCTCAGGAAATCCTCACCATCGCGAACCATATTTTGGGTAAGAATCAGTTGAGTTTGGCTAAATACCTGTTCATTTGTGCCAAAGAAGATCGTCCGGATTTAGATATTCATGACATTGCTGCTTTCCTGAAACACGTTCTGGAACGTCTGGATTTGAGTCGTGACATTCACTTTTATACCAAAACCACTATTGATACTTTAGATTACAGTGGTTCGGATTTGAATAGTGGTTCAAAAGTAGTTTTTGCAGTTGCCGGCGATCAGAAAAGAGCTTTATGGACCGAATTGCCTTCGAATTTCAGTATGCCTCGTGGGTTCGATCATTACAAGCTCGTCATGCCGGGTGTACTGGCGGTGGAAGCACCCAAGTATCAGGATGAAAACACCAGCCGTGATCAGGTGGACATCATCCATCAGCACTTAAAATCACAAAAGCTGGATGGTTTACCCATGTTGGTTTTGTGTGACGATGCTAGCTTTACGGCCGAAACGATCAATAATTTCGTCTGGGTAACCTTTACCCGCAGCAATCCATCACACGATATTCATGGGGTGAATGCTTATTTCGAGCACAAACATTGGGCTTGCAGTTCCTTAATCATTGATGCCCGGATCAAACCACACCATGCACCGGTTTTAGAAAAAGATCCAGCGGTTGAAAAACGGATTGAGCGATTGGCAAAACCAGGCGCTTCATTGCACGGAATTATTTAATTATTTACTGGCAGGGGCCAGTTCGAGGTGGTAACGTACCAGGTCATCAATAGGAGAGCGGATGATTTTACCCACTTTCATGCCGTATTCATCGGCTACTTCAGCCAAAATATCACGGAAGTTATAACCTACGGAGCCCACACAATTGAGGCTGTATTTTTGATAATCGGGATAGCGTGAAACTAAATTTTTAAAGAAAGCTTGGAAAGCCTCACCCACAACATCGCGGGTGTATTCCACATAATTGTTGTTATCGTAAATGAATTTTGAGAAACTGGCACAAAAACGATTAGGGAGCGGTTTGTTGTATAAATGGTCTAAAATATCCTCATCACTCAATTGATAGGTTTCATAAAAAACCTCTTGTAAATTGCCTGGCAAAAAACCACGCATGTAATCGCGAAGTAGTCTTTTGCCGATGAAAGATCCACTTCCTTCATCACCCAGGAAATAACCTAAAGAATCGATATTTAAGGTAATGTCATGACCATCGTATAAACAAGTATTGGTTCCGGTACCCAAAATAGCCGCAAAACCAGCATCGATCCCCAATAAAGCCCGTGCTGCTGCTAATAAATCGTGGCCCACTGAAACCTCAGCTGCAGTAAAGACCGTTTTCATTGCATTAACAACAATGGCTACTTTTTCTGGTGTAGAACAACCTGCTCCATAATAATAAAGCTCTGTGATACCAGCAATATTTAAATCAGACGGAAGGTTTTTTCTCAAAGAGTTGATGATGTAATCGGTACTTGAAAAGTATGGATTATAGCCTTCAGTATTGAAGTAGATGCGTTTTTTGTCTTCGTTCAACAAACACCAGTTTGTTTTAGTCGACCCCCCGTCGGCAATGATGATCATAAGGTTAGTTCAAAATATTTAATCAAAAATAAAAATTTTCGTGTACATCGTACACGAATATGTAATTGTTTTGGGGATTGATGTAACTATGATGTAGGGAATAGATAAATTTTTGTTAAAATGAACGCTTGTTCCTTTTAAAAGAATAATTTTAATCACTGAAATCGAAAACCCATGATAGTTGATTTAAGAAGTGATACCGTAACTAAACCGACTCCTGAAATGTTAGAAGCTATGTGGAGTGCACTGGTGGGAGATGATGTTTATGGAGAGGATGAAACGGTGAACAAATTAGAAACCAAGCTTGCAAGTATGTTTGGTATGGAGGCTGGCCTATTTTGCCCTTCTGGCACAATGACCAATCAGATTGCCATTAAATGTTTTACGCAACCCATGGACGAGGTGATTGCCGATGAAACGGCACACGTTTACAGATATGAGGGCGGTGGTATAGCTTTTAATTCTGCGGCTTCAGTGCGTTTATTGAATGGAGATCGTGGTCGATTGACCGTTCAGGATATTGAGCCTCATATCAATCCAGATAATATACATTACCCACGAACCAGTTTAGTAGTGTTGGAAAATACAGTGAACCGTGGTGGCGGAAGTTGTTATACTATTGCTCAGATTGAACCGATTCAACAACTCTGCAGAAAGCATGGTTTAAAATTGCATTTGGACGGGGCCCGATTGTTTAATGCCCTGGTGGCAACCGGAGAACAGCCGAAAGATTATGGCCGTTTATTTGATGGCATTTCCATTTGTTTGTCCAAGGGTTTAGGCGCCCCGGTGGGTTCCGTTCTCTTGGGTAGCAAGGAAACCATAAAACAGGCTCGTAGAGTTCGTAAAGTTTTTGGTGGAGGTATGCGTCAGGCAGGATATCTGGCAGCAGCAGGTATTTATGCGATCGATCATCAGGTGGAACGTCTCAAAATCGATCATGAGCACGCTCGTTTGTTAGGCGATTGTTTGGCAGAGCAAGCTTATGTAAAATCTGTTATGCCGGTAGATACCAATATTGTGATTTTTGAACTGGATGTAAGGTTACCAGCCGATGAATTTGTGGCAAAAATGGCCGCTAATGGGGTTAAATGTAGCGCTTTTGGTCACCAAATGGTTCGTTTTGTGACCCATCTGGATATCCATGAAAATCATGTGGCCTACACAAAAAATGTATTAGTTGATCTAACTTAATTCAATTAATTTTATTACCTTCAGTTATTCTAACATCTTCCTAAATCCTAATCTAATGATACATGGATAGACGGACTCTATTGTTCGGTAAACAGGAAGAATCGACCCATTCTTCATCACAAATCATGCGAACCTCAACGGGCTTGAGTCCGTATGTAGGTGTTTTTGGCACCTCAGAATTGGTTCACCTGCTTGACAGAACACTTTTCGGAATCAATCGCTCGGACTTGAATTTCTTTAAAAATCAAAGCCTCGAACAAGTAGTGAATAGCTTGTTGGTGCAGGCTCCTGCACCTTTGCCACCGGTGAATGTGTATAATGATACCAATGTAACCGATCCGAATGTGCCGGTAGGCTCAACCTGGGTAAATGCACCCTATACGGATGGCACTATTAATGCCAGACGTTATACTTCATTTAAGGCTTGGTGGACGGGTTTGTTGTTGAATCAAAACCGCAGCATTACCGAGAAAATGAGCTTGTTTTGGCACAATCATTTTGCTACGGAAACGGTAGATGTTGGAGATGCCCGATTTGTTTATAAACATCATGCGCTGCTCCGTGCAAATGCGCTCGGTAACGTTAAAAGTTTGGTAAAACAAATTACACTCGACCCGGCCATGCTCCGCTACCTGAATGGCTATTTAAATACTAAAACTGCTCCAGACGAAAATTATGCCCGCGAACTGCAAGAACTTTTTACCTTGGGCAAGGGGCCAAATTCTAAATACACCGAAGATGATGTAAGAGCTGCTGCCAGGGTATTGACCGGCTATCGTACAGATGCCACCAACATCAGTTCCACTTTTGATCCAAGTCGACACGATACCGGCAACAAGCAGTTTTCAGCTTTTTATAATAATCAAGTAATTATCGGAAAAACAGGCGCACAGGGTGCCAGTGAGCTTGATGAGTTGTTGGACATGATCTTTGCACAAGAGGAGGTTTCGCTTTACATTTGCCGGCGCCTTTATTGCTTCTTTGTTTATTACGATATTGATGCCGCCGCCGAATCGCAAGTGATTGTGCCCATGGCAAGGATCCTTCGCCAGAACAATTACGAAATAAAACCAGCCCTTGCAGCATTGTTCAGCAGTGAACATTTTTTCGATGTTTTGAACAGGGGCTGTATGATCAAGAGTCCGGTAGATATGGTGATTGGTACCTGTCGGCAATATGGAATTGTTTTTCCAAATGCACAAAGCGATACACAAAATGCCTATTTAATGTGGGATTATATTCGAGCACAGTGCTCCTCAATGCAACAGAATTTGGGAGATCCGCCTAATGTTGCAGGGTGGCCCGCGTATTATCAGGAACCCTTATTTTATAGATTATGGATCAATTCTGATACCCTGCCTAAAAGAAATCAATTTTTAGACCTAATGATCGGACAGGGGTATTCCAGGAACGGAAAAAAGATCGTCATAGATCCCGTAGCTTTTGCCTCCCAATTTTCTGCACCCGAAAATCCGAATATTTTGATCAATGAGTCGCTAGAGCTGATGTATAACCAAAGTGTATCGCAGCAACTCAAAGACTTTTTGAAGGGGATCTTACTTTCTGGACAACTGAATGACTATTATTGGACCAACGCATGGAATGACCATAAAAACAATCCAAGCAATGTAAGTGCAAAAAATATTGTGCTAAGTCGTTTACAGGCAATGTACAAATACATGATGAATCTGGCCGAATATCAACTGTCCTGATATGAAGAGAAGAACATTTATCAAAACAGCGATACCTGCAGCGGTATTTCCTTCTCTCATCGGGGGTTTTACCTTTCAGGCCTTTGGAGCCAGTTCGTTACTTTCTGCGCTCACTGCTGCCCCTACTGAAACGGATCATGTATTGGTCCTAATTCAATTAAATGGTGGTAATGATGGCTTGAATACGGTGATTCCATTAGATCAATATAGTAATCTTTTTAATGCCCGTTCCAATATCCTCATACCGGAAAACAAGATCCTGAGATTGGGGAATGCTGCTACCGGATTACATCCCGCCATGACGGGTTTAAAAAGTCTATATGACGAAGGTAAATTAAATGTGATCCAGTCGGTGGGCTATCCTTCACCCAATTTTTCTCATTTCAGAGCCACAGATATTTGGCTAACAGCATCTGATTCGAATCAAACCCTCAATTCGGGTTGGATGGGGCGTTATCTCAATGAAGAATACCCTAATTTTCCGGTAGATTATCCGAATGCCATCATGCCCGATCCGCTAGCCATCCAGATTGGTTCCGTGATTTCTCCCGGATTTATGGGACCAGGTTTGAACATGGGAATGGCCATTTCCAATCCAAGCAGTTTCTATAGCTTGGTGAATGGTATTCAGGATCCGGCACCGAATACACCGGCAGGTTCTGAATTAACCTATATCCGTCAGATTGCTCAACAAACACAACAATATGCAAGTGTAATCAAGGCTTCTGCCGGAAAAATTACGCAACAGGGTGCATATCCAACTAATAACTCGCTTGCCGATCAGTTAAAAATCGTTTCCCGGCTAATTGCGGGGGGCTTAAAAACCCGAATTTACATGGTCAGTTTGGGAGGATTTGACACCCACGCCAATCAGGTGAATAGCACCCAAACCGAAACGGGCACGCATGCTGTCTTATTGCAACGGGTTTCGGATGCCATCAAGGCATTTATGGATGATCTGAAATATCTGAATGTATCTAAGCGGGTGCTTGGAATGACTTTTTCTGAATTCGGACGTAGAGTAAAATCAAATTCAAGTGGAGGTACCGATCACGGTGCCGCAGCCCCATTGTTTGTTTTTGGCGATGCGGTACGCTCCGGAATTACTGGTGTAAATCCAACAATCAATACGGTGGTAAATACGAATGACAATCTGCCCATGCAATACGATTTTCGTTCCATCTATGCCAGTTTGCTGCAGGAATGGTTTTGCGTACCCCAAACTACGCTCAGTAATGTTATGTTGAAGGACTTCCAGCAATTACCACTCATAAAATCTTCCGATTCTTGCACCAAAACACCAACTAACAACAATCAGCTGGCCGGTAAAAATCTCATTAGCAATTATCCTAATCCATTTACGAGTACTACCACTATCAAGATTGAGGTTGAAACCGGACATGTATTGGTGCAGGTTTTTGATGTTCAGGGTCGACTGATCAAAACTTTGCTCGACAGTCAGAAAGCCTCCGGCACGTATTATTTAACATTCGAAGATGAAGGATGGGGGCAGGGGGTGTATTATGCCCGATTGCAAAATGGCCGTGTACAACAAGTACGCACCATGATGATTGTACAGTAAACATCCGGTATAAAATCTAAATGCTTTCTTGGGTTTTAAACCCATTCTGCTACTTTTGCTATGATGAAAAAAATCCTGATTGCCAATCGTGGTGAAATTGCCCTACGCATCATGCGTTCAGCCCGTGAAATGGGTATTAAAACGGTGGCTGTGTACTCTGAAGCTGATCGAAATGCATTGCATGTTCGTTATGCTGATGAAGCGGTTTGTATCGGTCCGGCACCCTCTAATCAATCTTATCTGGTATTTGATAAAATTATTGGTGCTTGTAAACAAACCGGTGCTGAAGCTATTCACCCCGGTTACGGATTTTTATCAGAAAATGCAGCTTTTGCCAGAGAGGTAAAAAAAGCCGGACTTATTTTGATCGGTCCCTCGCCCGAAGCGATGGAAATCATGGGAAATAAATTATCAGCTAAAGCAGCTGCCCTAACATATAAAATCCCAATGGTTCCGGGTACCGAAGAAGCCATTACCGATGTTCAGGAGGCCAAAAAGAGAGCAGAAGAAGTGGGCTTCCCGATTTTGATCAAAGCTGCCGCCGGCGGTGGTGGTAAAGGGATGCGTATAGTGGAAAGCGTAAGTGATTTTGAAGAACAAATGAAGTTGGCGGTTTCTGAAGCTACTTCAGCGTTTGGCGATGGTTCGGTATTTATTGAGCGGTATGTTTCTTCACCCCGACATATTGAGATCCAGGTTTTGGGAGATACACATGGTAACATTGTACACCTGTTTGAACGTGAATGTTCCGTACAACGTCGTCATCAAAAAGTGGTAGAAGAAGCTCCTTCGGCAGTTTTGACTCCCGAGATTAGAGCAGCAATGGGTAAATGTGCGGTTGATGTTGCCCGATCTTGCAATTATGTGGGTGCTGGTACGGTTGAGTTTATCCTCGATGAAAAGCTCAATTTTTATTTTCTGGAGATGAACACCCGTCTGCAGGTGGAACATCCGGTTACGGAGATGATCACAGGCTTGGATTTGGTAAAAGAGCAGATCAAAATTGCCCGTGGAGAAAAGTTGAACTTCAAACAAGAAGATCTGGAAATCAAAGGGCATGCTGTAGAATTAAGGGTATATGCCGAAGATCCGGCAAATAACTTTTTACCTGATATCGGTACACTGAGAACCTATCGCTTGCCGCAAGGCCCCGGAGTTCGGGTAGATGACGGTTTCGAAGAAGGTATGGAGATCGCGATCTATTATGACCCGATGATCGCGAAGCTCATCACCTATGGTAAAAATAGGGAGGAAGCTATTGAACGGATGGTTCGAGCAATTGATGAATACCAAATTACAGGCATTGAAACCACCTTGCCTTTCGGAAAATTTGTGATGCAACATGAGGCTTTCACTTCCGGTAAGTTTGATACACATTTCGTGAAGAAATACTTCCAGCCAGAAAAGCTGCAGCAGGAAAATGAGTCTGAAGCCATGATTGCTGCGCTGGTAGCCGCACAATTGATGCAGCAAAAACCAACCATCCTCACCAATCAGGCAAGTGGAACAACTACTACTGCCTGGAAGAAAAATAGAACCCAATTCTGATGTTTACAGGAATTATTGAAACCCTTGGTCAAGTAGAATCTTTGCAAAACGAAGCTGGTAATTTGCATTTAACCATCCGATCTGCTATTTCTGAGGACTTGAAAATAGATCAGAGTGTAGCCCACAATGGGGTTTGCCTCACCGTGGTAGCGCTAAAGCCAGGTTGCCACACGGTTACAGCCATCACAGAAACGCTCAATAAGACTAATCTTGGTCATCTTAAAGCGGGCGACCTCATTAACCTCGAACGCTGCATGCCCATGAATGGCCGTCTGGATGGTCACATAGTTCAAGGACACGTAGATCAAACCGCTACTTGCCTTGCTGTAACTGAACAAAACGGGAGTTGGATTTATTCCTTTCAATACGATGTTGCTCATGGAAACATCACCGTTGAAAAGGGTTCGATTTGTGTAAATGGGATATCCCTTACTGTTTTTGATTCAAAAATAGATGGCTTTTCAGTGGCCATCATTCCTTATACCTACGAGCATACCAATTTAAAACAGGTAAAAGCCGGTGATGTAGTGAACCTGGAGTTCGATATCATTGGTAAATATGTCGCAAGACTCATGCAGCATTCCTAAAATGCTTCCATAAACTAGTCTTTCTAAGATTTATCAAGAACCATTTCGATTGTTGTCAGCAAGTTTCTTTTGTTGCTGCTGTTCGTATAAATTGTAAATGGCTAAAATCAGCACCCCAAACAATACCGAAGAGATAATTAAAAGTGTATTGATTAACCCCTCAACTCCAAAGGAAAGCCGGATAAGAATGGTGGAGATAATGAAGCCTGAGTTTCTGAACACCTTGTGAAACTGGTCGGTATGTCTTAAAGAAAAGAGTAGTAAAAGTACATCAACAAGAATGAGTATAGTGAAAAATGTATCGAAAAAAATGTTGTTGATGTTTGTTAAGGGAACTCCAGCAGGTTGAACGGTAAAAAAGTTCTCCATGGTCCAGTTTACAAAACTGTAGGAGCCGACTATCAACAGCAGCGGTACCAAACTCAGTGCAACTATTTTTTTGAATCGTAAAAAACGACTCAGAGCGGGCGACGCTTGCTCATTTTGGATATTTTGTTGATTTCTTTTACTTAATCTCATGAAAATGAAGATCAACGAGAAAAGGATGAGGGAGGCAATGATGTCGAAAGTGAATTGGAGATCATTCTTGATGCCAAACCAATTGGAACTCAACTCCAGGTGGGAAAGGTCTTTAAATACCCGCCTGATCACGATCAGAGTCATGATCTCGTATTGTTTCCCAATATAAGTGGTGATGGAACGGGGTAAATTATAAATGAGCAAATAAACCTCATAAACAAGGATAAAGGAGAAAGGCGTGTAGATGGCCCCTATGGGATTTCCTAACAATGCAGAATAATTATGCAAATCGAGGACCCCAATTCTGCAAAGGAAAATTATCAATAGGTGTAAAAGGAAACTACCGATGGCAATCAGCGTGATGGTATGCTCGCTTTTTGCTTTCGTTTTTTCGGATAAGAATAGCTGATATAATTTATCAACTACAGGGGTTGATGCTGTTTGCATGATCTTTATCAATGGTGATAGAAGCCACGCGGACAGCTTCTAATTATTTTGTTTAGATAAAGATACTATTTTATTATCATGATTATTTTTTAACTCTCTATCTACCAATTTATTAGGTTAGGCTCGATGGGCTTGTTGAAGAAATATAGTGCGTAAACTGGAGTTAAAGAAAGTTATTCTATTTGCTTACCTTTCATGGCTTGGGAGATGGCCACATCCATTACCCGTTCAGCAAAAGGACGGGTATATTCGTTCAAGTCATTTATTTTGGCATGTATGAGATCTTTGTCGCCAGCATGCAGACTTGCCTTTAATGCTTGTATGAAATTTCTGGTTTCCGTAATTTCATTTTCCTGCAGATAAGCTGCGTTTTTGTCGAGGAAGCGTTCGGCTGTATACAACATTTGCTCACCTTCAGTACGTGCTTCAATGAGCATGCGTTGCTGTACATCTGACTGTGCATGCTGAATGCTGTCTATCAGCATTTGTTCCACCTCGGCATCGGTAAGGCCATAGCTCGGTTTGATAGCAACCTCTTGTTTAACGTTAGATCTTAATTCAATTGCCTGAACGGTCAATATACCGTCGGCATTTAATAAGAAATTGATGTCCACTTTTGGTAAACCTGCCGGCATGGCTGGTATGCCCTTTAATTCAAACTCGGCTAATTTTCGATTTTCATTCACCAAATCACGTTCACCTTGAAAAACGGAGATTTTCATGTTCACTTGTCCATCTACCGAGGTTGTGTATTGGCGTCCGGCTTTGGTTGGCACTTTAGAATTACGTGGAATGATCACATCCATCAATCCGCCCATGGTTTCGATGCCGAGTGAAAGCGGGGTAACATCCAGTAAGAGAATATCGCTGCGGTTTCCGGCTAAAATATCCGATTGGATGGCTGCACCCAGTGCCACTACCTGGTCTGGGTTAATTTGATCATGAACTGCCTTACCAAAAAACGCAGCTACACGCTCTTTAACCAATGGGGTTCGGGTCGAACCACCTACCATGATCACTTCTTGTATTTCTTCCGCTGTTATACCTGCATCCTCGAGCGCTTTTTTACAGCAGTCGAGGGTTTCCTGTACTTTAGGTGCAATTAGTTCTTCAAATTTTTGTTTACTGATTGCCAAAGGAATTCCGTTCAGCGAGTCATTGTATAGGTTTTGGGTGCTGAGGGCTTTTTTGGCCTCTTCAGCTTTTAAACGCAGGCCCTGGTTAAGTACTTGGTCATTAGCCAAATTTTCTGCATTCAAATTATTCTCAGTAATCCAATAATTTAAAATAGCTCGGTCAAAATCATCGCCACCAAGAAAAGTATCGCCGTTGGTAGAAAGCACTTCGAAAATCCCATTCTGAATTTTTAAGATAGATACATCGAAAGTGCCACCCCCGAGGTCGTAAACAGCAATGATTTTTTCTTCATCCGGCTTTAAACCGATTCCATACGCTAAAGATGCAGCGGTTGGTTCGTTCACAATGCGTAACACATCTAAACCTGCTAATTTGCCAGCATCGCGTGTGGCCTGGCGTTGACTGTCGTTAAAGTAAGCCGGTACGGTGATTACCGCCCGGTTCACCGGTATTTTGAGGGCATGCTCTGCCCGTTCTTTCAATTCTTTTAAAATCAAACCCGAAAGCTCAATAGGCGTGTAGAATTTGTCACCCACTTTAATTTTTACCAAACTTTCGCTATTGTCATCAATCACTTTGTAAGAGAAGAAATCGCGGTAGCGGGCAATATCCTGATAAGATCGACCCAGTAATCGTTTCACTGAGAAAATCGTGTTTTCAGGATCGCTGGTTAAAAACTCTTTAGCTTCTTTCCCAACCACAATGCTGCCATCTGCTTGGAAATGGATGATGGAAGGTACCAGCAGGCCTTTCCCCGTATCATTAATCACCTGAGGATTGCCATCCGGATTGATGAAAGCCACCAGACTATTGGTGGTACCTAAATCGATACCCACAATCAGTTCTTCTTTTTGCAAAGAACCGGTAGCTAAATTGATAGAAACTTTGGCCATTGTGATTTGTAAATGGACAACAAAGGTAATTATTTAGATTGATTCTATGTAGGATGGTGGCCTTGGACTTGTCAGTCGGAAGTCAATAGTTTTTTTCGGCTTGTGAGCATAGATATCAGGTTCTTCATGGCTATAACATTCCTATTTTTAACTTCCAGGCTTTGAATAAAAATGGCTTAATCATGTATTCAGATATGCATTTCATCAGGATGGTTTGGCTAAGAGCTCCGTGTCGGCAAGACATTGCAGCTTAAAAGATTATCTTTGCGACTATGGCAACAAGCTTCGAAGATTTTAAACTGAACCGGCAAATCCTGAATGCGATTGAGGATGCAGGATATACTGTGCCAACGCCCATTCAGCAAAAAGCCATTGCGCCAATTTTATCGGGGCAAGATATGATGGGAATAGCGCAGACGGGTACGGGCAAAACTGCCGCATACGTTTTGCCGATGCTCATGAAGCTGAAGTACGCTCAGGGTAAAGATGCCCGTGCCCTCATCTTGGCACCCACTCGTGAGTTGGCCATGCAGATTGAAGAGAACATACGCCTTTTTGCTAAATACACCGATTTGCGGACGGTAGTTCTGTACGGCGGCTTAGGCCCCAAAACACAGATTGCTCAATTGGAGCAAGGGGTAGATATCCTGGTAGCGACTCCCGGTCGTTTTCTGGATTTGTACTTAGCAGGACATATTGTGACCAAATCGCTACAGTTTTTAGTGATGGATGAGGCCGATAAGATGATGGATATGGGTTTTATCGGTTCCATACACCGCATTTTGGAGGTGGTGCCCCGCAAACGTCAAAATCTGCTTTTCTCTGCAACCATGAGTGCCTTGGTAGAAAAAATTTCGGGCGATTTTCTGAAATTTCCATTAAGAGTGGAGGTTGCTCCACAAGCAACGCCGGCACATACCGTTAGTCAAATTTTATATCCGGTACCTAACTTAAAAACGAAACTGAATCTTTTACAGCATTTGTTGAAAGATGATGAAGCATTTCAAAGACTAATCATTTTCTGTAAGACGAAAACTGTGGCTGACAATATCTTCCATTTCTTGGAACGTAAATATGGATCGGAGCAGGTCCGGGTCATACACGCTAATAAAGGCCAGAACACAAGAATTAATTCCATTCAATCGTTTAAGGATGGAGTAGTACGCATATTGGTGGCAACCGATGTAGCTGCCCGTGGACTGGATGTGGCCGATGTGAGTCATGTGATCAATTTTGATGTGCCCATTGTGATTGAGGATTATGTACATCGGATTGGACGAACCGGCCGGGCTTACAAGAGTGGAGAAGCCATCACTTTTTGTACGGAAGCAGAAACCTATTATCTCAAGAAAATTGAAAAACTCATCCGTCAGTCTATAACCAAGGCTGAAATTCCGCAAGGAGTATTCATTGAGGAAACACCTTATGCCGAGCGACAGGCAATGGCCAAGGAAATTGATCTTCAAAAGCGTAAAGAAAATCCTGATTTCAAAGGTGCTTTCCACGAAAAAAAACTAAAAAACACCAAGTCCAGCAGGCCGAAATCAAACAATAAAGCCAAATCTTTTCAAAAAAATGCCAAGCGGAATGGTAGGTAGTTTAATCGTTTTTTCTCACAAACCCCTTAATTTATAGTTCAATCTATCTTTTCGCACTTGCAATAAATTTTCATCTGGAGCGTATTTAATTAATAATTAAATCTAAAGATGAAAAAGACGCATTTGAAAACTTTATTCTTGCTTTTGCTTGGCATTTTTCTGCAGAATTGCAAAAAGGACCAATCAAAGTATTACGTAACTCCTGGCAGCCTTGATCATTTACCAATCGCGATGAATGAATTTTTATCCTTAACGCCATTGGGATCTGTCAGTCCTCCGGGACACGTGTTCCCAAATGATCATATGGGTTTTTATTATGTGAAAGATATCAAGCCGGTCATAATTTATTCCCCGGGAGATTTGCACCTGACAGAAATTCGTTTAAGTGTCTATAATCCGGGAGCAGCCAATGAAACCTCAGATTATTCGCTCACTTTCGGAGTGAATGGGGAGAATGCGCTCATTTTTGGGCACATTTCGATGTTAACGCCCAAGCTCTTACAGGCTTTGGGCAATAATGCAGCCTGTGAGGAATATTCTGCAGGAACAGCGATGGTAAAAGCCTGTATAAAACAGGTTTCTATGGAGATTAAAAGTGGAGAGGTGATAGGCTATAGTAATTTAGTCCCCGGTCAACAGGCCTTAGATATGGGAATGTATGTAAATAATAAAGGAGTCTCTCCACTCGATTATTTTGAGGCTTCGCTTAAATCACAGTTGGAAACTCGCCTCAAGGGGCCGCCTAATGCTCAATATGACGGCGTGCTAAGAACTGAGGAGCCACTGGCTGGTGAGATATACCAGGACATTAACGGGGCATTACAAGGCAGGTGGTATAAAAAAGGATCACCCGTAAATCCTGAAAGTCCGCACATTGCTTTTGTGAAGGATTATATCAAACCATCAGAATTGAGAATCTCTTTTGGAACTTCTGTGCCACTTTTTGGCCCGGGTGTCTATAAATTCGACCAAATGACGAGCGGAGAAATTAATCGTGTGTTTAAAGATGTAAAAGCAGATGGTAAAATTTATTGCTACGATCCATTATACCTGAGTTATGACCCAGCTTTTCCTGCCCAAGGCACCTTTCCGAATAATTCGTTTATTGTGAAATTGCAGGATAGCAAAACGCTCTTATTGGAGAAAAGGGATTGTAATTGCAGCGAACAACAGCCCTATCAGTTTACAGCTAACAAACTCACTTTCGTGAGATACTAAAGCCTATATTTGCCGCTGATGAGGCGCATCCGTTTAACCCCTTTAAATTTTTTGGCCGCCCTGCTGATGGCAGGGTTTGCCTACTTATGGGTCTTTGCAGATGAGACCGGTTGGCGATTTTTAGGTAGCATCCCTCTGCTCGTACTCCTGCTACTATGTCTGCTTTCTGACATTTTCTTTCGATTCTATTTTAAAGACCTCAAAAGGATTTGGATTGTTGAGGGGCTATTCCTCATCTTTGTGCTCCTGATGATTTATATCCTTCAAGATATTTTAACATGAAAAAAGCCGAAATAAAACTGACCATTGAGCTGGATGACAATAACGTGCCTGAGAGTATTTTATGGGAATCGACCGATTCTAAAAATAAAGAGGCGCTCCCGGTAAAATCAATGATGCTGGCCCTCTGGGATGCGCAATACAAAAATTCGCTGCGTATCGATTTGTGGACCAAAGAAATGCCAGTAGATGAAATGAAACGTTTTTTTTATGAAACCCTGCAAACCATGGGCGATAGCTTTTTGCGGGCTACTGGTGAAGAAGCCATTGTAGAGGACCTTCGTGATTACTGTGCCCATTTTGCAGAAAAAATGGAGTTGAAGCAAGGCCAATAATTTTCTTGTTACAACGTATTTTTAATATCTTCATGTATCATGAAGATGCAAACTGCAAAAAGGGATACTTTTCGTAATTGGAGATATTACATCAACCTCGTGCCAGCAGGTTTGGTCGTATTTGGAAATTTAATCGGCTCATGGTATAGCCTTAGTAATTTTCTGTTTGTCTTTGTGATTTTAGCTTTCGCAGAAATCCTGCTTCCCGAAGACAAAAATAATGAGGAAGGTGCCGACGATGTACTCCCTGATCTCTTGATGTTTTTGGTGCTTGTCGCACAATTTATTGCCATTGGCAGTTTGGCCTATGGCGTATATCAGGGTTATTTAACCGGATTTTGGATTTTTGGCGCAGCCTTATCCACCGGAGCGGCTTCGGGCAGCTTAGGTATTGTAATCGCACATGAATTGATACACAAAAAACATACTTTTTGGAATTTTTCAGGTCGATTGCTCTTATTCTCAGTCTTTAATCCCTATTTCTACGTCCATCACTTACGTATTCATCACAAATGGGTGGGTACGGGTCATGATCCAGTCACCGCACAAAAGGGAGAAAGTTTCTATGCTTTCTTTTTCCGAACGGTAAAAGGGCAGTTTATGCAATCTCTGGAATTAGAAAAAGTACGCTTGCAAAAGCAGGGGCAGTCTCCTTTGGGTTTGAATAATTATGTCGTTGCTGTGTTGTCTGGGGCTATCTTCATCACCCTGCTGATTGCTTATTTTTTTGGATACCAGGTTGCTTTGGCGGTGTTGATGCAGGCTATACTAGCTAATCTGTTGCTGGAATACACCAATTACATTGAACATTATGGCTTGAGTAGAGATGATAAGGAAAGAGTGAATGAAATGCACTCCTGGCAAAGTGATAAGTTGGTGAGCCGTTATTTTTTGATCGATCTCAGCCGTCATGCCGATCATCATTTTCATGCAGCCAAACCTTTTAATAAATTAGTTTCCTATCAAAATAGTCCAGTGTTGCCGGGCGGTTATACCAGCATGTTCTTGCCTGCTTTAATTCCGCCGCTCTGGTTTAAATTAGTAGACAAGCGCATTCCGGTTCAAAAAAGTTTGGCCTGACCCTACCTGCCTAATATGCCTCATTTGCTTTATGGAAAGAGTGCCTAGCTCAATTGCAATTTGAAATAGAACATGCTTCAAAATACAAATGCTTATTAAAGTAGGAGGCTAAGCGAAATGAATTATCTTTGCAGGGATGAGTTTAACGAAACAGCTGAAAGCGTTGCTGCTGAAGGAGATCGTTTTAGAATGGCGGTCTAGATATGCTTTAAATGGCATTTTGCTGTATGTGGTTTCTACCATTTTTGTTTGTTACCTCTCTTTTCGCGTGGTGGCTCCACTCACCTGGAACGCTTTGTTTTGGATCATCATGTTATTCGCATCGGTAAATGCGGTTGCCAAAAGTTTTGTACAAGAAAGTCGAGGTAGGCAGTTGTACCTCTACAGTATCACTTCTCCCAAAGCCATCATCTTGTCAAAAATCATTTACAACATCTTACTGATGCTTTTGCTGTCGGCGATGGCCATATTTTTTTATTCCTTGATTTTTAAAAATCCGCTTGGCGATCCCTTGCTTTATTTCTGTTCGATATTATTGGGCAGCATCAGTTTTGCAGTAGTTTTCACGCTTATTGCCGGAATTGCTGCCAAGGCAAACAATAGTGGTACACTCATGGCCATCCTCAGCTTTCCGGTGATCATTCCATTGTTAATGTTGCTCATCAAACTTTCTAAAAATGCAATGGATGGTTTAGATCGTACGGTAAGCTACGACGAGGTAGGTGTTTTAGGCCTGATTAATGTCATGGTCATTGCCGTTTCTTTATTGTTATTTCCTTACATTTGGCGAGACTAATTGCTTGAGCTATGCGTAAAAACTGGTGGAAAATTTTAGCTTCATTGCTCTTAATTTATTCCATAATTGCCGGCTTATTGTTGGAAGTGCCCCGACTTCCAATTTTACATGAGACCATCCGTAATTTATACTTTCATGTGCCCATGTGGTTCACCATGATTATTTTGTACCTCATCTCGGTAATTTACAGTATCAAATATTTGGCTTCGGGTAACGAAAAGCACGATTTATTGGCCGTTGAAATGGTCAACACCGGAATTATTTTTGGTTTCCTGGGTTTAGCAACCGGTATGATCTGGGCTAATTATACTTGGGGAGCGCCCTGGCCAAACGATCCTAAATTGAACAGTGCAGCTATTTCTACCCTCATGTATTTGGCCTATGTGGTTTTGAGAGGAGCATTGGATGAAGAGCAAAAAAGAGCCCGAATTTCGGCTGTATATAATATTTTTTCTTTTCCGGTGATGATTGTATTATTGTTCATTTTGCCAAGAATGACCGATTCTTTACATCCTGGGAACGGGGGCAATCCGGGTTTTAATTCATATGATTTGGATAGCAGCATGCGCCTGGTATTTTACCCCGCCGTATTGGCTTGGATTTTGGTAGGTGTATGGATCGCCAACCTGAAATTCCGTTTACGTTTAATTGAAAACAATTCAAAATGATGAAAAGACTGTTCTTTTTTTTGTGTGCCCTCTTATTTGTTTTTAAAGTGTCGGCCCAGGTAACAAGCGATGTAGCGATGGCAGATGGCCTCAGGTCGTCGGGAATGATTTATGTAGTGGTTGGGGTGATGCTTACAATCTTTATTGGATTATTAATTTACCTCTATTCAATTGATAAAAGAGTCAGTAAAATTGAAAAGATAAAATCCAGCAAAAACTGATTTTAATTTGATTTATTCATCGATTTAATTAAAAAATCAAGCGTGTAAGCTTTACACTTAGTAATTTTTTATTTGCAGGTATGGGTTTTTTTCACTCAAATTTGCGCCAAATATCTAAACCTAAGCGTTTAATAAAACTAAAATTCATTTTATGGCTAATTCAAAAGTAGCAGCACATCAGGAACTGAGTTTTTTTGGAGATGTGTGTGAGTTTTTTGATCATGCAGCACAGTTTACCAACCACGATGCTGGCTTGTTAGATCAAATCAAATCTTGTAACAGTGTATACCGTTTCCGTTTTCCAATTAGAAAAGGGAATGGGGTAGAAGTAATAGATGCTTGGAGAGTGGAGCACTCTCATCACAAGTCGCCTACCAAGGGTGGTATTCGCTATAGCGACATGGTGAACGAAGACGAAGTGATGGCTTTGGCCGCATTGATGACTTATAAATGTGCCATCGTAAACGTACCTTTCGGAGGTGCAAAGGGTGGTATCAAAATCAATCCTAAAGACTATACCGTTGCCGAGCTCGAAAATATCACTCGTCGTTATACGGTAGAGCTGGCTAAAAAGAACTTTATTGGTCCTGCCATCGACGTTCCTGCACCTGATTACGGTTCGGGTGAACGTGAAATGAGTTGGATTGCCGATACTTACCAAACCATGAACCCCGGACAGCTAGATGCCTTGGGTTGCGTAACCGGGAAGCCGATCGCTCTGCATGGTATTGCCGGTCGTCGTGAAGCAACTGGTCGTGGAGTAGCCATCGCCGTTCGTGAGTGTGTTTCTGTAGCCGAAGATATGAATGCTTTAGGTTTGACTCCTGGGTTGAAAGGCAAACGCGTGATTGTACAGGGTTTGGGTAATGTGGGTTACCATTCTGCTAAGTTCCTGGCTGAATATGGTGCTACCATAGTTGGTTTGTGTGAATACGAAGGTGCCGTTTATAATGAAAACGGTTTAGATCTGGATGAAGTATTTAACCACCGTAAAGCTACCGGCTCAATTTTGGGCTTTAAAGGTGCTCAAAAAGAATTCAAAAATTCATCAGAAGGATTAGAGCAGCCATGCGATATTTTGGTTCCTGCTGCTTTGGAGAATGTAATCACCGAAGAAAATATTAACCGCATTCAAGCAAAAGTGATTGCTGAAGGAGCAAACGGTCCTACCACTCCGGGCGCCGAAGCTTTATTCGTCAAAAAAGGCGGTATCATCATCCCCGATATGTATTGCAATGCAGGTGGAGTAACCGTTTCTTATTTCGAATGGTTGAAAAACCTTTCGCACGTAGCATTTGGCCGTATGGACAAGCGATATGAAGAAACTGCTAACCAGAACCTGGTAAATATGGTAGAAGCAACTACCGGCGTAAAATTGAGCCCTGAGCAACGCAGTGTGATTGTAAAAGGAGCTACTGAATTAGAATTGGTAAACTCTGGCTTGGAAGATACCATGATCCGTTCTTACCACGAGATTCGTGATGTAAAAATGGCTAACCCTAAAATTGAAACCCTGCGTATTGCGGCATTCGTGAACGCCATTGATAAGATCGCAGTATCTTACTCAAACATGGGAATTTGGCCTTAATTTGTTGTTGAATTAACCAAGAAAAAGGGGTGCTGGTCAGTTCAGCATCCCTTTTTTATTTATTGATGTTTGGATGACAAAAAACAGTAATAAATATCACGATTCGTAATGCCTTAAAATGGATAATACTTACTTTTGTGCAGATAAAAAACAGGTTACAAATGAAGAAAAGTTCTATCATCGGTCTGATCATTATTGCAGTTTCCATTGGCGTAATTATCAGCGTTTATGCAGATTCTAGTACTTATGGTGATTTTGATGATGCCAAAGCATCTGAAACAGAGTGTTACGTATCAGGTAATCTGGATTTGCAAAAATCGATGGTTTACAATCCTCAGGTAGACGCCAACTATTTTTCTTTTTACATGAAGGACAAAGGCGGTAAGGTTTGTAAGGTGGTTTTTTTTGGAACCAAACCCCAGGATTTTGAGAAGTCTGAAAACATTGTACTTACCGGCAAAATGGTGGGAGATGAGTTTCATGCCTCAAAAATGCTGATGAAATGTCCTTCAAAATACAACAAAGATCAGGTAGAGGTGAAATCCACGTCGGCCACTTAATCAAGCACAAACATGGATACGGTATTTATTGGCGAGCAGCTCCTACCCGGCAAACTGGGTCAGTTTTTTGTAGTACTTTCTTTCGGAACCGCTTTACTTGCCACCCTGGCCTATTATTTTGATAGCATCAGAGATCAAACAGATGGTTCATGGCGCAAAATTGCCCGTTTTGCTTTTGCCTTGAATTTCTTGGCGGTCATCGGGATAGGAAGCAGCTTATTTTACATCATTTATAATCACCTTTTTGAATACCATTACGCATGGGCCCATTCTTCGCGTTCCTTGCCCGTTTATTACATCATTTCCAGTTTTTGGGAAGGGCAGGAAGGTAGTTTTTGGCTATGGACTTTCTGGCAGTCGATTTTAGGTTTAGTGTTACTATTCAGGGCCAAGAGTTGGGAAAGTCCGGTAATGACCGTGGTAATGCTTTCTCAGGTATTTTTGGCCTCCATGTTATTAGGCGTTGAGATTTTGGGTATTAGAGTAGGTAGCTCTCCTTTTATCTTATTGAGAGAAGCCATGGATGCGCCGGTTTTCTCGAGACCCGATTACCTGAGTTTAATAGCCGACGGTAATGGTCTAAATCCTTTGTTGCAAAATTATTGGATGGTCATCCATCCGCCCACCCTTTTCATGGGCTTTGCCGCCATGATCATTCCATTTGCATTTGCAATTGCCGGCTTGTGGCAAAAACGTTACGAAGATTGGATCAAAGTGGCCCTGCCTTGGTCACTGTTTGCGGTCATGGTACTGGGAGCGGGTATCATTATGGGCTCTTTCTGGGCATACGAAGCCTTAAACTTCGGCGGTTTTTGGGCTTGGGATCCGGTTGAGAATGCATCTTTAATCCCTTGGTTAACACTTATTGCAGCTGTACACGTGATGCTGGCTTATAAAAACAGCGGTCAGGCTTATTTTACTTCTGTTTTTCTAGCACTCATCAGTTTTGTATTGGTGCTCTATGCTTCCTTCCTTACCCGCAGTGGTATTTTAGGTGAAGCTTCTGTGCACTCATTTACAGATTTAGGCATGTTTTGGCAGTTGTACCTCTACATTGCCGCTTTCAAGCTCATCGCCATTGGTTTAATCTGGGCTCGTTGGAAATCATTGCCTTTTTCTAAAAAAGAAGAAGAAACCTATTCAAGAGAATTCTGGTTGTTCATTGGAGCCATCATTTTAGTGTTGGCATGTTTACAAATTCTGGCTACCACTTCCATCCCGGTATTCAATCGGATTTTTGGTACCGAGATTGCACCTCCAACCGAAGTAGTAGCGCACTACAACAAGTGGCAGATTAATTTCGCCATCATAACAGCCATTATTTCTGGTTTTACACAATATCTCAAATACAAAAAATCAGACCCTAAGCAATTCTACCGTCAGGTGCTTAGAGCCTTACTCATTTCTGTAATCGCTACTGCAATTACGGGTTACATATGTGGTATCTACACCAATGTAGGATACATGCTGCTCACCTTTGCAGCACTTTTCTCAGTGATTGCCAACATGCATATTTTGTATGAAGCGATCAAAGGCAAATGGAAACTGGCAGGTTCGGCCCTGGCTCACGTGGGATTTGGACTGTTGTTAATTGGTGCAATGGTGGCCGCAGCTACCAACAAGGTGATTTCAATTAATACCAGCGGAATTGGTTTTGGGGATGCCTTTGCTAAGGATAATAATCCAAGAGAAAACATCATTCTCTACGAAAACGAACCGGTGACCATGGATCAGTATACGGTAACCTACCTTGGCGATTCCACTTCGGGTCCTAACACTTATTACCGTGTCAACTACAAAGTGATCGACCAGAAAACTGGTCAAATTACCGAAGAGTTCGATCTGTATCCAAATGCACAACAAAATGCCAAGATGCGTCAGATCATCGCATCGCCCGATACTCGCCATTATTTATGGAAAGATATTTATACACATGTGAGTAGTGTGCCTTTAAAAGAAGAAGAGGAGCACGAACCTCATGAAGGCCATACTGATGAGGAAGATTATGGGAAGCCCGTGGTTTACCAGGTAAAGCCGGGTGATTCTATCCGGGTAAGGGATGCTATCATCCGGGTAAAATCTGTAAACCGTCAAGCCAAGATTCAAAATATTCCCTTGTCTAAAGGAGATGTCTCTGTAGCTTTAAGTCTGGAAGTGCTTGCCGGGCAAAAGACTTATCAAGTAGAGCCGGCCTTCTTAATCAAAGGAAATAACTCCTACGATTTTGGTAAAACCATCGATGAATTAGGAATGAAACTTCGTTTCACCAATATTCTTCCAAAAGAAGATAAACTGGAGCTAAGCATCTATCAAAAACCAAAAGCGGAGAAAAATTGGATTGTAATGAAGGCGATCATGTTCCCTTACATTAATTTGTTTTGGGCGGGTGCCATCATCATGACCATTGGTTTCTTATTGTCTATATTTAGGAGAAATAAGGAACTTAAAATCACCTAAAATGAACATCATCCTGCTGGGCAGCGGTCGAGTGGCCACACAATTGGGCCAGGCTTTGCATAAAGCAGGAGCGTCGTTTCTCCAGGTTTACAGCCCTAACCAGGCTCATGCTGCAAAACTGGGTACAAAACTTAACTGCGAATCGATCAGTGATAGTTCCAAACTGAGGCTCGATGCCGATCTCTACATCCTATCTGTAACTGACGATGCTTTGCCTGCATTGGCTCAGCAACTGTCATTAAAAGATCGATTAGTGGTGCACACATCCGGATCTACCTCCATGTCTGTACTTGAACAGGCATCCAATAAAATCGGCGTTTTTTATCCTTTGCAAACCTTTTCGCATGAAAAGGAAGTGGATTTCAGTGTAGTACCCTTAATCATTGAATGTAATAATCTTGAGTCATTAAATTTATTGAAAGGCTTAGCAGCTAAGCTAAGTTCCAAAGTTCTGGAATTAGATTCCCCTCAAAGATTGATTTTACATGTAGCTGCCGTTTTCGCCTGTAATTTCAGTAACCACATGTATGCCATTGCACAAGAGCTTTTGGCATCCAGGCAATTGGATTTTGATCTCATCAGACCCTTGATTGCCGAAACCGCAGCCAAGGTCCATTTCAATTTGCCCATTGAGGTGCAAACAGGCCCTGCCATCCGAAAAGATAAGCTGACCATTCAGAAGCACCTCGATTCGCTCAAAGATCAGCCCCAACTGCAAGAAATCTACCGTTTACTCAGTCAGAGCATAGTCAATTTACGTTAGTATTCCACAGGCACGCCTAATTTTTTTAATTTTGCGCTGCGATGAATATTTTCAAGATCAAGATCAATTTTGAAGAAGCCGATAAGTCTACTGTAGAATTAGATATTGCCAAAGGCGAGTCGGTGCTGGACGTGTGCATGGATAATGGCATTGAGTTGCAACATAATTGCGGTGGTGTTTGTGGATGCAGTACCTGCCACATTTATGTGAACCAGGGCATGGACCATTTACAAGAAATTTCTGACAAGGAGGAAGATTTCATCGACCGTGCTGTAAATCCACGCATCAATTCCCGCTTGGGTTGCCAATGCGTAGCAATTGATGGCGATATTGAAGTAACTTTACCAGACCAAAGCCAGTTTTTAGGACATTAATTATGATTGACGATAAATACGCTTTACCCATTTATTGGAACGATTACGAAGACATTGCCATGGGTTTGTACGAAAAATTTGGCGATGAGTTTGGAGAATCTAAAATATACCGCATTCGCTTTACCGAATTGATGGAGTGGGTACTGAGCTTACCCTCATTTGCCGGAAAACGCGAAGAGTGTAACGAAGGTCATTTGGAGCAAATTCAGTCGGCCTGGGTGTACGAATGGCGAGATAACCAATAATTCTATTTGGCAATTAGCCGATTTGTCCATTCGGCAATTAGACTATTTTTCATAGTTTTAAGATTGATAAACCGACAAATCCGCAAATGTTAAGTCAACTTTCTCAAATCAGGGCCTTTATTTTCGATGTGGACGGTGTACTCACCGACGGCTTGGTTCATGTGACCGAAACCGGAGAGCAGTTACGCCGATTCAGCATTAAAGATGGCTATGCACTACAACTTGCCGTGAAACGAGGTTTTCCGATCGCTATCATTTCCGGTGGCCGTTCCCAAAGCGTGGTCAGTCGGTTGAAAGGTTTGGGTATTCAAGACATTTATATCGGTGTGGATACCAAGACCGATGCCTTTGAGGAGTTTTTGTTGATCCACGATTTACAAGCTGAACAGGTACTCTATATGGGCGATGACATTCCGGATTTTCCGGTGATGAAAAAAGTAGGTTTGCCTACTTGTCCGGCCGATGCTGCTGAAGAGATCAAAGCCATATCTAACTATATTTCACCTATAAAAGGTGGTTCGGGTTGTGTTCGCGATGTAATCGAAAAAGTATTGAAAGTCCAGGGTTTATGGCTGGATGAACAGCCCTCGGCGAAAGCATAACATCATGCTCGTATTTCCACCCATCATTTTAGCTTCTAAATCCCCTCGCCGTCAGGAATTGATGAAATTGCTGGGTCTGGATTTCCGCATTGTGTTGAAAGAAGTGGATGAGAGTTATCCCGAAAGCCTGAGTCCGGCTGAGGTAGCTTTATACATCGCAGAAAAAAAGGCCAAAGCATTTGATGAGGACATTACAAACGAAATCGTGATTACGGCCGATACCTTGGTTTGTGTAGAAGGACAGATTTTGGGTAAGCCCGAAAATGAGGAACATGCCTTTGAGATTTTGTCGATGCTTTCAGGTCGCAAGCATGAGGTGATGACGGGTGTCTCACTGCTCAAAGATCACCAGCTGCATTCCTTTGTAGAAACTTCTGAAGTGTTTTTTAGAACCCTGACTCCGGAGCAGATCAAATCGTATATCGCTACCGGACAGCCCATGGATAAAGCCGGAGCCTATGGTATCCAGGAATGGATCGGTTTAATCGGCATCGAGCGCATCAACGGCTCTTATACCAATGTGGTGGGCCTGCCTACCCACCGTTTGTATGAAGAACTGCTGAAGTTACTTTAACTAATACACAACTTTTACGTCTTATTTTCGTTGTTCTGTTAAAGTTTAATTTTGGTTAAACAGAAAGTTGTGTTGAGTTGGAGCGGCGGGAAAGATTCTGCATTCTGCCTGTATCAACTTTTACGGGATACTACATACGAAGTAACTTATTTGCTGAGCATAATAAATAGGCAAAGCCGACAAATCACTTTACACGGTATTCCGGAAAGTTTGATTGAAGATCAAGCAAAATCAATTGGTATTCCGCTGCTTAAGATTTATATCGAACCCCGTGTTTCCAATGCAGCTTATGAACAGTCCATGAGAACGGTCTTGCTGCAATTGAAAGCGGAAGGTATTCATCAACTTGCATTTGGAGATATTTTTCTGGAAGATCTTCGTAAATATCGTGAACAAAATCTTTCAAAAATAGGTATGCAGGCACTATTCCCGCTTTGGGGCATTGATTCCCGAAAAATCCTTATTGACTTTTTGGCTCAGGGCTTTAAATCATTTATTTGTTGTACAGATAGCAAATATTTTGACGAGTCAGATTTGGGACAAGTACTCGATGAAGAATTTTTATCTCGTTTGCCTGATGGCGTAGATTCTTGTGGAGAGAATGGCGAATTCCATACTTTTTGTTTTGACGGACCTATCTTTAAGTATCCTGTAACTTATTCCATCTGTGGTAGATCCTTCGTTGAAATCCCGGTTACGGCAAACCAAAAAGCAGGATTTTGGATAGCCGACTTTTCTTAAACGCTCAGCAACTGCTCAAAAAATCCACCAATTTCGCGTTCGCGGTCAACTAAGTGAATCTCTAAAATCCATTCACGTGGGTGCCCTGAATTATCCGGGCCAAACATATCCGTGTGATTTTGAGGATGGATGTAATTGTCCTTGATCTCTTTTTCCAGGCGTTCATGAGGGAAATGTCCGATGATATGTCCGGCCATCTGCCCGCCAAACTCCCAGCCGTATTTTTTCGAAACAGAAACCACATGGGCATAATATTCGGCTCCAGTTAAGGAAGTTTTCGTTTCATAAAATGCTTTGCATTCCTGCCAGATGGTTTCCAGGTCATTTTTCAATTTCAATTTTACCGGGTCATTCCCGATGACATAGGTGCGGCCGAAGTCTGCTTCCCATTCATCGAATATGGGACCGAAATCCAAAAAGAGGATCTCATCATCCCGTAAGGTTAAATTGGGTGGATTCTCATTATAGGGCAGGAGCGTGTTCTTGCCGGCCCGGATAATGCGTTTATGCCAGTATTTCTCAATGCCGAACAATTCTTTGGCCAGTTGAAACACCTCATCGTTCAGTTCTTCTTCGGTTTTGCCGGGAAAGATCAGTCCTCTTTGCTCCATGATATCGAATAGTTGGAGCGCTTTTTGTTCGGCTTCTAACAGTTTTGCTTTATTGTTGTTCATGCTATCCCTTGTAAGTAAGCCATTTGGCCAATTCTTTGAAATTGACTTTTTTGCCGTACATCAGGATACCCACCCGGTAAATTCTTGCAGCCAGCCAGGTGGTAAATAAAAATCCAGCGATCAATAACACCATCGATAAGGCTACTTCCCATCCGGGCACGCCAAAAGGCAGGCGAACCATCATTGCAATAGGAGAGGTGAACGGAATGATGCTCAGCCAGAACGAAAGCGTACTGTCCGGATTGTTCACAATAAAGCTGAAAGACATGATGTAGGTAAATAAGAGCGGCAGCGTGATCGGGAACATGAACTGCTGTGTTTCGGTTTCATTATCTACTGCAGCTCCAATGGCAGCAAAAAGCGCACTATATATGAGATATCCACCCAGGAAAAATACCAGGAAACAGCCTAGGATATAAGGCAGGTTTAAGGTCTGAACGGCATTTAAAATTTTTGCCGCTGGTCCCTCTGCATCTACTTGTTCAACGGCTTTGCCAGCTTCGTTTACACTCACCTCCGTTTTTACCTGATCGATTTTATCTTTGAGCAAGATTTTTCCTGCTGCACCGGTGAGCGTGGTGGACAATACGATCCACAGGATGAATTGGGTGAGCCCGACCAGGCCAACACCGATGATTTTACCCATCATTAACTGGAAAGGTTTCACCGATGAGATCACTACTTCCACAATACGGCTGGTTTTTTCTTCAATTACCCCACGCATTACCTGCGCACCGTAAATAAACAAGGAAATATAGATGAGAATAGCTGCGGCAAAGCCGATGGCATAGGCCGCTCCAGCACTGCTGTCTTTTTCGCCGTCTTCGGTCAGTTCAATAGCATCGATGTTGATATCCGGATCGATCTGTTTGAGCGTAGCCGGATCGATGCCTGCATCTTTTAATTGTTTGTTGCGTAACAGATCGTTGATCTGGTTCTCCATATTCGATACGGCTGATAAACCTGCTTTTTTCGTGGAAAATAATTCGATTTTTCCATCTTTTTCGATGTTCTCAGGGATATAGAGCACAAATCCTTCGCCACTTTCGGTCGCTTCTTTTTTGGCAGCTTCGAGACCTTCTTTGGCAATACTGTAATTGACAGAACGGCTATCCTTGAAATTGCCGGCAAAAATGCCGCTGTCGTCTATCACTTTTACTTCAGCTTTTTTGTCACCACCCTTAACAGTGAGAAAGGCGATAAGTGCATACATCCCGATGATGAGCACAGGAACCAGGAAGGTCATTACCAGAAAAGATTTCTTTTTTACCCGGCTCAGGTATTCACGTTGGATAATGAGTAATATCTTGTTCATTGGGCTTAGCTTAATTGGGTTACTTTCTGGATGAATATGTCGTTGATGCTGGGTACTTGTTCCCGCAGTTCCAGGATCTGGACGCTTGGCAGCAGATAGGTCAGCAGGTCGTTTGTAGTTTTACCTGCGGCAATTTTAACGGTCACGTTTTCGCCTTCGACGGGTTTCACGATACTGAACAGTTCAGTTTTTTCTGCAGGGAAAGTGCCGGCATAGCTCAGGTGGAAAGTATTGTCGCGGTAGCTGTTTTTGATGTCTTTCACTTTCCCCTCCAGGATCTTATGTGAACGATTGATCAACGCGATGCTGTCGCACAATTGCTCTACCGATTCCATGCGGTGTGTAGAGAAGATGATGGTAGCACCCTTGCGGTTCAGTTCCAGGATCTCTTGGGTGACGATCTCTGCATTTACCGGGTCGAAACCGGAGAAAGGCTCATCCAGAATAATCAATTCTGGCTCATGCAAAACGGTAGCCACAAACTGCACCTTTTGCTGCATGCCCTTGCTCAGGTCTTCCACTTTTTTGTCCCACCAGCTTTGCATGTCCATTTTTTCGAACCAGTATTTGATGCGTTTGATCGCATCGGCTCTCGATAAGCCTTTTAGCTGGGCCAGGTAAAGTGCCTGCTCCCCAATGGTCATTTTTTTATATAAGCCACGTTCTTCGGGCAGGTAGCCAATCTTGGAAATATGGTCCGGATTCAGCTTTTCACCATTAAAATACACTTCTCCTTGGTCTGGAGCGGTAATCTGGTTAATGATACGGATGAGCGAGGTTTTACCCGCTCCGTTAGGGCCTAATAAGCCAAAAATGCTGCCCTTTTCTATCTCCATACTTACCCCATCGAGGGCACGGTGCTGGGCATATTGTTTTACGATGTTTCGGATACTGAGCATAGTTCGATTTGATGCTTTGAATTTAGATAAAAGCCAGTTGGAAACGTTACAAAAAAAAAGCCCCGAATTATCGGGGCCTGTATTTATCCAAAGTACTCCTTCATCCTTTCAAAGAATGATTTTTCAGACTTGCCCGGTTGTGGTTTGAAGTTCGGGGAGTCTTGCAGTTTTTCTAAGGTTTCCCGCTCTTCTTTTGACAAGGCCTTCGGGGTCCAGATATTCACATAGATCAGCTGGTCCCCGCGGTGGTAAGAATTAACTTCAGGGATCCCTTTGCCTTTCAAACGCAGGATCTTGCCGCCCTGCGTGCCCGGCTCAATTTTGATCTTGGCCTTGCCGTCGATGGTGGGTACTTCCACACTGGCGCCGATGGCCGCATCCACAAAGCTGATGTGCAGATCGTAAATGATATGGTTCCCATCACGCTTCAGCGTTTCATGCGGAATTTCTTCAATCAAAATAATTAGATCACCCGGAACGCCACCACGTGGGGCTGCATTTCCCTTGCCGCTCATGGAAAGCTGCATGCCTTCGCTTACGCCGGCCGGGATCTGAATGCTGATGGTTTCTTCCCCACGACTCAATCCCTCACCTTGGCAGCTACCACATTTAGCGGTAATTTGCGTACCCTCACCGTTACAAGTTGGACAGGTACTGGTGGTTTGCATTTGCCCTAAAATGGTGTTGGTTACCCGGCGTACGGCTCCACTGCCTCCGCACGTGCGGCAGGTATTAAATGAAGATTTATCTTTTGCGCCCGTACCGTCGCAGGTTTGGCAAACTACCTGTTTGTTTACTTTAATTTTTTTGTCAGCACCTTTGGCAATTTCTTCTAAAGTTAGTTTTACTTTGATGCGAAGATTACTACCACGGCTTACCCGGCGTCCGCCCCTGGAAGACTGCCCCCCGCCAAAGAAACTCTCAAAAGGGCTACCGCCACCGAAGATATCACCAAACTGGCTGAAAATATCTTCCATGTTCATGCTTCCGCCGCCAAAACCACCGGCACCAGCCGCATTTCCGGCATGGCCGAACTGATCATAGCGCTGTTTCTTTTCCGGATTGCTCAAAACCTCGTAAGCTTCGGCTGCTTCCTTGAATTTCTCTTCAGCAGCTTTGTCATCGGGGTTTTTATCCGGATGGTATTTGATTGCCAGTTTGCGGTAGGCCTTCTTAATTTCCTCTGCATTGGCATTTCGGGCAACCCCGAGTACGTCGTAATAATCTCTCTTTGCCATGATTATTGTCCTACCACTACTTTTGCAAAACGGATCACCTTATCATTCAGGTAGTATCCTTTTTCCAGTTCGTCTATATTTTTGCCTTTTAAGTCCTCAGTAGGGGCTGGGATATTGGTAATGGCCTCGTGCAAATCTGCATCAAAAGCTTTGCCTTTGGCTTCCATTTCTTTCAGTCCCTGTTGGTTTAAAATATTTTTTAGTTTATGCTGTACCAGTGCAACGCCTTCTTTTACGGCATTAATTTCTGTAGCAGTTTCCATCGCTTTGAGAGCCCGTTCAAAATCATCCAATACAGGCAGGAGCGATATCATCACCTCCTTGCCGGCAGTTTGTAGTAATTCCATACGTTCTTTGCTCGTACGGCGTTTAAAATTGTCGAATTCGGCGTATAAGCGAAGGTATTTATCGTTGGCCTCAGCCAATTCTGCACTCAATTTTTGCAGTGTTTCGTCCGGCTTTACTTTACTTGTTTGTTTTTCGGTTTTTGCGGCCGGTGCTGCTTTGGTGTTTTTTTTCGTTTTCGACATGTTTCAAAATTCTTTGCCCTTAATGGTCAAAATTTTTGCCAATATGGCTTTTGCGACAAGCTGTCAGTTATTGTTCATTTTTAGCTAACAAAGTGTCTGTTTAATATTGTCATGATGAGTGTGGCAATGAATCAAATGATTTCTCACTTCCATCATCAAGATCATTGCGTTTAGATACTGGCATTTTCCAATACCGATCCATTCTCACATTTAATGATACGAGAAGGGAAGGTGCGTATAATGTGGTAGTCGTGGGTAGCCAGCAAGACGGCGGTTCCAGACTGGCTGATCTGCCGCAGGAGCATGGTGATTTCTTCAGAAGTTTCTGGATCGAGGTGTCCCGTAGGTTCGTCGGCCAAGATGAGCTCAGGATGATTTAGCAGTGCTCTGGCGATGACTACTCTTTGTTGTTCGCCCCCCGAAAGTTCAAAGGGCATTTTTTGAATTTTAGAACGCAAACCTACTTGATCCAATACTTCTCTAATGCGAGCGGCAATCTCAGCCTCATTGGTCCATCCAGTGGCTTGAAGCACGAATTCTAAGTTTTTTTCTACCGATCGATCTGTTAATAGCTGAAAATCTTGAAATACAATCCCCAGTTTACGTCTTAAGAAAGGAACTTCATTATCAGTCAGTTTTTTTAGATCGTAACCAGCAACTGTGCCACTGCCGGTTTTGATGTGCAGATCTCCGTAAATGATTTTCAATAAACTGCTTTTTCCAGAGCCGGTTTGACCGATGAGGTAAACAAACTCACTCTTGTCGAGGTGCAGGTTTACTCTCGATAATACCAGTTGGTTTTGTTGAAAAACATCTACATCAGTTAATCTGATAAGCGATTGATCTGTCATATTAAATTTCTAGTTTGAGGATCTGGCCAAACGGAAGCTCATTAATTTTTTTCATGATGTACTCAGCATGCTCACCCAATCCGATTTTATCGAGCGATTTATCGGGGCGATCTACCCTGAAATAAGCCAAAAGGGTAAAATGCTCGTCCCGCAACTGCACATAGTCGGGTATTTTGGCTACTCCTTTTACTTTGATAATATACATCGATTCAAAGTTATCATTTTCCAGGAATTGTATCGATCTCCTTTAGTAAGAAATCCATCACATTAATTCCATCTGCATAATCCCAAAGCCGGGGTTTTTGAGTAGCCCCAAAAGCCACCACCTGATTGCTCACATTTAATGAGTGCATGCAGGCAATGCATTGGATCTCTTCCCTCTGCTCCATCAGCTGTGTACACAAGTTTTCTTCATTTTCATAAGTTTCGTAGTGTAAAACTGCTAAAGCTGAGGCCAGTTTTTCGTCTTCTTTGAGTAGTAAAAAGCCATTATCCAAGTGTGGTTCGCCATTAACTAATAAAATAGACTTATTGTAATCGTAATTATTCAGGTATTTATGGTGCTGAGTCAATTGCTGAAAAGGTTCAATCGCTTCAAAAAAAGTATCGAATTTATAATTTTTGGGTACCATTAATTTAGACACATTTCTGCATCCCAATCCAAAATAATCGAAAATATCGTTCCCTAAAGCTTGTAGCTCTTCAGCACTTTCATCGCCCCTGATGACGCCAATACTATTTCTGTTTTTGCGGATGATATGAGGCACTTTGCTAAAATAATATTCGAAATAGCGGGAGGAATTATTACTGCCCGTCGCGATAACCGCATCAAAATTTTCCAGTTTTTCTACATAGCAGATTTGCTCCTCAAAACTGGGCTCCAGTATACAGAGCTTTTGAAGTACATAAGGCAGTAATTGTTTGTCTTGAGAGGAACACTTAATTAAAGCAACATGACCAGCAGCTAATACACACAAAACATCATGGAAGCCGACCATAGGAATATTGCCAGCTAAAATTAGACCTACTTTTTTAGGAGTTGCTGCGCTTGGAAGATGAGCCCAGGAACTTTTCCATTCCTTCAAGGCTTCTTCGTTAAGCATTTCTGCAAGGGCATCGATTGACTTTTCGACGAAGCTTTCGGTGAACCAAGCGTTTTGTTGAACTGCAAGCTTAATTAGCCGTTCCAATTCGGCATCTTTTTTTCTTAATAGACTGCCCAAAGCCGCCAGGGCCTCCCATTTTTTTTCCGTGTCTGAATTCGTTTTACTCATCAAAAATCTTCAAATTTCATATATTTGTATGTTTTTTATAAATGCCTTGCACACTTTGTGTCGCAAAATTAAATTTACAATTAGAATTAATTCATAAGATGGCAATTAAAATTACCGACGAATGTATCAACTGCGGCGCCTGCGAGCCCGAGTGTCCAAATAATGCGATTTACGATGCCGGAGCAGCCTGGCGTTTCTCTGACGGAACCGGCTTACGTGGACTAATTGATTTCGGTGGTCAGCAAATTGATGCTGAAGAAACCCGTGCTGCTATTTCTGACGAAGTTTATTACATCGTTTCTGATAAATGCACCGAATGTGTAGGTTTTCACGATGAACCACAATGTGCTGCTGTTTGTCCAGTGGATTGCTGTGTGGATGATGAGAATGTACGTGAAACAGAAGAGCAATTGCTGGCCAAGAAAGCATGGTTGCATTTAGATGCTTAATCAGAAATATTAGATTTTTTGGAAGCTCCGGATATTCATTCGGAGCTTTTTTTTTGACGCTCGGAGCACAATAGTGTCGTTTCGTCCGTAATTTCTTATTTAGTAAATACCTTTGAAATAGCTTTGAATTAGATTCAAATAAATAAATTCTATGAAAAAGCTAGTCATTTGCGCCTTGTTATTGATTTCAGTTTTGGCGGCATGTAAAAAAGATTCTCCTTCACCAGCAGAAAACACAACCAGTCAATTAATTGGGAAGTGGAACCTTGATAGCACTGGGGATTCTTACCCTTTAGGTTCTCCAGAGGTTAAAACTAAGAACAGTAATACATCCTACGAGTTTATGGCCAATGGAGTGATGATACTCATCCTCAACGGAAGCCAACCAATGGAATACAGTTGGAAAATGTTGGATGCCACTACACTTAATTACAAAGATGCAAACGGAATTATCGATAACACCTTTACTGTAGTTTCCCTTACTGCTACAGATCTAACCTTATCTAAATCAGACTTTAAAAATGGTTCTCAAGGTGAAACTCGTTATTACCTTAAAAGGTAGTTGCACCTTACCAAGTCATTTTGGTTAAAGTCTAACTTTTAGCACCTTAAGCCTCGAACAAATTCGGGGCTTTTTTATTTTTTTTGAATGGGAACAATCAAAACCGGACAATGCGCCTTCCTCACTACACCCTCAGCTACACTTCCGGCAATAAAATGGTCAATTCCTGTTCTGCCGTGGGTGCCAAGAATAATCAGGTCAGCTTTCCATTCTTCAGCCGTATCTAAAATTTCACTTTTCACATTACCCATTTTAACGAAGGTGTAAACCTGCACCTGGTCACTCATCCTTTTGGTAATTCGGTCGAAAAGTGCTTTGGTGCTTTCTTCCTGCATGGTTATCAGATCTGCCATGATATTGGGCGCTTCACCAACCACCATATTCCCAACATAAGTGGGGATGGCAGGAGGTTCGAGTACATGTACCAGTCCAACTTTGGCTTTCAATAATACGGCCAAATGGTAACCATACAACCATGCCTTCTCGGAATAAGCGCTTTCTTCAACAGCAATTAAAATCCGATCGATTTTGAGTCCTTGTTTCATAAAGTAATAACGAAAAATCTCTCATTTAGATTGTTTTCGGTCAAGAAATAAAATTCTATGCAAAAACTGCTTAATTTGTGATATGAAATCACAGTTCGGAATTTGCAGGGTAAGTATCGCCCCCATTCGTGCCGAAGCATCAGACAGGAGTGAGATTTACACCCAACTCTTATTTGGTGATGCTTTTGAAATCATAGAAAGTTTAGAGAAATGGATGCGCATCAGGACTTTGTATGATACTTATGAAGGATGGATAGATCCAAAACAGGCTATCCACATCTCTGCTGAAGAATTTAAAAAATGGCCTGATCAAAAATGGATCATTGGTTTAGATCGTTTGCCAAAGGCAATCAAGTCAAATGGCGAATCGATTTACTTGGTTCCGGGCTGTACCCTGCCAAATTTTGAAAATAATCAATTCAATTTCGGAGGAGAAACGTATCAATTCGAAGGTCAGGCGATCTTGCCTGAGCCGAGTAAATTTGCTGCTGAATTGGAAAAAGTGTCCCTTTTTTATCTGAATTCGCCATATCTGTGGGGCGGAAGGACTCCTTGGGGAATTGATTGCTCCGGTTTAACGCAACTGGTTTACAAACATTTCGGAATTAGCATTTTGCGAGATGCCGCACAGCAGGCTACGCAGGGCGAAAGTGTCGATTTTTTAAGCTCAGCTAAACCCGGCGACCTGGCTTTTTTCGATAACGAAGAAGGCAGGATCATTCATGTGGGCATATTACTCGGTCAAGATCGAATCATTCATGCTTCCGGAAGGGTGAAGATTGATTCGATCGATCATCAGGGGATTTATAGTGAAGAATTGGGTAAGCATAGCCACCGACTTCGGATCATCAAACGCTTTGTTTGATCTCCCAAATCAAAATAACTTTATCATCGCCCACAGAGATGAGTTCATTGTTAAACGAGTTCCATGCCAATTTATTGACCGATAAACGGTGTGCTTCAAAGCCCTTTTCTATACTAATGGTTTTTAGTAGGCTGAATGTTTTGGCATCCCAAATCTTAATCGATTTATCGCGACTTGCCGTTGCGAAAAGTTTGCCATCTGGATGGAATTGTATGTCGTAAATGGCAAACATATGCGCCGGTATATTTTCTTTCAAACTGAAGTCGGAGCTGTGCCAAATTTTCAATTGTGCATCGCGGGAGCCGGATAACAGGTATTTGCCATCGGGCGAAAAGCATAAGGAAGTGATAGGCAGCTGATGTTCGGCTAAAGTTTTAACCAAGCTAAAATCTTCTGTTTTATAAATATAGATCTGATGGTCTTTGGACCCAATTGCGAGAAAATGCTCATCGGGACTGATGGCCATACACCTGATCATACTTTTACTGACTTGTAGCCGATAAAGCAGCTGATAGTTTTCAAGATTCCATATTGAGACGCTCCCATCTTCGGAGGCGAGCAGCAATTCATTTTTACAGTTGATGGATTTTATATCGAAAACAGCTTGTGTATGTAAACTGAGTTCTGCACAAACTTTTTGGTCAATAAAATGAAACAAACTCACATTGCCGCTTCTTTCACCTACTGCCATTAGCGGAGCGTTTTGTGGACAATGAAGCGCATAAACAGAGGAGCCAACAGGCATCATCACTTTGACAAAATCGTGGGTTTTGAGGCTCCATTCCACTACGCCTTTGTCATTTCCTGCAGTAAAAAATATATGTGCTTTCTGCGAATTGCAGGCGGTATAAATTGGCTGGTGGTGCCCGAAGATTTCAGCGATGCGCTTAACTTGAATCATGTGATGCAAAATTATTCTTTTTCCCCTGTACCTACTCAAGCCTTTGGGTAAAAATTAAGCAATGAAAATCAGGGCTTTTGGTTATTTTTTCTAATTTTGTTTTTTAATGAGATTTAATCAGCTACAGGTCTTTCCTCTGATTCCGAGTACCCACTTTAGTTATTTATTTTCTTTTTTAAATCTCCCACACCATCAGTCTTCTTTTCAAATGCAGGTTATCATTTGCTATGAAAACACTGGTATTTTGTTTCACCCCAACAGGCTATACACATGAAAAAAGTATTCATTTCTTCTGTCAACGTCCTACATCCAGATTTCAATGGTAAACATCCGGTAGATGTGTTTATCAGTGATGGGAAAATAGCAGAAATTGGCGTTGATTTAAAAGCGCCGGCAGGTGCCATGCTAATTGATGGGAAAGGCTGTTTTATTGCGCCGGGTTTTTGCGACCTGAATGTGAATTTTGGGGAGCCGGGTTTGGAAACGAAAGAAACGATTGAAAGTGGAAGCAGGGCGGCAATGGCAGGTGGGATTACAGCGGTAGCTTTAATGCCCAATACCAAACCTGCTTTACATACCAAATCGGAGATCGCTTATATTGTCAATAAGTCTGCACAGCAAGGAATTCATATCTATCCGCTGGGAGCTATTAGTGAAGAGAGAAAAGGGGAGAACCTGGCCGAAATGTACGATATGAAAACTGCGGGAGCTGTGGCTTTCACAGATGGAGACCGGCCGGTAAAAGATGCAGGATTGATGAGCAGGGCCTTACTTTACGCCAAAGGTATTGGGACAAAGATTTTCTCCCATCCTGAAGATCCGGGCTTGGCCGCCCATGCGCCCATAAATGAAGGTCCGATGAGTACCTTGTTGGGTTTAAAAGGAAACCCGAGCCTAGCCGAGGAGCTGATCATCAGTCGTGACATCGAATTGGCGGCATACCACGATACTGGCATTCACTTCAGTACTGTTTCAGGAGCCAGATCAGTACAGCTCATCCGCGAAGCGAAAGCTAAAGGTTTAAAAATTACTTGCGATGTAGCTGTTCATCATCTGGTGTTTACTGAAAATGACTTGTCTAGTTTCGACAGTAATTTAAAAGTTAAACCACCCTTACGGTCAACAAAAGATCGGGAGGCCCTGCTTGCTGGATTAGCAGATGGAACCATAGATGCCATTGTTTCGCAGCACACGCCTCATGAAATTGAGTTTAAAAATGTAGAATTCGGATTGGCAGCCTATGGTATCACCGGATTACAAACCTTGCTGCCCATGTCCCTGAAAGCTGGTTTAAAACTGGTTCAAATCGTGGAGAAATTAGCCATCATTCCGAGAAAAATATTAAACATCCCAATCCCTAAATTGTTAGTCGGCGAAACCGCTGATCTGGTTTTATTCGATCCTGAGGCCAAATGGGTATTCGATGCCAACTCCAACCAATCCCGTTGCTCCAACCATCCCTTGATGGGAGAAAGCTTGACCGGAAAAGTACTCTTCACTTGTAATAAAGGCATCACTTATTCATCTAAATCATAAATCGGAAATGAACACTCATATTTTAAATACGCTTGAAGCGACTTTGCAAGCTTATGGGCAGCAGGTGCAAAAAGATGCCAAACCTCTAATTAAACAATTGCTCAATGTATTTTCTGCCGAAAAGGCTTACATGGAGAAGGTTGCTGATCTGGACAAAGCATTTGATGATCAGCCGTCATTTGATGCACTTAGAGAAGTGACATTTGATCTATTACTGATCAATTTTTTCACAGATGACGTAAACAAGTTGGAGGAAGATTACCTCGATTCGCCAGAATGGGAGGCCATAGAAGAAGAAACGCTGGATCGTGGAACAGAATTACTGAATGTTTTGTTATACCTTAAGGAATGCCAGGATGAGGACATAGAGCCTGAATTGAGCGATTTTCTCAAAGAATTTTTATTGGTTGATGAAGATGAGTTTCAGGATGAACACCGAATTTATGAGGAAGTGATTGCGAACCAGATCTTGATGGAAAGTTCAACAGAAGAAATTGCTAAAGTGGCTGAAAAGATTAAAGAAGACACGGAGTTGAAAGATTTATTTTATTCAATGATGTGTTTTTTCCGGAATCCACAACCAAGCCCTCATGAGCAAGAAGAAGTTAACTCCAATGCGATTCAACCTGCATTTGATATTGCAGTATATCAGTTACTTATTAATTTTAATCAACAATAAAATCAAAATATGGAATCAACTACAAAAAATTTAAATCAAAGTGCTGCCAATAATGGCTTAGCAGTGGGTGCATTGTCTTTTATCATCGGTACTCTTATTTATTATATTTCTCCCGGCTTGATGGGCTCTACTTCATTCGGTATCTTGATGCTGCTGGTTTCCTTGGGTCTTTATATTTATTTCACCATCGACTTAAGAAAGAAAATTGGTGGTTTTTGGTCCTTCCGTGAGGCTTTGAGAGGTATTTTCCTGATGGCTTTTATTGCCGGACTGGTGGCAGCTTTGGGTAATTTCGTATTCTATAAATTTATTGAACCCGGCGCTTACGATAAGATCTCCGGTATTGTTTCTGAAAACCTTTACAGTACCTACGAAAAGTTTGGAATGGATGAGGAAACCATCGAGAAAACAATGGAAAAAGTGATGGAAGGAATGAAAAGTCAGTTCAACCCAAGTTTCATGGATTTACTGAAAACACTCGGAACCGGCGTCCTCATTCAGTTTGTGATGTCGCTTATTTTCGCTGCAATTTTCAAAAAAGAAGAACCCATCTTCGTTTCCACCAACGAAGAGTAAAACTTTATACTTTAAAACGTGCAGATTTTATTGTTTCTTTGATAAAATTTGCACGTTTTTCTATTAAATGGCCATGAATATTTCAGTCCTGATCCCATTATACAACGAAGCAGAATCGCTCCCGGAATTATGTGCCTGGATTAAACGGGTGATGGATGAGCATGCTTATGCTTACGAAATCATTTTAGTGGATGACGGAAGCAATGATGGATCATGGGAAGTAATCGAAGCGCTGAAAAAAGAAAATGCGGCCATCAGCGGCATTCAGTTCAGGCGAAATTATGGCAAGTCTGCAGCCCTCAACGTGGCTTTTGAAGCCGCACAAGGAGAGGTGATCATTACCATGGATGCAGATCTGCAAGACAGTCCCGATGAAATTCCGGTGCTCTACGAGCGCATGCTGAAAGAAAACCTGGATCTGATTTCGGGCTGGAAAAAGAAACGCTACGATCCGCTCACCAAAACCATTCCTACTAAGTTATTTAATGCCGTCACCAGAAAAATGTCGGGCATACATAATTTACACGATTTTAATTGTGGATTGAAAGCCTACCGTAAGGAGGTGGTGAAGAGCATTGAGGTATACGGCGAAATGCACCGTTATATCCCCGTAATTGCTAAATGGGCAGGTTTCAGAAAAATAGAAGAACAGGTGGTGGAACACCGTGCCCGTAAATACGGACAAACCAAATTTGGATTCAGTAGGTTCATTAACGGCTTTCTCGATCTCTTATCCATCTTTTTTGTGGGTAAGTTCGCCAAACGCCCCATGCACTTTTTTGGTACGCTGGGTGTGTTGAGTTTCATGGCCGGTATGGGCATCACCATCTGGTTGATAGCTGATAAATTGATGGACATTGCCAAGGGTAATGCCTACCGTAATGTAACCGATCAGCCTTTATTTTATATTGCCCTTGTTGCGATCATTGTCGGTTTCCAATTGTTTTTAACCGGCTTCATTGCCGAGCTGGTTTCGCGAAATGCTCCCGAACGAAATCACTACCAAATCGCTAAACGAATTTAGTTCCAAGCATCACTCACCATGTTTTTTTCCATCATCATCCCGCTTTACAATCGTCCGCAGGAAATTGATGAATTGTTACATACACTCACCCAGCAGTCTTACAAAAATTTTGAAGTGCTGGTGATTGAAGATGGTTCTCAACTCGATGCCAAAGACATTGTGGCGTCCTATCAGGTTCGATTAAATCTAAGATATTTCTACAAAGAGAACGAAGGGCAGGGTTTTACTCGAAATTTTGCCTTTAAGCATGCCAAGGGTGATTATTTTATCATTTTCGATTCAGATTGTTTAATTCCGGCCGATTACCTGGAGCAGGTGAAAGCCTATCTGGAATTACACCAGCTGGATGCATATGGAGGTCCTGATGCGGCGCATAGTTCTTTTAGTCCTACCCAAAAGGCCATCAGTTATGCCATGACTTCTTTATTTACTACCGGAGGTATTCGTGGTAATAAAAAACACCTGGGGCAGTTTCACCCGCGGAGTTTTAATATGGGTATTTCGCGTAAAGTTTGGGAGAAAACTGGAGGGTTTAAACTCACCCGATTGGGGGAAGATATTGAATTTAGTATCCGGATCCATGAGATGGGTTTCAAAATAGGGCTCATCCCCGAAGCAAAAGTTTTTCATAAAAGACGTACCAATTTCACTCAATTTTTCAAGCAGTTGCATTTTTTTGGGCGTGCCAGGATCAACATTTATAAACATTTTCCGAAAGAGCTCAAGTTGGTTCATTTTTTTCCGGCCATGTTTTGCCTCTTTTTGTTATTTACAGTGCTGTCTAATTTATTGAAGCTGCAAATTGCCTCCAGCTGTAATTTTTTACTGGCTGTTTATATTTTGTTGATATTTTTCCATTCTTGGGCTGTAAATAGCTCTGCAAAAGTTGCATTTTTGAGCATTGTTGCAGTTTTCGTGCAGTTGAGTGCATATGGCCTGGGTTTTATGCAAGACTTTTGGAAACGAATCATTTTAAAAATTGAATAATTAAATGGACAAACCTTTCTCTGTAAAAGAAACCATTGCTGCTGCCTGGGAGGTAGCAAAAAAAAATATCTGGGTGGTAATGGGCTTCACTGCCGTTCAGTTCGTGATCATGTTTATTTTTAGCTCTATTCTGGCAGCTTTTTTTGGCGAAAGAAGCACCGCCGGAGCTTTAATACAAAATGTGATTATTCAATTGGCCGATGCCTTCATCGCAGTAGCCATGTATCAGGTATTTTTCAAATTGATTGATGACGAAGTCGATATAGAATTTCCAGATTTTGTACCCAATGTGATGCGAGCACTTAATTTCATACTTGTTAAGCTCATTATGGGTGCCATTGCAGTAGTATTTATTTCAGCTTTGGCTGCCATTTATTTCTTCAATACCCCCAACATTGATACCTCACAGCCATTTAGCTGGGAAATGTTGCCGATTTTGATCTTAATCATCATCCCGATCTTCTACATGTCCATCCGTTTGTTTTTTGTGCTTTGCTTCATTGTAGATCAGGAATCGGGAGCAACCGAATCCATCAGTCAAAGTTGGACCATTACTTCGGGGCACTTTTGGTCGCTGTTTTGGTTATTTTTGGTGATTTTGGGCATTAATATTTTAGGAGCATTGGCATTTTTCGTTGGTTTATTGTTCACCATACCTTTCTCCAGCTTGATCTTAATGATTGCCTATCGCCAGATGGTGAATCAGTATACAGAGGAAGAAGAAATTTTGATCGAAAATCAGGATCAAAAATAATCATGGGGATCAAATCGGCGCTCAGTAAATCCTTTGCCGCATGGGTGGTCCGACAAATTGATCGTTGGAAACTACATCCACTCGAAACCCAGCAAAAGGTTTTCAAAAAACTGATTTCAACAGCTGCAGGAACAGCCTTTGGTCGTGATCATCATTTTGATCAGATCAAAACGTATGCCGATTTCAAGCGATTGGTGCCCATAAGAGATTATGAGCAGTTGAGGCCCTATATTGATCGCGTGGTGCGGGGAGAAAAGCATGTATTGTGGCCTGGCAAGCCTGCCTATTTTGCCAAAACTTCAGGAACCACGTCGGGTGTAAAATATATTCCGATTTCCAAAGCATCCATGCCAGAACATATTAAGGCTGCCCGCAATGCCTTGTTAACTTATATTCACGAAACCGGAAAAGCTGATTTTGTAGACGGTAAAATGATTTTTCTACAGGGCAGTCCGCTGATGAAGAAACAGGCAGGCATCCCAACAGGTCGTCTTTCTGGAATTGTAGCTCACCATGTGCCGGCTTACTTGCAGAAAAACAGAATGCCCAGCTATTCTACCAATTGCATAGAGGATTGGGAAGAAAAAGTAGAGGCCATTGTGGAGGAAACCAAATCGGCCGATATGAGATTGATCTCTGGAATTCCTCCATGGGTACAGATGTATTTTGATCGATTATCGGAAGTTACGGGCGGAAAAAAAATCAAAGATATCTTTTCAAATTTCAGCCTCTTTGTTTACGGCGGTGTTAATTTTGAACCTTACCGGGCCCGTCTGGAAGAAAGCATTGGTAAAAAAGTGGATAGCATAGAAACCTATCCGGCTTCAGAGGGATTCATTGCTTATCAGGATTCACAAACTGAAAAAGGCCTACTACTCTTACTTAATTCGGGTATTTTTTATGAATTCATCCCGGTAGGAACCTATTATGACAAGGAGCCTGTACGCTTATCGCTCGAAGAAGTTGAATTGAACGAAAACTATGCCTTAATTTTAAACACCAATGCCGGACTATGGGGATACAGTATTGGTGATACGGTTAAGTTTGTTTCTAAAAATCCTTATCGGATTGTGGTTACGGGGCGAATTAAGCATTTTATTTCGGCTTTCGGAGAACATGTGATTGGGGAAGAAGTAGAGGAGGCCCTGCTTTCGGTTGCGCAACAAGAAGGAGTAGAAATTACCGAGTTCACAGTGGCTCCTCAGGTTAATCCGCCGGAGGCAGGCTTGCCATACCACGAGTGGTTCATTGAATTTGCCAAGGCTCCTGAACATATGGAACAGTTCGCAGTTCGGGTAGATGCAGCTTTACAGCAAAAGAATCTTTATTACCAAGATTTGATAGCCGGTAAAATTTTGCAAACTTTGGTCATCCGCAGTTTAAAGCAGGGGAGTTTTATCCATTACATGAAGTCGCAGGGAAAGCTGGGTGGACAAAATAAAGTTCCACGCTTATCCAACGATCGTAAAATTGCAGATGAGCTGACAACATACATCAAATAAGCCTTTGAAAACTAAACAAATTGCCATATTAGGTGCTACCGGAAGTATTGGTACGCAAGCCCTCGAGGTGGTGAGAGCCAATCAAGATCGCTTTCAGGTTGCTGTGCTCTCTGCACAAAACAATGTGGAGCTTTTGGCAGCACAAGCCTTGGAGTTTCGTCCACAATGGGTAGTAATTGGCGATGAGCAAAAGCTTCCCATACTTAAAAACTTATTAAAAGATACAAATATTCAAATTGCTGCCGGCGCAACAGCATTGAAAGAAGTAGTCTGTCTGCCCAATTTGCAGGTGGTTTTAACTGCTTTGGTTGGCTTCGCCGGATTAGAACCCACCCTGGCAGCCATTGAAGCGGGTAAAGACATCGCTCTGGCAAACAAGGAGACATTAGTAGTTGCCGGTGACCTGGTGACCCGGATGGCCAGGAAACACAAGGTGCAAATTTTGCCTGTGGACTCGGAGCATTCTGCTATTTTTCAATGTTTGGTGGGAGAGGTACAAAATCCAATTGAAAAGATTTGTTTAACGGCCTCTGGAGGCCCTTTTAGAGGAAAAAGTCCTGATTTTTTGGCTCAGGTGAGAAAAGAACAGGCTTTAAAACACCCTAACTGGGTGATGGGTGCCAAAATTACGATCGATTCGGCCAGTCTGATGAACAAGGGCTTGGAAGTGATCGAAGCAAAATGGTTATTTGATCTGCAAGCTGATCAGATTGAGGTGATCGTACATCCGCAATCCATCATTCATTCTTTAGTTCAGTTTAGAGATGGTTCCATGAAAGCGCAAATGGGTTTGCCAGATATGAAACTGCCTATTCAGTATGCATTAGCTTATCCGGAACGATTGACTAACCAATTTCCGCGTTTCAATTTCATGGATTATCCGCAACTCACTTTTGAGCAGCCTGACTTGAGCACATTTAGAAATCTGGCTTTAGCCTACGAAGCTCTCCGGCTCGGTGGTAACATGCCCTGCATCATTAACGCAGCAAACGAAGTAGTAGTGGCAGCATTTTTGAGAGATCAAATCGGATTCTTGCAAATGAGTGAGGTAATTGAACAATGCATGCAAAAAATCAAATTAGTAGCACAACCCGATCTGGCTGCTTACCTGCAAACTGATGCAGAAACCCGTAAATTAGCCGAGGCGCTGGTAACAAGTCTGAATTTTAAACATCTAAACTAAAAACAAATACATGGACGGATTGATTATGGCAGGACAACTGCTATTGGGATTATCGATATTAGTGATTTTACACGAATTGGGTCACTTTTGGGCCGCCAGGGCCTTTGGTATCAAGGTGGAGAAATTTTATTTATTTTTTGATGCTTGGGGTTTCAAACTATTCCATTTCAATTACAAAGGTTGTGAATATGGTATTGGCTGGTTGCCTTTAGGAGGCTACGTAAAAATTGCCGGAATGATTGATGAATCCATGGATACCGAACAAATGTCTGGACCGCCTCAGGCTTGGGAATTTCGTTCTAAGCCGGCTTGGCAGCGACTAATTGTCATGCTTGGAGGGGTTACGGTAAATATCATTCTGGGTATTTTTATTTTTTGGATGCTCACCTTTAAATACGGCGAAACTTACATTCCGAATGATAAATTGCCCTATGGTATCGCCCCAGGAACCGTAGGCAAAACCATTGGACTGGAGGCGGGCGACAGAATCCTCGCCGTTAATGGTCAATCTGTTGAACGATTTGAGGAGTTGAGTAGTTCTAAAGTATTGCTGGGCAATAGCCAGTTAAGTGTTTTAAGAAACGGAGAGCAAAAAGAGATCGTGGTGCCGGGAAATATCCTCGATCAAGTGGCCGACGAAGGCATCGCTCAATTTATCCAGCCCAGGATCAAATTAGGCGAAATTAAAGAATTGGTCGCCGAGGGTCCCGCTGCAAAAGCCGGTTTAAAGGTCAAAGATCAGATCGTAAGCATTAATTCTTTGCCATTAACTTATTTCGATCAACTACAAGATCAATTAAAAACTTTTAAGAATAAAGAAGTCAAACTCGGGGTTTTACGTGGTTCCGATACCCTTTCACTCCCTGCAAAAGTTAATGCAGAAGGGGCTTTGGGTTTCTTTATCAATCCGGTGGTTGACATCCCCACCGAAACAAAGAACTATAATTTGGCCGCTGCACTTCCTGTTGGAGCTTCAAAAGCTTGGGGTTCATTCATGGACAATGCCAAAGGAATAGCCAAAGTGGTAACAGGTGAGGTAAAGGCGAATAAAGCTTTCACCGGTCCGATCGGAATTGCTACCATGTTCGGCAGTACGGTTAACTGGATTAAATTCTGGAGTCTGGTAGGTTTATTGTCGATGGCGCTGGCCCTCATGAATTTATTACCCATACCGGCGCTGGATGGTGGCCACGCAGTTTTTCTGTTAATTGAGATGATCAAAGGAAAACCTTTGAGCGATCGCTTTATGGAAAAAGCACAAATGGTTGGCTTCTTCATACTGATGGCGCTCATGGTTTTTGTTTTTGGCAACGACATCTTTAAACATTTTATCAAGTAATTCGATATGAATTATTTTGAGCTTTATGAATTGCCGCTTTCTTTTCGGCCGGATGAGGCCGTGCTCAAACGTAAATTTTACGAACTGAGCAAAAAATATCATCCCGATTTTTACATCAACGAATCGGATGAAAAGCAGCAGGAAATACTGGAACTCTCCACATTGAACAATAAAGCCTTTCAGGTGTTGTCCCATCCGCTAAAACGGATGGAATACGTGCTTCAGCTAAAAGGCGTGTTGGCCGAAGAGGAGCAATACCAATTGCCTCAAGATTTTTTAATGGAAATGATGGAGGTGAATGAAGCCCTGATGGAAATGGAATTTGAATCAGATCCTGTCAATTTAGAGCGTATTACTGCCCAGGTTGACGATATGGAACGAGGGTTATCTGATGAATTGGAAGAATATACTCACCGTTTTGATTCGGTAAATACGGAAGAAGAGCAGACTTTATTGCTCAAAATCAAGGACATTTGGTACCGCCAAAAATATTTGTTGCGAATACGAGAGAGTTTAAATAGATTTGCAACCCGCTAAGGCGATGCCCAGGTGGCGGAATTGGTAGACGCGTCGGTCTCAAACACCGATGGGAAACCGTGCCGGTTCGACTCCGGCCCTGGGTACCATTAAAAAGCCATCCTCTTTGAGGATGGCTTTTTTGTTTCAATTGGTTTTGAATTCTGGCAGGTTTTGGTACAACATTCTTAAAAATCAGCACTGAAAATCAGTAAAATAAGGATTTTATAATTGTAATTTTGAGTTCAAACAACCAAATAAGTACTGGTTTTCCTTATCTCCCGGAGAATCCGTGAAACATAGTTTATGAGTTATTTTCTTGCAGGATTTTACTTCAGTCTGTTCACCATTGGAATGATGATTGGATTGGTATTGGTTTTTAAAAATCGTAAATCTTTAGCCTATACCTTTTTCGGGATCTATAACATAATTACCGCCTGGGGGTTCTTGATTTCTTTTTTATTGTTTAGCGGACTCATTCTTCAATACCCGCATTTATTTCGTACGGCTGCCCCGTTGCACTATTTGTGGGGACCGCTTTCTTACCTGTTTATCAGGAATTTGCTCAGTTCCGATAATCGCTTTTACAAAACGGATATACTACATTTTTTGCCTTCTATTATCCATTTCATCGAATTAATTCCTTTTTATTTCAGCTCATCCGATATTAAAATTCTCTTGTTGAAAGGAATGCTTGCTGATGGAAATAGGTTTGGTGTTTATGAGGGATTACTCACTTCGTATTGGCATGGTTTGCTCAAGTTTTCCCAAATGCTCATTTACAGCATTTTCCAGTGGAAACTATTGATCAATTTTAATAAAACTAAAAATCAATCATTTAAACAGAGTAACCAGATCATTATTAATTGGGTTACATTTTTTAACGTTTCCAGTTTGATCATGATATTCGTGGTACAATATCACAGGATATTTTTATCCAATGGCGGCTCATCTATGGTGAGCATAGCCGATGTCGCCTTCTATGTTTATTATATTTTGATTTGGTATTATTTACTATTTAAACCAGAGTTATTAAATGGGATTAAATTGAGTAATGTAGTTCCTGAGAAGACGAGTAATAGCACAAAAGGAATCAATTTTAAATCAAGGAAAAATAATCAATACGAAGAGGTCCTTCGGAAGCTCGAAACTCACATGCAAAGTAATCAGCCGTTTTTGGATGAAAATTTGAATGTAGCCATTATTTCTTCTCAGATTTATGTTCCCGAGCTCAAGATTTCCAAAGCCATTAAATATAAGTTTGGCATCAACTTCCCAGAGTATATCAATCAATATCGAATTGCTTATATCGAGGAGAATTTAAAATCAAATCCCGATTGGAATACCTATACCATAGAAGGTATGGCCTTTAGTGCCGGATTTAATTCCAGAAATGCATTTTACACGGCTTTTAGAAAAATAAAGGGCACCACTCCCTCTGCTTATTTTAAATCAAAATAAACAATTAAGTCACCCATTTGCTCTTTGCTAAGATGACATTCTAATTATAGATGTTTAAACATCTATCTATATTTTTGTATTCATAAAATCAGAAAAATATGTCAAACTATATTGAAAAACTGAACTGGCGTTATGCAACTAAACGCATGAATAATACACCTGTTGCCGAAGATAAATTGAATCGTATTGTAGAAGCCATTCAATTGGCTCCAACTTCTTTAGGTCTTCAGCCATTTAAACTATTGGTGATTAAAGATGCAGCAACACGAGCTAAAATCGCACCTGCCATCTACAATCAACCACAAATTACAGAAGGCGCTGCTGTGTTAGTATTTGCAGTTTGGGAGAATGCGGGGTTAAAAGAGGTAGATGCTTACATCAACCAAATTGCTGCTGAGCGCAATATGCCGCTGGATGCTTTGTCAGATTTTAAAGGAATGATCGTAGGCGCTATTGATGGAAAAACTCCGGCTGAATTACAGTTATGGTTTGCTAAACAAGCTTACATTGCATTAGGGTTTGGATTGGTTGCAGCTGCGCTCGAAGGGGTAGATACTACTCCAATGGAAGGTTTTGATCCTACCGCTTTAGACCTGGCTTTAGGTTTAAATGAAAAAGGTTTAAAAAGTGCGGTGGTATTGGCAGTGGGAAACAGAGATGAGGCAAACGATTACCTGGTGAATGCCAAAAAAGTAAGACGCCCTCAATCAGAATTCGTTGAGGTTATTTAATTTGTATTGGTAAAACGATAGTCCTCAGCAATTCACTGAGGACTTTTTTATTTAATAGGGATATATTTATCAATAAATTCGTCACATATAAACTACTTCACATGTATAAATCCTGCTTGTTTGCATTACTATTAATTTTCAGTACTGAACTCTGTGCCCAGCAAGTTAATCCTAACAATATTCAAATTGCCCGCGACCAATGGGGGGTGCCCCATATTTTCGGTAAAACCGATGCGGAGGTAGCCTACGGTTTGGCTTGGGCGCATGCAGAAGATGATTTTGCTACCATTCAAACTTCTTATCTGGCCGGAAAAGCCATGTTGGGTTTGTTAAAAGGCAAAGAAGGGGCTCAGGTTGACTATGTAGTACAGTTGCTGAGAGCCAGAGAATTGGTAGATGCTCGTTATGAGCAGGATATTTCTCCCGAGTTCAAAACTATTTTATCTGCTTATTGCCAAGGTTTCAATCAATATGCAAAAACACATAAGAAAGGGGTTTTGGTGCCCGAACTCTTTCCGGTAACACCAAAAGATATGCTCGCTTTTTCGGTTTTGCAATTGGCCATCAGTTCCGGAGCAGATCAGGCCCTCAAATCTATTTTTGATGGAAAAGTTGCCACTTTAGATTTTCTAAAACCTGGAGGTTCAAACGCGTTTGCATTCAATTCAGCTAAAACAGCAGATGGGAGTGTGTTCCTAAATATCAATGCGCATCAACCATTAGAAGGTCCGGTTGCATTTTACGAAGCTCATTTAAATAGCGAAGAAGGCTGGAACATATTGGGTGCCTTATTTCCGGGTGCTCCCAGCATTTTACATGGTGTAAACGAGAATTTAGGTTGGGCACACACGGTCAATTATCCAGATAAATTAGATGTCTATCAATTAGAAATTAATCCAGCAAATGCTAAACAATACCGCTTTGATGGGGCCTGGGTAGATTTAGAAGAAAAGATGATTCCTTTAAAAATCAAGCTCGGTGGCCTGTTGCCAATTCAGGTAAAAAAAGCGGCCTATTGGAGTAAATATGGTCCCACTGTAATTAATAAGAAAGGAACATTCAGTATCAGAGCGGGCGCTTTGGATGAAATTAGGGCCTTAGAGCAATGGTTTCGGATGAACAAAGCCAAAAACTTTACAGAGTTTAAAAAGATCTTACAAATGGGGGCCATTTCTGGCTACAACCTGGTTTATGCAGATAAGCAGGATACGATCTATTACCTCAGCAACGGAAAATTGCCGCTTCGCGACGCTGCTTATAACTGGAAGGGTACCCTGCCTGGGAATACTTCCAAAACACTTTGGACTGCCTATCATCCGCTAAGCGATTTGCCGCAGGTGCTCAATCCTGCATCGGGTTATGTGTTCAATACCAACCATTCTCCATTTAATGCTACCTCAGCATCGGATAATATAATTGAAAGTAATTATGATAAAACCATGGGTTACGAAACCTGGAACAACAACCGCAGTGTTCGTTTCATGGAGCAGGTAGCAGAACTAGATAAGGTAACTTTCGAAGATTTCAAGAGAATTAAATTTGACCTACAATTGCCCAAAAAGCTCGCCTTTTTCACCAATACAGACAGTTTATTCTTGCTAGATGAAAAAAATAACGCTGATATTGCCGATGTGATCCAAATTTTAAAAAATTGGGATAGGAGAGCAGATACTAGCAGCATTGGGGCCAGTATTTTTACGCATACTTACTACAGCCTGGAGAAGAAGCTCAAACAACTGGGCATCACTTACGGTATTTTAACCTCCGAAACCGCCAAGAAGACCTTACTTGAAACTAAAAATTACTTTAATAAATATTACAGCTCGGTGAATGTGCCGTACGGTAAGTATCAGCGATTGGTTAGAGGAGATAAAAGTTTGGCAGTTGCCGGTATGCCCGATGTGTTGGCCGCCATGCATGCTGAGCCTTATAAAAACGGCCAGATAAAAGCTAAACAGGGCGATGCATACATCGCTTTGGTGCGCTTCACTAAAGAGGGGCCCGAAATTGAAAGCATCAATGCATATGGTGCTTCTGCCAATCCTAAAAGTCCGCATTATACCGACCAAATGGATCTTTTTGTGAAACAGCAAACTAAAAAAATGACATTAAACAAGGCGGAAGTTTTACAACAGGCCAAACGTGTTTATCATCCACAATAGCCTAAGCATATTTTAAGCTTTAATATTTGTTTAAGAGCAGATAAAAGCTTAGTTTTGCCGTCCAAATAAATCCTAAATGCGGAAGTGGCGTAATTGGTAGCCGCACCAGACTTAGGATCTGGCGCCGCAAGGCGTGGGGGTTCGAGTCCCTTCTTCCGCACCATATTCCCCACCTTGAACCGTGGGGAATTTTTTTAAGAAACAAAAGCTGATAAAAATGAATATCACACAGGAAAAAATCGATCAACTGAATGCGCTTATCAAGGTACAAATCAAACCTGAAGACTATCAGGCAAGGGTAGAAAAAGCCATCAAAGACCACGCAAAAAAGGTAAAAATCCCTGGATTCCGTCCCGGAATGGTACCTGCCGCCCATATTAAAAAAATGTATGGTAAAAGCATTTTGGTCGATGAGATCAATAATTTGTTGAGTGATACGGTTAATAATTACATCAGCGAAAATAAAATTGAAGTTTTGGGTCAGCCATTGCCAAAATTGGGCGATAACAAGGAATTCAATTGGGATTTTCAGGATGAATTCGAGTTCAACTATGAATTAGGTCTTGCTCCAGAGTTCGAAGTGGCTTTTTCTTCAAAAGACAAATTGACCAATTACACTATTAAAGTAGACAAGGAAACATTGGCTTCACGTATCAAAAATTTACGTCGCAGCTATGGAAAAATGACCAATCCCGAAATTTCGGCTGATGACGATGTATTATTTGGCGAATTGAAACAATTGGCTTCGGATGGTAAAGTTTTCGAAGGCGGTTTTGCCAATGATAAAGCGTCTATCCGCTTAGATCTGGTAACTGATAAGAAAATTCAGAAAAGCCTCATCGGTTTAAAGAAAGATGATGTGGTAAAGATCGATTTAGATAAAGCTTTCGACGGAAATGCAACCGTAATTGCCCGATTGTTAAATATTGAAGAAGAGGCTGTGAAAGGCTTAAAATCTACCTTCGAGTTTACTATTAAAAATGTAAACCGTTTAGAAGAAGCAGATCTTACTCAAGAATTCTTCGATAAATTATTTGGGCAAGATGCAGTTAAAACTGAAAAAGAATTCGAAGCCAAAATTACCGAAGAACTGGAGAACATGATGCAGCAAAACGCTGAACAGCGCTTACAAACTGATCTTTACAATTTCGGTTTAAATAAGATTAAATTCAATTTGCCGGATGCATTTTTAAAACGCTGGTTGCAAGCTACCAACGAAAACCTAAGTGCTGAAGAAATCGAAAAAGACTATGAAAATTTTGCCAAGAATTTGAAATGGACTTTGATCGAGAATAAAATAATCAAGGATAATAACATTGAGATTAAATACGAAGACGTATTTCAGGCAGCAAAAGCCCGCTTAGATGCCCAATTCCGCATGTACAGCCCACAGCCTTTGCCCGAAGAGCAATTAGCTCAGTATGCTGTACAGTTTTTACAAGAAAAGGAAAATGCCAATCGTATTTTCGAAGAGGTGAAAGCTCAAAAGGTATTTGAATATTTAAAATCAGTGGTTACCTTAGATACAAAGGAAATAGCCTACAATAAGTTCTTAGAATTAGCCTAAAAATCAGATCATGAGCATCGATAAAAACGAATTCCGCAAATACGCCGTAAAACATCACCGCATTGGTAGCCAGCACGTGGATGGTTTCATTGCCCGTGTAGAGCAAAGTGCCATTCCGATGTCGATGACGCCCTACATTATTGAAGAGCGTCAGCTGAATGTGGCTCAAATGGACGTTTTCTCTCGCTTAATGATGGACCGTATCATTTTCTTGGGTGATGCCATTTACGATAACATTGCCAATATCATCCAAGCACAGCTGCTGTTCTTACAGTCGGCCGATGCCAAGCGTGATATCCAAATTTATATCAATTCTCCGGGGGGCTCTGTGTATGCAGGTTTAGGTATTTATGATACCATGCAGTACATCAGTCCGGATGTAGCCACTATTTGTACCGGTATGGCCGCTTCGATGGCTGCCGTGTTGTTATGTGCCGGTGCTACGGGTAAGCGTGCTGCTTTGCAACACTCCAGGGTAATGATTCACCAGCCGCTGGGTGGTGTTCAAGGCCAGGCTTCAGATATCGAAATTACTGCTCGTGAGATCTTGAAATTGAAAAAAGAATTATACGAAATTATTGCCAAACACTCTGGTGCACCATACGAGAAAGTACACGATGCTTCTGACCGCGATTACTGGATGATTGCACAAGAAGCTAAAGAATTTGGTATGATTGATGAGGTTTTGGCGGGTACACCAATCAAAAAATAATGGCTAAAAACACTAAAGATATCAAATGTTCCTTCTGCGGTTCGGGTAAACAGGATAGCCTCATGTTAATTGCCGGTCTGGATGCGCACATTTGTGATAAATGTGTGTCACAAGCCAGCCAAATTTTAACAGAAGAACTTAGTCTGCGTAAAAATAAAAATGCGCAAACTGCAGCACGTTTACTCAAGCCAATTGAGATTAAGGATCATTTAGATCAATATGTAATTGGACAGGAGCAGGCAAAAAAGGTATTGTCGGTAGCTGTTTATAATCACTACAAACGTCTGAATCAAAAAATAGACAAAGATGAAGTGGAGATTGAAAAATCGAACATCATCATGGTGGGAGAGACCGGAACCGGTAAAACATTATTGGCTAAAACCATCGCCAAGATTCTGAATGTGCCTTTCTGTATTTGCGATGCAACTGTTTTAACAGAAGCAGGGTATGTGGGCGAAGATGTGGAAAGTATACTGACCCGATTATTGCAAGCTGCAGATTACGATGTGAGCGCTGCAGAAAGGGGCATTGTTTACATTGACGAAGTAGATAAAATTGCACGTAAAAGTGACAACCCATCCATTACTCGTGATGTATCTGGTGAAGGAGTACAACAAGCACTATTGAAGATATTGGAGGGGACCATCGTCAACGTACCGCCACAAGGTGGACGCAAGCATCCCGATCAAAAAATGATCCCGGTCAATACTAACAATATCCTATTCATATGCGGCGGTGCATTCGACGGGATTGAGAAAAAAATTGCCAAACGTTTACGTACCCAAACCCTGGGCTACAAGGTAGAAAAAGAACAGCAAGAGGTAGATCTCGAAAATCTTTACAAATACATCACTCCGCAGGATCTCAAATCATTTGGTCTGATTCCAGAATTGATTGGCAGGTTACCAATTGTGACCCATTTGAATCCCTTAGACCGTGCCACTTTAAAGAGTATTTTGAGCGAACCCAAAAATTCCCTGATCAAACAATATCAAAAATTATTTGATTATGAAGGAATTCAGTTAGGCTTCGCCCCAGAAGTATTGGATTTTGTGGTAGACAAAGCCATGGAGTTTAAACTCGGAGCCCGTGGCCTCCGCTCCATTTGTGAAGCCATTATGATGGACGCCATGTTCGAAATACCTTCTGTTGAACCGATCAATGAATTTTTCATCACCTTAAGTTATGCCGAGGAAAAATTTGACAAGTCAGATTTAAAGAAATTAAAAGTTGCCTAATTAAAAAACCCCGAGCTATCGGGGTTTTTTGTAATACGATAAGATATGAACGAAGAAAAACAAGTAAAGAAAGACGCAAAGATTGTTGCCCAATCTAAATCAGTGGCGGAAGTGAATACACCGGTAAAAAAAGGATTAAAGAGTAAAGAAGAAATTGTTAAAAACTGGTTACCTCGATACACAGGTCGTCCACTTGAAGACTTTACAGGTTATGTACTACTTACCAATTTTTCCAAATACCTGCAATTATTTTCCGAATGGCATGACAATGCCCCCATTATGGGTTTAGATAAACCTATGCAAAGTGTTTCTGCCAACGGTATTACCCTAATTAATTTCGGAATGGGAAGCGCCATGGCTGCCACGATGATGGATCTGTTGAGTGCAATTGATCCAAAAGCAGTTTTGTTCCTTGGTAAATGTGGTGGACTCAAAAAGAAAAATCAGATTGGCGATTTGATTTTGCCAATAGCTGCTATCCGCGGCGAGGGTACCTCAAACGATTATTTTCCGGCCGAAGTACCGGCTTTGCCGTCATTTGCGCTCCAAAAAGCAATTTCTACCACCATTCGCGATCATTCTTTGGATTACTGGACTGGGACGGTGTATACCACCAACCGCCGCGTTTGGGAACACGACAAAGAATTCAAGAAACACCTCAAGTTGATCCGTGCCATGGCAGTGGATATGGAAACGGCCACCATTTTCATTACTGGCTTTGCCAATGAAATCCCAACGGGAGCTTTGCTGCTGGTGTCAGACCAACCCATGATTCCGGAAGGCGTAAAAACAGCTGAGAGCGATTCAAATGTAACCAAGCATTATGTAGAATCGCACTTAAGAGTGGGTATCGATTCGTTGAAACAGCTCATCAACAATGGCTTGACGGTAAAACATTTGAAATTTTAATTCCATTCGCAAGTATTTAGTAATTAGTATTTAGATAGATTTGTCTTAAGAAATCGAAATACAATCTACCAGCATATGTGGTATAAAAATATCCTAGAAACAATTGGCAATACGCCTTTGGTACAGATAAATCAGCTCACTAAAGAGATCCCTGCAACGGTTTTAGCCAAAATTGAAACTACCAATCCAGGTAACTCAATAAAAGATCGTATGGCTCTTAAAATGATTGAGGATGCCGAAAAAAGTGGTAAACTAAAGCCGGGAGGTACAATTATTGAAGGTACTTCGGGCAATACGGGTATGGGTTTGGCCATTGCAGCGGTAGTAAAGGGCTACAAATGTATTTTTACCACTACCGATAAACAATCTAAAGAGAAAGTAGACGCCTTACGTGCCTTTGGTGCTGAAGTGATCGTTTGCCCTACCAACGTGGAGCCGGAAGATCCGAGATCCTACTATTCGGTTTCGAGCCGCTTGGAGCGGGAAGTGCCCAATTCCTGGAAACCGAACCAATATGATAATTTGTCTAATTCACAGGCGCATTATGAGCAAACCGGACCGGAAATATGGGAGCAGACGGAAGGTAAAATTACCCACCTTGTTGTGGGTGTGGGCACCGGTGGTACTATTTCGGGAACCGGAAAATACCTCAAAGAACAAAATCCGAATATCAAGGTATGGGGAATTGATACTTATGGCTCGGTATTTAAAAAATATAAAGAGACGGGCGAATTCGATAAAAATGAAATTTATCCTTACATCACCGAGGGGATTGGCGAAGATTTCTTGCCAGAAAATGTGGATTTCGGCGTGATCGATCATTTTGAAAAAGTGACGGATAAGGATGCCGCCCTCATGACACGTGAAATTGCTCGTAAGGAAGGTATTTTTGCAGGAAACTCAGCTGGATCGGCCATTGCAGGCTTATTGCAGATGAAGGATCAGCTGAAAAAAGACGATGTAGTGGTGGTAATTTTCCATGATCATGGAACCCGTTACCTTGGCAAAATGTACAATGATGACTGGTTGCGGGAGCGAGGTTTCTTGAAAGATGAAAAGCTGACAGCAAAAGATATCATCCGCAAACGCGGCAAACAGGAAATTGTAACCATCGATTGTGAAAAAACTGTCCTCGAAGCCATCAACACCATGAAAAGTCTGAACATCTCTCAGATTCCGGTTACTCAGAAAGGCTTGGTGTTAGGAAAACTCAGCGAAGGCGATATACTGAACCGTTTACTGGAAAATCCGGGTATCCGCTCACAAAAGGTGGAATCCATCATGACAGCACCTTTTCCATTTGTCGACCTTAACAGCTCAATCGATCGCATTTCAGCCCTGATTGATAAAGACAATTCAGCGGTTATGGTGGAGTGTGCAGATGGCGTATTCGAGATCATTACTCAATACGACATCATCAACGCCATCTCTGCTTAGTGACTTGGTGCGTTTCCGTCTACTCGTTTAATATTGGCGCCTAAAGCAATCAGTCGTTCATCAATGTTCTGATAACCGCGTTCAATTTGTTCGATATTGTAGATGGTAGATTTACCTTCGGCCGATAAAGCAGCAATCAACAAAGAAACACCTGCACGAATATCCGGCGAAGTCATTTCAATACCGCGTAGCTTCACTTTACGGTCTAAACCGATAACCGTAGCACGGTGCGGATCGCACAAGATAATTTGCGCACCCATGTCAATCAGCTTATCTACAAAGAACAGGCGGCTTTCGAACATTTTCTGATGAACCAAAACTGTTCCTTTGGCTTGTGTTGCAGTTACCAGCACAATACTTAGTAAGTCTGGGGTAAAACCTGGCCATGGTGCATCGGCAATGGTCATGATAGAACCGTCAATAAAGGTTTCAATCTCGTAATGCTTTTGCGAAGGGATATGCAGGTCATCGCCTCTCAGTTCCATTTGGATGCCCAAACGACGGAAGATCTCGGGAATGATGCCTAACTCTTCATAATGCACATCTTTAATCGTGATCTCAGAACCGGTCATCGCCGCAAGGCCAATAAATGAGCCAATCTCAATCATGTCGGGCAACATACGGTGTTCGGTACCATCCAAACGGCTTACCCCTTCAATGGTAAGCAGATTAGAACCAATGCCCGAAATTTTGGCACCCATGCGGTTCAACATTTTGCAAAGCTGTTGCAAATAAGGTTCGCAGGCGGCGTTGTAAATAGTGGTGGTACCCTTGGCTAATACGGCGGCCATCACTATGTTAGCGGTTCCGGTTACGGAGGCTTCATCCAACAGGATATAGGTGCCTTTCAGGTTTGTAGCATCAACAGTAAAGAAATTAGTTTTGGCGTCGTACACAAACTTAGCCCCCAATTTTTCAAAACCGAGGAAGTGGGTGTCCAAACGGCGACGGCCAATTTTGTCGCCTCCAGGTTTAGGAATGGCGGCCTTGCCGAAACGTGCCAGCAATGGTCCCACAATCATGATGGAGCCCCTCAGGCTTCCGCCTTTAGCTTTAAAAGTGGCAGACTGGAAGAAATCAAGGTCGATGTTTTTAGCTTCAAAAGTATAGGTATCTTTATTGATTCGCTCAACTTTAACTCCCAAATCGCCCAGTAACTCGATCAGTTTATTTACATCTTTTATATCAGGGATATTGCTGATGGTTACCTTTTTTTCGGTTAACAAAACCGCAGAAATAATTTGTAAAGCTTCGTTTTTTGCGCCTTGCGGAATGATTTCACCTTTCAGGGGCTTTCCACCGATAATTTCAAAAGCGTTCATAAAGTGTAGGGCTGTGTTTTGGAGTGTATAAATTTATAAGGCTAAAATTAGTAGCGTTTGCCATTGTTTTTTTGACGATTTGCTCCGCCATTCTTATTGTTTGACCGGCCTTTGTGCTGATTTTTGGTTCTGGCAGGGATATTTTGTCTGTACTCTACTTTGTTCAGATTCACATTTTCGCTCAATTGCAGCTCTCCATTGGAGAGTTCACGTAAATCTTTGATAATGGTTTCATCAGCAACATTATCTTTATTCCAGGTTACATAGGCCATTTTCATAAAGTTGGCAATGGCTGCTACCATGAGTTGTTTACGTTCCGGCTCCTCAATTTCTTTAGCCCGGGCGATCATAATTTCTACCGTTTTGCCATAATGCTTGTATTTGATCCTTTGATGAGGATAAGTAAGCGGCTTCGGTTTGTAATGGATGGCGTCGGGTGATGGTTTTGGATACGGAGAATCGACATCAATTTTAAAATCAGAAATGATATGCAAATGATCCCATAATTTATGCTTAAAATCGGCAACGTCGCGTAAATGCGGATTTAAAAAACCCATTAAATCGATCACTACCTGAGCATACCTGTTACGCTCTTCCTTAGTGGGCAGGGCACAGATATAACTCACCATGTTCTGAACATTTCGTCCGTATTCAGACAAGATCAGTTTGTTGCGGGTACTGTTATAGTCAAAAGTCATATTCATTCAACAAATCTAAGGATAGGGATTTCGGTTAACGGAAGAATTTACCCGTAATTGAACGAAATCGGAGCATCATCCACTGTTTTATCAGGTTTTGCGGCTTAAAGTCTCTGTAAATATACTGCAAAAAAATCAAGCCGTTTAATCTCATCTTCAATTAAGTCAGATTCTTGAATCAAATTTCCAAGCATTTGCAATCTTATTTTTAAATAATAATTAAATATTTAAAAAATTAAATTAATTATTTCATGTTTCATCGTTAGTTCATTTTTTTTGAAACCGACTGTCTCTTAATTCATACCATTCATCTTTGGTTTTCTGCCACTGGTCATAAAGTGCCATTTCTTCAAATCAATAATTAAGACTTTTGAGTTATAGTTTATGTTTTCTTAGTAAAACTTAATTATTAACCTAAAAAAATCTACCTATGAAATGGTCTTTAACCTTATCCATCAGATTAAGCTCTTTTCTATTATTTTTTCTAATACTTGAGCCAGTAGTTGCTCAGATTCCACAGCAACTAAATTACCAAGGTGCGGTAAGAGATGATAAAGGAAACCCTATCATTAATCAGGAGATCGGCATCCGTCTAAGTATTCAGGATACAGGCCCTAACGGTTTATTGCATTATAGAGAAGAAAGAGTAGTAAAAACCAATGCGGTCGGTTTGTATACCATTGCCATAGGAAGTCCCGGAGCCCTTAAAACAAGTGGCGATTTTACTCAAATACCATGGGGAACAGGGGGGAAGTCGCTTAAGGTAGAAGTGGATGTGGAAGGCGCAAATAATTATGTGTTGGCTGGTAACACTAGCTTATTAAGTGTACCCTACGCTTTACATGCCAAATTTGCAGAAAACGGACCCCAGGGTCCGCCGGGAAAAGACGGATCGAGTATTTTAAGTGGCCCCACCGATCCTCAATCAGGTCAAGGCTCCCCCGGAGATTATTATTTCAATACTACTACCAATGTTTTATATGGGCCACAAAATCCTGATGGCACGTGGCCTTCGGGTACAGTTTTACTAGAGGGACCGGCCGGTCCTGTAGGCCCAATCGGCCCCGAGGGTAAAAGTGTTACTACCGCAACCATTAATCCCTTAGATGGGCACTTGAATCTCACCTTTAGCGATAATAGCACCCTTGATGTCGGAATTGTTGTAGGTTCACAAGGCCCGGAAGGACCTGCGGGAGCAGCTGGAAAAAGTGTTATTGCTGCAGCTGTTAATGCTTCTGATGGACATTTGATTCTCACTTTTAGTGATAACAGCACTCTTGATGTTGGTACTGTTGTGGGGGCACAGGGGGCAATTGGACCTATTGGACCAATGGGTCCGCAAGGCCCGGCAGGGATACAAGGTGTACAGGGACCAGTAGGAGATCAGGGAATTGGTGTTCAAATTGCTAAAATAGGTCAAGATGGGCATTTGATGATTACTCTGACCGACGGACAAGTAATAGATGCAGGAGTTGCATTAGGCGCTCCTGGTGTGGGAGTTACTGCAGCCATGATAGAAGATGATGGAAATTTGTATGTACACCTGACTAATGGGGTGATTTTAAATGCCGGCCCTGCTAAAGGTCCGCAAGGCATACAAGGTGAAGCAGGTTCAGCAGGTCCGCAAGGTCCCGCAGGTCCCGCAGGCCCCGAGGGACCGGTAGGGCCACAAGGTCCGCAGGGTCCGGCAGGACCAACGGGTATGCCTACTCTCACAAACTCTCGCATTTATGTGGGAGACGTGAATAATTTTCCTATAGAAGTAACTATGACGGGAGATGCCAGCATTACCAATACCGGTATAGTAACGATCGCTGATAATGCAATAACAGAAAATAAAATTGCTGATAATGCAGTAACTGTAAATAAAATTAACGATGGCGCAGTGACCCTAAATAAAATGGCAATTGGTCCACCTGATCAAGTTTATGTTACGAACTCAGCCGGTACACCCATGCTCGCTAGTTATAATAATTTTGGATGGACGCTTACAGGGAATACGGGTACAAGTGATGGATTTCATTTTTTAGGTACGACTGACAATGCCCCCTTACTTTTTAAAGTGCATAACAATAAATCAGGGCGGATTGATGAAACCAATGGCGAAACGAGTTTCGGTTATCTGGCTGGTAACTCAAGTACAAATTTGAGTTTGCACAACACCCTGATAGGTACTCAGGCTGGAGAGTTAATAGCTTCTGGAAGTAGCAGAAATACCTTTGTAGGAGCTTATGCAGGAAGGAACGTATCGCTCAACTCGGGCTTAAATACTGCAATTGGAGAAAGTGCCCTGACCTCTTTAAATAGTGCTGGAAGTTTTAATAATGTGGCCTTGGGATCATTGGCGGGTATGCAGTTTACTGGGGGGAATAACAACATTTTTATTGGTAAAAATGCGGGCTTGTCCGCTTCCGGCTCTGCAAGTGCGAATACCTTAATTGGCCTAAGTGCAAGTGCAGCTCCAAATCTGACAAATGCAGCAGCTATTGGGGCTAATTCAGCGGTTTCTGCTAGTAATAGTATGGTACTTGGCGGAACTGGTGCCAATTCTGTTAATGTAGGAATTGGAGTCACTGCTCCTGAAGATAAATTACACATTGATAGGGGAAGTTTGAAAATACATGAAGGTATTTTCAAATCAAGCCAATCCTCGCCGGTATCATTATCTGTATTATTTGCAGGCGGTGTAAATGGTTTTAAAGCAAGTTCGGTAGCCTTAACTAATGCTAAAGGTCAAGTTGCAATGGATGGTGTAAATAATACTGTCAATTATACGACCATTTTCGTTGAATTCTCTAACCCAACACCTTACACAACTACACCGGCAGTCTTACTCACGCCTGCAAGTGAAGCCGCTGCAGATGCCATATATTTTGTAACAAGTTCGGTTAATGGATTTTCTATTAACTACAGGAATAAAAGTTTAGGGATGAGAGATGCGATCTTTAACTATTGGGTAATTCAATAATATCATGAGAAGGTTTGCAGCATACTTGGTTATCATAATACAAATGTTCAGTTTGAGCATCAGAGCGCAAGATAATTTACCTAATACACTTAATGTTACGGGGAATTATGCATTGGTTAATGGTTTCGTTTTTGACTATAGCGTGGGCGAAATGACAGCTGTGGAAACCTTCAGTTTTTCGAACAACCTGCTTACACAGGGATTCTTGCAATCTATAGTACCTATTGCATTTGGTGGAGGCGGGCTTGATATTAAGGTTTGGCCTGACATGTCGCCTAATAATGACAATATGGGACATGAGGTATTATTCATTGAGAATATTGATAACTACCCCGAAAATGATATCCAGATTTTCAATCGCTGGGGCAATGTCATTTTTAAAATGAGCCATTACGATAACGATCAGCGTTCATTTAAAGGAAAAGCCAATACCGGAATGCTTGTGGATGATGCAGAGGTTCCGGACGGTACGTATTACTACATATTAAAAGTTTTCGATCCGGTCGGTGCGAAAACCCATTTATTCAATGGATTCTTCGTGATTAAACGAAAATAAAAAACTAAACCTGTGAAAAAGTACTTAGCACTCATCTATCCCATCGTTTGCCTTATCCCTTTAGCTGGATTTCCGCAATTACGCGTTCAGCGGGCCCTGTTCAGCCAATATCAGTTTAACGGTTTGGCTGTTAATCCCGCCTTTTCTTCGCTCGATCAAGAGGGCAGGATTACGGCACTTACCCGTAACCAGTGGGTAGGTTTTGAAGGTGCGCCCCAAACACAAACTTTAACCGCATATACCACGCTACCTAACGAAAAAACCTCATTAGGAGGGATGTTTGTTCACGATAGGGTAGGTGTGGAGAGTGAGCAGGCCTTTTTTTTATCCTTGTCGCAAAGAGTACAATTAGCCGAGAACAGTCACTTGGCTGCCGGCTTTACTTCAGGCATTGGTTATTTTTTGGGCAATTATGGTAGTTTGACCGATCAGGATCCTGTGTTTGTGAACCAGTCAAGCTGGAGAGCCAATGTTGGTTTAGGCTTGATATATTTCAACGATCGCTGGGAGCTTGGATTTTCTGTACCCTATTTAGCCAAGTTCAATGTAGGTGCAAATAATAGTACAAACTCTCTTTCGGCATTACGATCCGATTTTTATTTAACAGCCAATTATCGATTTAAGCTTAATTATTTTATCAAACTAAAACCTTCTTTGTTGGTTAAATATACGGCTGGGGTTCCGCTACAGTATGATGTAAATATGAATGCTTATTTTGAAGAAAAAGGTTTAAACCTTGGTTTGGGTTATCGTTCGAGGGCTGCGGTTACCGCCATGTTCCAGGTGAAACTGAACCAGCGCATGCAATTAGGATATGCGCATGATTTCATGACCGATATCAGCTTAAAACATCAAATGGGTACCCACGAAGTGATGCTTAATTATCGTTTTAAAAAAGCACGAAAAAGCTATAATGATTCTGATGAACGATATTAATGATGTCTGCCAAACCGAATGTACTGTTTTTAGATGATGATTATTTACTCATCAAAGCTGTTGAGTTAATTTCAAGGGATAGCCCTTTTCATTTCTACCTAACTGGCTCTGTAAAAGAAGCCAGACAGATGATGAGAGCCCGTTCTTTTCAAATCATTTTCTCAGATTTTCACATGCCTGAATGTAATGGAGTAGAATTTTTAGCAGAAGCAGCTAAACTTTGTCCTTCCTCAGTTCGCATATTGGTTTCGGCAAGTTTAAATGATAAGGAAGCAAAGAGAGCACTCAAGGAGCAGCAAATATTCAGTTTTCTTAAGAAACCTTTCGGGAGAGCCAGCTTTAACCAAAGTTTGCAGGAGGCCATGCAAGCCTGGGAAAGTAAGAATCAATCTTAGTTAACGATCCGGAGTTTGGCAAATTTTAAGAGGAGCTGTTTTTGTCCTAGTTCCTTGAAAAATATGGTGGCTTTGATGTCGGGTTTATTACCTTCCATTTGAAGCACTTTCCCAAAACCAAAACGTTCGTGTTCTACTTCCATACCAACCTGTAAATTCGAAGTGTCGGAAGGGCTAAAGCCCGGACTTGGAGTATGTGCTTTGGGCAAGATCGATTTTGTTTTAGGCAGTAGACTGGGCTTAGGTTTACTGAAACTTTCTTTTTCCTGCCAGGCAGATCGTTCTTGATAAAAAGAAAGGTTGTCAGTTTTTTTCGAAGCGATTTTAAAGTCTATTTCCAGGTATTGAGGATCAATCTCTTCAATAAATCGGCTGGGTTCGCAATTGGTGAGGGTCCCCCAACGATAACGGGAGGTAGCATAGCTTAAATGCAATTGCTTTTCGGCCCGGGTGATGGCTACATAAAAAAGCCTTCTTTCTTCTTCCAGGTCTGCTCTCGAACTTAGCGACATTTGGGATGGAAAAAGATTCTCCTCTAATCCAACCACATAAACATGTGCAAACTCAAGCCCTTTGGCCGAGTGAATGGTCATCAGCGAAACTGTGTCTGCATCAGGATCTTTATCATTGTCGTCGTTCGTGAGCAAAGCAATGTCCTGCATGAAAATATCCAGCCCTTTTTGCTCAATATCCTCTCTTTCAGAAAACTCTTTGATGCCGTTTAAAAGTTCCTGAATATTTTCATAGCGACTCAATCCTTCCACCGATTTATCTTCATGAAGCTCTTTCAACAGTGTGCTGTGTTGAGCAATATGCAAGGCCGTATCGTAAGCGTTGTTCGATTTCGCTATTACCTGAAAACTCTGAATCAGGGTTGCAAAGTTGGCCACTGCGCCAGCACTTCTGGCATCCAGGTATTTCGATGCACCACAAATAACTTCCCAAAGCGAAATCTGGTGCTGATCGGCAGCTACGATGATTCTTTCAATGCTGGTATCGCCTATCCCACGGCGAGGATAATTGATCACCCGTTTGATCGCTTCTTCATCGTTTGGATTATAGGTCAACCTGAAATAAGCAATTAAATCCTTGATTTCCTTTCTCTGGTAAAAAGAAAGCCCACCGTATATTTTGTAAGGGATGTTGAGTTTCCGAAGTGCCTCTTCCATTGCCCTCGATTGCGCATTGGTTCGGTATAAAATCGCAAAATTTTTATAGTCGAGGTTTTGGGAGGCACGTTGTTCGGCAATGCGCTCGGCTACTTGCTTGCCTTCATCATTATCGCTGAAAGCCCGACTTACTTTAATTTTTTCTCCAACTTCATTTTCAGAATAAACGGTTTTTTGTAATTGGTTTTTATTGTTCGAAATGATGCTGTTGGCTACTTCTACAATGTTTTTGGTCGAACGATAATTCTGTTCGAGTTTAAAAACGTGTAAATCAGGGTAATCTTTCTCAAAATTGAGGATATTCTGGATGTTTGCTCCCCTGAAAGCATAAATGCTTTGTGCATCATCGCCCACCACACAAATATTTTCATTAATGGCGGCCAGCCTTTTTACAATTAAATATTGCGAAAAATTGGTATCCTGGTACTCATCTACCATGATGTACTTGAACCTGTTTTGGTATTTGTATAATACATCCGGATGGTCCTTCAATAAAACATTAGTTTTGAACAACAAATCGTCAAAATCCATGGCTCCGGCCTTGAAACATCGCTGGGTATAGGCATGGTAAATCTCGCCTATCTTGCCCCTTCCGGAGGAATTGTCTTCGGCTTGTATGTGCTCGTTTTGGAGATATTCAGCAGCAGAAATTAAATTATTTTTTGCGCTGGAAATGCGGTTGTAAACAAAATTGGCATTATAAAGCTTATCGTCCAGCTGCATTTCTTTCAAAATGGAGCGGATCAGGCTTTTGCTATCGTCGGTATCGTAGATGGTGAAATTGTTGGGATACCCAATTTTTTCTGCTTCCACTCTTAAAATTTTGGCAAAAATAGAGTGAAAGGTACCCATCCAGCAGTTTTTTGCCTCCGGACCCACTACATCCAGAATCCGGTCACGCATGCCTCTGGCCGCCTTGTTGGTGAAGGTAAGTACCAGGATGTTGAAGGGATCGACACCGTTTTTGATCAAATGCGCTACTCGATAAGTGATTACCCTGGTTTTGCCCGAACCGGCACCAGCCACAATCATTACCGGCCCATTGGTTTTTTCTACTGCTGCTCTCTGAGATGGGTTTAGCCCACTTAAATACTCCAAAATTCGATCAAATATATTGGCGCTAAGTTATAAAACAGGCTGCATAATTTGTCTGCATGTGGAAAAGATTAAGCGGGTTGATGACCGCTGAGATCGGGCATGTCCGGATCATTCAGGCTTTCGTTTAAACGATGAATTTTTTCATCAATTACTTCAATACAAGTGTTTAGTTTGCTGATCAGATCATGAGGCTCAATCATATTTTCCGTTTGCAAAATCATCAGCCCTTTCATGCTGGCAACCGGGCCTCTGATTTCATGCGAAAGATGTGCAGAATACTCAGAAAGTTTTTTGTTTTTGATCCGAAGATCTTTAGTTCGCTCATCAATCAGTTCTTCGAGGTGTAAGTTGATACGGTTCAGGTCGTCCTTTTGTTTCATGATTTCCTGATTCAAAACTTGTAGTCTCAAGTTTGTTTTGATTTTCCTTCGCACATTCATCGCCAAAACGACAATCACAACAATCGACATGCAGGTGACGATGAACGTTGAGATGAGGATGATTCTGTTTTGTTTCTGTCGGAGGGTAATCAGTTCATTTTCTCTTTTTAGTTCTCTTTGCTTGAATTGTTCTTGTAGCAAACTAATTCTGGAAGATTCGCTGTCGGCATGATTCAGGCTATCTTGCCTGTATAAAATTTGGAGATAGCTCAATGCATTCCTGTAGTTTTTTCTTTTGAGTTCAAGCTCATAATTAGTGTATTGGTAATCATAGATCAATTTGGTGTCATTAACTAATTCTGCAAATTTCATCCCCTCTTTTAAGCCAAGATCTGCCTTTTTGAATTCTTTTTGTGCAATATGAACCGAGCTGAGCGTGAGCAGGATGCTGGCGCAGGCTACATTCAATTCATTTGATTTTGCGCTGAGTAGGGCATTCTTCAATACTTGCTCTGCTAATTTAAATTGATTCAGTTCGTAGTAAACCTTCCCCTTGTTTTGCAGGCAATGCGTCATTCCTATTTTGTTACCGGTTTTCCGGTAAAGCTTTTCTCCCTTTTCGTAAAAGTTCAAGGCCTGGCTATATTTCTTTTTTCTCACGAAGATATTTCCAATGTTCAGAAAGATATTTGCCATTAAATCAGGCTCATTCAATTCCTCAGCTATCTTAAGCGAACTGGTAAAATATTCCAATGCTTTATCGTAATCTGCCCCCAGGTAAAGATTCCCAATGTTGTTCAGCACTTTTGCTTCTCCCAGCCTGTTGAGCTCGTTTTTAAATAATTCGAGCGCAAGTAAGTAATCGGCTACCGCTGCTTCTGTCTCACTTAAATAATACTTTGCAATTCCTCTGATTCGGTAAGCTTCAGCTTCACCGTTGGTGTACTTGATATTTTTGGCCATTTTCAAAGCCTCTTCAGCAAAAATGAGCGACTGTTGAGGGTTGTTTAATCTGCTTTCAAAGCCTCTTTTGTTCAATTTGATTATGGTATTACTATCCTGCACAGCCTCTATAGATGCTATTTTTTCAAATGACTGCTCTTCCGTTTTATTAATGTAAAATAGATGTAATAGCACAATGTGGACGAGAAACCATAAAAAGTGATTCATCGGATATTTTTATATCTACAATAAAAATATAATTTATAATTAATTATTTGCAGCAATATTGAGTTAATTGAGACAATTACTCAATAAAATTACTCACATAAAAAATTATTCTATTGAAGATCAATAATTTATACATTTATCATTAAAATAATTTCATTAATATTAAAAATGTATTTATATTCATAATATAAATAACTAATTATTAAAAAATTAATTTAAAATAAAAATTTGTGTCATGAAAAAACTATTATTCGCATTAACTACTTTTGTTGTGATTGGTATGATTGCATGCAAAAAAGATGAAAGTATCCAGCCGGATAAAACCAATCAATCTGTGGTGTCTGATAAAAGAGATTTGGGAACTGGAGATTAGTATGTCTTTAAATCTTTGCAAAAAAGGAAGCAAGTCGATTTGCTTCCTTTTTTTGTGTTCAAAGCTTCACTATACAGGTCTAAGCTAATCGGGTAATTGATATATTTGTACTAAATTTTCAGACCATGAAAGAGATCAAAAAATATGTAGCCGATCATAAACAACGCTTCTTAGACGAGTTGTTCGAATTGTTGCGATTCCCATCCGTTAGTGCCGATCCTCAATACAAAAATGAGGTTTTGAAAACGGCTGATTTTGTTGCGCAAAAATTAATAGATGCAGGTGCCGATAAAGTAGAGGTTTGCCCAACTGCCGGTTATCCGATTGTTTATGGTGAAAAGATCATTGATCCTTCAAAGCCGACTGTTTTGGTGTATGGTCACTACGATGTTCAACCTGCAGATCCCTTGGAATTATGGCAAACGCCTCCTTTTGAACCGACCATCCGTGATGAGAAAATTTTTGCACGGGGTGCTTGTGATGACAAGGGTCAATTTTACATGCATGTAAAAGCTTTTGAACTGATGATGCAGACCAATGGTCTGCCTTGCAATATTAAATTCATGATAGAAGGAGAGGAAGAAGTAGGCTCCAATAACCTGGGTACATTCGTGCAGCAAAATAAAGAGCGTTTGAAATCTGATGTGGTATTGATCTCTGATACCGCCATGATCAGCATGGAAAACCCTTCTCTCGAGACCGGTTTACGTGGACTATCGTATGTAGAAGTGGAAGTGACCGGACCTAACCGCGATCTGCACTCGGGTGTGTACGGCGGGGCTGTGGCTAATCCTGCCACCATTCTGGCTAAAATGATTGCTTCTTTACACGATGAGAATAACCATATCGCCATCCCTGGTTTTTACGACGATGTAGTAGAATTGACTGCTGCAGAGCGTGAAGCCTTAAATAAAGCACCTTTTGATATTGAAGAATATAAAAATGACTTGGGCGTAGATGAAGTTTGGGGCGAAAATGGCTATACTACTTTAGAGCGTACCGGAACTCGCCCAACTTTAGAAATAAATGGTATTTGGGGTGGATATATTGGTGAAGGTGCCAAAACGGTATTGCCTTCAAAAGCATCAGCTAAAATCTCGATGCGTTTGGTGCCTAATCAGAATTCAGACAAGATCACCAAATTATTCCAGGCGCATTTCGAAAGCATCGCTCCTATATCGGTAAAGGTGAAGGTAACCCCGCATCACGGCGGCGAGCCGGTGGTGACTCCAACCGACAGCGTGGCCTACCGTGCTGCCCAAAAAGCCATTGCCGAATCATTTGGAAAAGAGCCCATCCCAACCCGTGGCGGTGGCAGTATCCCGATCGTGGCCCTGTTCGAAAAAGAACTGGGTATTAAAACTGTTCTAATGGGATTTGGTTTAGATAGTGATAACCTGCACTCGCCAAATGAAAAATACGATATCGCTAATTATTATAAAGGCATCGAAACCATTCCTTTGTTTCATAAATATTTTGCCGAACTGAGCAAATAGTTCTCAGTTCGGAGTTTGGAGTCTTGAACGTTAACTCATGACTCCAAACTTCAAACTCATAACTCCAAACTAAAATGCCTAACGCCCTCCTCCACGAAAGTTCGCCTTATTTGTTGCAACATGCCAACAATCCGGTGAATTGGTACCCTTGGGGAGAAGAAGCGCTGGCCAAAGCGAAGGCAGAAAACAAGTTAATTTTGGTGAGTATTGGTTATTCTGCCTGCCACTGGTGTCATGTGATGGAACATGAAAGTTTTGAGGATGAGGCGGTGGCGGAAATCATGAATCGCTATTTCATCTCCATCAAAATCGATCGGGAAGAACGACCAGATATCGACCAGATCTATATGTATGCGGTTCAGTTGATGACCGGCAGCGGAGGTTGGCCCTTAAATTGTATTTGTCTGCCCGATCAGCGTCCGATTTATGGTGGTACCTATTTTCGTAAAGAGGACTGGAAAAAATTGCTGCTTAATTTGGCCGCATTTTGGGAACAAAAACCTGCCGAAGCTGAAGATTACGCTCTAAAACTAACCGAGGGCATCCGCGAAAGCGAAAAAATCACTTTTTTACCTCAAAAAACCGATTATTCGATAGAAGATTTGAAAGCGATTTACCAACCCTGGACTGCTTATTTTGACTGGAAGGAGGGGGGATATAATCGTGCGCCTAAATTTCCTTTACCCAATAATTGGTCATTTCTTTTGCGCTACGCACACCTGATGAAAGATGAGCAGGCCGACGCCATTACCCATTTTACGCTTCAGAAAATAGCTTTCGGAGGAATCTATGATCATATTGCTGGTGGGTTTGCCAGGTATTCGGTTGATGAACGCTGGCACGTACCTCACTTTGAAAAAATGTTGTACGATAACGCCCAATTGGTAAGTCTTTATACAGAAGCATATCAACATGAGGCTCAAGATTTGTACAAACAAGTGGTGAATGAGACCTTGACTTGGGTAAAACGAGAGATGACAGCTGAAAATGGAGGTTTTTATTCGGCTTTAGATGCCGACAGTGAAGGGGTGGAGGGCAAGTTTTATACGTTTACTAAAGAGGAAATCGATCACCTACTTGGAGCCGATGCAGCCATTTTTAACAGTTATTACAACCTAAGCGATTCGGGCAATTGGGAAGAAGAGCATACCAATGTTCTATTCAGGAAATTGAAAGATGCAGAACTGGCGAAACAGTTCGGTATATCTGTAGAAGAATTGATGCAGGTAATTAACAGATCAAAAGAACGGGTTTTTCAATACCGTGAACAGCGGGTTAAACCAGGCTTGGATGATAAAATTTTAGCCTCCTGGAATGGTATGATGCTAAAGGCTTATGCCGATGCTTATCGTGTATTTGGAAATCAGGAATTTTTAGATTCAGCCACAAAAAATGCAAGTTTTTTACTGCAAAACATGTGTAGTTCAGATGGGGCGCTTTTCAGAAACTTTAAGGGCGGCAGATCGACTATTCCAGCCTTTCTGGATGATTATGCTTTGGTAGCGGAAGGTCTCATTTCATTGTACGAAGCAAGTTTTGATGAAAAATGGCTTCAGAAAGCAAAATTATTGGCTGATTATGCCATCGAACACTTTGTGGATGAGGCCTCTGGCATGTTTTTCTACACCTCCGATCGGGCTGAAGCTTTGATTGCCCGAAAACAGGAGATCATGGATAATGTGATTCCCGCTTCTAATTCAGTAATGGCTCATGTACTGATGAAATTAGGATATTTATTCGATCAATCTGCCTATTTAGATCGTGCAGAACAAATGCTCCGAAATGTGCATCCAAAAATCAAAAGCTATGGTTCGGCCTATTCTAACTGGGCCAATCTGCTCTTAAATCAGGTATTTGGCTACAACGAAATTGCCATTACTGGGGTAGATTTCAAGCAAAAAAGAGCAGAATTAGATCGATATTATATTCCTAATAAAATTTTGTTGGGAGGAAGCGCAGGAAGCTTACCTTTGCTGCAGGATAAATGGGGCGATGAAACCAGAATTTTTGTTTGCCGTAATAAAACCTGCCAGCTTCCGGTAATGCAAGTTTCCGAAGCATTGAAACAAATTCAATAACCGAGGTACTGCCTCCAAATTTTTTAAAATGAATATTAAACCCAACACCGTAGTTGCCCTTACCTACGATTTACACACCAAAAAAGACGGCGAAAAAGTTTTTGTAGAAAAAGCCACCGAAGAAAATCCATTGATATTTTTATTCGGAGTAGGTATGATGCTTCCTAAGTTTGAAGAAAACTTAGCAGGCCTTGCTGCCGGTGCAACTTACGATTTTGAATTAATTGCTGCCGACGCCTATGGCGAAAAAGATCCTAGTGCCATTACCGACTTGCCAATAGACATGTTCGGCGACATGGAAAAGCCAGCGATTGATACCATTTTGCCGCTTCAGGATAACCAGGGGAATCAATTCAGAGCACGAGTTACTGCTGTTTCTGAAACTGCAATCACGGTAGATCTTAACCACCCGATGGCTGGCCAGGATTTACATTTTACCGGTACCATCATTAAAGTTCGTGAAGCTACTTCCGATGAACTGGCTCATGGGCATGCACATGGAATTGACGGCCACGCCGGTCACTAATTTTCCTGTTGGTCATTCCGAGTTAAGCGAGAAATCTGACAATGATTTCGTTTCGTTTGATATGATAAGAAAAAAAGCCCCGAAAATTCGGGGCTTTTTTGTTTAATGATGCAGCAGCTTACTGATACATTTCTTTTCGTT
>CAZOLA010000005.1:74151-98029 GCA_964580845.1 uncultured Sphingobacterium sp.
TTCGGGGCTTTTTTGTTTAATGATGCAGCAGCTTACTGATACATTTCTTTTCGTTGTTGTTTTATGGCTTCTGAACTGATGTATTCATCATAGGTCATCAATTTATCGATGATACCTTTTGGTGTGAGCTCGATGATCCGATTCGCAACGGTTTGCGTCAATTCATGATCTCGTGAAGTGAATAACATGGTTCCCCTGAAATCTACCATGCCGTTGTTTAATGCAGTGATCGATTCCAGATCCAGGTGATTGGTAGGCTCATCAAATAGTAAAACATTGGCTTGTTGAAGCATCATTCTGGAAAACATGCAACGCATTTTTTCTCCTCCCGATAAAACCGAACATTTTTTTAATACTTCGTCACCGGAAAATAACATCCGCCCTAAAAATCCACGAATAAACTGCTCATCCTTTTCTCCTTCCGAATATTCGCGTAACCAATCGATCAGGTTCTCATCCTTGCCTTCAAAATATTCAGAACTATCGTTCGGAATATCTGCCACATTAATCGTAACACCCCATTTAAATTCACCACCGAAGTCTGCATCATTACCGCTCAAAATCTGATAGAAAGCAGAAGTAGCCAAACTATTTTCTGAAAGAACCGCAATCTTATCTCCTTTATTAACCATTAGGTTGATATTGGAGAAAAGCACTTCACCGTTCATGGATTTGCTCAGTTTATCCAACTGTAAGATTTGGTCGCCGGCTTCGCGACCTTGGTTGTTAAATAAAATGGCAGGGTATTTTCGGTTAGATGGTTTGATCTCCTCTAAATTGATCTTATCTAAAGCTTTTTTACGGCTGGTGGCTTGTTTGGATTTGGAAGCATTGGCGCTGAAACGACGGATGAATTCCTGCAATTCCTTCACCTTGTCTTCCATTTTCTTGTTCTGGTCTGAACGCTGACGGGCGGCCAATTGACTGGATTCGTACCAGAAAGAATAATTTCCGGTATAAATGGTCATCTTGCCAAAGTCAATATCTACCACATGGGTACATACCGCATCTAAAAAGTGACGATCGTGAGAAACCACCAATACAATCGCCTCATATCCTGCCAAAAAATCTTCTAACCAAGAGATCGTGTTGATGTCCAAATCGTTCGTTGGCTCATCGAGCAATAAAATATCCGGATTACCAAATAATGCCTGCGCCAGTAAGACCCGAACTTTCTGGTTACCATCCAGCTCTTTTAATAGTTTATAATGGCAATCTTCGCTGATACCCAGATTGCTTAAAAGAGTGGCGGCATTACTCTCTGCATTCCAGCCATCCATTTCAGCAAAAATATTTTCCAATTCGCCGGCACGCTCACCGTCTTTATCTGTAAAGTCTTCTTTTGCATACAGGGCATCTTTCTCCTTCATAATAGAGTAAAGCTCTTTGTGCCCCATCATCACCGTTTCAATCACACTGTACTCATCAAATTCGTAGTGATTTTGCTTCAAAACCGCCATACGTTCGCCTGGGGTGAAACTTACCGAACCGGTAGAAGGGTCGACCTCTCCTGATAAAATTTTCAGGAAAGTAGATTTACCGGCGCCATTGGCGCCAATTACACCATAGCAATTGCCGGGTGTAAATTTGAGGTTAACTTCTTCAAAAAGGGTGCGTTTGCCGTAGCGAAGCGATAAATTAGAAACGGTAATCATGTATGTAAAATAAGCCGCAAAGGTAGCTAAATTATTCGTTTTGCTTACCTTGATGATGAGTCCATTAAAAACTCCTCAGAATTTTTTGATGTAGCGTTTTTGGGCTGTCACTTCCGGCTGCAATGATACGTCTGATGGTGTATATCGGGTCTGTTTCACTGCGTTTCTCGGCTAAAATAAAGGCGGCTTTAAATCCTCTTTTCTTCAATTCCGGAATACCCTTCTGGTTCCATAAGCCAAATGGGTAGGCAAAATATTCAACTGGTTTGCCTGTAATTTCCTGAAGACGCCGGGTGGGTTTTTCTATTTGGACTACCCAATCTTCGCCCTCGTATTTTTTAAAATTCTGATGATCCCAGGTATGTGATCCAATGACGTGTCCCTCATCACTTAAACGCTTAATCTGTTCGCTTGTCATGTAACGCGGTCTGCCAATACTAACCGTCATGATAAAATATACCCCTTTAAATCCATACTTTCTCATTTCAGGTGCAGCCAAGGAGTACTGCTCCTCGCAAGTATCGTCAAATGTGAGCATAATAGGTTTAGAAGGTAGTTGCTCCCCTCGGCTTAAATATGCTTCCAACTGATGGGGGAGAATGGTGTGGTAGCCACTATCGGCCAGCATTTTCAACTGAGCCTTAAAGGTAGCGGGTGGCACAATATAAACTTTGGCAGATTCTGAGTCTGTGGGGCGCCAATCTCTGATTTGATGATAACAGAGGATGGGGATCTGTTGGAGGCTCAAAATACTTTCAACATCGGCCTTGACTTGTTTTTTAGGAACTGTTTTGAACTCTTTCTTTGTGTTTTGACAGGCTACCAGTACTAATAAGAATGCTGCAGCTAATAGAAGTCGGTACATGCTTGTTATTTGGTTTTAGTCACGGGTGTTGATGGATTGATGCCTTTATCTGCCCAGGTTCTGAGTCGCCGGGTTAGGGCGGTTCGCTTATTGCTGAAAGTGATGTCGGTATCCCATACTTCATATTCAATATTTTTGCGAACCGTTAATGCCTTTAAATAATCGTTTGCCTCGTGCTCATCAATCATCAAGACAGGTTTATTGCTCTTTTCCAGCAATTCTTCGAGGTTGTATTGGTTTACGTTTCTGGCCATCTCCATTAAAAACTCATCGGGATTGATGTTCAGCATGCCCAGTGTGGCCAGGTATTCTTTCATGCTGATGAGATTGCTGGTCCCCTCCGAATTTTTAATCACACGATAGGGATTGAACAGGGATAAAGTGGCGACGCCCTTCACCTTGGGGTGCGCCAATCCCGCAATGAGCCCAATGGCACCACCCGTGTTGTGCCCAAAAATGGCAATTTTAGCAGTGTCTATCCTAAGTCGGTTTGAATTTTGTTCCGAACTGATATAATCTATCACAGCCTTGGTATCGGCAATATTGTTTTCAAAAGTGAATTTTCCTTTACTTCCCCAACTGCCTCTGAAATCGAAATAAACTACATTATAGCCAACTTTTCTCAGGTTTTGTGCCAAATCCAGGTTTCGTTCGTTGCCGGGGTTCCCATGGATGAATACGAGGGTTGGATGTGGTCCCGCACCGTTGGCGATGTAAATAAATCCATATATTTTTCCATCACCAGATGGAATCTGTAATTCTTCCATGCCGGCCGGAAAATCTTTGTCCTGCTCAAAATCATTCACCAGGTAGCTGTCTGATTTCTTGATGGTGGTTTTGGTTTTGGAGCGGCAAGCCACCAGCAGTATGGCCATACACATCAAGATGCTTACCAGCAGACTATTATTTCTCATCGTCAATTTCTATTCAATTTAGTTATTTTTTGTCATTATATCTGAATTTTTAAGATATGCTGATAATTAAACGAAAAAAGCCCTGATTGTTACATACAGGGCTTTTGGGTATGTTTTATGAACTGGCATTCAGAAACACAAACTGATGATCGAAGACATCTAATTTGATCTTGGCCTCCTTATCCACTTTACCAGCCAAAATATCTTTCGATAATTCGTTTAGGATGCGTTTTTGAATGACCCGTTTAAGCGGACGGGCACCAAATTGTGGATCGTAACCCAGTTGCGCCAGCCAGTCTAGTGCTTCATCGCTGGCTTCGAGACTAATACCCATCTCTTCCAGGGTTTGTTGTACCTGTCTGAATTGAAGTTTAACAATATCTTTCAGTTCTTCACGACTTAAAGGTGTAAACATGATCAATTCATCTATTCGGTTCAAAAACTCCGGACGAATGGTCTGTTTCAACAACTCAAACAATTGGTTTTTCGTTTTGGCTACCACTTCTTCGCGATTCAATTCGGTCAGCTCTTTAAAGTTACCCTGAATTAAATGTGAGCCGATATTTGAAGTCATGATGATGATGGTATTTTTGAAATTGACCAATCTGCCTTTATTGTCAGTTAAGCGGCCATCATCCAATACCTGTAACAGAATATTGAATACATCCGGATGCGCTTTTTCAATCTCATCCAGTAAAATCACCGAATAAGGTTTACGACGTACGGCTTCGGTCAGCTGACCGCCTTCATCGTAACCCACGTATCCCGGAGGCGCTCCAATCAATCGGGAAACCGCATGGCGCTCCTGGTATTCGCTCATATCGATACGCACCATGGCCGAATCATCATTAAATAGGAATTCTGCCAGCGCTTTGGCCAGCTCGGTTTTACCAACGCCGGTAGTTCCCAGAAAAATAAAGGAACCTATGGGTTTACGCTTATCGTGTAAACCGGCTCTCGAACGGCGAATGGCATCAGAAATAGCTTCAATGGCTTCATGCTGACCGGCAACACGTTTGTGTAATTCTTCTTCCAGGTGTAACAGCTTTTCCCGTTCGCTCTGGATCATTTTAGTAACAGGGATGCCGGTCCAACGACTCACCACACCTGCAATGTCTTCGGAGGTGACTTCTTCTTTCAGCATGCGGCTATCGCTTTGGTTAGCCTCCAACTCCTTCTTTAATCTCTCCACTTCATCTTGCGCTTCCTTGATCTTTCCGTATCGTATCTCCGCTACCTTGCCATAATCTCCGGCACGCTCCGCCTGATCGGCTTCCAGTTTATAATTTTCAATTTGTTCAATTTTAGCATTGATACCGTCCACCAGGTCTTTTTCTCCTTGCCAGCGTGCTTTGAGGGCATCTCTGTCGGAAGAGAGATTGGCTATTTCTTCGCTCAGCTCTTTTACTTTTTTATTATCATTTTCCCGTTTGATGGCTTCACGTTCAATTTCCAATTGCATAATTCTCCTCTCCAGTTCATCCACTGCTTCAGGAACAGAATCCATTTCTAAACGGAGCTTAGAGGCGGCCTCATCCATCAAGTCGATGGCCTTATCGGGTAAAAAACGGTCAGATATATAGCGTTGCGAAAGTTCAACAGCAGCGATGATGGCTTCATCTTTGATACGCACTTTATGATGCGTTTCATAACGTTCTTTCAAACCTCGTAGAATGGAGATGGCATCTTGTGTATCCGGCTCATCCACCATTACTTTTTGAAAACGACGTTCTAAGGCTTTGTCCTTTTCCAGATATTTCTGGTACTCGTTAAGCGTGGTGGCTCCAATGGCTCTTAACTCACCGCGTGCCAGCGCAGGTTTCAGGATATTGGCAGCATCCATGGCGCCTTCGCCGCCGCCGGCCCCCACTAGCGTATGGATCTCATCGATGAATAAGATGATTTCTCCATCACTTTGGCTTACCTCTTTCACCACGGCTTTCAAGCGTTCCTCAAATTCACCTTTATACTTTGCTCCCGCAATAAGTGCGCCCATATCTAAAGAGAAAACTACTTTAGTTTTGAGGTTTTCGGGCACGTCGCCTTTGATGATCCTGAAGGCAATACCTTCGGCAATGGCAGTCTTACCCACACCCGGCTCACCGATCAGTATCGGGTTGTTTTTGGTACGGCGGGATAGTATTTGTATCACCCGTCTGATTTCTTCATCACGGCCGATCACTGGGTCGAGTTTGCCCGATTCTGCAAACTCATTAAGGTTGCGGGCGTATTTATTCAAGGCGTTGTAGGTAGCCTCTGCATTTGGATCGCTTACCCGGCTGTCGCCGCGGAGTTCTGTAATGGCTTTTTTCAGGTCTTTCTCATTCACCCCATCATCCTTCAACAAAGCGGAGGTTTTATCGCCGGCATTTAAAATACCGAGCAGCAAATGTTCTACCGCTACAAAGTCGTCCTTAAATTCTTTCAGATAGCTCTGAGCTTTCTGCAAACTTGTATTGGCCGAAGAAGATAAATACACATTGCTGCCGCTTACTTTAGGAAAGGACTGAATTTGCTCATCCAGATTCGTATTTAAACGATTTAGGTTTACATTCAGTTTTTTTAGTAAATAGCTGATAACGTTTTCGTCAACCAATAACAAGCCTTTGAGCAAATGTGCATTTTCTATGGCTTGTTGCTGATTGCCTGTAGTAACTTCAGAAGCTTTTTGAATGGCTTCCTGTGCTTTGATGGTGAAATTGTTCAGATTCATACTAATCGCTTATCAAATTATTGTCCATCAGTTAGCAAACGCTCAAAATCGGAATTTGTGTCGGGCGACAAGAACAAAAGCAGACGAAATGGCTGTTTTTTAGTGATTTAGCCTGTTAAAATTGCAGTTAGCCGCAAACTGAGCCTTTTCCCAAACATAGCTGGCATCTGCTTGTTATATCCAACGTTAAAGATTTAATAAGATGAACACATACAAACTTCTTTTACTTGTTTTCTTATACCTGCTGGCTGCATGCACCGCTAAAAAAGCTTCAATTGCACAAAAAGCGCCGGAGGCAGATGCGCTGTGTTATTACTTTGCTAACCAGCGTGATACCGTTACCATGCGCTTATTTATCAAAAATAATAGCAAGGTGAGTGGAGATTACACTTATTTATCCGGATCAAGAATTTCTTCGGGTACCTTGGATGGAACTTTAAAAGGGGATACCATCAAGGCTTTATGGATTTATCAGTTGGGTGGGATAAAAACTACCGAAATGTTAAGATTTCATTTTAATCGAACTTCTCAACAAGTCATCCAGTTGGGAACCTCTCCGAGTGATGCAAGTTCAATGTTAAAAGTAAACTGTGACCAACTGCCTGGACAGACATTGAACAATGATGAAAGGGGTCGCCAGGCTCATCGGGTACTTTGTTTTATGAAATTAGAAGGGGACAAGCTGCAAGATACCATTGCTCTAAAATTGCATATCATGCCAGATAAGCGCATCACCGCAGATTACGTGTGGCTCCCCAAGGAAAAAGATGCTAAAATTGGCATTTTAAGTGGAAAATTAGAGGCTGATACCATCAGGGCTACTTACAAATATTTGCAGGAGGGTGTGGAACAACTGGAATCGCTTATATTCCATTTAAGGTCCGATACAGCTCGCTTGGTATTGCGTGGGAAAAACACCGATTCCATCTCTTTGAACCGGATGAATTGTGAAAAAATGCCTTCGAGGTTGAGAAGATATTAAGAAAGGAGGGCCTATGAAAGGATTTCTTTCAACCTGGCAGTTTGATGATCGGCCAATTTTTGAAGTGGTCCGCTGGCCAGCATTTTCATCATCATGTTTAGCTCTGCCGAAATGGTGTGTTTGGCCTCTGTGTTACCGTTTCCAAGATCTTTCAAAGTCCATTTTAATTCCAGTTCAAATGGGGCTTCCTCAGAGGGGACAGCCACAATTTCCTGATTTTCTACTCTAGAATTGATCTTGATGGCCAATTTTGCCATGTTTTGGATGGTAAACTTGGCTTCATCGGCGGTGGATGACCAGTTGTAGATATTGTCTGGCATTAATTGCTGGTGATGGTTCAAGTCGGATAAAAAAGCGTACACTTCATTTATCGCTTTGTTAATCTGCACGGTGCTTTCAATGACAGTATTCATAGGTTCTAGGATTTATACAGTTTGATTCATGCCCCACTCTGCAGGGTTTTCACGCCATTTTTCGAGCATACTAATTTCCGTTTCAGCAATCATGCGATGTTCGGCAGCATATTTGACGAGTGCCTGGTAATTGGAAAGCGTAAAGTACGGACATTTGGCATTTTTGAAATTGTTTTCTGCCTCATCAAATCCGTAAGTGAATATGGCGGCTAAGCCTGCAATCAGGCAGCCGGCATCACGCAGTGCTTGTACTGCTTGTAAGCTACTTTTTCCAGTGGAGATCAAGTCCTCGATCACCACCACTCTTTGCCCCGCTTTGAATTCGCCTTCAATTAAGCTTGCGGTTCCATGTTCTTTGGCTTTCGAGCGAACATAAATGAAAGGCAGTCCCAATTCTTGTGCTACCAACACACCTTGCGGTATACCTGCGGTGGCTACGCCAGCAATTGCATCTACTGTACCAAATTCTTCTTGTATCAAATTTGATAATTTCTGACGGATATAGGTTCTAATGGTAGGATGTGAAAGCGTAATCCGGTTGTCGCAATAAATAGGCGATTTCCAGCCGGAGGCCCAAGTGAAAGGATTGTTGGGTTGTAGTTTAATTGCTTTTATTTGTAAAAGGAATTCGGCAACTTTCTGCTCAATCTCTCGCTTATTAATCATGGTGCAAATGTATAGAATTTATATCAACGAAATAAGGCTGTTTATCACAGAAAATGTGCCGAAAGCTCAAAATTCTGCTAAGTTATTGACTAAAAAGGAGTTCGATATTTATCAGTTTTATGAGCAAGTAAAACTAAGTGCCCAAAAAACCGATTATTTTCTCATTACTGATCGACCTTATGAAATGTTCGATGAAATTGCGGCGAATTTGCAAATTATTGAAGCGGCGGGCGGTTTGGTAAAAAATGATACGGGAGCTCATTTATTTATTTTCAGGAGGGGGAAATGGGATTTACCCAAAGGCAAAATTGATGAAGGTGAAAGCCCGGAGTTGGCAGCGGTACGTGAGGTGGAAGAGGAATGTGGGGTGCGCATAGCCAGGTTGGGTGAGTTGCTTTCTGTCACTTTTCACATCTATCCCTCACCAAAAAATCTCGTCCTGAAAAAAACATACTGGTATGAAATGGAAGTTTCAGGCAGTCCGGAACTTATTCCCCAAATTGAAGAAGAAATTACCGAGGCTGTTTGGTTAAAAAACCGAGAGATAAAACAGGTAATGGAGAACAGTTATCCGCTGATTTTAGACTTAGTCGCAGAAAAGCTGAACGTTTAGAGAAACTCAAGGGCTTCTTTGGGGACGAACTGACTTACATCTCCTTTGTATCTTAAAATATCTCGTACAATGGTAGAACTGATAGACGAGTAACCGGGTTTGCTCACGATGAAAATACTTTCTATTTCAGGCACCAAAGCGTGATTCATTTGGGCGATGGCTTTTTCATATTCAAAATCAGATACGGTTCTGATCCCTCTGATCATGTAATCGGCCCCAATTTTTTTACAGAAATCAACAGTTAAGCCTTCATAAGTGCATACTTCAACTTTGGGTTCGCCGGCAAAAACAGATTCCAGCATTTTTTGCCGAATTTCTACAGGTAACAGCGCATGTTTGGTGCTGTTCATCCCAATGCCGATCACCACTTTATCGAACAGCGAAACCGACCGTTTTAAAATATCCACGTGAGCTTTGGTTACCGGATCGAAAGAGCCTGGGAATAAAGCGATTTTCATGCTACTAAATTGAGGTTATTTTATCACAATTAAAATTTATTTCGGACTAAAAAAGCTAAATGAAGAAGAGCCGTAAACTCTTTGTTCTGTTAAAAAAGGATGAGCAAACTTTTTCATGGAGGGATGTTCTACAATCAGATAAGCACCTGGTTTCAGCAGATTTCTTTCAAAAACCAAATCAGGAATTTGTTGGAGCGTCGGCAAATCATAGGGTGGATCAGCAAAAATCAGGTCGAACCTATCGGTTTCCATTTGCAAGAATTTAAAAACATCCGAAAACTGTGTTTTAATTTGATTTAGCTGATGTTTTTCAATCATGGATTTTAAAAACTGAATGCAGGCTTTACTCCGATCAACAGAAACGACTTTCATTGCTCCCCGGGAGGCAAACTCTATGGATATATTACCCGTACCAGAGAAGAGATCTAACACTTCAAGTTGCTCAAAGTTTAATTGGTGATTCAGGATATTAAAAAGCGCCTCTTTTGCTAAGTCGGTGGTAGGGCGAACCGGTAAATTTTGAGGTGCCTGTATTCTTAAGCCCTTCAGCCTGCCACCAATTATTCGCATAAACTTAAAGCCGTGAGCGAGAAAAAGGAATGAAGTTCAAGCTGATCAAAAGGGGGCTCAATTTTTACAAACACATTTTCTTCGGTATGGATGATTTGCTGGCTGTATTTTTCTAAACGACTCACATATTCTTGATTCCAATTACCAGCAAGTAGCCAGCTGGTGTTTTCTGGTTCAAGATGTAGTTGATTCATTAAATTCAACAAGAAATAGTTGAACTCATCGGCGCTTCGTGCCGGAAAAACGTTGAAAAAAGTCAATTTTCCTTCTTTAAAACAGGTACACTCTAAATGGCTGTCGCTTAAATGGAGCATGAACAAGGTATCATCGTTCACTTTTGCCCATTTTATTCCGGCCTCGATGTTGGTAGCCGCTGCATGGAAAAATTGAGGTTCGTGAAATTGAGTTTGAAGGAGATGAACCAGTTGGGATGGTAAAGTGAACACCACCATGCATTTGGCTGAACGAATATGATTGTAGCGTATCAGATCATCTTCATTGTTCGAAATAAATTTTGCGTATTCTGCTAATAAGGATTTATCAAAAAGATCTTCAGGAATGAGCGTGAATTGAGCGCTTTTAATCCCCACCTTTACCTTCCGGTAATGATGTTGCAAGGCTGGAGCCAATTGGGTTAATTCCGTAAATTTTTCGGTATCTCCCGTAAAATCTTCAATCCGATACAAAACTTTTAATTGATCCTGACCTTTGTCCACCACCGCAAATTGAATGGCGGAAGGCAAAATTTCGAGCAGCAAATCGCATTTACCCGAGTGTTGGGTCTGGAATGACGGATCAATTAATTGAATGCTGGTATTCATCGTAAACAAATGTAAAATTTTTTGGAATAGGTTAGCTCAATACAAATCTGCATTTTTGAAAAGCATGAGCAATTTTATCAGTCAGCTAAGTCAGCAATTTGGAAAAACGCCCACCAGTAAGCAGAAAGATGCCTTTTATCTGTTGGAGCGTTTTTTGTTATCAGGCCAAGAGCGTGACTGTTTGTTGCTCAAAGGTTATGCCGGTACGGGTAAAACTACCCTGATCAGTGCACTGGTTAAAGTATTACCAAAAATTCAGTTTAAATCGGTGCTATTGGCGCCAACCGGCAGAGCTGCCAAGGTAATGAGCAACTACTCCGGAAAAAAAGCCAGCACCATCCACAAGCGTATTTATCGGAAGAAGCAGGCCATGAGTCCTGATCTGTATTTCAGCCTCGCCCAAAATCTAAGTGAAGACACCATTTTTATTGTAGATGAGGCTTCCATGATTGCAGATGCTGCTGCCGATTATACCGGATCGGGTCTTTTGGAAGACTTGATCAACTATGTTTATAACGACAAACGTTGTAAACTGATACTGGTGGGCGATACTGCTCAGCTGCCTCCAGTGGGCGTCGCCGAAAGTCCGGCTCTGGATGTTGAATACCTCAGCATATCCTACGGTTTGAATATGTTTAATATCGAATTGACAGAGGTGGTTCGACAGGAGAAAAATTCTGGCATACTACACCACGCCACACAGATTCGTGAAGGCCTGGCTTTTGAGCAACCGAGTATTCCAAAACTGAGCACCAAGGGCTTCAAAGATATTTATCACATGAGCGGTGAAAGATTAGTGGAAGGATTGACCTATGCTTATGACAAGTACGGTATGGAAAACACCTTGGTAATTTGTCGTTCTAATAAAAATGCCAATGCTTATAATCAAAATATCCGTAATCGAATTCTTTATCGCGAAGAAGAATTAAGTGGTGGCGATTATATTATGGTAGTCAGGAACAATTATTTCTGGCTCGATGAGCAGGAAAAAGCGGGGAATTTCATTGCCAATGGCGATGTGGCCAAAATCCGTAAGGTGAAAAATATCAGCGAAATGCATGGTTTTCGTTTTGCGGATGTGGTACTGGAGTTTATCGATTATCCGGACGAAGGTCCACTGGATTGCAAGGTATTGCTCGATACTTTATATGCAGAAAGCCCCAGCCTTTCTGCTGCAGATGGTAAACGTTTGTTCGAGGCTGTATCGGCCGATTATGCCCATATCAGTAATAAACGCCTTCGCTTATTAGAGATGAAGAAAGATCCGTTTTATAATGCCCTGCAAATAAAATTTGCCTATGCGGTTACCTGCCACAAAGCACAGGGCGGGCAGTGGGACGCTGTTTTCATTGATCAGGGATACCTGACCGAAGAAATGGTAAATACCGAGTTTTTGAGGTGGTTGTACACTGCCATCACCCGAAGTACACAAGAATTGTTTCTGGTGAACTTCGGGCAGCAGTTTCAGCAATAATGTTTACCGAACTATTTTTTTTGCGCTTCAGTAATTAACTGCTGGTTCAACACCACGTAATCCTGATTTTTCTCTGATTCGGCTACCGCAATGGAACGCTTGGCAGATTCGATTGCTGCTGCTCTCAAACCCATTTTCAGTTCTATTTTGGCTTTCAAGTGTTCCATCCAATAGGCTTTTGGATTAGCGGAAGTAGCTTCCTTGATCCATTCGTAAGCTTTATTGAGGTCTTTGTTATTATCAAAATAATAGCTGGCAGCTTGATAAAAGGGTTTGGAGGCACCTTGCATGGCCGCATCAATACCCGCCATTATTTTAGAATCGATATCGGTGGTAATTTTAACCGGCACCAAAGTTTTGTCCCAAATTAACTGCATTTCGCAGCTATTGGCCATCACCTGTTCAAAGCCAATAGTAAAGCTCTCTACACTCTTATTCAACGTTACAGGTTTTACCTTTACTCTCAATAAATCATCCGATTCTTGGTACCCCATGGCTCCCCAAAGTTTGGTGTTCTTGCTTAAAATGATGGTCCATTCATCTTTGCCAGGAATACTGTACAATGCATATTCTCCTGCAGGAACCATTTTTCCTTCCAACATCACGTCATCGCCAAAAGTAAGCTTGCTCGGGGCATTGGCACCCGTACGCCAAACTTGCCCGAAAGGGATGAGTGTTCCGAAAATTTTGCGGCCTTTCACATTTGGCCTGGAATAAGTGAGCTTGATGCTGCTCAACCCAAATTCTTGTTGAAGGGATTGAGTTGTACTCGCTGCCGGTATGCGAAGTGCTTGTGCCGTAGCGATGCCGGTCATACTTAGGAGACCGATACATAAGATGATGATTTTTTTCATACTGATGATTTTTTTACAAAGATAGGGGCTGGTTTCATTCAGGCGTCAACAGGGTCTAATTTTTTTGAATAGTGCTGGTCCCATACTCAACGTAGGCATTTTCATGTTGCAGGTCGTCGTTCCCGTGTTGTCCGCAGGCATTTCCATGTTGGAGGTCGTCATTTCTATGTTGGAGGTCGTCATTCCCATGTTGTCTGCAGGCATTTCTATGCTGGAGGTCGTCATTTCCATGTTGCAGGTCGTCATTTCCATGTTGCAGGTCGTCATTTCCATGTTGCAGGTCGTCATTCCCATGTTGTCCGCAGGCATTTCCATGTTGCAGGTCGTCATTTCCATATTGCAGGTCGTCATTTCTATGTTGTATGGAGCCAGTTCCATACCTTACCGAGTCATTACTTAACGTTTCGACGGATTGCTTTATATCCGCAGTAGGATATGCCGGCTGAAGGAGCGAAGAAAAACTGCCTGTTAAAAGGGCAGTCCATCCAAGCCAGACAGTCCCTTTAGAGAACTTACAAAGTGTTTAAATTACACATTTCAAAAAATCACAATTTAACACTAAATTAGGAGCGACTAACCAATGTATGATGAAACCAATTAAAAGCCTTTTGACGCTGCTTGTATGTTTGCTGTCGACCTCAGTTTTTGCTCAGTTGCCTGCTTTAGAACGCATTGAACCTGCCAATTGGTGGGTAGGGATGAAGAATCCTAAACTGCAACTCATTGTGCACGGCAATCAAATTGCCAAACGCGAAGTGAAATTGAATTATCCCGGAGTAAGCCTTGTAGCAGTACATAAAGTAGAAAACCCCAATTATTTGTTTCTTGATTTAGAGATAACACCTGCAGCAGTAGCTGGTAAATTCCCCATTCAATTTACACTCAAGGGGAAGAAAACTCTCAACTACACTTACGAGCTGAAAAACAGGGATGCAAAATTGGTAAAAGCCCAGGGTGTAAATACAGCTGATTTTATTTACCTGATCATGCCCGACCGATTCGCCAATGGTGACAAGACGAACGATGTCATCAAGGGGATGAAAGAAACTTCGCTCAACCGCGATTCGATGTATCACCGACATGGTGGTGATATTCAAGGCATCATCAATAATTTAGATTATTTACAAGATTTAGGGGTAACCGCTCTGTGGATCAATCCTTTGTTGACCAACGATCAGCCTAAAACATCCTATCATGGTTATGCCAATACAGAAAATTATCAAATTGATCCTCGTTACGGAACCAATGAACTCTATAAAAAGTTAGTGGACGAACTCCACAAACGTGGGATGAAAATGGTAAAGGATTTGGTGCATAACCACTTCGGTAGCCAACACTGGACGGTCCTCGACCTGCCTTCAAAAGACTGGTTGAACCAATGGGCCAGCTTTACCCGTACCAACTACCGCGAACAAACCCATTTCGATCCCTATGTTGCCCAAGCGGATAAGGATCAGATGGTAAAAGGATGGTTTGATTTCCACATGCCCGATCCTAATCAAAAAAATCCATTCCTGAGAAATTACATCACCCAAAGTCATATCTGGTGGGTGGAGTATGCCGGGGTGGATGCTTTCCGCCTGGATACTTATACTTATAATGATCTGGATTATATGGCCGAATGGGCGAAACTGATTAAGGCAGAATATCCAACATTGAATTCATTTGGAGAAACCATGGTGCAAGCAGTGCCGAGCCAAAGCTATTTTACAGAAGGACGTTTACTAAATCAGCCGATTGAAACTGGTCTAGATGGGGTAACCGATTTTCAGGCTTTGTCGGGAATCAATGAGGCTTTAAACGGGAAGTTTGGCTGGACCGACGGAGTAGTTCGTTTGTATATAACTTTTAGCTACGATTATCAATATAAAGACCCAAATAAAAATGTGGTTTTCTTAGATAACCACGACCTCAACCGTTTCTATTCCGTGGTGAATGAAGATTTTACCAAATATAAATCGGGTATCGCCTGGTTGTTCACTACCCGCGGCATCCCGCAGTGGTATTACGGAACTGAGATCTTGATGCCGGGCACCACCACGCCTGATGGAAAAGTTCGTTTGGATTTCAAAGGCGGCTGGCCGGAAGACACTCTAAATAAATTTACGGCAGCAGGCAGGACCGAAAAGGAAAATGAAGCATTCAATTATGTACGTAAACTGGCCAATTACCGTAAAAACAGTGAAGCCTTGAAATTTGGGAAGATGATGCAATTCATTCCACAAGATGGTATCTATGTTTGGTTCCGCTATACCGATCAGCAAACCATCATGATGGTGATGAACGGCGAGGAGAAAGAGCAAACTGTAAAGACCGAACGTTTTGCTGAGCGCACATCAGGCTTCAGTAAGGCTGTTAATGTGGCAAACGATGAATTGCTGAACGACCTCAGCGAAATTAAGGTGCCTGCCAAAACAACCCTCATTTTAGAATTAAAAAAATAAGATCGCTGTGGTTAAAGCTTGCATTTTCGACCTTGATGGCGTCATTGTAGACACGGCAGTCTATCATTTTAAAGCCTGGAAACGTTTGGCTAACCATTTGGGTTTTGATTTTACCGAAGAGGAAAATGAAAAACTGAAAGGGGTGAGCCGGGTCCGTTCCCTCCAGTTAATTTTAGAATGGGGCGGTGTAGAGAAAACTACCGAAGAACAGTCCCAATTGGCTGATTTGAAAAACTCCTGGTATGTGGAAATGATCAAGGAGATGAAACCCGATGAAATTTTGCCGGGAGCCAAAGAATTTTTGCTAAGCGTGAGAAATGCCGGATTAAAAACCGCCTTAGGTTCTGCCAGTAAAAATTCAAGAACCATTTTAGAAAAAGTAGGGCTCCTTGAATTATTCGATTCCATTATCGATGGCAATACCGTAAGCGCATCTAAACCCGATCCTGAAGTATTTTTAAAAGGAGCCCAATCATTAGGCTTAAATCCGGAAGATTGTGTGGTATTTGAAGATGCCATTGCAGGAGTAGAGGCGGCTTTGGCCGGCGGAATGAAAGTAGTGGGCATTGGCGAGCCAGCCAATCTCAAGGACGCAAACCTGGTTGTGGCAGGTCTGCATGAAATGAACTTAGATAAACTGTATAAATTATAATTGTTGTTGCTCCTTTTAGGAGAATTTAGGAAGATGAAAAATTACATCAAAATCGACGAGTGGAATATCATTGAAGAGGGATTCGATCCACATTTGAATAAAATTTCAGAAAGTATTTTCAGTTTAGGCAATGGCCGCATGGGCCAGCGTGCCAATTTTGAAGAAACTTATTCGGGTGAGAGCTTGCAGGGAAATTACGTTGCCGGAGTTTATTATCCAGATAAAACCCGTGTGGGATGGTGGAAAAACGGTTATCCGGAGTATTTTGCCAAAGTTTTAAATGCCGCCAACTGGATTGGTATTGATATAAAAATAGATTACGAAACACTCGACCTTGCAAATGCCAAGGTAAGCGATTTCAAGCGGGTGCTCAATATGAAAGAGGGTTACCTCGAGCGTTCTTTTACCGCCGAATTAAAAAGTGGAAAGAAGCTCAAGGTGAAGGCAACTCGTTTTTGCAGCATCGTGGATGATGAAGCCGGGGCCATTCGTTACAGCCTGACTCCTTTAAATTTCTCCGGAGACATTAGCATTACCCCATACATTGATGGTGATATCAAGAACCAGGATGCCAACTACGATGAAAAATTCTGGGACGAAGTGCACAAGGAAACCCATCACGGTAGTGCCTATGTAACCATGAGAACTAAAAAGACCGGCTTCCATGTTTGCACCGGTATGAAGTTCGATATCCACCAGGATGGAAAAGCCATTGAATTTCTCTCTGCACCGGTTGAACGAGAAAAATATGTGGCCAATAAGGTGAATATTGAGGTAAAAGAGAACCAGGAAACGGTCATTTACAAGTATGCTGCCAATCTTTCTTCAGAAAATCATGATAAAGAAAGCATTGTTCACGAAACCAAGAAAGTGGTGGAACAGGTTTCCCAGAAAGGTTTTGAGGTGATGCTGAAGGAGCAGGCACAAGCCTGGGCTGCTAAATGGGTGGAGAGTGATATTGTGATTGAAGGAGATGCTTCGGCACAGCAGGGTATCCGCTTTAACATCTTCCAGTTAAATCAAACTTATACCGGCGAAGATGCTCGTTTGAACATTGGTCCAAAGGGCTTTACCGGTGAAAAATACGGAGGCTCTACCTACTGGGACACCGAGGCGTATTGTGTGCCTTTCTACTTGGCAACTGCCGATCAGCAGGTGACCAAGAACCTTTTGATTTATCGTTATAAACAATTGGACAAAGCCATTGAAAATGCAGAGAAATTAGGCTTTAAGAACGGTGCGGCCCTGTATCCGATGGTGACCATGAACGGTGAAGAGTGTCACAACGAGTGGGAGATCACTTTTGAAGAGATCCACCGTAACGGTGCCATTGCTTTCGCCATCTATAATTACATCCGTTACACTGGCGATGCGAAATACCTCGATGATTACGGACTGGAAGTGTTGATCGCCATTGCCCGTTTCTGGGCACAACGTGTCAACTGGAGCGAGGCCCGCCAGCAGTATGTGATGCTGGGTGTAACCGGTCCGAATGAGTACGAAAACAATGTGAATAACAACTGGTATACCAATACCATCGCCACCTGGTGCATGGAGTATGCCCTGGAAGCCATTGCTACGGTTAAAGCCAGTGATGCCACTAAATATGCCGCCATCGCGAAGAAGATCAAATTTGATGAGGCTGCAGAAAGCAAGCAGTGGAGTGATATCATCGAAAAGATGTACTATCCAGTTGACGAACAATTAGGTATTTACCTGCAGCAGGATGGGTATATGGACAAAGAGCAGATCTTAGTAAAAGACCTGCCTGCCGAAGAACGCCCCATCAACCAGAAATGGAGTTGGGATCGTATCCTTCGTTCATGTTTTATTAAACAAGCCGATGTTTTACAAGGATTGTATTTCCTGGAACATCGATACGATCTGGATACCATTCGCAGAAACTTCGATTTTTACGAGCCTCGTACCGTACACGAAAGTTCATTGTCGCCTTGTGTGCACTCCATTTTGGCGGCCAAACTGGGCGATGAGGCACGTGCCTATGAGTTTTACCTTCGTACCGCCCGTTTAGATTTAGACGATTATAATAACGATACCGAAGATGGTTGCCATACCACCTCCATGGCTGGAACCTGGATGAGTGTGGTGGAAGGTTTCGGGGGCATGCGTGTTCGCGACGGACAATTAGTCTTCAATCCGTTTTTACCGGGTAAATGGAAATCCTTCTCTTTTAAAGTTGGGTTCAGAGGTGCTTTGCTGAATGTTAAAGTAAGTCAGGATGGTGTACAAATCATCAACCAATCTGAAAAAGAACTGATTGTAAAGATCTATGAGCAACATTATGAGCTGAAAGCCAATAGTCAGGTGGTGGCTAAACATCCATAACAAATAGTAGATGAAAAAGACCCTTTTTTTATTCAGTATGTTAATGGCAAGCTTGGGCACTTTTGCTCAAGACCAAATTAATGAAGCAGTAAAAGACCATAAACTGATCGTTTATCAGCTTTTGCCACGTTACTTCACCAATTCCAATACCACCAATAAATACTATGGTTCTAAGGAGGAGAATGGAGTTGGTAAATTCAACGATATCAATGAAAAAGCTTTGCTCGAGCTGAAAAAATTAGGAGTTTCTCATGTTTGGTATACGGGTATCATTGAGCATGCCACCATGACTGATTACACGGCCTATGGGATTAAAATGGATGATCCGGATGTGGTAAAAGGCAAAGCGGGTTCGCCCTATGCCATTAAAGATTATTATGATGTGGATCCGGATCTGGCAGTGGATGTGAACAATCGTATGGCCGAATTTGAGCAATTGGTGAAACGCACTCATCAACAAGGATTAAAAGCGATCATCGACTTTATTCCTAACCATGTTGCCCGTTCATACCACTCGGATGTAAAGCCTGCTGGTGTGATAGATTTAGGCGCACAGGATGATAGATCTCGGGCTTACCTGCCTACTAATGACTTTTATTACCTCCCGGGAAAATCATTTATCGTTCCGGAAGGTACCAATGCCGGAGGCCCAGCATTTAAACATCCACTGAAGGATGGCAAATTTGATGAAAACCCGGCAAAGGTCACTGGAAATAACATTTTTTCGGAAAAACCTGGTATTGACGATTGGTATGAAACCATGAAGTTGAATTATGGTTGGGACTTGCAAAATGGCAATCGGGCTTATTTTGATCCTATTCCACCAGTTTGGCTCAAGATGAAGGATATCATGAGTTTTTGGGTGAATAAGGGAGTGGATGGTTTCAGATGTGATGTGGCTCAGTTTGTACCGGTAGAATTTTGGCATTGGTTGATTCCTGAATTGAAAAAGATCAATCCTAACCTAATTTTTATTGCAGAAGCATATGATGCCAGCCAATATGCCAAGTACATTAGCTACGGTGGTTTCGATTACATGTACGACAAGGTAGGTTTGTATGATTCTTTAAAGAAGTTAATCAAAAATGAAGCTGCCGGCGATGTAAAAGAGATCAGCAATTTGGTGAAAGAACAAGCCGGTGGTTTGTCCAATCGTATGCTTCGTTTTTTAGAAAATCACGACGAAGAACGTATTGCGTCTAAAGGTTTTGCCCGCGATCCTCGCTTGGCCATTCCGGCAATGGTAATCACCGCTACTTTATCCAGCGGGCCAGTAATGATCTATTATGGGCAGGAAGTAGGAGAGCAGGGAGCGGGTGTAGAAGGTTTTGGCGGGGACGATAACCGTACTACCATTTTCGATTATTGGGGCAATCCGCAGCATCAACAATGGTTAAATGAGGGTAAGTTTGACGGAGCAAAGCTAAGTGCTGAACAAAAATCTTTGAGAGCATTTTATCATCAATTGCTCAATGTAACGGTGCAAAATAGAGCGATTCGTGAAGGTGAATTGATAGAAATACGTGACCGTGCCTCGTTCAATTCGAAACAATATGCCTTTATCCGTTACACGGATGATCAGCGAGTATTGGTGCTGGCTAATTTCGACCGTAAGAAAACCATCGATTCCCGAATTCAGCTGCCTGAATCTTTGCTGAAAAAGTTAAAAACCACGAAAAAAAACCTATCCATCACCGATCTGATGACTGGGAAGTCGACCGACAATTTGGATTTGAACTCAGGAATTCCGGTGAAGGTTTTACCATCTCAAGCACTTATTTTGAGTTTTTAAACTTATTTTAACAAAGTAAACGATTAAACAACTAACCATACCAAACCAATTATATCATTATGACCGCAATACAAAAGCCCAAACTTTCTTTTTGGCAGATCTGGAACATGAGTTTCGGATTTTTAGGAATCCAGTTCGGCTTTGCCCTTCAAAATGGCAATGCCTCACGTATCTTACAAACCTATGGTGCCGATGTGGAACACTTATCTTGGTTTTGGTTGGCTGCTCCGCTCACCGGAATGATTGTACAACCCATTATTGGTTATTATAGTGATCGTACCTGGAATTCTTTGGGGCGTCGGAGACCTTATTTCTTAGCAGGAGCTTTACTATCGGCATTTGCCTTGGTTTTAATGCCAAATTCGGCACTATTGGCTAATTTTTTGCCACCTATTTTGATTGGTGCAGGTTTGCTGATGATCATGGATGCCTCGTTCAACGTGGCAATGGAGCCGTTTAGAGCATTAGTAGCCGATAATTTACCCGACAGCCAGCGTAGTGTAGGTTTTTCAATACAGACCTTTTTAATTGGTATTGGAGCGGTAATTGGTTCTTGGTTGCCTTATGTTTTTGCAGAATATTTCGGTATTTCTAAAATTGCCGAACCTGGTCATGTGCCTGATAATGTGGTCTATTCCTTTTATGTAGGAGCCGCTATTTTGGCTGGTACCATCATTTGGACGGTGATCAGCACCAAGGAATATAGTCCTGAGGAATACGAAAAGTTCCATGCTGATGAGCCCAAAGAAGAAGAAAAAGGCATCCTCGCCATATTTTCTGATTTTTCTCAAATGCCTAGAACCATGAAACAGCTGGGTTTGGTGCAGTTTTTCTCCTGGTTTGCCTTATTTTCAATGTGGGTTTTCACCACACCGGCAGTGGCACAGCATATTTATCATGTAAGCCCCGGTGATACCTCATCAGAAAATTTTGCAAATGCGGGGAATTGGGTGGGTATTTTATTTGGTGTGTATAATGGTGTATCGGCACTTTACGCCTTGGTTTTACCAGCCTTAGCCAGAGCCACCAGCCGTAAATTGGCTCATGCGTTTTCGCTGATTTGTGGTGGAGCCGGATTGCTGTCTATTTACTTCATTCAAGATCCCAATATGCTCATCTTTTCGATGGTGGGTATTGGCTTAGCTTGGGGAAGTATCCTAGCGATGCCTTATGCAATTTTATCCAGCTCAATTCCAGCCCGAAAAATGGGCGTTTACATGGGAATTTTTAATTTCTTTATCACCTTCCCTCAAATTGTGAATGGAATTTTTGGAGGCACCATTGTGAAGAATTTTTACAATGGAGAAGCCATCTATGCAATTATACTGGCCGGCATTTTTATGATCATGGGTGCTGTTTCAGTTTTGTACGTTCAGGATAATAAAGACATCAAGTTTAAATCTTAATGATATATGAAAAGGAATTTTTATTTTATTCTATGCCTGATCTTGTTCAGTGCGGTATCCTGTAAAAAATCAACAGAGGGTGGGGATGATGGAGATATAAAACCACCTACACCGACCCCAACAACATCCGGCTTAATTACGGTAAGTCCCAGTTTTCCCACTGATGATCAGCCGGTGACGATCACCTTCGATGCCACGAGAGGGAATGGTGCTTTATCTGGATTTACGGGTGATGTGTATATGCACATTGGGGTGATTACCAATCTCAGTACCGCCTCCAACAATTGGAAGTATGTGAAATTTGAAAGTTTCAACGCACCCAGCCCGACGGTTAAAATGACGGCGATTGGTGGAAATAAATTTCAGTTTGTACTCAGTCCACGTAGTTTTTTTGGTGTACCCGCTAATGAAAAGATCTTACAAATTGCTGTGCTTTTTAGAAATGCAGACGGTACGATAGTGACCAGAAATGCAGACGGTTCAGATATCTTCATTCCAATCTATGAATCAGGCAGTCTGCAGGTAAGGTTTACTTCTCCAGAATCTGAACCCACGTTCACCCCAAAACCGGTGATCAATGCCATAAATGTAGGTGGACAACTGGAGATCAGGGCGGTGAGCAGTCGTGCTGCAAATCTAACGCTTAGTTTAAACGATCAGTCCTTTGCTACTGCTACCGGCGCCACCAGCATCAGCGGAACAGCCAGAATTACGGCGAATGGCGTACAGCGGATAAAAGTTACGGCCACAGAGGGTGGAAACACGGCGGAATCTGTGTTGGAATTCCTTGTTCAGGGAACCCCAGTGATTGAAGCGCTGCCGGCTGCAGCAAGAAAAGACGGAGTGAATATCATCAACAACGGTACTTCTGCAATTTTCAATCTGACCGCTCCTAATAAAAGTTCAGTTTATCTGATTGGTGATTTCAATAACTGGCAATTGAATAATGCCTTCGCGATGAAACGTACGCCTGATGGTAATCGCTGGTGGATTCAAATAGATAACCTGAGCCCTTCAACGGAGTATGCTTACCAATTTGTGATAGATGGTCAATTGCGTGTTGCTGATCCTTATACCGAGAAAATTTTGGATCCCAATAATGATCGATTCATCTTACCGAGTATTTATCCAAACTTAAAAGCATATCCTACCGGCAAAACAACCGGAATTGTAAGTGTATTCCAACCAGTTATGAATGCTTATAACTGGCAGGTGAGTAATTTTAACAGACCGAAGAAAACGGACCTGGTAATTTATGAATTACACATTCGCGATTTTGTCACCGAGCGAAGCTACGCAGCTACACTTGCCCGCTTACCTTATTTGAAACAATTAGGAATTAACGCCATCGAATTAATGCCGGTTAATGAATTTGAGGGCAACAGCAGCTGGGGTTATAATCCATCCTTTTATTTTGCTGCAGACAAGTATTATGGCACCAAAGAAGCACTCCAAAATTTTATTGATGAGTGCCATAAGCAAGGAATGGCGGTGATCGTGGATATGGTATTGAACCACTCGTTTGGTCAGTCGCCCATGGTGCAAATGTACTTTAATAGTGCTACTAATACCCCTGCAGCCAATAATCCATGGTTCAATACCCGCGACATGCATCCTTTCGGAGTTGGTTATGACTTTAATCACTTGAGTCCTCATACCAAGTATTTTGCCAAAAACGTGATGAAATTCTGGATGGAGGAATACAAAGTGGATGGATTCAGGTTTGACCTTTCTAAAGGATTCACTCAGAATTTAACCACCGATGTGGGAGTTTGGGGAAGAAAGGACGATCAGCGCATTGCCATCTGGAAAGAATACAATGATTTCATGAAAGCCATTGATCCTAGCTTTTATGTGATTTTGGAACACTTTGCCAATGATGATGAAGAAAAAATTCTGGCAGAGGAAGGTATGATGTTGTGGAATAACTTGAATCATGCCTACTCTGAGGGAGCTCAAGGATTTACATCTAATTTTAACAGGGCTTTATCCGGTACTCATGGTTTTACCTCTGCTCACCAAGACAAACTGATCACATATATGGAGAGTCATGATGAGGAGAGAATGATGTACAGAATGCTGCAGTGGGGCAATACTTTTGGCTCTTACAATATCAAGCAGTTAAACACAGCGCTCAAGCGCAAAGAAATGGCTGCTGCCTTCTTGTTTGCCATTCCTGGACCAAAAATGATGTGGCAATTTGGTGAATTAGGATATGAGGTGAATATTGATTTTAATGG
>CAZOLA010000006.1:0-92017 GCA_964580845.1 uncultured Sphingobacterium sp.
GTAGTGCCCTAATCTGAGCGAAAGGGAGGCCAGAAACCCTGATTTTTTGTAGTGTATGGCTTGGATAAAGTTCATTAAAAAGCCGCTAATCAATGAATAAGTAATTAACCAAAGGTCTTGGCTAGGCATTTGCTCCAAGGGTTCTCTGATGGCGGTTAACACCGCTCCGGCCCAAAAGAAGGCATCGAGGTGTTTGCCGTTTTTGTACCATTTGCCCAAAAGGAGGATGAGTGTGAGTGGTATGAGGCGGTAGAAGACCTCAATTTCGAGTGCTCCTGAGAAAAATAAAAATATGGAATAAGGAAATTGTTGCAGAAATGGCGGCAGTTCGGTGTAGGGTTCGGGATGCAGGAGGCATTTGATGACGATGATATCGAGTATGCCAAAAATCGCTCCTGTAAGTATCGGGATTAGCCATTTGGACTGTTTCGCCTCTTTTTGATCGCAAAAATCTGGTAGCCCTGCTTTTGATTGATAAAACAAAAATGGTAGGGCGATGAACAGGAGTAAGATGTTTTGAAAGTCCCAAACCCGCAAAAATTGGTGTTGCGCTTGTATAGATTTTCCGTAAAGGGTTCCGATTACAGCAATGAGGATAAAAGAGAGGTAGATGAGGAGGTTTGTTTTAACGGCTTTGTTCATGTAATGGGCCTAACTGAGGGATTTGCTAAGCCGTAAAAATAGCTCAGTATGTGGTGCAATTCCAAGAGATTTCTTTTTGTATTGGAGATCGGTTTTGCGCTTGTTTCAGTTTGATTTAGGCAAGGCTAATGTACCAGCCAGGTAAGCCATGGGCAGGTAAGCAAAAATTAAGTCGAGCGCATTGAACCAAGGGGGTGAAGGGAGCATGAATACATTGGCGATGCCCCCTGCCAAAAAGAAAATACCAATGCCGAGTGCGAATTTCAAACGGCGGTTTGCTGCAATTTTTGCCGCAACAAAGGCTCCTGCAAAGGTGCCCAGGGCATGTGCCAAAAACGGAAAGATAAAATGTTTGACCTGGAAGAGATGAAGAGATGCTTTTAAGCCTTCGGCCGTGGTGACGTTTGCACCATCCGGGGGCGCTATGATATTGGGGCCGATCATGATGATGCTCATGTTTAATACCATGCCGATGAGGATGCCGATCAGTATGGACAAGATATTTTTTACAATGGGATTCATGTGCTTAAGGTTTTAAATATCAAACGATTGACCGTGAGATTTATTCTGTTAAGTTAAGAATTAGGCGGAGGAGTTGTTCTTGATTATTGCTATAACAGACTTTTCCTTAACAAAAGCAAGGGTTAGGTTTAATAGATGCAGAATTTAAAGGTTATTCAATCCATGATGTCATTTATCGAGCCGTAATGCGATAGATGTTACAATGAAGAAGTTATTATTGACCAGGGTATTTGACTGCTGAAATATTTTGTCTTTACTGTTTAACCATCGTCCTTCCAGGCGGTAGAATAAATGTCGCGATGGTGAAAAGTCTATGTTGAGTGAAAGTCCTGCTGTTTTAAACCCGTTGGTGGTGTTTGTGGGAATAATGACACCTGTTTGGTCTTGGTAATACTCTGTTCGTAAGGCAGTAGCCCAAGTTTCTGTGAATTTGTATCTGATGATCATTACAGGACTGAACCAAAAGTCATATTGCGAGCTATTGCTGGTTCGCTGTTGTGTGCCAATATCAAAGCCGGCAATAAGTCCCCATTTTTTATTGAGTTGGAATTGTCCGAAAAAATTATTGAAATAACGCATTCGTCTGGTAGTGTCAGGATCATCCGTTCCGATGAACGTGCTCCAATTCAATGTTGTTTTTTCTGAAGGATTAAATTTTACTTGTGTGCCTAAGGAATGCAATGAGTTTCCGGATACTTTTTTAATGCGCTGCCAACCATTAGAAATAAGAGCGGCTAACTCCCATTTGCTATTTGGTTTATATGTAAGTTTTGCTCCAGATAAATAGTAGGGGGAATTTTCTGCAAGTAAGGAGCGGGTTAAAGTCCAGCTGTCGGTTGAGATGGCACTTTCAAAACCAATGTGGGAAGCAAAAATCCCAGCGTCTATCCAAAGGTTATTTTTTTCGTTTAGTGATAATCCAATATTTGCTTCAAAGATATTTTGCAGCAGTTTGGGTTCGGAAGCATAATTGTCATTTGCATAAGTTCCTGTGTGTAATGCAATGTTCGCTCTATATTTTGAATGTTCAATAGCTGCTTTGATAAAGCCGAGATTTAAATCAAGCTTATTGTGACGGTTGTGGTTGTAAAAAAATGGTTGGCGGGAATTTTTGGCTGGTTTGTTAAAATCATGAGCAAAGAATACGTCAATAAATCCTGAAAATTTTATTTGAGGATTTTGATTCTTTATGCTATCTGTTTGTGCAAAACTACTTTGCCCAATTTTTAGCATTAAAAAGAACAGCAGGTATTTTATACTGGTTTTATTCACTACTCCTATATAGCAAGCTTTTTTTGGTAAGATTTGGCAGAGTTAAACGTGGTGACGCATGTGTTTAACTTTACACGAAATAAACTGTTCAAATTTAGCAATAATGCTTTCTATTATTTCTAATGAATGGGTAATTGCTCGAAATTAATGTGGGCTTCGCTTTCCTTTCTCAACAATATACTTGTCATTAAGTCCTACTCCATTAAAAATCTGTGCTTTGTATTTTTCTATTCGTCCAATTCTTGTCTGTGTTTGTTTAGGTTGAGAAAAATGAATGATATAGCCTCTTTGACGTCCGGGTGTTAAAGCAAAGAACGCTTTTTTAAATGCAGGTTCGGCTTCAAAAGCTTGTATTAACTCGTCTGGAATTGGTTCAGGGTTTTTCTTGAATTCCACTTTCCTTCCACTTTCTTCGATGGCGATTGCTTCTGATATGTAAGACTTCAGCACATTTTTTTGCTTTTCAATTTCTTCTATCGTTTGAAACTTTACTATTCTGTCTGATTGTAGATTGCCTTGTTGTTGTAGAAATTTATGCGGGTCGCTTAATAATACTCCTTTGAAAAAACCAATATTGGCCGATTCTTTTAGTGCATTAACTGTAACTACATTTTTTCCCTTGTGTGTGTAAACGGGAACTCCCCATTTGATTTCTTCCGTTAAACCCGAGTCCAAAACAATCTGTCGGAGGAGTTCTAATTCATTCACCCAATTTAATACTTTGCATTTTGGTGTCCCTCCAAATTTGCATCGCATACAACCGTCTATTAGATATTTGTCAACGTTTGGATTCATGATTTAAATGTTATGATCTTTTTCTTTGTTGAGCTGTTTTACTAAAAAATCCTGACCGAAAGATAGCTTTTTTGCTAGGGGAGTGTTTGGTTCAATCACCCTCCAGAACGGTGTAATATGATCAATTGGTGATCCTTTTATGAATTTTTCATAGTTTGCTTCCGCTACAATTCTTAAAAATATTCCGGTAGTTACAGGGCAGGTGTAGTCGGCACGATGATCTAAAGCAAGATCTTTTCGTAAAGTTTTGCTGTCGATTCGTTTTCCAAAACTAATTTTTTGAATATACTGATCAATTAGCTTAGGGCTGGCTATCAACATTGTGCAGCCGGCAGGAATATCAGCAAAGCTTGTTTCAATGCGTTTTATTTGTGGCTCTTTGTTTTCATTGAGTTTCTCCAGCCAGGTTTTTTTCTTTTCCATCTTATTTGCTTTGTTCATTCAATAAAATCAAACTAAACTAAAAATAAAAATGCCCGATATCATCTTTAGATACCGATTTTCGGATACTTTTTAGAAAAAATGATGTATATGTTGAAGTTTTTGAAAGCGGTGATCATTTATTCTAATGCGGGTGAAGGATTTAATTTTTACTCCTTCAAACTTCTATTCCCAGAAATCTGTTTTAACTTCACTTTATGAACGCATTGATAACAGGGGCCACTAAGGGTATTGGTCGGGCCATTAGTTTTAAATTGGCAGCAGCGGGCTACCATTTGGCCATTTGTGCCCGTAATCCGGTAGAGCTGACCGAATTGTGCAGCGAATTGCAAGAAAAGCATCCGGATCTGGAAATCTATGCCCGTGCCACTGATTGTGGAAATCTGCAGGATTTGCGAATTTTCGCGGAGGAAGCACATCGACAATTGGGTCATATAGGAACGCTGATCAATAATGTGGGGCAATACTTGCCGGCTACTATACTGGATGAGCCGGCGGGCGTTTTGGCTCAACAAATGCAGGTGAATGTGTATGCTGCTTATGAGCTGAGTCGTTTTTTTGGCCGACAAATGCGGGCAGCCAAGGCTGGCGATATCATTAATATTTGTTCGGTGGCGGGCCTGGAGCCGGTAGTGGCAGCCGGTTCGTATAGTGTAACAAAATATGCCTTAATGGGTCTAACAAAAGTATTGCGGGAAGAATTAAAACCTGCAGGAGTGAAGGTAACAGCCATTATTCCGGGAGCTACTTTAACGCATTCCTGGGAAGGTACGGAGATTGCTCCTGAGCATTTTATTCAGCCTGAAGATGTGGCCAACGGTGTACTTACTTGCTTAAAAATGAGTGCGGGTGCTACTATTGAGGAGCTGGTAATTAAGCCGCAATCGAGTTTGTTTTAAAAATTAATGTTATGGAAAAGAAACTGTACAGAGAAACAAAAGATCAGGTATTGGGTGGGGTTGCTGCCGGCCTGGCACGTTATTTCGAAATTGATGTGACCTGGGTGCGCATCTTATTTATCTTGGTTACTATTTTTGGCGGTTCGGGCTTTTTGGTTTACCTGGTTTTATGGATTGCCATTCCTGAAAAACCTTTTAGCTGGACGGAAAATGGGAAAACGGATTACCGGGTTAATCCGGAGGAACCGGAGCTGGTAATGCCGGAACCTATACGGGTGAAAAAGGGCAGTGGGATGCTTGTGGGTGGTTTGATCCTCATTTTATTGGGTTTATTCTTTTTACTCAATGAGTTTGATTTGATTCCCTATTGGTTCAACCTAGGTAAATTGTGGCCCTTGGCAATTATTATTCCGGGATTTGTGATGCTGCTCAATGCCCGTGAAAAGACCCCTATATCTTCTAAAAAAGAGGAGCAGGAAAAAGATGCCAAAACTGATTCTATTAACTAATACGCTTTCTGATGAAATCTGAAAAAATTGTTTGGGGGCTCACCTTGGTATTTGTGGGTTCTATTTTATTGCTCGATAATTTTGGAGTAATTGATTTTTACTGGCGTTCACTTTGGCATTTTTGGCCGCTCATTTTGATCCTGGTGGGCTTAAACATGGTGTTTGCTTACGTTAAAAACACTGCTGTGGCTAAGGCAGCCATCGTATTACTGACTTGTTTGATCTTGGCTTTTATAGGCTATATGGGTATCAATAGAGAGCAGTCGGGGGATATTTTTATTGGGGATGCCGCTCAAGAGGATCCCATTGGAGTAGGGGAAGTGAGTTATTTCTCAGAGGCCTATCGTGCCGGTATTGAGCGGGCCGAACTGAACATTAAAGGTGGTGCCACTCAGTACCAATTAAAGGAGAGCAGCGAGCAATTATTTGAAGCGGAGGTAAAACGCAGTTTTGGCCAATATAGCTTGGAAAAAATAAGTCGTGATTCGGTGGAGGTGCTGAACTTTAGGATGAAAAGTAAAAACAAGGATCTTCAATTAGACGAATTGGATGCAAATAAAGTAGACCTGCGTTTGAATCCGAACCCGATTTGGGATATCCATGTTGAATTGGGGGCCGGTGAAGCTGATTTTGATCTTTCGGCTTTTAAAGTGGCAAGCCTGCACATTAAAGGGGGCGCAGCGGCCTTTGATGTGAAACTGGGCATGCCGGTTAATCAGACTGCAGTAGAGGTGAAAGCCGGCATGGCCGAAGTTAAATTGTCGGTACCCGAAGATGCTGGCTGCCAAATTGTGGTAAAGGGTGGCTTGACCGGTAAAGATTTTGAGGGTTTCACCAAGCAGGCCGATGGCTCTTATACTACCGCAAATTTTAATTCTGCTGCCAAAAAAATCATCATACAGATGAAAGGTGGCCTGTCTGATTTTGAAGTGAGCCGTTATTAATTTGAAAACGTATTTGGTGGTGATTGAGGGGAAGCCTCAAGGCCCATTTTCTATTGAAGAGTTAAAATTGATGAACATTAAGCCCGGCACTTTTGTAAAAACGCCGGAGCTGGATGATTATAAAGAAGCGCATGAAATTTCTGAATTGCGTGAATTATTGGGTTTTAAAAAAGAGTTGATTCAGCCTCAGTATTTTGCCACGCTGGATGTTCGTTTGGTAGCCTGGTTAATTGATTACCTCCTAATTTGGGCAATTTACGTGGGCCTATCCTTGTTTATCATTTATTTTCTGATTGATGACCGGAAGCTAAAGATCATCATTTCATTTGCCAGCATTGTACTCATTCCTTTATTCCGTTCTGTTTATGTAACGGTGATGGAAGCCTCCAGCCAACAGGCCAGTTTGGGTAAACGCTTGCTGGGGCTCAAGGTATGTGATGAATCCGGTCAGCGACTGAGTTTATCAAAATCTATCTTGCGCAATTTTTGCAAGTGGATAAGTGCCTTGACACTGGGTATTGGTTACATCATGGGTTTTTTTGACCGTAAGCAGCAATGCCTGCACGATAAAATGGCCGGTACCTTGGTGGTAAAAGAAAGACTTTTATGAATTAGCGGTGCCGGCTTGTAAGTGCTGGGTCAAAATTTTAAGCTCCCCACCTTTATCCTCCGGTCAAAATATCCAACCCACATCCTACAAATGAAATTTTTCTATTTTTGTTCGATATGAAATCCGACAGCCCTTCTGTGTTACCTGGTATTTACTGTTCGTCTATGACCGGATATACACGTTACCTGAGTCGTGAAGTACGTATTGGTGATTTACAGATGGGGGCTCATCATCCCATTCGTATTCAAAGTATGACCACTACCGATACCATGGATACAGCAGGTACGGTGGCACAGAGTATCCGGATGATTGAGGCAGGTTGTGAACTGGTGCGTATTACTGCTCCCAGTATGAAAGAGGCACAAAATCTGGCTGAAATTAAAAAGGAATTGGCCAAACGAGGATACCATACACCGCTGGTTGCCGATATACATTTCACCCCCAATGCAGCCGAACTTGCGGCCCGTTTGGTAGAGAAGGTTCGCATCAATCCGGGGAATTACGCCGACAAAAAGAAGTTTGAGAATATTGATTATACGCCTGCTAGCTATCAGGCTGAACTTGAACGCATTTACCAAAAATTCGCCCCTTTAGTTAAGATTTGTAAAGAATATGGTACCGCCATGCGGATTGGTACCAACCATGGCTCTTTATCTGATCGAATCATGAGTCAGTTTGGCGATACGCCGCTGGGCATGGTAGAGTCGGCCATGGAATTTATACGCATTTGTGAAGATCTGAATTATCATAATTTGGTGATTTCGATGAAAGCGAGTAACCCGCAGGTGATGGTACAAGCCTACCGTTTATTGGTAGAGACCATGGCCAAAGAGGGCATGAATTATCCGCTACATTTGGGTGTAACAGAAGCGGGGGACGGGGAGGATGGCCGTATTAAATCGGCGGTGGGTATTGGTACTTTGCTGGAAGATGGTTTGGGCGATACGGTTCGTGTATCGTTGACTGAAGATCCTGAGTTTGAAATTCCGGTGGCCCGCGACCTTGTGGAGCGTTACTCGTCCAGAACTCCCATGGCTGGTAATTCTGAAAAGATCATTCTACCCGATTCATTCTCTCCGTATACTTACCAAAAAAGAGCGAGTGCCGAACTGAATACTTTTATTGGCGGACATCAGGTACCGAGGGTGATCATTGATCTTTCGCATCAAAATCTGAAAGATCCGGCGGTGCTCACTGAGGCCGGTTATCTGTATTCTCCCGTATTGGATAAGTACAGCATGGGGGAACAATCGATTGATTTTGCCTATTTGGCTGATGAATTGCCTTCTTTCACCTTTCCAGGTAATTTGAAGCAGTTGTATAACTATGCTACCTGGAAAAGCCTCAAAAACGCTACTAATTGTCATCCTTTATATCACCTTTCTGAATATTTGCAGGCAGATAAAAAATGCCCTTCACTGAACCTGGTGAGGGTTAGCTTATCTGATTTAAATACGGAAGATTTTGCCCGTATTCCATTGGATAAAACGCTTGTTTTTGTACTGGAGGCCGGAACGGAGTATGGTATGCAGGAGCAACGTCAGTTTTTCTTCCAGTTAGAAAATATGGGTCTGGATGTTCCGGTGATCATAAAAAGAGATTATACTGGAATAACTGAAAATCAATTCCAGTTGCATGCAGCCACCGATGCCGGTGCACTTTTGTTGGATGGCTTTGGCGACGGTGTTTGGCTACAGGCCCCAGAGATTGGTACTAAACTGTTGTTAAGTACTTCATTTGGTATTTTGCAGGCTACCCGTTCACGGATTTCTAAAACGGAATATATTTCTTGCCCGAGTTGTGGCAGAACTTTGTTCGATCTGCAGGAGACTACTCAAATGATCCGCAGCCGTACCGATCATTTAAAGGGGATTAAAATTGGAATCATGGGCTGTATTGTGAATGGTCCGGGTGAAATGGCCGATGCCGACTACGGCTATGTAGGAACCGGCCCAGGAAAAATTACGCTATACCGTGGTAAAGAGGTGGTCAAAAAGAACGTGAATACTGAAAGTGCCCTGAATGAGCTCATCGATATTATCCGCGAAGACGGAAATTGGATAGAGCCTTCGATTTAATGGGATGTTCTTTTAAAAATCATCCGCATGTTAGCGGAGATTTATTCAATTCTTTCGCAAATTACTGCACCTGAGCGTATTAGTGCTATTATTGAATTTATCAGTTAGGTGTTCAGCTCATATGCGTCCGATTTTTGTCAAAAAACCAAGTTTTTGACCATTTAAACTCAATTTAAATCCATTCTAAATTGGCCCGTTTGACAAAGAGGTGACAGTGGCTCTTTGGCAGTTTTTTACATTTGCAGCTGTTATTTCGAACAGGATTTATCGTTGAAGAATTTAAAAGTAGTTGCATTTACTCACAAACAAGTTGATCTGAAGAATTTGGGCGGCTTGGTTATTGCCGATGAGGCACTTGACCAAGTTTTGCAGCAATTGAAAGGACAGCTGGGCATCGGGGAGATCTTTTACCTCGGTACTTGTAATCGGGTGGAATTTATTTTCACTCATGCCGAACTTATCAATCCTGTATTTGTTCAGAATTTTGTTCAGTTACTCAACCCTGATGCCAACCCTGCCGACTTAAAAGACTTGCTGGGTATGTGTGCGGTTTATGAAGATATTGATGCGCTCAACCATTTGCTGAGGGTATCTTGCTCTTTGGAAAGCTTGGTGGTTGGGGAAAAAGAAATTCTCGCACAGCTGCGTCAATCGTACGAAAAGTGTAAGAAAAGAGGATTCACCGGCGATTATCTTCGTTTGGTGATGGACCAAGTGGTGAAAACGGCTAAAGCGGTTTATACTCATACGCAAATTGCTCATCATCCCATTTCGGTGGTTTCCTTGGCATATCGCAAGTTGAGAGAGGCGAATGCGTTCACCAATGCCCGCATCATCATTATCGGTGCCGGCGATACCAATACCAATTTCTCTAAATACCTGCAGAAGCATAAATATTCCAATTTTGTGGTGTTTAACCGCACTTTAGCCAAAGCACAAACACTGGCTAATGAATTGAATGGCGAAGCTTATGCTTTGGATGAACTGATGAATTATAAGAAGGGATTCGATATCCTGATTACTTGTACCAGTTCAACCGAACCGATTTTAACCCCGGAACTATATCAGTCTCTTTTGAATGGTGAAGAAGGTAAGAAAGTAATTGTTGATTTGGCTGTGCCTAATGATACCCATCCGGATGTGGTAAACAATTATCCTGTGCATTTCATCGAGGTTTTTGGCTTGCAAGATTTAGCAGAAAAAAACAAGCAGGGACGCTATGATGAATTGGTTCACGCAGAAAAAATCATTGAAGATCATTTGATAGAATTCCGCTCCATTCTGAAACAAAGACGCATTGAAGTAGCCATGCGCAAGGTGCCTGAGCAAATCAAAGAGATTAAAGAAACGGCACTGAGCTGTATTTTTTACGAAGAGCTGCAGGGCTTAGATGAAAACTCCCGAGAAGTGCTGGAAAAGGTGATTGCCTATATGGAAAAGAAATATATCAGCGTTCCTATGGTGATGGCCAAAGAAATTCTGGTCGACAATAGCTGATATTCCTTTTGACAGAGGAATTTGATTTTTTAACTTCAACATATTTTATTTTTCATGTCTTCCTCCAGTTCAGCCTTTTCACACAGATTACCCTTGATCATTGGAACCCGAGGTTCGGAGCTTGCTTTATGGCAGGCTAATTTTGTAAAAGGGGAATTAGAAAAACTGGGTATTGCGGCCGAGCTGAAAATTATCAAAACACAGGGAGATACCATCCTTAACCTGCGTTTAGATAAATTAGAAGGTAAGGGTTTTTTTACCAAAGAGTTGGAAGAAGAGTTACTGAACGGCAGCATTGATTTGGCTGTTCATTCTCATAAAGATTTACCCACCACCCATCCGCCGGGTCTCAGCATCGCTGCGGTATCGGAACGTGAGGATCCTTCAGAACTGTTATTGATTTTGAAAGATTGTGTGGATGTGCAGCAGAAACTTTCTGTAAAGTTTGGCGGCATGGTGGGCACCTCATCTAACAGACGCAAGGCGCAATTACTGGCTGTTCGGCCCGATTTGGAGATTGAAGATCTGCGTGGCAATGTTCCCACTCGTATTCAGAAATTACGTGATGAGGACTACGACGCAATCATGATTGCCAAAGCAGGCGTCGAGCGTCTGGGTATCGATTTGTCGGAGTTTTATGTGGAGGAACTGGAGCCCATGGAATTTATTCCGGCACCTGCACAGGGGGTATTGGCCATCCAGATCAGAGAGGATGATGAGGAATTAGCTGAGTTATTGAAAGCTTTGCATCATGCCGATGTAGCCAGAGAAATTGGAGTGGAACGTAAAGTATTGCAGCTTTTTGAAGGCGGATGCCACATGCCATTGGGCTGCTATTGCCGAAAGGAAGATGGGAAATATGAGGTTTGGGTATCAAAGGCAGAGGACGGAGCAGATTTTCCCGATCGCTTGTACCTCAGTGCATCGAGCAGTAAAGGTCTGGCAGAAGAAATTGTTTCCAAATTCAATGCAGATAGAAAATTTCCTGCCAATATTTTTATCAGCAGAGCATTGCCCGAGCAATCTTATTTCCGTAAGGCCATGCAAAAGCATGATATTCAAATAGAAGACCGTTCTTTGATCAAGATATTTCCCGTGATCAACAAATTGGATCCTTTTATTTTAAAACGGGTTGATTGGATCTTTTTCAGCAGTAAAAATGGGATTGAATATTTTTTCCAGCTGGAACCGCAGTTGCCTAAACATGTTAAGTTTGGAGTCATCGGCCGGGCTTCTGAAGAAATGTTGAGACGTTTTGGTCACGTGCCCGATTTTAACGGAGAAGAGGATGGGATTGATACTACAGATATTGCCAAGGCATTTGCTAAGCTTGCCAATGGCCGCACGGTTTTATTCCCAGGTGCAAAAGATTCGTTGCGAACAATCCAGCAAGCACTAAATAAAGAAACCAAAGTGATCGATCTGCCGGTTTATGAAACGGAAATGGAGGAAAATGTAGCTCCTTCCTTGGCAGAGGTGTTGATTTTTACCAGTCCTTCGAACGTGGATGCCTATTTTGCCAACAACCTGCTCGAACCCGGACAGCAAGTGATTTGCATTGGAAAATCTACCGGCAAAAAGTTCGATGAAATGAATGTAAATTATACCTTACCCTATTCGCCAGATGAAATTGGTTTGGCTGAAGCGGTGTTCGGATTAAGCTTTTAACAGATGATCAATCGCCCCAGAAGATTAAGAAAAAACCCCATTGTAAGGGAAATGGTAGCCGAAACACGCTTATCGAAAGATATGTTTGTTTATCCTTATTTTGTTGTTCCGGGTAAAGGGGTTCAAAACAGCATTGATGCCATGCCCGGTATCTCTCATTTTTCGGCCGATACCTTGGTAAAAGACGTAGAAACTGGCTTGAAACTGGGCCTGAATAAGGTGCTTTTATTTGGCGTTGGTGAGCAAAAGAGCGAAGATGCCAGTTCTTGTTATCATGATGGCTCCTTGGTGGCCAATGCGGTGAGGGAATTGAAAAAAGCTTTTGGGAACGATATTTATGTAATTACGGATGTTTGTGCCTGTGCCTATACCACTCACGGACATTGTGGTATTTTGAAGGATGAAGAGGTACAGAATGATGAAACAGTTGCTGTATTGGCTAAAATGGCCCTAAGTCATGCCCTTGCTGGTGCCGATATGGTAGCTCCTTCAGATATGATGGACGGCCGTGTAGGAGCCATTCGCGAAAAATTGGATGCCAATCAATTCATCCACACCGCCATCATGAGCTATAGCATTAAGTTCGCATCGGCTTATTATGGTCCTTTCCGTGAGGCTGCCGACTCTGCTCCTAACAAGGGCGATCGTAAAGCTTACCAGATGGACTTTCGCAATCCGAATGAAATGATGCGTGAAGCATTTTTGGATGAAGAAGAGGGTGCAGATATCCTGATGGTGAAACCAGCGCTGGCTTATTTAGATGTAATTCAGCAATTGAAGCAACAGACTCAGTTACCCATTGCCTGTTATAATGTATCGGGTGAGTACTCTATGGTGAAGGCAGCTGCCCAGGCAGGATGGATTGACGAGCAGAAAGTAACCATGGAAAACATGTATGCTTTTACCCGTGCAGGAGCCAACATCATTATTAGTTACCACGCTCGGGAAATTTTGGAAAACAAGTGGATGTAAGGAAATTGAGAGAAAGTCATGACTAATTTTATCAAAAAGCTTTTTTCGAGTAAATCTGATGCTACTGAGGCTCCTGTTTTTCATGTAGATAAGCAAGATATTAGCCGGGAACGCTCTGCCGAATTGTATGAAAAAGCGAAACAATATTTCCCCGGTGGGGTGAATAGTCCGGTGAGGGCATTCAAATCCGTTTATGGTACCCCGCTTTTTATTGAGAAAGGTGATGGCTGTCATCTTTGGGATGCAGACGGTAATCAATTCATAGATTTTTGTTGTTCGTGGGGGCCATTGATTTTGGGACATAATCATCCTAAAATTCGTGAGAAGGTAGTGGAGGTGATGCAAAACGGAATGAGTTTTGGCGCTCCTACTGCCCTTGAAAACGAATTGGCCGAGTTGATCATTAAGCACAATCGTTACCTCGAAAAGATCCGCTTTGTGAGTTCGGGTACCGAGGCGGTAATGTCTGCCATCCGTTTGGCCCGGGGTTATACCAAGCGTGATAAAATCTTGAAGTTTGAAGGTTGTTACCACGGTCACGTAGATGCCCTGTTGGTAAAAGCTGGTTCGGGCCTGGTCACCTTTGGCGAAACTTCTTCAGCCGGAATTCCTAAATCTTTTGCTGAAGAAACCATTGTGGTTCCTTTAAATGATGAGAAAGCTGTAAAAGAAGCGTTTAAGCAATTCAAAAATCAGATAGCCGCTGTAATCATTGAGGGGGTGCCTGCCAATAATGGATTATTGATTCAGGACAAAAAATTTGTTGAATTCTTGCGGGAGATTTGTACGAAAAACAAGTCTTTGCTCATTTTTGACGAGGTGATCACCGGCTTCCGGATCGGTTTTGAGGGTGCCGCCGGATACTACCAGGTGCAGCCAGACATCCTCACCTATGGAAAAATTATTGGTGGCGGTTTGCCGGTTGGTGCTTACGGTGCCTCTACCGAAATTATGAGCCAGATCTCTCCAGATGGAGCGGTTTATCAGGCAGGAACTTTATCGGGTAATCCGGTAGCCATGGCGGCCGGTATTGCACAGCTCACCGAATTGGCCAAGCCTGGTTTTTATAAAGAACTGAACGCCAAGACCGCTGAGTTTGTTGCAGCTATACAGCGCTATGCCGATACCCATAATTACCCGTTCATGGTATTTAGTGTGGGTTCTATTTTTTGGTTCGCTTTTACCGAACAGTGCATTCAAACTGCCGAGGCAATTGATCCGAAAAGTATGGATAAATTCAGGATCATGCACCGTGAGCTCTTAAATCGTGGAATTTATTTGGGTCCATCGGGCTACGAAGTAGGTTTTGTATCGGCTGCTCATTCTAAAACTGACTTGGAGAAGGCGAAAAGAGCTATCTTTGAGTGTTTAGACATTGTGTTTAAAAAATAAAGCATGCGCAAGGCCTTCATCCTTTTTTATATCATTACGCTCTATGTCTTTGCAGAGATGGCCTGGTGGGGTTTTCTGTTGATCAAGGCAGAACCAGACCGCAGAGCGATGGTATTGGGCGAAGGAGCCGTTTTTTTATTTCTCGTGATTTTGGGAATTTTTCAGATGCACAAAACACTCAGCAGAAAAGAAAAATTACACCACCAACAGAAGAACTTTCTCTTATCGGTTACGCATGAGCTGAAATCGCCATTAGCCTCTATCAAGCTTTATTTACAAACCATCTTAAAGCGAGAATTGGATGAGGAGCAAAGAAAATCGTTCATTAACAATTCCTTGAAAGATATTGAGCGTTTAGATGATTTGGTAGAGAACATGTTGCTGGCTTCGAAAATTGAGAACCGTTCATATACTTTCCCTCAAACTGAATTTAACTTTTCAGAACTACTCACTAAAGTGGTTGACCGACTGCAGATCCATTCCTGTAGTTCGCAAACAATCAAAGCCTGTGTTACGCCAAATCTTTTTGTTAAAGGCGATCAAATTGCCATCACTTCTGTCATTTCCAATTTAATTGAGAACGCCATCAAATATTCGCCTGCCTGTGCAGAAGTATTGGTAAGTCTGGTACCACAAGGCGATCAGATCTTGCTGGAAGTGGCCGATCATGGACCGGGAATACCAGATGGAGAGAAAACCCGTATTTTTGAAAAATTTTACCGCATAGGTAATGAAGATACTCGCCAAACCAAGGGTACCGGATTGGGATTATATATTGTTAAAAAGGTGCTAGAAATGCACCAGGCACAGGTCAAAGTTAGCGATAACTTGCCTGTAGGAACCAAATTTGAAATCACATTTAAACAGACCCATGGGAACTAAACAACGCATTTTACTGGTAGAAGACGAGGAACATTTACTCGAAGCCATTAAACTAAACCTCGAATTGGAAGGATACAAGGTATCTACTGCCACCAATGGTAAAAAGGCACTTAAAATTTTTAAAGAGGAACGCTTTAATTTAGTGATCCTCGATGTGATGCTGCCAGAAATTGATGGTTTTCAGGTGGCTGAAACCATTCGTTTGGAAAATACCGAAACCCCTATCATGTTCCTGACTGCCAAAAATACCAGCGAAGATCGCATTACTGGTTTGAAAAAAGGTGCAGATGATTACCTGGTGAAACCATTTAATTTGGAGGAATTGATTTTACGTGTGGGTATTTTGGTGAAACGCAGTTTGAAAGGTGAAGATTTAAAGGAGCTGAATTCCTACCGGATTGGTGATAAAACCATTTATTTCAACTCTTTCGAATTGAAACAAGACGATGGTCAGATTACACCTTTAACTAAAAAGGAGACCATGCTCTTGAAGTTACTCATAGAGCGTAAAAATGAGGCTGTATCGCGTGAGCAGATTTTAGAGACCGTATGGAACTATGATGTGTATCCATCGACCAGAACTATCGACAACTTCATACTGACTTTCAGAAAATATTTTGAACCCGATCAAAAAAATCCAACCTATTTCCATTCTATACGTGGAGTAGGCTATAAATTCATCGATAAATAATGTTTACCAGGAGAGCTCGCTTTATTGTAATTGCTGTAGCCGCCGTGCTGCTTGCCTGGACCGTTTATGAAGAAGTATATGAGGTTTCGGCAGTCATTGCTTTTGGTATCATCTTTCTGATTTGGGGTTATTTTTCTGAAGGTACCGTGGTGATGGCAGCCAAGGAGTTTCACTATAAAAATTACGATAAGGCCGAGGAGCTTTTGTTGGAAATTGAAGATCCGGAAAGACTTAACCGCCACCGTCGGGGTTTTTATGAATTTATTTACGGCAATATTGAATTGCACCGTCAGAATTTTGATAAGGCGGAGCGTCATTTTCAAATGGCTACACAATTCCCTCTGCGTAATCAAAATGACAAAGCCTTGGTTTGGGTACACCTAGCCAATATCTGTCTTCGGAAAAAAGAATTTGAACGCTCGATGGCTTACATCGAAAAAGCCAAGGCACTTAAAATTTCCTCCAGGGTAAAAAGTATCATCCAAAAAATAGAACAAGAAATACCAAAACAATCGTGAGTCAGCAAGCTATCTCAACATCTTTATTCATTAAATCTGCATTTTCACTAAAAACAGAACGTCCACCTGTTTGGATGATGCGTCAGGCGGGGCGTTTTATGCCACAATACTGGGAGATCAAGAACAAGTATTCTTTTCTGGAAATGTGTAAAACGCCGGAGATTGCTGCGGATGTTACCATGCTTCCGGTTGATTTGCTGGATATCGATGCAGCCATTTTGTTTTCCGATATTTTGGTGACGGGTGAGGCCATGGGGGGCGATTTGAGTTTCAACCAGGGAGTTGGTCCTAAGTTTGCCAATCCGGTACGCACGGCTGCCGATGTGGATGCCCTCGAAACGGATGTGCAGGATCGTTTACAATATGTGGCTGAAGCGATAAAGGTAATTCAGCAGCGTTTAAACGGAAAAATCCCATTGATCGGTTTTGCCGGTGCTCCTTTTACCGTGATGAGTTACCTGGTAGAGGGAGGCTCTTCAAAAGATTTTAAGCTGACCAAACTCATGCTGCACAACCAGCCGGAACTGGCGCATCGCTTATTGGCTAAAATTGCCAAAGTGACCACCGACTATCTGAACTTACAAATTGCTGCCGGTGTGAACGCAGTACAAATTTTTGATAGCTGGGCTCAGGCTTTGTCTTGGGATGATTATCGTGAGTTTTCACATCAGTACATTCAACAAATTATTGCTGGTTTGAATCGAAAAGACATCCCTGTTATTTCTTTTTGTAAAGGGAGCTCGGTTTTTGCACCATTAATGGCCGAAGCCAAGCCGGATGTGATTTCTATCGACTGGAACGTTGACCTGAAAGATATGAAGAATCGCCTACCTAAAGGCATTGCGGTGCAGGGTAACCTTGATCCACATATTTTGTATGCCGATAAAGCGGTGATCAAAGAACGCATCCATCGTTTATTTGAACGCATGCGTGGTGAAGATGGATTTATCTTTAACTTAGGTCATGGGATTATGCCCGATATACCTTTTGACAATGTAAAATACGCGGTCGAAGTGATCAAAGAATTCCGGTATTAATGACTTACCTCTATTTCAAATCTTTACACCTCATTTTTGTGGTCAGCTGGATGGCCGGACTTTTTTATATCGTCCGTTTGTTCATTTACCATACCGAAGCGAATGATCGTCCGGAAGCAGAGCGCCACATTTTACAGCGCCAGTTCGAGCTAATGGAATCGAAGCTATGGAATATCATCACTACACCAGCCATGGTCTTAGCTGTTTTAGCCGGCTTGGGTATGATCTACCTTAATCCGGCTTTGTTAGAGATGCACTGGATGTTAGTGAAATTGGGTTTTGTGCTGGGTTTGCTGGTTTATCATTTTTTATGCCACCGAATGATGCATCAATTAAAAAGAGGAGTTTTTTCTTTGAGTTCCACCCAGCTTCGTATATGGAACGAGGTGGCTACCATCTTTCTGGTTGCCATTGTATTTACGGTGGTCCTAAAAAGTGCCATCGACTGGATTTATGGCTTAATCGGCCTCATCTTGTTCAGTATTATCATCATGTCTGCGGTAAAAATCTACAAATACTACCGCCAACGCTCTTAAAATTTTATTTTTTCTTAGCTGATGCAACCATTGTCCTAAATATTGCATCTTTCCTAAAACAAGCTGAATTTGAAAGCAAACTTTACGATTGAATACTTATTGGAGGGATGTAAGAAGGGAGACAGACAAGCGCAGGAGAGTTTATATCGAGCTTTAGCACCCAAAATGATGGGGATTTGTCTTCGTTATGCTGCCGATCGGGCAGATGCAGAGGACATCCTTCAAACAGGCTTCATCAGGATGTTTCAAAGGTTGGCTGATTTTAGGATGGAAGGTTCTTTTGAAGGTTGGGTTAGAAGAATTATGGTAAATACGGCCATTGAGGCTTACCGGAAAAATTTGAGAACCTTAACGGCAGTTTCATTGGATGATATAAATGAGGAGGTGAGTCAAGCAGATTGGAATGGTTTGGAACTGCAGGACTTACTTAAAATGATACAAGAACTGCCCAATGGCTATCGGATGGTTTTTAACCTGTATGCCATAGAAGGTTATTCTCACAGGGAGATTGCCGATGAATTGGGAATTAGTGAAAGTGGTTCTAAATCGCAGTTATCAAGGGCCAGAGCCTTACTAAAAGAAAAAATTAAAGAATTGGAGGAAAAAGATCATGCAAGAAAAGTTAGATAAAGCATTCGATCGCTCTTTACGTGACAAGTTCAGGGAGTTCAGCGAGGAACCTTCACCAGCCGTTTGGGAGCAAATTGCTGTTGGTTTAGATCGTCCTGACAGGAAGCGTTTACCTTATGCCTGGCTGGCAGCAGCTTGTGTAGTTATTTTTGCATCGGTACTACTTTGGCCGAAGCAGGAGCCAGAGGAAATGATTCTTACAAAAGCTCCAATAGTTAAATTACCTGTTGCCGAAACTGCATCGGCTAAACAGGAAAATTTTAAAAATCCAGCAATTGTACAAATTGATAAAAAGGTAGTTCCTAATTCTGTTCGTTATGAAGATCCGCTCGATGCAAGTAATGAATTAATGGTAGTAGTTTCTTCTCCAACAGAGTCACCTGCTGCTCTAATAGCGCTCAGCAGCCAGCCAGCCGCTTCTACTCCTGTAGTAGCCGAGGCCGTGATTGCATCGCCCATGCCCGATATGGACATTGCTGCCAACACTTCCTCTGTAATAAATGATGCTGAAGATTCGGTCGATAGTTTTGTACCTAAACAAAAGAAAGGTTTGGGAAAGCTGGTCAACTTTGTACTCAGTCAAGTAGACCCGAGAGAAGATAAACTGATCGAAGTTTCTGAGGATGCAGGAGAAGGTATCCGTGTTACCGGATTGAATTTCGGATTAGTCAAAATGAAAAATAAACCCCTTAATAAATAATAAAACACAAACATGAAACAATTCTTTACGTTCGCACTCTGTACTTTATTCATTATTAATGCATCGGCACAGGATAACAAAGCAACCGATACATTGGTGATTATAAGCACCGACACCATCAAAACAAAATTGAGTAAAAAAGCTACCACGGTTATTCAGATCGGTAATTTAAAGATCAATACAAATGATAATAAAACTACTGTGGTAAAAGAAACTCCCAAAAACAAACACACGGTAAGTTTAAGCTTTGTGTTCGATCATTTTGATCTGGGCTTTAGCCGCTATATAGATAATGGTAGTTTCACTTTGTCGCCGGCAAACAGCTTCCTTGAATTTGAACCCGCTAAAACCACCAATGTTGGGTTTGATTTTTTTGAAATGAAATATAAGTCGGGCAATAGATTTGCATTCTTTATTTCGGCAGGTTTAGACTGGAACCACATCCGCTTAAAACAAAATATTACCATACAAAAAGATCAGCCACAGCTAACGGCTGCTCCCGATAATGTAGAATTTAGCAAGAATCGTTTCAGTAGTCGCTACCTTCGTATCCCGATCGGTTTCGAATTTAATACCCCGGTTCAAAAAGGGAAGTATTTTCGAGTGGTGGCTGGTCCGGAGCTGGGTTTCTTGCTGAATGGCAAAGTGAAGCAAATTAGTGAAGAAAGAGGAAAAGAGAAATTTAAAGACGATTACAATTTCAATCCTTTCCGTTATGGTGCCCACCTGCGTTTAGCTTATCAGAATACCGGTATTTTTGCCAAATATTACTTCAATGATGTTTTTGCAAAAGACCAAGGTCCTACAGACTTTAGAAATATCTCCTTTGGTTTAACCTGGGGATTTTAATTGGTGATAACGTTTACCTCTGTACAAACCCTGTCTGCATCTGCGGGCAGGGTTTTTGTTTATCTTTGGCCAAATGTCTGAGGCTTTTCTATCCATTCAACAACTTAGCAAATCATATCCCGGTTCAACATCGGCAGGGGTTTTTGAAATCACTCTCCAAATTGACAAAGGTGCTTTCGTAGCTATTGTAGGAGAGAGTGGTTCAGGGAAAAGCACCTTGCTCAAATTGATATACGGTTTATTGAGCCCGGATACGGGTCAGGTAAATTTTAAGGGGGGCCGGGTATTAGGTCCGCAAGAGAAGTTGATTCCGGGACATGAAAGTATGAAATTAATTGCTCAGGATTTTAACCTGAACACCTATGCCAAGGTGTGCGACAATATCGCGGCCATGCTCTGTAATACCGATCTGGATGCCAAGAAGCAAAAGACTTGGGAAACGATGGAGTTTTTGCGGATCGATCATTTGGCCGATCGTCGGGCTGCGGATTTGAGCGGAGGTGAACAACAGCGAGTAGCCATTGCCCGGGCTTTGGTAACCGAACCGGAGGTTTTATTGCTGGATGAGCCCTTTAGTCAGGTGGATGTGATGATGCGCAAACAATTGCGTGCCGACCTGAAACGCTTGTGCACTCATCTGGGTATCACCATGATTTTGGTTTCACACGATCCTTTTGATGGCTTATCCCTTGCCGATCAATTGATACTGATTCGACAAGGGCGAATATTGCAGCAAGGACATCCACAGGAAGTTATTCAACAACCAGTGAATGCTTATGTCGCTTCGCTTTTGGGCGAAGCCAATATTATTCCTCCGGCGCAAGCCGAAGCCTGGCTGGGTTTAAATTTGAAACCGGATGAATGCCTGGCGATTTATCCTCATGAGATCGCTATTGCTGAGGCAGGTATTCCGGCGGTGGTACGCCAGGTGCGCTATCAGTTAAATATTGATGAACTGGATGTAAAAGCAGGAGGCCATGGCCTCACGATCAATGCGCCTTGTGGTCAGTTCAAAGTTGGCGATGAGCTGAAGTTGCAATTTGATAATTTCAGAGTAGTAGTATTATAAATTTGTCATCCTGAGCAGAGCCAAGGGTCTTTATATCAGATTTCTCGTCTCGCTCAAAATGACAATAAACAAAAAAGCCTCTCCGAGAATCGGGGAGGCTTTTTAATGGGTCAATAATATTGGTTACTCAGCGAGGCCGTCGGCAAGCACAATGACTTTATTCTGCATTACTTCTACCACACCGCCTTTAATTTGGTAAGTATTGGCTTGCTTATCTGCAGTACGTACAATTACTTTTCCGCTTTCCAAAGTAGAAATGATGGGAGCGTGGTCTTTCAGTACTTCGAAAGCACCCGAGGTGCCTGGTACAGTCACTGAGTTAATTTCTCCTTCAAATACCGTTTGGTCGGGGGTGTAGATTTCTAATTTCATCTTCAGATAGTCTTGAGTATTAAGTATTGAGTATTGAGAAATTTAATTTAGTTATCTCAATACTCATTACTCTGTACTATTTACGCGGCAGCTTCAGCCAATAATTTCTTACCTTTTTCGATGGCATCTTCAATGGTGCCTACCAGGTTGAAGGCTGCTTCCGGATATTCATCCACTTCTCCATCCATGATCATGTTAAAGCCTTTGATGGTATCCTTGATGTCAACCAATACCCCTTTTAAGCCAGTAAACTGCTCGGCTACGTGGAATGGCTGAGATAAGAAACGCTGTACACGACGTGCACGAGCTACTACTAATTTATCTTCCTCAGATAATTCGTCCATACCTAAGATGGCGATGATATCTTGTAATTCTTTGTAACGTTGTAAGATCTCTTTCACACGCTGAGCGGTTCCGTAATGTTCCTCACCCAAAACTGCCGGACTCAAAATGCGTGAAGTAGAATCCAATGGATCTACCGCAGGATAGATACCTAACTCCGCAATTTTACGAGACAATACGGTGGTCGCATCCAAGTGGGCGAAAGTAGTTGCCGGAGCAGGGTCGGTCAAGTCATCCGCAGGCACGTAAACCGCCTGTACAGAAGTGATTGAACCTTTTTTAGTGGAAGTAATACGCTCCTGCATCAAACCCATCTCGGTAGCCAATGTTGGCTGGTAACCTACTGCAGAAGGCATACGGCCTAATAATGCCGATACCTCAGAACCTGCCTGAGTGAAACGGAAGATGTTATCTACGAAGAACAGGATATCTTTACCTTGTCCGTCGGCGCTGTCGCCATCACGGAAATATTCAGCAACGGTCAAACCAGAAAGGGCCACACGTGCACGTGCACCAGGAGGCTCGTTCATCTGTCCGAAAACCAATGTTGCTTTAGAATCTTTTAATTTCTCTTTATCTACCACACTTAAATCCCAACCACCTTTTTCCATTGAGTGTAAGAATTCTTCACCATAATTAATTACGCCCGATTCGATGAATTCACGTAACAAGTCGTTTCCTTCACGGGTACGCTCACCTACACCGGCAAACACAGATAAACCAGCATAAGCTTTTGCGATGTTGTTTACCAACTCCATGATCAATACGGTTTTACCTACACCCGCACCACCAAACAAACCGATCTTACCACCTTTTGCATAAGGCTCAAGGAGGTCAATTACCTTGATTCCGGTGTAAAGCACTTCGGTTTCGGTAGATAATTCGTCGAATTTAGGAGGGGTATTGTGGATAGGATAACCACCCGCATTGTCAACCTGATCGATACCATCAATGGCTTCACCAACTACATTGAATAAACGGCCTTTAATTTTATCGCCAACAGGCATTTTGATCGGAGCGCCAGTGTCTAATACACTCATTCCGCGAACTAAACCATCGGTAGAGTCCATCGCAATGGCACGAACGCGATCTTCACCTAAATGCTGCTGAACTTCCAGAACAATTTTCTGTCCGTTTTCTTTTTTAATCTCCAATGCATCGTAAATTTTTGGCAATTGTGCATTGTTCGCAAAACTTACGTCTACAACCGGACCGATAATTTGGGCTATTTTTCCTGTGTTTGGCATATAATTACAGTATATTTTGATTTTTAACCTTCAAAAAGCACAGCTTTTTATTGCTGTCTTTTTTCGGTCTGCAAAAATACACTTTATCGCTGAAAAATAATAGTAGATCATTAATTTTTTCAATAAAAATCCATGTGAAAAAATCGTAGAACTTAATTCTTTCTGAGGTGTTTAATGATGGATAGAAAACAATAAATGGAATGAAACTATTACATCAGTTAAAAAAAGCATGGCCAAGGGTTGTTGCTTTAGTCTTTGCGTTGTTCTGTTCGTTAGCGGTTTGGTCGCAGGACACCACTACTACAGGCGAGCGTTCTACCACGCAGAATGAAACAGGTGCCTGGTACGATCAGGGCTGGATCTGGTTTGTCATTATCATTATAGCGGTTGTTCTAGTTTTAGCACTCACCCGCAAATCTGGAAAAGGTCCGATGGAAAGGGATTCCAATCGTTTCAAAGACCGCAGATAGCTCAAAAAGGCTTTCGGCCTTGTATGATCCGACAAATTTCTGCTCTTTTGAAGCATGAAAAGGATCATGGTTACCGGAAGTAATGGCCTACTGGGACAAAAAATCACCGATTTGGCTCTTTTGAATTCCGACATAGAATTGCTTGCGACTTCAAAAGGGCCCGATCGGCATCCTGCAAAATCGGGCTATCAATACTTTGATTTAGATATTTGTGAGCCAGGTCAAGTGGCAGCATTAATTGCAAAGTTGAGACCTGATGTAATTATCCATACCGCCGCCATGACCAATGTAGATGCTTGCGAAAACGATCAGGCGGCTTGCACCCAGCTCAATGTGGATGCAGTTGAAAACATTGCCTCTCTCTGTAAACAATACGATATTCACCTCATTCATTTGTCAACAGATTTTATTTTCGATGGAGAAAATGGTCCCTATACGGAAGATGCCAAACCTGATCCATTGAGTTTTTACGGGCAATCGAAGCTAAAGGCAGAGCAAGTTATACAAGCATCAGGATGCAGAGCGGCCATACTCAGAACCATCATTGTTTATGGAATTGTGAACGATATGAGTCGAAGTAATATAGTACTTTGGGCCAAAGGTGCCCTTGAAAAGGGAGAAAGTATTTCGGTGGTTAATGACCAGTGGCGCATGCCAACCTTGGCCGAAGACCTGGCAGCCTGTTGTCTGTTGGCTGCTCAAAAAGAAGCACAAGGTATTTATAACGCATCTGGCAAGGACATGATGAATATGGTGGAATTGGTTGAACAAGTGGCCGATTTTTGGAAGCTGGATAAAAGTTTGATCAAGCCAATCACATCAGCAAGTTTGAATCAAAAAGCAAAAAGGCCGCCCAAAACCGGATTTATCCTCGACAAAAGTATTCGGGAGCTGGGTTACCAACCACATTCATTTATCGAGGGATTGTCAATTTTAGATAAACAACTCAAGTCAACTACACATTAAATTATCTTTGATCAAATTTCAGAAAATGGCGAACATTAATAAAGGTCAAAAGGCCCCCGATTTTAAATTATTCAGTACAGAGCTGAAAGAAGTAAGTTTGAGTGATTATGCCGGAAAGAAATTGGTGATCCACTTCTTCCCCATGGCTTTCACTGGTGTATGTACTACTCAATTATGCACCATGAGAGATACTTTTGGATATTACGAAGATTTGGGTGCAGAGGTAATCGCTATTTCGGTCGATTCACCCTTCACACTTGCTAAGTTCAAGGAAGATCAAAATTATCAGTTCCCGCTGCTTTCGGATTTCAACAAGGAGGTTTCAAAGGCTTATGGTGCTTATTACGATGAATTTGTTTTTAATTTGAAAGGGGTTTCTAAAAGAGCTGCTTTTGTTCTAGATCAAAATCACGAAGTGGTTTATGCCGAAGTATTGGAGTCGGCCGGCGATCTGCCCGATTTTAATGCAATTCGTGAAGCCGTAAATCAATAAAAACCAAAATTCTTTGCTTTTTTGAGTGGAACTCCTATTTTTGCAGTCCGTAAATCAATAGGACCTGTAGCTTAACTGGATAGAGCACCTGACTACGGATCAGGAGGTTAGGGGTTCGACTCCCTTCAGGTCCACAATACATGCAAGCCTTTTCGATCACCAACCGAAAAGGCTTCAAATTTTAAACACGATTTAGAAAGAAATGCTTAATCTGGTGTTATTTGGCCCCCCAGGTGCTGGAAAAGGGACTCAATCTCAAAAATTGATCGATCAATATCAATTGATTCATCTTTCTACCGGCGATTTATTGCGAAGTGAAATTGCTCAGGGAACCTCTCTGGGAATGGAAGCTAAAAAATTGATGGATCAGGGTGTTTTGGTACCTGATGAGGTGGTGATTGGTATGATCAGCAATAAACTCGATGCCAATAAGGATGCCAAAGGATTCATATTTGACGGTTTTCCTCGTACCGTGGCGCAGGCCGAAGCATTAGATCACTTACTCGGCACCAAGAATTCAGCCATTTCGGCCATGATTGCTCTCGAAGTGAATGACGACGAGTTGGAACGTCGTTTATTGTTAAGAGGTAAAGATTCGGGCCGTCCGGATGATGCCAATCCAGAAGTCATTCGTAAACGTATTGTGGAGTACAATAATAAAACAGCACCCGTGGCTAATTTTTATAAAACGCAAAACAAATTTTTCAGTATAGCGGGTATTGGGGCCATTGATGAGATCTTTGCCTCCCTGTGCTCCGTGATCAACCAACTTTAAAACACAAAAAATAAAGCATAGCGGATGCGACATCAGCTGTCCATCCGCTATTTTTGTATCCAATCAAAAATCAAATGTCGCAAGGATCTAATTTTGTTGATTACGTAAAAATTTGTTGCCGATCTGGTCACGGAGGGGCAGGTTCTGCGCATTTGCACCGCGATAAGCATACCGCTAAAGGTGGCCCAGATGGGGGCGATGGCGGCCGTGGTGGCCATATTATTTTAAGGGGAAATGCACAACTGTGGACGCTGCTCCATTTAAAATACCGTAAACACGTAATCGCAGAGAACGGTGAAAACGGTGGAAGTGCTTTAAAAACGGGCCGTACCGGTAAAGATGAGATCTTAGAGGTGCCTTTGGGCACCATTGCTAAAGATGCCGAGACCGGAGAGACCTTGTTTGAGATTACGCAGGATGGCGAAACCCGCATTTTAACACCCGGAGGTCGCGGAGGTTTGGGGAATTGGCATTTTAAATCTTCTACACAGCAAACACCACGATTTGCTCAGCCCGGAGAACCCGGTTTAGAGGAGTGGATGATTTTAGAATTGAAAGTTTTAGCAGATGTGGGTTTAGTGGGCTTCCCAAATGCAGGTAAATCGACTTTATTGTCTGTAGTTTCAGCTGCAAAACCCGAAATAGCCGATTATGCTTTCACTACCCTGGTGCCCAACCTGGGTATTGTTTCCTACCGTGATAATAAATCATTTATCATGGCCGATATTCCCGGAATCATCGAAGGGGCATCCAAAGGCAAAGGCTTGGGCTTTCGTTTCTTACGACATATTGAACGAAATTCTGTACTGCTATTTATGGTGCCAGCTGATACCAGTCGCACAATCCAAGAAGAATATCAAATATTACTAAAAGAATTAGAAGCCTATAACCCAGAGTTAATGCATAAACCCCGGGTTTTGGCCATCACTAAATCAGATATGCTGGACGAAGAGTTACTGGAAGAAATGAGGAAAGATCTTCCTAAAATTCCATGTGTTTTTATCTCTTCAGTAGCACAAAAGGGTCTCTTGGAACTTAAAGATCTAATTTGGGCTGCAATCAATACTGATTCCGAACATTAATTGCACTAAATTTGCATCGTGAGAATTGCTATCAACGGTTTCGGACGAATTGGGCGTATCAGTCTTCGTGCCTTGCTTCAAAAAGCAGGCTTAGAAGTGGTTGCTATCAATGATTTGAGCGATACGGCTACCCTGGCCCATCTTTTTAAATTCGACTCTGTTCATCGTGGCTATCCGGGCCAGGTAAGCGCCACCTCCCATACCTTAACTGTTGATGGAAAAAGCATCCAGGTTTTTGCTCAAAAAGAGCCGAAAAATTTACCCTGGAAAGAGCTGGATATTGATTTAGTGATCGAATCTACCGGGCGTTTTACCTCAAAAGAAGGAGCCAGCCAACACCTAATTGCAGGAGCAAAGCAGGTGATCATTTCTGCTCCTTCTCCAGATAAAGAAGTGCCAACCGTTGTATTAGGTGTAAACGATCAGCAAATTGATCTCAGTTCGCCGATTTTGTCAAATGCTTCCTGTACCACCAATAATGTGGCTCCAATGGTGAAAGTACTGGACGAATTATGGGGGATTGTTGATGGGTCCATTACCACCGTCCACTCCATGACAGGCGACCAGAACCTGCATGATGCGCCACATAAAGATTTACGTAGGGCTCGTGCCGCCTCCGCATCCATTATCCCCACCAGTACCGGTGCTGCCAAGGCCATTACCGCCATTTTTCCTCATTTGGAAGGTAAGCTGGGAGGAGCCGGAATCCGAGTGCCTGTGTTAAATGGCTCGCTCACCGATTTTACCTGTAATTTAACCAAATCGGCAGGCGTGGAGGAAATTAATGCTGCCTTCAAAAAAGCGGCTGAAAATGAGCTCAAGGGTATTTTATGTTATACTGATGAACCCATTGTATCTGTCGACATTCTTGATAATTCCCATTCCTGTATTTTCGATTCACAGCTTACGTCGGTAGTGGGTGGCTTGGTTAAAGTGGTGGGTTGGTACGATAATGAATCGGGTTATTCTAACCGACTGGCCGAACTGGCTCAACGTATTTCGAAATTAAAATAATGACTCAATTTATTACTCCTGCCCAAGTCTTGCCACTTCGTTCCCTCGTTTTGAGGAATGGTAAACCAGAGCTTGAATGTGTTTTTCCAGGCGATGAAGCCCCTGACTCTTTTCACCTTGGTTATGAAAAAAATGGGCAGATCATTTGTGTAGCAAGTTTTTACCTCAAAGGCAAAGAAGGGTTTCCTGGAAAAGCTTATAAATTGAGGGGCATGGCTACTCATCCCGAATGGCAGGGCAAAGGCATAGGCAATCAATTGCTGAATTTTGCCATCGTTTACTTAAGAAATCAGCAGGCAAATTACCTATGGTGTAACGCCCGACAAAAAGCTTATCGGTTTTATCAAAGTATAGGTTTTGAGTTTATTTCTGAAGAATTCGATTTTCCTGAGATCGGCCCGCACAAAGCCATGTATCTTAAAATACAATAAAAAGCATTTTTATTACCTTCGTTTTCGAAAATAATATTCATGAAAACGATAGACCAACTCAACTTTTCTAATAAAAAAGCTCTCATTCGAGTAGATTTCAATGTGCCATTGGATGAGCACTTTCAGATTACCGATGATAATCGCATTCAGGGAGCCTTGCCAACCATTCATAAAATTTTGAAAGATGGCGGAAGCGTCATCTTGATGTCTCACTTAGGCCGGCCTAAAGATGGCCCTACTGATAAATATTCTCTCAGACATTTGGTAGCTCACCTAGCGAAAGTCTTAAATCGTTCTGTAGAATTTGCCAATGATTGTATCGGTCAGGAAGCGCTTAATAAGGCCTCGGCTTTGCAGCCTGGAGAGGTATTGTTGCTCGAAAATCTGCGTTTTTATAAAGAAGAAGAAAAAGGAGATGTTGCTTTTGCTGAGAAACTAGCTCGTTTGGGCGATGTGTATGTGAACGATGCCTTCGGTACCGCCCATCGTGCACACGCTTCTACTGCAGTAATTGCCCAATTCTTCCCGCAAGCCAAATATTTCGGTTACCTGATGGCCGGCGAATTGGCCAATGCCGAAAAAGTATTGAACCAAGCCGAGCGTCCGTTTACGGCTATTATGGGGGGCGCTAAAGTTTCTGATAAAATAGAATTGATTGAGCAGCTCTTGGCTAGGGTTGATAACCTGATTATTGGCGGTGGAATGGCTTACACCTTTGCCAAAGCACAAGGCGGTCAGATTGGTAAATCCATTTGTGAAGATGATAAACTGGATTTGGCTTTGAGCCTGATTCAGAAGGCCAAAGACAAGGGCGTGAATTTATATCTGCCGGTTGATACGGTAATTGCTGATGCCTTTGCCAACGATGCGAAGACGGATATTTCGCTAACTGCACAAATTCCCGGCGAATGGATGGGCTTAGACATCGGCCCTAAAACCCGAGAAATTTTTGCCGAGGTGGTCAAAAATTCTAAAACCTTATTATGGAATGGTCCGATGGGGGTTTTTGAAATGGAAAGCTTCGAAAAAGGAACTAAAGAAATTGCACTTGCCGTGGTAGAAGCTACTCAATCTGGTGCTTTCTCACTTATTGGTGGTGGTGATTCGGCTGCTGCTGTGTCCAAATTTAACCTGACTGAGCAAGTTAGTTATGTTTCTACTGGTGGTGGGGCCTTGCTCGAATACATGGAAGGTAAAGTATTACCGGGGGTTAAGGCGATTAATGACTGATTAAATTTAAAATCTAAGCAAAGAGCCCCGTTGCGAAATTTCGTAACGGGGCTCTTTTTTTGACCCAAAGTGGGAGAAAAAGAGTGTGGAAAACTTTTTTGTGGGAGATTGTGGTAAAAAGTGGAGAATCTCTCTATTTTTACTGTTGAATAAAAACCACAAAAGGCGCAATGGCTCACTTTTTAGGAGAATTTGATTGTAAACTCGATGCCAAGGGAAGGCTAATGATTCCTGCTGGCTTGAAAAAGCAATTGCCTGAAGCTGAGCGTGCGGGCCTGGTAGTGAACCGTGGTTTTGAAAAGCATTTGGTGGTTTATACCCGCAAAGAATGGGAAGTGATCGTAGATGAGTTGTCTAAACTGAATACCTACGAAAAGAAAACCAGAGAATTTATTCGATACTTCACCCGTGGTGCCTCAGAGTTAACGCTCGATGCTGCCAATCGGGTGCTATTGCCAAAATCTTTATTAGAATATGCCGGAATTGCCGGAGAGGTAGTGCTTTCTTGTCAATTCAATAAAATAGAAATCTGGGCAAAAGATGCCTATGATTCACAGTTGGATAACGAACCAGAAAACTTCGCCAACCTGGCCGAAGAAGTAATGGGCAATGCTGCCAGGAGGAACGCCAATGACTGATTACCACGTTCCGGTGATGTTGCAGGAATGCCTCGAAGGTTTGGCAATTAAGCCCGACGGCGTTTATGTGGATGTTACCTTCGGGGGTGGTGGTCATTCTAAAGCAATCTTGAAACAACTGGGTCCTAAAGGTCGTTTGTTAGCCTTTGATCAGGACGCAGATGCACAACAAAACATTCCGGCTGATGATCGTCTGATTTTTATCGATCAAAATTTCAGGTATTTAAAAAATTACTGCCGTTTGCATGGTGCCATTCCTGCCGACGGAATATTGGCTGATCTGGGCGTTTCTTCTCATCAGTTCGACCAGGCCGATCGTGGTTTCTCCATTCGCTTTGATGCTGATTTGGATATGCGCATGGACCGTAGCGCTGCTTTAACAGCGAAAGAAGTCCTGAATAGCTATCCTGAAGAAACGCTGCACAAAATTTTTGGCATTTACGGGGAAATTCAAAATGCCAAGTCGCTGGCCAAAACAATTGTCACTGCCCGTTTAAATAATCCGATAGCTACTGTACAGGAATTTAAGCAAGTGATTAGCAAGCTCATTCCGAAAGGAAAAGAAAACAAATACCTAGCCCAGGTCTTTCAGGCTTTACGGATTGAAGTAAATCAGGAACTGGAGGCTTTGCAGGAATTTTTAGAGCAATCGGTAGAGGTGCTTAAATCGGGCGGCCGATTGGTGGTGATGTCTTATCATTCACTCGAAGATCGATTGGTGAAAAATTTCATAGCCAAAGGCAAGTTTAAAGGAGAGGTAGAGAAAGATTTTTTCGGAAACGAACTCAAGCCGCTAAGGGCAGTTAATCGCAAAGCGATCATTGCCACGGATGAAGAAATACAGATGAACAACCGAGCCCGCAGTGCCAAGTTGCGCATCGCAGTTAAAAATTAAAATGACGAACCGCTTTAGAAACGAGATCATTGAAGAAGAGGAAGTGGAAATCGCTCCCGCTGAGGCACCTGTAGAGGAGCCAAAGGCCGAATTGCCTCGTAATTTCTTCACTATCCTGTTTACAGAAGGTGTAGTTTCTAAAGAAGCGGCTACAGAAATGCTGCCCTTCATTTTGTTTTTAGCTTTTCTGGGCATGGTGTACATCGGGAACCGTCACTTTGCTGAAAACAACATTAGAGACATTGATAAAATGAGAAGAGAGGTGGTAGAGTTGAGTGCAGATTATAAAGTATTAAAAGCAGAGTTAATGCTCAGAAGCACCAAAACTGAAGTAGCTAAAGAGGCCGATACTTTGGGTTTGATTGAGCCGGTTGAGCCGCCTAAAAAAATTATGGTACCCGCAGATGAATATCAGAACTGATATATTGATTCGCGTTTATTTCGCTTTTGGGCTGATTGTATTATTTGCCTTTGCGGTGCTATTTAAGCTTTTCCATGTACAGGTGGTGGAAGGTAAAAAATGGCGCAAAATGGCCGATAGTATCTCCACCAAATTTGTGAAAGTGGAGGCCGCCAGAGGAAATATTTATTCAGTAGATGGCAGTTTGTTGGCCACTTCGGTACCGGAATACGACATCAGGATGGATATCATGGCTGGCTCCATTGAGCAAGAAGACGCTTTTGAAGAGAAGGTAGACTCATTGGCTTACAGCTTGGCTTCTTTTTTTGGAGATAAAACCACCGAGCAATACTCCAGATTTTTGAGAGATGCCCGCAAAGAAAAGAATCGCTATTTGCTGATCAAACGAAACGTATCGCACAAAGACCTGCTGGAAATCAGGAAATTTCCGGTATTCAATAAAGGCAAAAACACTGGTGGACTTATTGCGGTGCAGAAAAATAAAAGGATCCTACCGTTTAAAGCCCTGGCCGCCCGAACCATCGGTTACAAAAACGAGAATGTTCAGCCAGTAGGCTTAGAAGGAGCGTACAGCAATTACATTGATGGAGAATCGGGACGTAGATTGATGCAGCGCATTGCCGGTGGCTACTGGATTCCGGTGAACAAAGATGAAGAGATCTCACCTAAACCTGGTGCAGATATCATCTCCACCATCGATATCAACATTCAGGATGTGGCCCAGCGTGCCCTCCTCAAGCAGCTTATCAAAAGTCAGGCGCATCACGGGTGTGTGATTTTGATGGAAGTGGCCACAGGAGAGATCCGTGCCATTGCCAATTACACCCGGGATGGTGAAGAGGGAGTTTACAAGGAAAAATTCAACTACGCAATCAATGAAAGTCTTGACCCAGGTTCAACTTTTAAGTTGGCTTCGTACATGGCTTTGTTGGAAGACAAACGGGTAGATACCAACACCATTGTGGCAACTGGCGACGGCAAATATAATATTCACAGTCATACCATTAAAGAATCGCATGGCGGACTGGGTGATATCAGTGTGAAACATGCATTTGAGGTTTCCTCGAACGTGGCCATCGCGAAACTGGTGGAAACCAATTACCACAACAATCCCAAAAGATTCACCGATTTACTTTACAGTTTTGGATTAAATAAAAAATTGGGTCTTCAAATTCCCGGAGAAGCTACGCCATTGATTAAAAATCCTTCTTCCAAAAGTTGGAGCGATCTGACACTGCCGCAGATGGCTTATGGCTACGAGATGCGCATTACACCGCTACAGATGCTGGCTTATTACAATTCAGTAGCCAATAATGGCAAAATGATTAGTCCGGTTTTTGTTCGGGAGATCAAGAGTTTGGGTGAAACGGTTGAAACTTTTCAAGCAAGAGTGATCAAGGAAAAGGTGTGTTCTGATGCTACTTTGGGCAAAATTCGTAAGATGATGGAAGGGGTAGTGGAGAACGGAACCGGAAAGGATGTGATCAAGAATCCATACTACAAGGTTGCCGGAAAAACAGGTACCGCTCAGGTTGCCGATGGCTCGAAAGGTTATAAGGGTAAACGATCTTATCAGGCCTCTTTTTGTGGCTATTTCCCGGCAGATAAACCTAAATATTCGATGATAGTGGTACTCAATGATCCAAAAGGGGTTTATTATGCAGCCTTGGTTGCTGGTCCTGTGTTCCGCGAAGTAGCTGATAAAGTTTATGCCAGCGACGCTCAAATGTTTAATAACATCCAGCAGTTACGCTTTGCCGGTCAAAACAAACCAAATGCCAAGCCAGGAGATCCTAAAACCACCCAGTTGGCGGCTAAATCTTTAGGTATCAGTGCCGGCGATAGCAATAAAAATCAACCTGCTTTTAATTACCGTGAAGGTTTAGTGCCAAACGTAACCGGCATGGGTTTAAAAGATGCGATGTATTTACTGGGCAATGCAGGGATGAGGGCAGTGCCAAAAGGAAGTGGTAAAGTAACACGACAGTCGGTGCCGGCAGGCAGTCGGGTGGCGAAAGGTTATCCGGTGGTTTTAGATCTGAATTAAATGAAGACTTTGAAGGACATATTATACGGCGTTTCGCTTCAGCAGGTAATCGGATCTACCCATGCTGAAGTAGAGTCTCTGGCTTTCGATTCCCGATTGGTAAAATCAGGCACACTATTCGTTGCCATTGAAGGAACCGTTTCTGACGGTCATCAATACATAGATAAAGCTATTGAATTGGGTGCAAATGCCATTGTTTGTGAAAAACTTCCGGTGGAAATTCACGAGGGAATTCAATACATCAAAGTAGAAAATTCTGCAAAAGCCTTGGGTATCATCGCAGCAAATTTTTACGATCATCCTTCTAAAGCATTAAAATTAGTGGGTATTACTGGCACTAATGGTAAAACCACCACGGCCACCTTGTTGTTTCAGTTGTTCATGGACCTGGGCTATAAAACCGGGCTGATTTCTACCGTACAAAATCAGATCAACAATGAAATAATACCATCCACCCATACCACTCCAGATCCCATTACTCTAAATCAGTTGTTGAGTAAAATGGTAGCAGTCGGCTGTGATTATTGTTTCATGGAAGTGAGCTCACATGCCATTGCACAATACCGAATTGCTGGTTTGAATTATGCTGGTGCGGTATTTAGTAACATAACTCACGATCATTTAGATTTTCATAAAACCTTCGAGGCCTATTTAAAGGCCAAGAAACAGTTTTTTGATGAACTTCCATCTACCGCATTTGCCCTCACCAATGCCGATGATAAGAATGGTTTGGTGATGATGCAAAATACCAGGGCACACCAGAAAACATACAGCCTAAAACACATGGCCGATTATAAGGCCAAGCTGATTGAAAACCAGTTCAATGGTTTACTCTTAAATATTGATAACGAGGAAGTATGGTTTAAAATGGTGGGCAGTTTCAATGCCTACAACCTACTGGCTGTTTATGCAACCGCTATGCTGCTCGATCAGGATAAACTGAAAGTGCTGACCTCACTGAGCCGCTTAACAGGCGCTGAAGGCCGCTTTGATTATTTGATCTCGGATCAGGGAGTGATTGGTATTGTGGATTATGCCCACACGCCGGATGCCGTATTGAATGTTTTGAATACCATTCGCGATATCAGAAAAGGTAATGAACAAGTGATCACCATCATTGGTTGTGGCGGTGACAGAGACAAAACCAAACGCCCCATTATGGCACAAGTTGCTTGTGAAGGAAGCGACAAAGTGATCCTCACTTCAGACAATCCGCGGACGGAAGATCCAGAACAAATCATTCGTGAAATGGAAGCGGGAGTGGGTCCAAGTCATCGTAAAAAAACCATCGCTATCAGCGATCGCAAAGAAGCAATTAAAACCGCCTGTCATTTAGCTAAACCAGGCGATATCATTCTACTGGCTGGCAAGGGGCATGAAAAATACCAGGAAGTAAACGGGGTAAAATATCCATTTGATGATAAAGCCATCTTAACTGAAACCTTAAACCTGATCAACTGATGTTACATTATTTATTCACCTGGTTAGATAAAATTTACGATATCCCCGGAGCGGGCTTGTTTCAGTATATCTCTTTCAGAACCGGTATGGCGGTGATTTTGTCGCTGTTGATCACCACAGTTTATGGTAGTCGCTTGATCAATATTTTAAGAGCCAAACAAGTGGGTGAAACGGTTCGGAATTTAGGATTAGATGGTCAGATTGAGAAACAAGGAACACCTACTATGGGTGGAATCATCATCTTGCTGGGTATCCTGGTGCCCACCTTACTGTTAGCCAAGCTGGATAATATCTACATCATTCTAATGCTGATTACCACCGTTTGGATGGGTGCCATCGGCTTTTTAGATGATTATATTAAGGTGTTTAAAAAAGATAAAGAAGGTCTTGCAGGGCGCTTTAAAATCATGGGTCAGGTGGGTTTAGCCCTCATTATTGGCTGGACCATGTACTTCCATCCCGATATTGTGGTAAGAGAGCAGGTGGTCAAACCAACAAGCCCCGTGGCTCAAATTCAAGAGCATCGTATTGACAATCAAGTTTATTATACCCAGGATGTAAAGTCAACGGTCACCAATGTTCCATTTTACAAAAACAACGAATTTGATTATGCCAAAGTGCTGAAGTTTTTGGGCGAGGGTTACGAAAAATATGCGTTGCTGGTGTTCATGTTGTTTGTAATCGTGATCATCACCGCTGTTTCAAACGGAGCGAATATTACAGATGGCATCGATGGTTTAGCCACCGGGACTTCTGCTATTGTCGGGATTACCTTGGCGGTTTTAGCCTATGTTTCGGGTAATACCATTATCGCTGATTACCTCAACATTATGTACATACCCAATTCGGGAGAGTTGGTGATTTTTGCTGGTGCCTTTGTGGGCGCCTGTGTGGGCTTTTTGTGGTACAATTCTTATCCGGCGCAAGTTTTTATGGGCGATACCGGAAGTTTAGCGATCGGTGGTATCATTGCCGCATTTGCCATCATGATTCGTAAAGAATTACTCATCCCTGTTTTGTGCGGAATCTTCCTGATCGAAAATCTGTCGGTAATCATCCAGGTGAGTTGGTTCAAATACACCAAAAAGAAATATGGAGAAGGTCGCAGGGTTTTCCTGATGTCGCCTTTACACCATCACTACCAGAAAAAAGGATATCATGAAGCAAAAATCGTGACCCGTTTCTGGATCATGGGTATCTTATTAGCCATTTTAACCATTGTAACCCTTAAACTACGATAATGAGCATTAAACCATATATCGTAATTTTGGGCGCCGGCGAGAGCGGAGTGGGTGCGGCATATCTCGCCCAGAAGAAGGGTTATGAAGTTTTTGTGTCTGATTTTGGAGCGATTGCGGATGCTTATAAGCAAGATTTGGAGCGATTATCCATCCCCTTTGAAGAACATCAGCATACTGAGGAGCTGATTTTAAAGGCGCAGGAAGTGGTAAAAAGCCCCGGGATACCAGACAAGGCTCCAATTATTAAAAAATTAACTGAAAAGCAGATCCCGATCATTTCTGAAATCGAGTTTGCGGCTCGTTATACTACTGCTCAACTCATTGCTATTACTGGCTCTAATGGTAAGTCTACCACCACCATGCTGACTTATCATATCTTGAAAAACGCCGGATTGAAAGTTGGTTTGGCCGGAAATATTGGTCAGAGTTTTGCCAAACAGGTAGCCGATCAATCGTATGATTACTACGTATTGGAAATCAGCAGTTTTATGCTGGATAATATGTATGAGTTCAAGGCTAATATTGCCGTTCTTTTGAATATTACCCCCGATCATTTAGATCGATACGAATACCAAATGGATAATTATGTGAATTCCAAATTCCGGATTATCCAAAATCAAACACCAGAAGACGTATTTATTTATTGCGCTGATGATGCAGAAACCCTGAAGGGACTCCCTCGTCATCCATCAAAAGCAAAATTTTACCCTTTTTCTATTCTCCATACTCAGGTGCCAGGCGCTTACCTGAATGGTGAAGAAATGATCATCAATTTAAATCAAAAACAACAAACCCCTTTTAATATGTTAATTGACGAATTAGCCCTACAAGGCAAGCACAACATTTACAACTCCATGGCCTCGGGTATTGTGGCTAAAGTGCTCGAATTAAGGAATGAGTCCATCCGCGAGAGTATGGGCAATTTCACCAATATCGAACACCGTTTGGAGCATGTAGCCCGCATTTCTGGCATTGAATTTATCAACGATTCTAAAGCCACTAATGTGAACTCTACTTGGTATGCCCTGGAAAGCATGAACACAGACGTAGTGCTGATTATGGGTGGAGTGGATAAAGGCAACGACTACCAGATGTTGAGAGATTTGGTAAAGTCGAAAGTAAAAGCCATTGTTTGCCTTGGCAAAGACAACCATCGCATACATGAAGCATTTGAAGATGATGTAGAAGTGATTGTGAATACTTTCACTGCTGAAGAAGCGGTTCAGGTTGCCTATCATTTAGCAAAGAAAGGCGATACCGTTTTGCTTTCTCCTGCGTGTGCCAGCTTTGATCTGTTCAAAAATTATGAGGACAGAGGTCATCAGTTCAAGAAAGCGGTAAAGGAATTATAATAATAAATCAAGTACTATCAAATGGAAAGAATATTCAATAAAACCAAAGGAGATCGCTGGATATGGATCATTGTGATCCTGCTGTCCATCTGGTCTTTGATGGCCGTTTATAGTGCTACGGGTACCATTGCCTACAAAAAGGGGGTAGGTAGTGAAGCTTATTTAATTAAACACCTCATTTTTATTGTAGGTGGTATTGCATTGATGTATTTTTCGCATTTACTCGATTATCGGCATTACGCAGGGATTTCTAAATTACTGATGGTCATCACCATCCCATTATTGTTATATACGCTTTTGTTTGGGGCGAATGTGAATGATGCAAGCAGGTGGGTTACCATCCCGATCATTAACCAAACGTTCCAGACCTCAGATTTGGCCAAATTAGCACTCATTACCTTCTTGGCCAGAACACTTACCAGGAAACAAGAAAATATTAAAGATGTAAAAAAAGCATTCATCCCGATCATGGGTTCGGTTTGTGCGGTATTCATACTCATTGCCTTGGCCAACCTTTCTACGGCGATCATGCTTTTTGGAGTAAGTATTTTGCTGCTGATCATGGGGCGGATCAGTATCAAACAAATTAGTATTGTTTGTTTGGCAGGACTTTTACTATTAACAGCGGTGATTTTCTTAGGTCCACGCAGACAGACCTACATTTCACGTTTTGAAACTTTTTTGCATCCCGAAAAGGTTGATCCCGATAAGTCGTTTCAAGCAAATCAGGCTAAAATTGCGGTGGCTACCGGAGGTTTATTTGGTAAAGGGCCGGGCAACAGTACACAACGTAATTATCTTCCACACCCTTATTCAGATTTTGTTTACGCCCTCATCATCGAAGAGTATGGCTTGGTGGGAGGTGTTACCTTATTGATTCTTTATTTGGTTTTTCTATACCGGTGTGTGCTCATTGTTACCTACAGTCCCAAGGCGTTTGGGGCCTTACTGGCAGCAGGCCTGAGTTTTAGTTTAACCATACAAGCATTTGCGAATATGGCTGTTGCGGTGGGTCTTGGTCCTGTAACGGGTGTGCCATTGCCCTTGGTAAGTATGGGTGGAACGTCAATCCTGTTTACCAGCATAGCATTTGGAATTATTTTGAGTGTAAGTCGTGATGTGGAAGAAAACAAAGAAAAAGAACGTAAAAAAGTAATCATCGGCGAAGTATAACATGTCTAAAAGAGTCATCATAAGCGGCGGCGGAACGGGGGGACACATTTTCCCGGCATTGGCTATTGCCAAGGCTTTGCAGCGCCTTGACCAGCAGGTAGAGATTCTTTTTGTGGGTGCTTTAGGTAGAATGGAGATGGAGAAAGTGCCTGCTGCAGGTTACCAAATAATTGGCTTAGACATCCAGGGAATACAGAGAAAATCGCTGATGAAAAATTTGGCTTTACCATTCAAACTGATTAAAAGTTTGTTGAAAGCACGCAGCATCCTCAAAACATTTAAGCCAGATGTAGCAGTGGGTGTGGGCGGTTATGCCTCCGGCCCTTTGCTCTTTGCAGCTGCCAATTTAAATGTGCCTTACCTTATCCAGGAGCAAAATTCTTTCGCCGGCTTAACCAATAAATGGCTAGCAAAAAAAGCAGAAAAAATTTGTGTGGCCTTTGATGGAATGTCTGTCTATTTCCCTCAGGAAAAACTATTATTCACTGGTAATCCAATTCGTAAAGAATCGGTAGCCATTGAAGGGAAGCGCAGCGAAGCTGCCAAGTTTTTCGGACTCTCACTCGATAAAAAAACTGTTTTGATTACCGGAGGAAGCTTAGGGGCCGGCACTTTGAATAAGGCGATCAAAAAGGATTTAAAAAAGTTAATGGATGCCGATGTGCAAGTCATCTGGCAAACCGGTAAATATTATTACAGGGCAGTTCTGGAAGAATTAGAAAATCAGCTCGTACCCTCTGTAAAAATATTAGAGTTTTTAAACCGCATGGATTTGGCCTATGCCATGGCCGATGTGATCATTTCAAGAGCTGGCGCCGGAACCATCGCAGAGCTTTGTGTAGTTGGTAAACCAGTCATTTTGGTGCCTTCTCCAAATGTGGCCGAAGATCATCAGACTAAGAATGCTTTATCGCTCAGCAGTAAAAATGCAGCGATTCTGATTGAGGATGCAAAGGCGGTGCAGGATTTAGTTCCCGCTGTTATCAGCCTGTTAAGTGATGAGAAACAAGCTAAAGAGCTCAGCAGTAATATCGCAAAATTGGCAATCCGCAATGCGGATGAAGTAATTGCAAAAGAGATTTTCCGTTTGATGGAAAAGAAAGGAGGCCAATGGAATTAGAGCACATTAAACGGGTTTATTTTGTTGGTATCGGCGGTATTGGCATGAGCGGAATTGCCCGTTATTTCCATAAAAGAGGGGTGATTGTTTGTGGTTATGATCGCACCGAAACTGCCTTGACAGCCAGCCTCATGAACGAAGGTATTGCGATTGTTTTTAACGATGATCCGGATTATGTGCCTTTCGCTTTTCAGGAGAACGATGAGCAAACATTGATTGTATATACTCCTGCTATTCCTAAAGATTCGGCCATACTCAATTATTTCATCAATCGTGGGTTTACGCTCAAAAAACGATCAGAGGTACTGGGTATCCTAAGCAAGGGCATGTTTTGCATAGCGGTTGCCGGAACTCATGGTAAAACCACTACATCCAGTATGGTAGCCCATATCTTAAAAGATTCAGGGAATGATTGCTCGGCTTTTTTAGGTGGTATGGCGAGTAATTACGACAGCAATGTTTTGTTTGGCACCAACCAGGTGATGGTGGTAGAGGCCGATGAATACGATCGTTCTTTCCTCACCCTCCATCCAGATATTGCAATTGTAACCTCGATGGATGCCGATCATTTAGATATCTACGGCGATCCGGCTCATTTAACTACTTCTTTCCAACTTTTTGCTGCTCAAATTAAAAAAGGTGGACAGCTCATTCATCGTGCGGGTTTAGCCTTAGAAAATGGAATTACCTATGCGGTGGAAAGTCCTGCAGCGATCAGAGCCGAAAAGGTGCGAATAGAAGATGGAGAATTTATTTTCGATTTTAGCTCTGAAGAAATTAAAATTCCTGCTATCAAATTAGCATTGCCCGGTAAGCATAATATTGAAAATGCCCTGGCAGCTATTCAAACAGCTTTAATATTGCATGTGCCAGCCGAAAAGATCAAAACGGCACTGGCAAACTTTAAAGGTGTGAAAAGACGTTTCGAATACATTGTGAAGTCTGAAAACCACATTTATATCGATGATTATGCACACCATCCGGAAGAATTAAAAGCCTGCATCACAGCTGTAAAGACCTTATACCCGAATCGTAAGTTAACCACGGTATTTCAGCCACATTTATTTAGCCGTACACGCGATTTCGCCGATGGCTTTGCCGAGGCACTCAGCATGAGCGACGAATTGTGGATGCTGGATATTTACCCTGCCCGTGAGCTACCGATGGAGGGAGTAAATTCAGAGATGATCTTGGAAAAAATGTCGATGAACAATCATCAACTGCTCAATAAGCAGGAAGTACTCGATCGGGTTAAAAATGAACAGCCGGAATTATTGCTCACTGTGGGTGCCGGCGATATAGATACATTGGTTGAACCACTTAAAAATTTATTAAAGAGATGATTAAGCGGATTAACTGGAAAGGAATATTCATTGGATTTGCTTGGTTGACCACACTGTCGGGTTTGGTGGTGCTGATGAGCTTTATTGAGCGAGAAAAGCGTACGCAGCAATGTCAGCAGATTAAGGTATTTATACCGGGAAATCAAACTTTTGTGAACCGAAGAGAGGTAGATCGGATCTTATTGAATAGTGGTGGCCAGCTGATTGGTCAGTCGATCCGTTCCATCAACATGCATGAGCTGGAGAAAGCGCTCAAAATGAATCCCTACATCAAATCAGCCAAGGTATATGCAGATATGGATGGTACGATCTGGGTAAGAATTAAACAGCGAGAACCGGTTTTGAGAATCATCAATTCAAAAAATCAGGATTTTTATGTAGATGCTGATGGCTTAAAAATCCCTGTAAGTCCCAATTTTACTGCCAACGTTTTGGTAGCTAATGGTTTTATTACAGAAGATTTAGAAAGCAGGGTAAGTGGTTTGAAAACGCCGACAGGGAAAGACCTCTTTAAAACTGCTCGTTTCATTCAACAGGATACGCTTTGGAGTAACCAGATTGATCAGATCTACGTAAATGCCAAGCAGGAGATCGAATTGGCTACCCGTATAGGCGATCATCAAATTATCATCGGTAACGCAGATTCATTGGAGCGTAAATTCAGGAATCTCCTCATATTTTATAAAAGAGCCATGCCGAAAATTGGCTGGAATACTTACAAAACCATCAACTTGAAATATTTGAATCAGATAGTTTGTAAAAAAAGTGGAAGCCAGCCTGAGCTGATCGCAACAGCAAGTCCGGCAGATTCTACGGTCACCGATTCAGTAAAAACAGTACAAGCAACAGTAAAAAATTAATATAGTTAACATCATGGAAAAAAATCTTACATCAGCCAAAAATTCACCGATTGTTGTTGGATTAGACATCGGTACCACCAAGATTTGTGCCATTGTGGGTCGCCGCAGCGAGTATGGCAAAATCGAAGTTTTGGGTATCGGAAAAGCCGAGTCGGCGGGAGTGACCCGTGGGGTAGTCTCCAATATCCAAAAAACGGTACAAGGAATTGTATCTGCAGTGGAAGATGCCAGCACACAATCTAATGTAGACATCAAAGTAGTGAATGTGGGGATTGCCGGTCAGCACATTAAAAGTTTACAGCATCGCGGAATCCTTACCCGTAAAGACCTGAATACTGAAATTCAGAAAACTGATATCGACAAGTTGGTTGCCGATATGTATAAGCTGGTGATGCCTCCGGGAGAGGAGATTATTCATGTGTTGCCCCAAGAATTTACTGTAGACAATGAACCCGGTATAAAAGATCCTATCGGGATGGCCGGTGTACGGTTGGAAGCCAATTTCCACATCATCTCTGGGCATGTAAGTGCCGTTAGAAACATCATTAAATGTGTAAATAATGGCGGTTTAGAGGCCGATGACCTGATTCTGGAGCCTTTGGCTTCTTCAGAGGCCGTATTGAGCGACGAGGAGAAAGAGGCCGGTGTTGTATTAGTTGACATAGGCGGCGGCACCACAGATATTGCCATTTTCCATGAGGGCATTATCCGTCATACGGCCGTTATTCCTTTTGGTGGAAACAGTGTGACAGAAGATATCAGAGAAGGCTGCTCGGTAATGCGCAATCAGGCTGAATTGCTCAAGACCCGTTTTGGCTCGGCGCTTGCTGAAGAAAATAAAGACAATGAAATCATTTGTGTTCCTGGTTTGAAAGGTAGAGAGCCGAAAGAAATCTCGGCAAAAAATCTGGCTTATGTGATTCAGGCCCGTATGGAAGAGATCATTGAACATGTGTACTATGAGATCAAATCATCCGGATATGAGAAAAAACTGATTGCAGGAATCATCATTACCGGTGGGGGTGCTCAACTGAAGCATTTGCCGCAATTGGTGGAGTATGTAACCGGTTTAGATTGTCGTGTGGGCTATCCAAATGAACACTTGGCTAAAAATGAAGTTTTGCCAAAAGGAACCTATGATGAACTAAAGAGCCCGATGTATGCTACCAGTATCGGTTTATTGATCAAAGGAATCCAATCGACCGAAGAGATATTAGAGAAGCAAGATGGCGATGTAAAAGAAGAAAAACCAAGGATGATAGAGGAAGAAAAGACAGGTTTCGGCCTATTTGATAAACTCCTCAAAAAAGGGAAGGAATTCATCAAAGACGATATTAAGGACGAAGACTACCTGTAGTAATTTTCAACACAAAAGCTCTTTTTCCACAATTAGGGCGGGTGTGGAAAACTACTTTGTAAAAATGCTTAGTATTACCCTTTAGATGATCTATAAAGAATATAAATACAAAAGAATATAGATATGCAGTTTGAAATGTTAAAAGAAAAATCATCTATTATTAAGGTGATTGGTGTGGGCGGCGGTGGCGGTAATGCCGTCAATCATATGTACCGCCAGGGTATAACCGGGGTAGATTTCATCATTTGTAATACGGATGCACAGGCCTTAGAACTAAGTCCGATTCCAAATAAAGTTCAGTTAGGAGCCAGCCTTACAGAGGGAATGGGTGCCGGTTCGATACCCGAAGTTGGAAAAAACTCTGCTATCGAAAATATTGACGACATCAAACAGATGTTGGGAAGTAATACCAAGATGTTGTTCATTACCGCCGGAATGGGTGGTGGTACCGGTACCGGAGCCAGCCCGATCATTGCCAAAGCGGCCAAGGAGATGGACATCTTAACAGTAGCTATTGTAACCACTCCGTTTTCATTTGAGGGCAAGCGCCGTAAAATGCAGGCCGAAGAAGGTTTAGAAGAAATTAAGAAATACGTTGATTCTTTTCTGGTGATCTCTAACGATCGCTTAAGAGAAATCTTCGGTAACCTGACCCTTGGTTCAGCTTTTGGTCAGGCAGATGATATTTTAACTACTGCTGCCAAAGGTATTGCCGAAATTATCACCATTCCGGGCTATATCAACGTCGACTTTAAAGATGTGCGCACTGTGATGAAAGACAGTGGGGTAGCCATCATGGGTAGTCATGCGGCCGAAGGTGAAAATCGTGCTCTAAAGGCAGTGGAGGGTGCATTGAGTTCTCCATTGTTAGAGGATAATCAAATAGAAGGTGCTCGATATATTTTACTGAATATTACCTCAGGAGATAAAGAAGTGACCATGGATGAAGTTTCTGTGATCACCGATTATATCCAACAAGAAGCTGGCTTAGCAGCCGACCTAATCTGGGGGAATTGTACCGACGATACGCTTGGTGACAAACTATCCGTAACCATTATAGCTACCGGTTTTCAGACCAGTGAACAAAGGCAGGTAGAAAAAGGTGATTATCAACAAAAAACTACATTTTTCGAAACGGAACATGCACCCTTGGTGAAACCCGTAGAGCTGGTTAATTCTTTCATTGAAGAAAAAGAAGAGTCAACAGAATTAACCGAGCCAGTTTTGAAAACCAGCGTATTAGATCTCTTCGCAGAAATGGACACCGTTGTAGCTCATGAACCTGACAATCATTTTGAGGAACCACCTGCTGAATCGATCGTGTTTGAAGCGCAAGCTGAAGCTATGGAGCTAAACGAAATGCAGCCTGCTCCTTTCGAATTCGAAATGAAAGTAGAAGAAGAGAGCACGGTACTTTTTCAAAGCCAAACTTTTGAAAACGAAAGTACTGAATTAGATTTTTCGGCCACGTCAGCACCAGAACAAGAGGAGATGCCTCAAATTCAGATGCAAACTATCCACTCAGATGATTCTGTTGAGGAGCAATTAAAAAAATCAAAAGAGCGCATTATGCGTTTGAAGGACTTGAGCATGAAACTCCGAACCAGCAATGGTTTGCAGGAATTAGAAAATGAGCCGGCTTATAAACGTAAGCAGATGTCTTTAGATCAGGTACCTCATTCCTCAGAATCGCAGGTTTCACGTTTTACCCTTTCAGCTGAAGAGGGAATTACCGAAATCAGACCTAATAATTCTTTTCTACACGATAATGTAGACTAAAAATTGAAAGCCCCCTAATTTGGGGGCTTTCAATTTAATCGCATTTACATGACAGTATTTTAATTGATTTATAGGCTGTCAAACCTTAAATTTGCTTTCATTAGAAACTTAACAATTCATTACATTGGATATTTTTGATAAGATAAAGAAACACATGGGCCCTATTGGTCAACACCAGAAAATGGCCCATGGTTATTTTGCGTTCCCGAAACTGGAAGGCGAAATTGCTCCTCACATGAATTTTCGCGGTAAGGAACACCTGGTATGGAGTTTAAATAATTACCTTGGTTTGGCGAACCATCCAGAAGTTCGGGAAGCCGATGCTACTGCTGCTGCAGAATTTGGGATGGCTTATCCTATGGGCGCCCGTATGATGTCGGGGAACTCCAACCATCATGAAGCATTAGAAAGAGAATTAGCGGAGTTTGTGGGTAAAGAAGATGCTTTTTTGCTTAATTATGGCTATCAGGGGATCATGTCGGCCATCGATGCTTTAGTTGATCGTAATGACGTAATTGTTTATGATGCAGAATCTCATGCCTGTATCATCGATGGCTTGCGTCTGCATATGGGAAAGCGTTTTGTTTATCAGCATAATGATATTGACAGCTGTGTAAAGCAATTAGAAAGAGCTACCAAGTTAGTAGAGCAAACCGGTGGAGGTATTTTAGTGATTACCGAGGGTGTTTTTGGAATGTCGGGTGCGCAAGGAAAATTAAAAGAGGTTGTAGAGCTCAAGAAGAAATTCAATTTCCGTTTATTAATAGATGATGCTCATGGTTTCGGTACTATGGGTCCAACTGGCGCAGGAACACACGAGGCGCAAAATTGTATAGATGGGGTAGATGTTTATTTTGGCACTTTCGCTAAATCGATGGCTGGTATTGGGGCATTTATTGCTACTACCGAAGAAATCACCAATTTCTTGAGATACAACATGCGTTCACAAACCTTCGCTAAAGCCCTGCCTATGCCAATGGTAGTGGGTTTACGTAAACGTTTGGAAGTGTTAAAGGCCAATCCGGAATTGAGAGAGAAATTATGGACTATTGCTACTGCCTTACAAAAAGGACTTAAAGAACGCGGATTTGATATTGGTGTAACTAACACGATGGTAACACCAGTATTCTTGAAAGGTGAATTATCTGAAGCTACCGCCATTACCATGGACCTACGTGAAAACTACGGTATCTTCTGTTCTATCGTAGTATATCCGGTTATTCCAAAAGGATTAATTGAATTACGTTTGATTCCTACCGCCATGCATACACTTGAAGATGTGCAACGTACACTAGATGCCTTTAGTGAAGTTGGCGAACGATTGAAAAATGGGTATTACCGCGAACAAAACGTTGTAAAAGCCTAAATTTTTCTATATTTTTAAAATGCCCCTTAGGATTATCTAAGGGGCATTTTTTGTTTATAAATACATTGTATGTAATTGTATTACAGTGTTTTATAATTTTAATTTGATTTTTTGTTGTGGAGAAGGCCTTAAAATGTGGAAAAAAACCACTAAAAACAACGATTTTTATTTCTTCGAGCTATTCTTTTTTAAATAAAAAGACTCTACATTAGCTCAACGTTATTACCAAATAACCTTATTAAACAACATTTAAATCAATAAAAAGATGAAAAAATTTAACGAATTCAAAGCTTTAGTAGCTGCCTTAGAAGGTGATGCTGACAAATTTTACAACAAAGGAAACAGCGCTGCTGGTACCCGTGTTCGTAAAGGTATGCAAGATCTTAAAAACTTAGCTCAGGCTATCCGTTTAGAAGTTCAAGAAACTAAAAACAAAGCAAAGTAATTTAATTACTTAGCACATAAAAAAGGCTTTCTGAAATCAGAAAGCCTTTTTTATTATATATCTCAAATCTTCTATTTCAAATTACTCAGCTCTTTTGCAATTTTTTGCTCGGTGTTGGTACTTACTGGTACTAAAGGTAATCGCAGATGATCTTCACAAATATTTAATTGCTTTAGCGCAGATTTAACTCCAGCCGGATTACCCTCCACAAAACACAGATTGGTGAATTCGAGCAAACTGTAATGCAGCGGCTGAGCTTCCACAAACTTACCAGCCAGGCAAGTACGAACCATGGTAGAAAATACCTTTGGTAGTGCGTTAGCTACTACAGAGATCACCCCAACGGCACCCAGTGCAATCATAGGCAAGGTCAGTGGATCGTCGCCTGATATCAGCATAAAACCTTCCGGTTTTTCTGCAGCGATTTTATTGAATTGGTCGAAATTGGCCGAAGCTTCCTTTACGGCAATGATATTTTTGAACTCTTTTGCCAATCGTAGCACCGTATCGGCGCTCACCATACTGCCGGTTCTGCCGGGAACATTGTATAAAATGATGGGAAGCGGGGAAACTTCAGCAATCGCTTTGTAGTGCTGGTAAATTCCTTCTTGTGTAGGTTTGTTGTAATAGGGACTAACCGATAGAATGGCATCGAAACCTTTCGAATCAAAATTCTTCAATGTTTCTACGATTTCGGCAGTATTGTTTCCGCCAATACCAGCAACCAAAGGCACCCTGCCCTTTACCGTTTCTACGGTAAAATCCCAAATGGCTTTCTTCTCATCTTTGCTTAAAGTAGCAGTTTCTCCGGTGGTACCTAAACTTACTAAGTATTCCGCTCCGCCATTAATGATATGGTCGATCAGGTTTTTTAAACCCGGAAAGTCTGTTGAACCATCTGCTTTGAAGGGTGTGACCATCGCCACGCCGGTGCCGTAAAATTTGTTCATTGCCATGTGATTGAATTTAAAATTAGTTATAATCCGATCATTTTGAGGAGTTCTTCATCAGAAATAATCGGAATATTCAGCTTTTGTGCTTTCTCCAGTTTAGAAGGGCCCATGTTATCGCCAGCTACTAAATAATTCAGCTTGCTTGAAATGCTGCTCAATATTTTACCGCCGTAAGATTCTATCAAATCTTTCAATTCGTCGCGGCTATATCGCTCGAAAACACCCGAAATGATGAAGTTTAAACCTTCCAGCTGATTGCCTGATAAAATAATTTCCTTTTGAATACTTTCGAACTGTAGTCCGAAACTTTTAAGTAGGTGGATTTGTTCACGGTGAGCTGCTTCCTTGAAATATGTAATCAAGCTTTCTGCAATTCTACCGCCAATCTCATCCACAGCAGTCAGTTCTTCAAGTGAGGCCGACATCAACCGGTCGATATTACCGAAGTGCGAAGCTAATTTCGTGGCAACAGTTTCGCCTACAAACCGAATACCTAGCCCAAAAAGAACTTTTTCGAAAGGCATTTCCTTCGATTTTTCGATCCCAGCTAACATATTGTTGATCGACTTTTCTCCGAAGCGCTCCAGCTTCATCAGCTCAGCTCTTTTTTCGTGAAGGGTGTATAAATCACTGATTTGCTTCACAAAACCTTGTCGATAAAACGCCTCTATCGTTTCGGCGCCTATGCCGTCAATGTTCATCGCCTTTCGGCTGATAAAATGTTGGATACGGCTGACAATTTGCGGAGGGCAGCCTTCGTCGTTGGGACAGTAATAAGCCACTTCGCCCTCAGGCCGAATGAGTGTACTTGCACACTCCGGGCATGATTGCGGATATTGAATTTTTTTTGCGCCTTCAGGTCGTTTCAAGGTATTTACGGCAATTACCTTTGGGATAATTTCACCACCCTTTTCTACCAAAACGGTATCACCTTCGTATAAATCGAGCCGTTCAATTTCGTTAGCATTGTGCAGTGTAGCCCGTTTAACGGTAGTTCCGGCTAAAAGAACTGGTTTCAGGTTGGCTACCGGAGTCACTGCACCTGTGCGTCCTACCTGATAAGTTACTTTTTCAAGCACAGTTTCCACTTCTTGGGCCTTGTATTTATAGGCAATAGCCCAACGGGGCGATTTGGCAGTAAAGCCTAACTCTTCCTGTTGAGCATAGCTATTTACTTTCAATACAATGCCATCAATATCATAAGTTAAGTCATGTCGTTTCTCATCCCAGTAATGAATAAAATTCAACACTTCATCGATATTGCTGCACAATTTTTGGTGCTCACAGGTATTAAATCCCCAATTTTTGATTGCTTGCAAACTTTCCCAATGACTCCGGAATAAACGTTGTTCTGTATAAAGGAAGTAAATGAAACAGTCGAGTGGTCTTTTTGCCACTTCAGAAGAATCTTGCAACTTAACAGTTCCTGCTGCAAAATTTCTCGGATTGGCATAAGGAACTTCATCGTTCTGTATGCGTTCCTTATTTAATCGTTCAAATGCCTGTTTGTGCATGAACACTTCGCCTCGTATTTCAAAACTATCCGGATAGCCGCTCCCGCATAAACGGTGTGGAATACTCCTGATGGTTTTGATATTGGCTGTTACTTCATCTCCCTGTGTACCATCTCCGCGTGTTACTGCCCGAATTAATTTTCCATTTTCATATGTCAAACTCATAGATAAACCATCGTACTTGAGCTCACAAACGTATTCAAAATGGCTGCCTATCGCTTTTTTAATGCGCTCGTCAAAATCACGCAGATCCTGCTCACTGTAGGTGTTCCCGAGAGAGAGCATGGGCCAGCGGTGTTTTACCGTTTTAAATTCTTTTGTGATTTCGCCTCCCACTTTTTGGGTAGGAGAGTCGGGGTTTTGGTATTCGGGATGAGCTATTTCCAATCCCATCAGCTCTTCGAGTTTTTTATCGAACTCAAAGTCTGAGATGGTTGGCTGTGCCAATACGTAATAATTATAGTTATGCTGGTTCAGTTCTTTTACCAGCGCATCCATTCGATCTTTAATATCAAAAAGCGACATGAAGCGAAGATAATGCTTTTAAGGTTTAAGGCAGTGGTCTAGTTGCAATTGAATTTCATCAAAAATATTCCGAAAATCGGCTTTTAGAATTTCCCTGTATGCTACCAATACCTTGGTCAGCTCTTGGGAATTGGGTTGCTGTAAACCCTCGGGCCAAAGTCGCATGCTAATTCGGTTAAGTGCATATACAATTTGTTCACCATCGCGATAGCTGTAGAGGTAACGACTCGAAATAAACTTTTCATAAAATGTGAAAAAGGTGGCCGACTCTTCAATGCCATTTAATTTTAAAAATGAAGCTATTTTTTGCCGATCGACGCGATCCAGTTGATGGTAGAATTGATCCGCATCAATCATTCCTTCAGTCAGAAGCAAACTGTCCAACATCAATTCTAAACTCACGTGAGCTAAAAAGGAAGGCCATACTTTACTGGGTTTTAAAAGATCGCCCAATGCCTCTTTGATGGCTGCCACGTGATTATTGAAAAAGACAGCACTGTGGAATTGTTTATCCACGTATAAGTGTCTTTTCCAGCCCGCTAAAATTGACTGATGAGCCAGGTCGTTTTTAAAAAGCACCTCATTTTTATGTGGATGAGGATTCCATTTCTTGTTCGCATTTTTTAATAGGTCGGGTAATACCGTGCCCAAGGCCAGGTAGGGATCATCTGTGAATCGATCGAAATAGAAATGCGACAAAAAATTCATAAGCTTTCATTAAAAATACATAATCTGAAGCGTAATTAATGCTTATGCGCTATTCATCCGTCAATTCTGTTATATTTGCTCAACTGATAAAAACGCTGTTTTCATGAATTTTATTGAAGAATTACGCTGGCGTGGCATGCTCCATGATGTAATGCCCGGAACTGAAGAGCAATTGAACAAGGAACTGACTTCGGGTTACATAGGTTTTGATCCTACGGCAGATTCTTTACATGTGGGGCACCTGACCCAGATCATGACCCTCATTCATTTTCAGCGTGCCGGTCATCGTCCGGTGGCATTAGTTGGAGGCGCTACCGGAATGGTAGGCGATCCTTCAGGTAAATCGGCAGAGCGTAATTTGCTTTCGGAGGACGTTTTGTTCCATAATGTGAGCTGTCTTGAAACCCAATTAAAAAAATTCCTGGATTTTGATTGCGGAGCCAACAGCGCCCTGATGGTGAACAATTACGATTGGTTCAAAAACTTCAGTTTCCTCGATTTTATTCGCGATGTAGGTAAACACATCACGGTTAATTATATGATGGCCAAAGATTCGGTGAAGAAACGTCTGGAAGGTGATTCGGGCATGTCTTTTACCGAATTTAGCTATCAATTGGTTCAGGGATTTGATTTTTATCATCTCTGGAAAGAAAAAAATTGTTTGGTACAGATGGGTGGTTCAGATCAGTGGGGAAACATGGTTACCGGAACTGAGTTGATTCGTCGCAAGGCAGGCGGAAGTGCCTTTGCCATTACCACCGAGCTGATCAAGAAAGCTGATGGTACCAAATTCGGTAAAACTGAATCTGGAGCGGTTTGGCTCGATCCAAAGAAAACTTCGCCATTTAAATTTTATCAGTTTTGGCTTAATACCAGCGATGATGACGCCAAAACCTGGATCAGGATTTTTACCCTTAAAAACAGGGAAGAAATAGAAACACTGGAAAAAGAACACGACACAGCACCGCATCTTCGTTCATTGCAGAAAGCGTTGGCTGAAGATATTACCATACGTTGTCACGGTGAGACAGCCTTGCAAACTGCCTTAAAAACCACCGATTTCTTGTTTGGTAATGGCTCGTTGGAGTTTCTTCTGAATTTGAATGATGAGGAGATTTTGGATGTTTTTGAAGGGATTCCTCAATTTAAGATACCAGGCTCAGTCTTAAAGAATGGCATCACACTAAATGACCTATTGGCCGAAATTGCGCCTGTTTTTCCTTCTAAAAGTGAGGCACGAAAAATGATTCAGGGAGGGGGAGTAGCGCTTAATAAAGTGAAATTAGCCGATCCGGCTCAATTAATTGATGCTACACAACTCATCAAGAATAAATACCTGGTGGTGCAAAAAGGGAAAAAGAATTATTTTCTGTTGATAGCTGATTAATTACTGCACCAAAAGGTTACAGCCACGAATATCACTGTGATCAAATCGGCCCAATACCTCAAATCGGCCCTCTTCATGGAGGCGCCCCAAATCTTGTGTGGCAATAAAAGAGCAAGAATAAATATTAGCCAAATCAATTACATTGATGCCACCGGTTTTGTTGGCCGTTAAATACTGAAAGGGATCATTGGTATCGCGGATCATTACTTTCATCCAAGGCGGACACTCGAAAATACCATTGCCTTTTGAGTAGGCTTGCGAAAGCAATTCCGTCATGCCGTATTCAGAGTGAATTTTTTGCACGCCAAATCCCTGGCAAAGGATTTCATGTAATTCTTCCCTTACCATTTCTTTGCGTTTGCCTTTCATTCCGCCAGTTTCCATCACAATGAGCTCTGGAAATTGGAATTGATGCTTTTCAATAAAGTCGAGCAAGGCATAAGTCACCCCAATTAAAATAACTTTTTGCTTTTCATGATAAAGTTGATGGAGCCTTTCGGCTAATTCCTGGTGATTATAGAGAAAGTAATTGCTGTTCGGCCGACTTTTACTCATCAGATCGTCAATCATGTAAATCAACGATGATCCTTCCCGCTCGGCATAGGAGGGCAATAATGCTAATAAATTATACTCAGTAATATCTCCATAAAAAAGTTGGAAAGCCTGCTGAAAACTTTGTCGATAAAGGCCGATATCTACGACAGGATGAAGACTGTTAACTGTACCCGTTGTGCCCGAACTGCTGAATATAATAGCGGGTGCTGTATTACCGCTCCGGATTTGGTGACTCTTGAAAAAAGAAATAGGTAGAAAAGGAATTGCTGATAAAGTTTCGATTTCAGCACTTTTGATACCCAAATGCTGAATAAATTCGCGGTAAACCGGATTGTTTTCGGCTTGAAACCGAAAAACCTCCAGTGCTTTGATCTCAAAGTCCTGGAGGTTTTTGATCTTAAATACTTCTTCAGCCAAATGTTTGATCACCTTGCAAAGATACAATTTGCAGGAGGAGCATTTTTATCTGCTACGTCTAAAAAAACCTTTTTTAAATGATGCACCAGCCAGTGCTGCAGTTCCGGCGACTAGTCCGCCCAGTACACCAGTAATCAGTACTAAGATGAGCCAGTTTAAGTCCGAATCGGGCAGCATTAACATTTGTGCAACACGATTTGCCAATAAATTTTCGTTGGGTAGAGTACGAAATAGCGACATGCACGCCCAAAGGATAAAAATAGCACTGAAGCCATTCCAGAACGATTTCTTTTCACTTTGTCCGTTCCATGCAGCTAAGGCAAAAGCAATGGGGGTAATCACCCACCATGGCAAAAAGAATTGAGCAATTAAAGAAATGAAAAGTATTAAGATGAATAACATGATGCGATAATTTTAGATTATTTTTTTGTGATTTTCCAAGTGGAGATGATTCTTTCGGATGATTGATCTTTGGAGCGTAAATAAAGCAATTCGTTTAAACGACCTTCAGCCCAGGTATCCAGCATGTCATCATAATAAAAACTTCCAGGGTTGCCCGATTGTCCGCCGGGGAATACACCGTAGGCCTTTGGCTCCTTGCCTAAAGCCACAATCATTCTCCAAGATGGTCCATTACTCTCGCTCAGGGCATTTACCGATGTTTTTGAGCCACCGTTGAATAATGTTTTAGAACCAAATCCTGCAATTTTTGCCAAGTGTGGCACATTGCTGTGTTTTACATTTCCCCATTGCCATTTTTCGCTCATGGGGCCGTATTTTTTAGTCAAGCTGTCAATGGAAAGTTTGTAGGAGCTTAGCAATAGATCATTCAAGCCCTCTTTTTGAGGCGTTTTGATATTATCGAACCATTTGGATTGTGGTTCAGCCAGGATCAATTGTACCGTGCGGTCACGTGATGGATAGCGCATCGGGGTGTTGGCGTCGCCAAATTCATCTTCCCAGATTTGTTTTGACAACATTTTTTGCCATATCTCAAAAATGCTGGCACCTATTTCTTTGGCATCATAAAATTTGTTCCATTTACTCACCACATTAAACGCCTTGCGTTCGTCATTATTAAGTTTGGCAGTATTTACACCACTCACAAAAGCTGATAGTACATTTTCGGCAAAAATACTGTAGTTGTCATTTTGTAAATTACGCATGCTATCTACCGTGATCTGGTTCATTTTGCTCAAGCGATCGTTGATGCGTTTGCCACGTTCATAACCTGAAAACTCCCAGTGCAAATAATAAGGGTAAGTAGGGTCGGCAGAGAACTGGTTAGCCGAACTTACGAAACCTCTTGCCGGGTTTTTTACTGTTGGGTTCTGATCGGCAGGAATTCTACCTTGCCATTCGTTAGCCGGATTGGTACCGTCTAACAAAAATTTACCCTGGCCTTTCCATTTTAACGGGAAATATCCGTTAGGTGTAATCGCAATATCATTGTCGATGGTTGCAAAAAGGAAATTTTGGGCGGGAGCACTGTAATAAGTCAGCGCTTTACGATAATCTTCGTAATTATTGGCTTTATTTAATAAGTAAAAAGTGCGAACATCGTTTGAGCCTTCATGGGCAATCCAACGTAGTGCATAACCCTCCGGAATATTTTTTGCCTTGGCGAAATTGCCCGGCTTCTGATCCTGTAGGTAAACAACGGGTCCATGATGAGTGTAATAAACAGTGTCGGTGATCGCTTTTCCGCCCCGAACCTGAATCGTCTCCACTCTTTTTTTAGTGGCTTGCCATTTATTATCATACCAATAAGATTGGTGAGATTGGTCTTTGAATTGAATTTGGTACCAGTCGAGCACATCAGAGCCCACATTGGTTACTCCCCATGCCACTTTTTGATTGAAGCCGATAATTACTCCCGGAGCGCCGGGAATGGATACGCCATAGACATTTTGTTCTTGATTGATCAATTGGATTTGATACCAGATGGCCGGTAAGGTCAAGTCGAGGTGCGGATCATTAGCTAAAATAGGGTAGCCGCTCAGCGTTTTTTTTCCAGATACTGCCCAGTTGTTACTGCCTATTCCTTCTTCTTTTTGTTTGGTCCGTATGGAGGCATTAGTTTCAACATTGGCATTGGTTGGAGTATTTGGGCTTGGTATCGGTTTAAAATTCCAGGCAGTACCCACCGGGATGATCGGTTCTTCCCGATAAGGATAGTCCGGAAAGAGCTCTTTCATTACTTCAGTACCATATTTCTTTAAAATATTGCTCATGTAAAATTCATCAGATCCACTGGCAAGCGTGGCAGACATCATTTTCAGCAGCAGGGCAGAATTCAGTGGTGTCCAGTTTTCTGGTTCATAATCCAGTATTTTAAACTCAATGGGATAGTCTCCCGGTTTGAGCGATTGGATGTAAGCATTGATTCCTTCTGCATAAGCATTCATCATGGCTGCTATTTCTGGATCGGCCATCATGGTCTTCATCATGTTTTCTGCCCCGAAAGTCATGCCCATGCGTCTTTGAAAACGATCTATATCCAATGCTTTTGGTCCGATCACTTCCGAAAGCCTACCCGAAGCAAAACGGGTTTGAAAATCCATTTGCCATAGGCGATCGCGGGCAGTTACAAATCCTTGTACAAAATATAAGTCGTGGTTATTGCTTGCAAAAATGTGAGGAATGCGTTGGTTATCGAATTGCACACTCACTTCGCCTTGCAATCCTTCTAAATTTAAATTCAGCTCAGGGCTGGTGTTGCCACTCTCCGCATTTTTCCAAAAACCTTGAAAGGGATCTAGGAATTTGGCGAGAGGGGGAATGTTTCCCCATTTATGGTTCAAAGCAAAAGTTAGCGATAGGGCTAAAAATAAGGTGAATATTGGTTTTAGTGATTTCATTCGGTTGAAATTCAGATTTAAATTCTACCTAAATTATGAATAAAGATTTAAATGCGCTATATCCTCTTGAGAAAGTATTTTTTCAATAGTTTAAATACAAGATTATAACTTCAGGCCGAACTAGAAAGGAAAAAAAAATTTGCGATGTGTTAAATAAGTCTTAAGTTTATGTTTGATTAACTATTAATCATACCAAATTATAAACTAAAACTTAAGATTATGCGTAAATTTTTTACCCATTTATCCGGGGCACTTATGTTGTTAATGCTCAGTGTTTCTGTTGCTATGGCACAAAGTGTAACCATCTCGGGTACCATCACTGACAAGTCTACAAATGAAACTTTACCAGGAGTTTCAGTTACCATTAAAGGTACAAACACTGGTACATCAACCAACTCAAGCGGTAAGTTTACCATTACTACTTCAGAAAAAACGCCATTTACTTTGGTAGTGAAGTATATTGGTTACGAAACAATCGAAACCTCAGTTACTGGTTCAAATGCTAACCTGAATTTCCAGTTAGCTCCTCAGTCAGTACTAGGTCAGGAAGTGGTTGTGTCTGCCTCTCGTACTCCTGAGCGTATTTTGGAGTCGCCAGTTACTATTGAGCGTGTGAGTGCTGCTGCTATCCGCGAAGGTGCAAACAACTCTTACTATGATGCACTTGCTAACCTGAAAGGGGTAGAAAGTAGCTCACAGTCTCTAACTTTCCGTTCCATCAATACTCGTGGTTTTAACTCTAACGGTAACGTTCGTGTGAACCAAATTACTGATGGTATGGATAACCAGGCTCCAGGTTTGAACTTCTCTGTAGGTAATATTATTGGTTTATCTGAGTTAGATGTAGAGAGCGTAGAATTATTACCTGGTTCATCTTCAGCTTTATATGGATCTGGCGGTATGAACGGTACTATTTTAATGAACTCTAAAAATCCATTTGATTATACCGGTTTAAGCGTACAATTGAGAACAGGTATGAACAACATCAACAGCCCAAGAGCTGGAGTTAATCAGTCTCCAATGTATGATTATTCTTTCCGTTGGGCTGTAAAGTCAAAAGACAATAAATGGGCTTTCAAAACCAGTACTTCTTATTTATCAGCTAATGACTGGCAAGCATTTGATAATTCAAACTTCGATCGTATAGGTCAAAAAGCCAAAGCTGGTGATCGTTCAAGCGATCCTGCATTTGATGGTGTAAATACCTACGGAGATGAAGTAAGTGCTAACATGTTTGGTGTAGCACAGAATGTTCAAAATGCTACTCGTAACGGTATTTTAGCGGCTACAGGTAACACGGTTGATATCGTAGCTTTGATGAATGCTTCTTTACCGGCTAATGCTACTCAGGCTCAAATCGGGGCATTCATTAACGGATTACCATCTGCAATCAGAACATCAGTGAGCAACATGGTTCCTTTCTATTTCGGTTTGCGTAACAACTTGATTCCTAACCAAACTGTCTCAAGAACAGGTTATAATGAAGCAGATTTAGTTGATTATAATGCAAAATCAATCAGAAGCTTAAATGCGTTACATTACAGAATTAACGATAAATTAGAAGTAATTGCTCAGGCCAACATTGGTTCAGGAACTACTGTTTATACCGGTTCAGAGCGTTATTCTATCAAAAACTTCCGTTTATCGCAATATAAATTAGAGTTAAAAGGCAAAAACTTCTTCTTAAGAGGTTATACCACCCGCGAAAACTCTGGAGACTCTTACAATGCTACTGCATTGGCTTCATTCATGAACGAAACTGCCAAACCGAGTACCACTTGGTTCCCTCAGTATGTAGGTAACTATTTTGGTGCGATTTCTGCCGGAGCTACTCCTGCTGCTGCACACAGTGCTGCCAGAGCAGTAGCTGATAACAACCGTTTGTTGCCAGGAACGCAAGGATTCAACGCAGTAAAAGAAGAGATTACTTCTAAAGTGATTGGCGCTGCTGGTGGTGGTGCAAAATTTGCCGATAAATCTTTCGTGAATCAGTTTGAAGGTATGTACAATTTCAGCGAAGCATTGAACAATGTTGTTGATTTGCAAGTAGGTGCCATGTACAGACAATATACCTTAAACTCTAACGGTACCATTTTTGCCGATCAAAACGGTGATTTAACCATTGATGAAGTAGGTGCGTTCATTCAGGTAGGTAAGAAGTTTTTCAATGATAAATTGAAATTAACTGCTGCCAGCCGTTACGATAAGAGCCAGAACTTCGAGGGTCGTTTTACACCACGTATTACCGGGGTTTTAACTGTAGCACCTAACAATAATATCCGTGCTTCATACCAAACCGGTTTCCGTATCCCAACTACTCAGAACCAATACATCATGTTAAATACCGGTTCTACTACTTTAGTGGGTGGTATTGCGAGCATGTTAGATTCAAGAGGTTTACGTACAGGAATTGGTCGCGGATATACTCGTGAGAGTGTGGCTGCGGGTAACCCGGTTCAGTACAACTTCAATTCTGAGTTAAGACCAGAAAGTTCTCAAACATTTGAGATTGGTTATAAAGGATTGATCACTAAAAATTTATTGATCGATACTTATTACTATGGAACAACCTTCAAAGATTTCATCTCTACTTTAGCTTTATTGAGAAATGAAGATGCAAACGGAAATCCTATCGGTGGTCTTCCTAATGCTTCAAGTAGAGCTTACGGAACAGTAGTTAACGATCCTAACAAAGTGAAATCTTATGGTTTTGGTATTGGAGTTGACTATTTGATGAACGATTTCAAGATCAGTGCTAACGTAACCAGCGACAGATTGAACCAAAATGCAAGCAGCAGTGTGTTGCAAAGCGAGTTCAACACTCCTGAGTGGCGTTATAACTTAGGTTTAAGCAAAACCAACTTATTCAAAAATGTTGGTGCCGGATTAACTTACAGATGGCAAGATCAGTTCCTGTGGACTTCTTCTTTCATCACCGGTACAGTTGAATCATTTGGTACTTTAGATGCTCAGGTAAACTTCAGAATTCCTAAGCAAAAATTAACAATGAAAGTGGGTGGTTCTAACATCACCAACCAGTACTACAGAACTAACTTTGGTAACCCAATGGTGGGTGCTGTATACTATATTTCATTCACTTTTGATCAGTTAATGAAATAATTAACAGTTATTAAATTTGAAAAAGCCTTCCCGATTTCGGGAAGGCTTTTTTTGTGTAAAGAGCATCAGCTATATTTTTTCTTTACAAAGGATCTCAATTTAATCAGTGCATAAAAAACCCCTTCATTGCTGAAGAGGTTTTTGTTAGTATGGTTATGATGTTATTTCAGATTACAGGCATACTGTGCCAAGTCAACCAATTTGTTAGAATAGCCCCACTCATTATCATACCAGGAAACCACTTTAACAAAGTTGTCATTTAAAGAGATACCAGCCTTTGCATCGAAGATAGAAGTGCGGGCATCGGTCAAGAAATCCTGAGAAACTACATCATCTTCCGTATAGCCTAAAATTCCTTTGAGTTCACCTTGTGATGCTTTTTTCATAGCGCCACAAATTTGCTCGTAGGAGGCTGGCTTTTCTAACCTTACGGTTAAGTCTACCACCGAAACATCGGGTACAGGTACACGGAAAGACATGCCGGTTAGTTTCCCCTTCAATTCAGGAATAACCAGTGCAACCGCCTTTGCAGCACCGGTAGAAGAGGGAATGATATTCTGATAGGCACCTCGTCCGCCTCTCCAATCTTTGGCAGAAGGACCATCAACGGTTTTTTGAGTAGCTGTAACCGCATGAATGGTACTCATTAAACCTTCCAAAATTCCGAATTCATCATTTAATACCTTTGCAATGGGAGCCAAGCAGTTGGTGGTGCAAGAGGCATTCGAAATAATGTGTTGGTCTGCACGGAGCGATTGGTGGTTCACACCCATTACAAAAGTAGGCGTATCATCTTTGGCAGGCGCAGAAATCACTACTTTCTTAGCACCTGCATCCAAGTGTTTTTGAGCATCGGCCTGGCTTAAAAATAAGCCGGTGCATTCCAATACTACTTCAGCACCCACTTCATTCCATTTTAATTGCGATGGATCTTTTTCAGCACTTACACGTATGTTTTTACCATTGATTACCAATTGACCATTCACTACTTCCACCTCACCTTTAAAAGGCCCGTGTGTTGAATCATATTTTAGCAGGTATGCAATATAATCTACATCCATTAAATCGTTAATGCCTACAATTTCTACATCAGGTCTGGAAGCTGCTACCCTGCATGCCAGGCGGCCAATCCGACCAAATCCATTAATTCCTATTTTCATTCTTTATATAATTGTTTGATAAATAATTACTTATTTTTTCTTTTATAAGTTTTTGTTAGCTTTTTCCAAAGGTATGAATTTTTACAAATTAATATTGTACTTTGTACACTAAGTGAAGCTGAAAATTCTAATTATTCTCTTTTTACAGAGTATAATTAAATTTATCTTTAAGCCATTAAACATTCATCAATTTGAAGGATAAGCTACCCATATTTGAATCGGTATTTTCTACAGACTGTGTGATCTTTGGTTTCGACAAGGGGGAATTGAAAATATTGCTCATTGAACGTAATGAAGAGCCATACAAGGACTGGCTGGCTTTACCCGGTTACCTGGTTGAACAGCAAGAAAGTATTGATGAGGCAGCTGCCCGTATTCTTTATGAATTAACCGGGCTTAGGGGAATTTTCATGGAGCAGTTCCATACTTTTGGTGAAGTGAAAAGACACCCTCAGGGTCGAGTAATTACCGTGGCTTATTTTGCGATGATTAGACTGAGTGGTGCAAAAGAGCTAAAGCCGGTTACTAATTATGCAAAAAAAGCCATCTGGCATCCTGTCGATACTTTGCCCGAGCTAGCTTTTGACCACAGTGCTATTTTCAATAAGGCATTACAGAAAATCAAGCGAAAAATTGCTTATCAGCCCATTGCATTTGAGCTCTTACCCGAAAAATTTACACTTACTCAGTTGCAAATACTTTACGAAGCGGTACTCAACAAAAAATTAGATAAAAGAAACTTTCGAAAGAAAATGCTCAATTATGGCATTTTAAAAGAATTAGATGAAAAGCAGAAAGGGGTATCCTATCGTGCAGCCAAACTCTACAAGTTTGATAAACGCAAATACGCCAAACTTTTCAAGAACGAATTGAGTTTCTAAGCTATTCAGGTCGGCTTATTTTGATGGATTAATGGTTTTGTTTTAGATGCCCGATTTTTCACACCTTCACGTACACACTCAGTTTTCTTTGCTCGATGGAGCAGCAGACATTGGTCGTTTATTCAAAAAAGCTCAGGCCGATGGGATGAGAGCCATGGCCATTACCGACCATGGAAACATGTTTGGGGCCTTTAAGTTTGTTGCTGAAGCTAAAAAGTATGGAGTGAAACCCATTGTGGGTTGTGAATTTTATGTAGTAGCCGATCGCCATAAAAAAACATTTACCAAAGAGAACAGAGATCAGCGATTTCACCAGCTTTTCTTAGCAAAAAATGCCAAAGGTTATCAAAACCTGGTTAAACTTTGTTCCTTAGGTTACATGGAAGGCCTGTATAGTAAATGGCCCCGTATAGACAAACAGTTAATTGAACAATATCACGAAGGTCTCATTGCAACCACCTGTTGTTTGGGAGCAAGTGTTCCGCAAAGTATTTTGAAAGATGGAGAAGAAGCTGCCGAAGAAGAATTTAAATGGTGGTTAGATCTATTCGGAGAAGATTACTACATCGAACTCCAGCGTCATGACATACCGGAGCAAGAAAAAGTAAATGAGATCTTGCTCAAATTTGCCAAAAAATACGAGGTTCCGGTCATTTGTTCCAACGACTCTCATTATGTAGATCAGCAAGACGCTAATGCACACGATATTTTATTGTGTGTAAACACTGGAGACGTTCAAAGTACGCCTATTGCAACCGATGAGGAGGGAGGCCGTGGTTTTAGGTTTGGTTTCCCCAATGACCAGTTCTTTTTCAAGACCCAGGCTGAAATGGCTCAACTTTTTCATGACCTGCCGGAGGCCCTCGATAACACCAATGAGATTGTGGATAAAGTGGATGTATTGGAATTGAAAAGAGATATCTTGTTGCCCAATTTCCCCATCCCACCCGAATTTAAGATACACGCCGACGATACCCTGAATCAGTGGGAGTATCTGAGAGACCTCACATTAAAAGGAGCAAAAAATCGTTATATAGATATCAGCCCTCAAATACAGGAGCGTCTTGATTTTGAGTTGAATACCATCAAGATCATGGGTTTTGCTGGTTATTTTTTAATTGTTTCTGATTTTATTCAGGCTGGCCGCGATCTGGGCGTTTTTGTAGGTCCGGGTAGGGGTTCTGCTGCTGGTTCTGTAGTGGCCTATTGTATCGGAATCACCAACATCGACCCCATTAAATACAATTTACTTTTTGAGCGGTTCCTCAATCCCGATAGGAAATCTATGCCCGATATTGATACCGATTTTGATGATGCCGGGCGACAAAAAGTGATCGATTATGTGGTAGATAAATACGGCAAGAATCAGGTGGCACAAATCATTACCTATGGTTCTATGGCCGCAAAATCGAGTATCAAGGATGTGGCGAGGGTGCTTGATCTACCTTTGGCCGAGTCCAATGCGCTCGCTAAGCTGGTGCCCGATCGTCCTGGTACAAACTTGGTTCAGGTACTTACCGCCCCCATCGACGGGATTAAAAAGGATTTAGGGAACGACGACCTTGAAAATGTAAAAAAACTCAGAAAAATTTTATCGGAAGAAAAATCCATCCATGCCAAAGTACTTAAGGAAGCCATGGTATTGGAAGGATCGGTCCGAAACGTGGGCATACACGCAGCCGGTATCATCATTGCACCCGATGATTTGACAGATATTATTCCGGTGGCCACCTCTAAAGAGTCTGATCTACTGGTAACTCAATACGACGGGAGGGTAATTGAAGATGCCGGGGTCATCAAAATGGACTTTTTGGGCCTTAAAACGCTCACTATTATTAAAGATGCACTTGCTTTAATTAAACAGAATCATGGTCTGGAGATAGACATTGACCACATTCCGCTGGATGATGCCAAAACATTCGAGCTCTATCAGCGAGGCGATACCAATGGTACCTTCCAGTTTGAGAGTGATGGTATGCAAATGTACCTCCGCGACTTGAAACCGGATAAGTTTGAGGATCTCATTGCGATGAATGCCCTGTATCGTCCGGGACCCATGGTTTACATTCCGCAATTTATCCACCGAAAACATGGCCGCGAACAGGTGAGTTACGACTTGGCCGATATGCAGGAATACCTCGAGGAAACTTACGGTATTACCGTTTATCAGGAGCAGGTGATGTTGCTTTCGCAGAAACTGGCCAATTTTAGTAAAGGGGATGCCGACGTATTGCGTAAAGCGATGGGTAAGAAGCAGATCGAGGTGCTGAATAAGATGAAATCGCAGTTCATGGAGGGCTGCCAAGCCAATGGCCACGATCCGAAAATTTGCGAAAAAATATGGACCGACTGGGAAGCCTTCGCTCAATACGCTTTCAATAAATCGCATTCTACCTGCTATGCATTTGTAGCATATCAAACCGCATATCTCAAAGCCAACTATCCGGCCGAATACATGGCTGCTGTGCTGAATAACCAGGGCAACTTAGATAAGATTTCTTTCTTTATGGATGAATGCCGTAAGATGGGAATTCCGGTGTTGGGTCCGGATATCAATGAGTCTGATTTAAACTTTACGGTAAATAAGAAGGGAGAAATCCGTTTTGGAATGGCTGGAATTAAGGGAGTGGGTGAAAAGGCGGTGGAGTATATGGTAGAAGAAAGAAGGGCAAATGGTCCTTATGCCAGTATTTATGATTTTGCCCGTAGAATTAATTCGAGAGCAGTTAACAAAAAAGTGTTCGAAAATCTGGTTTACAGCGGATCTTTTGATGGTTTTGAACCCAACCGGGCCAAGTTTATGGAAAAAACGGACAGTGGTTTAACCAATTCCATCGACCGACTGATCAAATATGGCAATGATTATCAGAATCAGTTGAACTCATCACAAAACTCATTATTTGGGGGTACAAGCGATGCCCATATTCCTGAACCGATACTGCCTGACTGTGAAGAATGGCCTTTGCTGGAGATGTTGAAGTATGAGAAAGAGGTAATCGGCATTTATCTTACGGGCCATCCATTAGATAATTATCGTTTTGAGATGGATCATTTTTGTACGCATCAGGTGAAACAATTGAGTTTGCTCAATCGGATCAAATCTGGGGAGATGATGGAAGAAGATCAAGCCGAATTTTTGAAGATCAGAGGTCGCGAATTGGTAGTAGGTGGTCTGGTATCCAAGTCAGCTCATCGAACCACCAAAACGGGTAAGCCCTTTGGATCGTTCGTATTTGAAGATTATCACGAATCGGTGGAATTGGTACTGTTTGGTGATGATTATGTGAAGTTCCGTCAATTTATGGAAGACGGCTATTTTTTACAATTACGTGGGGTGGTTGCTGAACGTTTCAGACAAGAGGGGAACTGGGAATTCAAGATCAACAGTATTTCCTTACTTTCTGAATTAAGGGATAAAATGGCAAAAGTACTTACCATTCAGTTACCGCTAAATGAACTGAGTGATGAATTGATGGCTCAGCTGGATGAGATGGTTAAATCAAATGCCGAAGAACACCGCGAAAGAAAATGTTCATTGCGTTTTCGCTTGGTTGATTTTGATGGAGGAAATGTGCTGGAAATGCCGGCCAAGAGTTTGAAAATTAATCCGAGCGATCAATTTTTACAGAAAATAAAATCCCTAAATGGACTCAGCTATAAGTTGAATTAGTGTCAGAAATAGCTTTGAACTGTATAAAAATCAACAGATATTTTATCTTTGATCTTTAAAATTGTAAATTTTTAAATCATGGCATTAGAAATAACAGACGCCAACTTCGATGAAGTGGTATTGAAATCAGATAAACCGGTATTGGTAGACTTTTGGGCAGAATGGTGTGGTCCTTGCCGCATGGTGGGTCCGGTAGTAGATGAATTAGCTAAAGAATACGAAGGAAAAGCGATCATTGGCAAGTTAAATGTTGATCACAACCCAGAGATCTCTATGAAATTCGGTATCCGTAATATTCCTGCTTTGCTTTTCTTTAAAGGCGGTGAAATTGTAGACAAACAAATTGGTGCAGTGCCTAAATCAGTATTGGCCGAAAAACTAAGCAAGCAATTATAATTCGCTTCAAAAAATGAATGAGATCCGGCCAGCAATGACCGGATTTTTTTATGCACAATGGTCAAGTGCTTCGCAAATCGTTTCGCAAGCAAAACGAATGGCTGCTTCATTAATTGTCAGTGGTGGAGCAATACGCATGGCGGTTTCGCAGTGCAAAAACCAGTCGATGATCAAGCCCTTTTCCTGGCAATATTTCGAAACCTTTTCTACTATTTCAAAACTTCCTAGCTCTATACTCAGCATCAGTCCTTTACCTCTGACCTCTTTGATCTTTGGATGCTGCAGTAGTTCGCGAAATAGGGCCTCCTTTGCTGGAATTTGATCGGGGAGTTGCTCATCCTGTAATACTTCCAATGTAGCCAATCCAGCCGCACAACTTACCGGATGTCCTCCGAAAGTGGTGATGTGACCTAAAATTGGATTCTCCTTTAATACATCCATCATCTCCTTACTTGTGATAAAAGCGCCAATGGGCATTCCACCACCCATCCCCTTGGCCAGCAACAAGATATCTGGGATAATCCCGTAATGCTCAAAGGCAAACATACGGCCGGTGCGGCCAAATCCCGATTGTATTTCGTCCAGAATCAATAAGGTGCCTGTTTCTGTACAACGTTTTCTGAGCGCCTTCATGTAAGCCTCTTCCGGCACCCGAATGCCTGCTTCACCTTGGATGGTCTCCATAATTACGGCAGCTGTGTGTTCGCTAATTTGGTTAAGTTGCTGAGTTTCGTTGAAATCAAGGAATCGTACATCTGGTAATAGAGGGCGATAGGCCTGCTTATAATGTTCATTACCCATCACACTAAGCGCACCATGCGTACTTCCATGATAGGAGTTTTTAAAAGCAATAATCTCAGATCTGTTGGTGAAGCGTTTGGCCAGTTTGAGAGCACCTTCCGTGGCTTCAGCTCCTGAGTTAACAAAGTAAACAGACGCAAAAGGGGGAGGTAAAACCGAGATCAGTTTATTTGCAAATTGTACCTGTGGCGCCTGAATAAATTCGCCATAAACCGTCAGGTGCAAATAGCGGTCAACCTGATCTTTAATGGCTTGAACCACTTTAGGGTGACGGTGACCTACATTACTCACCGCAAAACCCGAAATCAGGTCCAGGTACTTTTTTCCGTCCGGACTATAGATAAATAGCCCTTCACTACGTTCAATTTCCAACATTTTTGGACTGTCGGAAGTTTGTGCAGTATTTAACAGGAAAAGTTGTTTATGACTAAGCATCTTCCAAAAATACAAAAGGCCTCCGGATAATTCCGAAAGCCTTTGTAAAAGAACATGTTTTCACGATTATTGTTTTCTGCGTTCCTGCAGGCGCTTGATCAGTTCTCGTCTGAATTCCTTTTCAGCTTCATACAAGTGCAGGACTTTTTCAGAAGAAATTACTTTACTGAACTCACGGGTATATTTTTTGCGTATTTCGAGCATCCGGCTTTCCATTTCCATTTGTTCGTTTAAACGCTCATCTGCAGATTCCTGCTGATCCGCCTTGCGTTCAGCCATCCGTTCTTTCGCCAAAGCTCTCAGTTCTTTTTGGTATTGATTATACACCGGCCAGAATTTCTCGGCTTCTCTTGGACTTAAATCAAGTTTCTGAGTAAGGAACCCGATTTTAGCTGATTCCAATCTCTCCATTTCCATTCGGGGTTTTGCCATGCCTGGTCTTGGTCCCAGCCCAGGTCTCGGGTCTACAGGCCGCTGCTGGGCAGAAGTACTTGTCATAAATGATAGGGCTATCCCCATCAGGGCTGCAATAAATTTTAGATTTTTCATAAATTTTGATCGATGTAGGTTGCTAATTCTTGTTCGCTGGCTCCGATACTCAGTTCTGGTGTTCTTTGCTCTCCCAATTGATTAATGATCAGTACGGCATCCGCATCTTCGATATTCATCTCCAGATAGCTTACGATCTCCTGTTCAGGAATCTCGTCCCAGTTTACTTTGGCCGAAGTGTTTTTTTGTAGATGGAAATAAAAAGTAATGCCCAGTACACAGCTTAAACAAGCTGCTGCAGCGTAGCGGGTCCATATCGGAATGATCCGGGCTTCTGCAGGTTTTTTTGTTTCCTGTGCGATCCGCTTGTTGATCCGATCCGAAAGGGTCTCAAAATAACCTTGAGGAACCACGAATGGATTGATCTTCTCCATATGTGCCAGTTTAGGGGCCTGTTCCTGCCAGTTTTCGATGTTTACTTTCTTGCTCATTTATTTTTAAGATGGAGGATGAATGCAAAGGTTTAATCTTGGGTCAGTAAATAATCTTCAATTTTTTTTACGGCCAAGTGGAATGAAGCCTTGAGAGCACCTACACTGGTGCCCAGTGCAACAGAAATTTCTTCATATTTCAGCTCCTCAAAATATTTTAGTTGGAAAATGAGTTTCTGTTTAGCTGGCAAAGTTTCCATGGCTTCATACAGCCTTCGCTGAATTTGCTCGCCATTCAAATAATCGGAAGAAGAGAGGTTGTTGGCTAGTGTATCTCCGAGATCATCAATGGAGCTTTGGTTCCGTTTTTTCTTCTTTTCGAGAAATTGCAGGCATTCGTTGCTGGCAATACGGTAGATCCAGCTGTAAAGCTGGGCATCTCGACGGAAGCCGTCGAGGTTTTTCCAAACATTGATGAATACTTCCTGCACCAGGTCATCAGCATCGTCATGGTCGATGACCATGCGGCGGCAAAGCCAGTAAATTTTTTGCTGATATTTCTGGAGGAGCAGCCCGAACGCCTCGTTCCGGCTGCTTTCCTTGGCGAATTTTTCTAAAATTTCAGAATCGGATATCAGCATCGTTTAGTTTATCAAGGACCTGAATTCCGGCTGAAACCGAAATTAGTCCCTGGCTTGTTTTCTGGCTATTACTTTCTGAACAGCTTTCACAATGGCCTCGCTGTTCAAGCCGTATTTTTCCATCAATTGATCGGGTGTGCCACTCTCACCAAAGCTGTCATCAACCGCCACATATTCCTGTGGGGCAGGTAAATGCTGGGCTAATACCTGAGCAATACTATCGCCTAAACCACCGAGGCGGTTATGTTCTTCGGCAGAAACCACACAGCCGGTTTTGGCGACTGAAGTTAAGATGGCTTGTACATCCAAAGGTTTAATGGTATGGATATTAATAATTTCGGCATCGATACCTATTTCTGCCAATTTTTCTCCGGCTTCGATGGCTTTCCATACCAAATGGCCCGTAGCAAAAATGCTCACATCGGAGCCCTCGTTCACCATCCATGCTTTGCCAATCTCAAATTTCTGGTCCGGATCGGTAAACACCGGAACTGTAGGACGGCCAAAGCGTAAATACACCGGACCTTCGTGTTCGGCTATCGCGATGGTGGCTGCTTTTGTCTGGTTGTAATCACAAGGGTTGATCACCGTCATGCCCGGCAGCATTTTCATCATACCGATGTCTTCCAGGATCTGGTGGGTGGCCCCATCTTCACCTAAAGTCAAACCGGCATGCGAAGCGCATATTTTTACGTTTTTATCAGAGTAAGCCACCGACTGGCGGATCTGATCGTAGACCCTTCCGGTAGAAAAGTTGGCAAAAGTTCCGGTAAACGGAATTTTACCGCCAATGGTCATACCGGCCGCAATGCCGATCATGTTGGCCTCGGCAATACCTACCTGGAAAAAGCGCTCCGGAAATTCTTTCTGGAAAGCATCCATTTTCAATGAGCCGGTCAAATCGGCACAAAGTGCCACAACTTCTTTATTCTTTTTTCCGGCTTCCAGTAATCCGGCACCAAAACCCGAACGGGTATCTTTTTTTTCAGTGAATGTATATTTTTTCATGAATTTGCAGGATTAATAGTCGCCTAAAGTTTCTTCTAACTGAGCTAAAGCATTGGCTAATTGCTCATCATTTGGTGCAATGCCATGCCATTTATGCGAATGCATCATGAAATCGACCCCATTGCCCATTTCCGTTTGCATCAGGATCAAAATTGGTTTGCCTTTAAAGGCTTTGGCTCTAGCCAGATGGAGTACCCGAACCACATCGGTCATATCGTTTCCGCTCATTTCCAAAACTTCCCAACCGAAAGCTTCCCACTTGGCTCTCAAGCTGCCCAAAGACAGTACCTGCTCGGTAGAGCCGTCAATTTGCTGTCCATTCACATCAATGGTCGCAATCAGGTTATCCACTTTATTATGCGGTGCATACATGGCTGCTTCCCAGATCTGCCCTTCCTGGATTTCTCCATCCCCGTGAAGGGAAAATACCAGTGAAGTATCGCCATTCAGTTTTTTAGTTAATGCAGCACCAATGGCTACCGAAAGTCCCTGACCCAGAGATCCCGAAGCCATTCGTACGCCCGGCAAATGCTCATGCGTGGTAGGGTGGCCCTGCAACCTGCTGTTCAGCTTGCGGAAAGTAGCCAGTTCTTTCACCTCGAAATAGCCTGAACGAGCTAAAACGCTGTAAAAAACAGGTGAAATGTGTCCATTTGATAAAAAGAAAAGATCCTCACCTTTGCCGTCCATGTTAAATTTTGGATCGTGGTTCAAGATCTCGAAATACAAAGCAACCAGGAAATCGGTGCAGCCTAAAGAGCCGCCGGGGTGACCGGACTGGCAGGCGTGTACCATTCGTAAAATATCGCGTCTTACCTGGCTGGCTGTTTGGGTGAGTTGTTGGATGTCTGTAGCCATTTCAAGGGTTTATTGGCTACAAAATTAAGAAAGGCAATTGGAAGCGGATGTTTAAGTTTTAAACATCCGCTAGTTTTTATGCACAAAGTTTAGCCTACTAAATCCAATACCTGCTGACTGGAATTTTTCGTGTCCACTTTTTCAATGATGTGCTGAATTTTTCCTTCTGGATTGATAATGAAGGTTTTGCGGGCGGTACCCATGTAGGTTTTGCCATACATACTTTTCTCCACCCAAACACCGTAAGCTTCTACAATTTTTTTATCGGTATCGGCTATTAGGTTGAAGGGCAAGTTGTATTTATTGACGAATTTGGTATGCGATTTTTCATCGTCGGTGCTTACACCGATCACCACATAACCTTTGGCAGATAAAGCCTCATAATTATCTCTGAAACTGCAGGCTTCTGCGGTACAACCCGGGGTATCATCTTTTGGATAGAAATACAGGATAACGGTTTTCCCTGCAAAATCACTCAGGGAAATGTTTTCACCGTTTTGGTTCTTGGCGCTGAAGGCAGGGGCCTGATCGCCGGTTGTTAATGTTGCCATGATCAAATGTTTTACAGGTTAAAATTTGCTTTATAAACCGAGATGTTCCCTTTTTTATCAGCAACACTCAGCTCCAGCTGATGTTTTCCAGGGGAAGTTTTTTCATCAAAACGATGCCATAAAGTAGCAGTCTTTTGATCATACTCCATCAATACCCATTGGCCGTCAATTTTACCTTTAAAGGTAGCAATGCCCGAAAGCTGGTCTGCAATTTTAAAGACGATTTTTGAAATGCCCGTCATGGTTTTGCCATCATTGATGTTGATGGGGCTAATTCTTGGTGGTATAGTATCTACACGAATATGAAAAGTTCCGAAATTTTTAATCTCTGCTTTTACAAAACCATTTTCATAAACACCTCCATGAGCAACACCTCGTTGGTCAACTATTACGGTTTTGTTTTGTAGCTCTTTTGCCAGGCTTTCATTCGCTTTAATAGCCAATGTGCAGGGAATATGAATAGGCGTATTTTGTCGATGAATACGATGCTGCGGTGAATAAGCCCCCGGAAGTTTGCTGCCCGAGCTGTATTCAAATGAGATGGGGCTGTACAATGCACCTTTTGGGATCACCAAGCTTACCTCCTCATTATTGAAATGAAAATCTTCATTAAAGGTGTAATTTTTTGGTCTTGAGCTTTTTTCGGAGGCAAAGGAGCTCATGTTGCGCTTCACCTTGAAACGAAGCGTGCTGGTATTACCCGCCAAATCACTCAGTTTATAAACCAATTCATGTAATTCATTATCCTCTAATTTAATTAGGCCATGGCGCTGAGTTTGGTACAAGCCTAAAGGATTCCCAGGCTCCACGAAACTTTTTTGAATACTCATGCCTGTTTTCTTCAAAGCGGCATAATCTAGGTGTGAGTTTATGGCCTTATTCGCATCAAAGCTAAACTTATTCCAGGTGGCTGTGTAGATGTTTTCGCCGTCGAGTGACAGCTCAATTTTGTATAAACCGTAGGTGCCACCCGTCGGCAAATGCCGGTCAAAAGCCACAATTCCGAAAGCACTCTCTGCACTTAAGTTGATTACTGGAGCAGTAGCCAACTGATAATTCCCTGAATTCCCTTTTACTGCAAAATATTGTTTTGGAGTGTCTTCACTAAATGGTTCACCATTCAATTGGTAGAGATAAATACCTCTGATCTCTGGTTTTGAAACATCGGACACTTTTAAGCCGAACATTTGTGGGTTGAGGGCTTCTTCGGTTTTGGTATCCCTAATTTCGAAATGTAAATGTGGCCCCCCAGAACTGCCTGTATTCCCAGACCAACCAATGATTTCGCCTTTTTTAACCGGGATCTCAGAGAAAATTAAGGGGATGTCTACTTCAAAACTTTCCAATCGGTATTGAAAATCTTTCACCATTTTGGCAATCTTTGGATTAAAGGCACTTAAATGTGCGTATACGCTGGTATAGCCATTCGGGTGATCGAGATAAACAGCCTGGCCGAATCCACCAATTTGCACCCTCATTCGGGAAACAAAGCCATCGGCGATGGCATAAACCGGATAACCTTCCCGCTGATTGGTTCTAAAATCTAAACCGGAGTGGAAATGATTGGGCCTTAAATCGCCAAATGCTCCGGAAAGGGAGGGTTTAAGGTCAAGTGGGAAGCGGAAGTCAATGTTGGGCTGGCTTATTTGAGCGATTGCCGAAGTTGACAAAACATTGAGAATCAATCCGAGGATAAAACTTCTAGGCATTATTTTACAAAAAAGTCAAGTAGTTTTTCTCCCTCCAAATAGCCTTCCAAATGGTCGCCGATGTTTACTTTTCCTACGCCTTCGGGTGTTCCGGTAAAGATCAGATCTCCTTTTTTAAGGGTGATGTATTGCGAAACAAAGGCAATCAGTTTTTCAAATTGAAACAGCAGATCTGAAGTATTTCCTTTTTGAACTGTTTGCCCGTTGAGTTCTAGGTGGAAATTCAATTGATAGAGATCTTTGAATTGATTTTTAGGAATGAAACGACTGATGGGGGCGGAGTGGTCAAAAGATTTAGCCAGCTCCCATGGTAGGCCTTTTTCTTTGTGCTTTTGCTGGATATCACGAGCGGTGAAGTCGATACCCATGCCGATTTCCTCGTAATATTTATGGGCAAATTTCTCGGCAATATGTTTGCCTTCTTTGGCTATTTTAAGGACAATCTCCAATTCGTGGTGGATATCGTTCGAAAAGGTGGGATGATAAAATGGCTTATTGTCTTTCAAAATGGCCGTATCGGGTTTCATGAAGATTACCGGAACGGTTGGAACAGGATTATTCAGCTCTTTGGCATGTTCGGCATAATTACGGCCAATACAAATAATTTTCATGCAACGAAGATATTAAAATAGGAGTAAAAGCCGATCTACAGGACTGATATCCTTTTTACGACCGTTTCGTTGGCAGCAACAAAGCGTACAAAGTACATGCCGCTTTTTAGTTTCGTGCCAATGTTGAAAGAATTGTTCTGCTCTCCACTTCGCACCCTTTGAGATAACAGTGTGGTGACCTCATTTCCCAAAAAATCCATCACTTTGATAGTCATGTTCACATCTTTGTTCAAAAAGTAATTGAGATTTAAATATTCTCCTACCGGATTAGGATAGATCTTGACGTCGGTTAATACCTTCTCTTCAAAAGCTTGTGGTTTATTGACCGGTAAGCTGCTCTGCGCTTGCTTATTAATTTTAATTGCCTCAGGTTTAAAAGGAGCAAAACCAAGCTTGAGTTTATTTTTCAGAAAAGTAGGTTTTTCCTTTCTCGTATCATTGATTTTTGGAACCGAAGAGGGCTGTGTTTTTGTAGTGTCTCTGAGGTTTCGAGTTTTGGCTAAGTAAGCATGTAAATCTCCTTTCGAAATCATCAATAATATGATGACCGAGCATAATTTTAGAAAGTTAGGAGCGGAGTAGCGTTTAACCATGCATTACAAAAATATACATATTATTTCGACATAAACGAAGATCTGTTTGTTTAAATTTAGTATTTAACAATAATTAACAATTCAATGAAAGAGTGCTTAAGTTGATATGAATAAAATATGAATTATGCTTTTTAGAATATCCAACACAAAAATTGTTTGGTAATTATACAAGGTTTACTTTTGTCTGTTATCAATAAATTTTGTGAGCAATCAAAAACACATTCATCAGCTCTCTGCAGCAGGCGTACTCATTAGTTTAGGCATTATTTATGGCGATATTGGTACTTCGCCCTTATATGTTTTTAAAGCCATCGTTGATGATCGCATCATCACTTCTGATCTAATTTTAGGCGGACTATCCTGTATTTTTTGGACCCTTACCCTTCAAACTACTTTGAAGTATGTTATCATAACGCTGAGGGCGGATAATAAGGGTGAAGGTGGAATTTTCTCTCTTTTTTCTTTGGTGAAAAGGAAATCGAGATGGTTGATTGTGCCGGCCATGATAGGGGGCTGTGCCTTGTTGGCCGATGGAATCATTACTCCGCCCATTACCGTTTCGTCTGCCATAGAAGGTTTAGGTATTGTTTATCCGGGCTTACCAACCGTGCCCATTGTGATCGCTATCCTCACCTTACTTTTTATTATACAGCAATTTGGAACCTCATTTGTAGGCAGGGCTTTCGGTCCTATCATGTTTGTTTGGTTCTCAATGATGGCTGTACTTGGTATTGTTTTTATTAATCAATACCCTGCCATCCTCAAATCAGTTAACCCTTACTATGCTTATCAGTTATTAACCTCTAACCCGAGCTCATTTTTGATACTTGGTGCTGTGTTTTTATGTACCACCGGAGCAGAAGCGCTTTATTCTGATTTGGGCCATTGTGGGAAATCCAATATCAGAGTGAGCTGGATTTATGTGAAAACCTGCTTGTTGCTCAATTACATGGGCCAGGGTGTTTGGCTATTACAACACCAAGGCAGCACCCTGAATGGAGAAAATCCGTTTTATCAAATGATGCCCGACTGGTTCTTGTTTTTCGGAATTGGAATTGCCACTGCCGCTGCAATTATTGCCAGTCAGGCCCTTATTTCAGGTTCTTTTACATTGATATCGGAGGCCGTACGTTTAAATCTGTGGCCAAAAGTTAAAATTAATTATCCAACCAATCAGAAAGGACAGCTGTATGTACCTTCTATTAATTGGTTGTTGTGGGCTGGCTGTTTGGTGGTGGTGCTCATTTTCCAGGCATCAGCCAAAATGGAAGCAGCCTATGGATTATCAATTACGGTAGCCATGTTGATGACTACTATTTTGGTTGCCACATATCTAAAAAGAAAAAAGTTTCCGAACTACCTCATATATATTTTTTTAGCAGTTTACCTAGTAATTGAGTTGACTTTTCTAGCGAGTAACTTGGCTAAAATCTTCCATGGTGGTTGGTTTACCATTATACTAGGTTCCATCTTGTTCTCCGTAATGTGGGCATGGTCTTCTGCGAGACGTATTAAAAATCGTTTTGTCAAGTTTGTAGAGATTGAGGAGTATTATCCCATCATTAAAGAGTTGAGCGAAGACGAAAGCGTACCAAAATATGCTTCGCAACTGGTGTATTTAACCAGTGCCAATTTCAGTTCTGAGATCGAACTAAAAATCATGTATTCGATTTTACAGAAGCAGCCAAAGCGTGCCGATGTGTACTGGCTAGTGCATGTGGATGTAGTGGATGAGCCCTATACCAGCGATTATAAGGTTGATTTCCTGATCCCCGGGAAGTTGGTTCGTATCGATTTTAAATTAGGATTCAGGGTTGAGCAAAGGATCAATGTATTGTTCCGTAAGGTAGTTGAGGAATTGGTGCAAAATAAGGAGATCGATATCACGAGCAAGTATCCTTCCCTTAATAAACATCATATTGTTGGCGACTTTAAATTCGTTGTTTTAGAGAAGGTGCTTTCCAAATCAAATAAACTCCCATTCATTGAGCGTTTTATCATGGATTACTATTTTATTCTTCGCAAATTCAGTTTGTCTGAAGAGAAAGGATTTGGTTTAGATTCCAGTTTCGTAACCATGGAGCGGGTGCCGCTCATTGTCTCTACGGTCGACGACACCCAACTCAAACGGATCAATTGATTCTTAAAAGCCCCGAATTATTGTTCGGGGCTTTTTTTATCTCCTATCATAAATCAGAGGTTTAGACGTTTATATCTATAAACCAAAAATCTTATTATGAAAACATTACGTATTTATTTAGTTCTTGCAGCCTTGCTGGTTTTGGCAGCTTGTAAAAAAGATAGCCCCAGTTTACCTGCGTCCGAATTGCTCTTAGGGCATTGGAAGTGGTATAGCCAGGGTATAAAGATTGTAAGTCAAGAAGGAGAAACCTTAGACGTTGATAATCTATACTTCCTCCCGGAGGCTTATGCCGAGTTTAAAATTGAAAATAACAACAAGATTGTTGTGCTTTCTGAAGATGGTATCAACACAGAATTTGGTCCTTGGATATTGGACGAGTCTAAGAATGAGATAGAAATTGTAGATACTAATTTTAAAATTTTAAGATTGGATAAAGAGTATCTTATTGTATCCTACGATTATATCAACCCCGACCCTAGCATTACGGACATTTTCCGTTTCACATTCATTTTTAAGCGATAGTATCGTTTGCCATCAAAAAAGCCCTCTAAAAATAGGAGGGCTTTTTGTTAGGTATTCAGTTTACTGTTTTTGCGTCCGAATCCGAAATAGATCGTTAATCCTGCAAGGAGCCAAATGGTAAATACCAGCCAGTTCTTAACCGGAATTTCGGTCATCAAATAGAAACAGCTCAATAAGCCCAATACGGGTATTAGCGAATAATTATTGATAAAAGCCATTCCTGCTACAATGATGCTGATGATGAGGAAGAGATAGAAAGGTATGTGGTGTTTCCAACTTTCAAATCCTTCATTGAAACTCAGGGTACTTTCAATATGCGCCCTGAAAAACCAGAGGCACGCTAGAACCAATACCGGAATAAGGAATTTGCCATTAATATAAGGGATCTTAAATCGTTTATCGCCTGGTTGAACATTTTCTTCTTTGGGTAGGTATAAAACGCCTCCGCAAACCAATACAAAGGCGAACAAAGTGCCAATACTGGTTAAATCGGTTACCAAACTGCTTTCCAAGAATAAGGCTGGAATAGCAACCAGAAATCCGGTTACGATGGTAGCAAACGAAGGTGTTTGGTATTTTGGGTGGATATTTGAGAATTTCTTAGGCAATAAACCATCACGGCTCATGCTCATCCAAATACGTGGTTGACCCAATTGGAAAACCAGTAAAACACTGGTAGTAGCCACTACCGCACTGATCGAAATCACATAAGAAATCCAGGGTTTATTAATTTTCTCAAAAACGAAAGCCAATGGATCATCTACTTTTAACTCTGAGTAATTCACCATTCCGGTTAATACCAAGGCTATTAAAATGTACAAAACCGTACAAATCAATAAAGAATAGATCATCCCTTTGGGTAAATCACGTCTCGGATTTTCACATTCTTCTGCAGTGGTAGAGATGGCATCAAAGCCGATGTAGGCATAGAATACAGCCGAAACACCTCTTAAAACTCCGCTAAAATTATTGGGTAAGAAAGGGGTCCAGTTTTCCGGATCCACGTAAAAGAAGCCGAAAGTGATGACAAACAAAATGACAGCCACTTTGAGTCCCACCATGAAATTGGTACTTTTTTTACTCTCTTTAATACCCACATAAGCCAACCAGGTTACAAAAACCACAATCAGCATGGCCGGTATATTCAGGAACAGTTTGCCGTCGCCAAAGCTCGGCGCAGTAGCCCATGCTTGATAGGCTTCTGCCATTCGACCTTCTAAGACCTTACCCGAAGCCATTAATTGAGCGGCTTCTTCGTATCGTGCCTGAGCGGTGGTGTGGTCGGTGGTGAGCCATCCCGGTAGGTGAATACCTACACCCTGCAAAATATTATTGAAATAGCCACTCCAAGAAATAGAAACCACAATGTTCCCGATGGCATACTCGAGAATCAGCGCCCATCCGATGATCCAGGCCACCAGTTCACCAAATGCTACATAAGCGTAGGTATAAGCCGATCCGGAAACGGGTACCCTTGAGGCAAATTCTGCGTAGCAGAGCGCCGAAAAACCACAGGTGATGGCTGTAATTACAAATAAAATGGAAACGCCTGGACCTCCGTTGTAGGCAGCGGTGCCAATGGTAGAGAAAATACCTGCGCCAATTACGGCAGCAATACCCATGGCGGTAAGGTCTTTAACTTTCAGGACTTTTTTGAGGCCTTGGTTCCCTTCACCGTCGGTATAGCCGGTTTCTTGGTCTTTTAAAATATTGGAAATCGATTTTTTTCTGAATAGAGATTGCGACATCGGCGGTCAATTTTTTGATTAAGATAGTAAAACGTTATTGAGTTGAAATTATTCTTGATCCAATTTTGCCAATTCATCTTGTACAAATGTTACCAATTCCTGTACATATCCGGCACTGAAATCAAAGCGAATACCCGCCGTTTCATAAATTTCACGGATAGTTTTGGTATAGCCGAGTTTCAATGCATTGAGATAGCTGTTTAACCCTTTCTCCGGATTTTCCTTGTAATTTTTCCAAACCGCAATGGCACCTAATTGGGCAATTCCGTATTCAATATAATAGAACGGAACTTCAAAAATATGCAATTGCTTCTGCCATAAGTAGGCTTCAGCGCCTGCATGTTCGCTCCAGTCAATAAAGTTGGCACCAATACGTTCAAAAATTTCTTTCCAAGCCATATTTCGCTCTGCTGCAGTATGTTGTGGGTGGGTATAAATCCAATGCTGGAACTGATCTACTACAGCTACCCAGGGCAGGGTTTTTAATACATCTTTGAGCTGGTCGCGTTTGGCACGTTTCAGCTCTTCGGCATCGCTGAAAAAGGAATCCCAATGATCCATGGAAATCAACTCCATACTCATCGAAGCCAGTTCAGCTACTTCAGAAGGGCAGTGTTTGAAATCATTCAGGTCCAGATCTGCCGTTACAAACGTATGAATGGCATGGCCGCCCTCATGCACCATGGTGGTAAGGTCGCGAAAAGTATTGGCCGAATTCATGAAGATGAAAGGAGCCCCGGTTTCGGCGAGCGGATAATTGTAGCCGCCGGGTGCTTTACCTTTGCGGCTTTCCACGTCGAATAGGCCATTCGCTTTCATGGTTTTGATGCGTTCGCCCAAAAAGTTGTCTAATTTGTCGAAGCAATCGATGGATTTATCAATCAGCTCCTGGCCGTTAGCAAATGGTTTTAATGCCGGTTTGCCCGAGATGTCCACTTCGGTATCCCAAGGTTTCAAGGCAGGCAAATGTAATGCCCGCTTGCGTAATTCAGCCTGTTTAGCCAAGGCCGGTACAACTTTCTTTTCAATCGCTTCATGAAAACGGAAACAATCTTCGGGGGTATAATCAAAACGGCCCAGGGCTTGGAACATGTAATCCCTGAAATTGTCGAATCCGGCATTTATGGCGACCTGATGGCGTAATTCCAATAAGCGGTCGAACAGTTCGTTCAGTTGCTCTTTGTCCTGTAGTCTCCGCTGGCTGATGGCCTCCCAAGCCTGTTGGCGGGTTTCCCGATTCAGGTCTTTTAAAAATACCGAAGCCTGTTCCAGCGTATATTCCTGGTCATTTAGCTGTACCGACATGGCGCCTGTAATACTCTGGTACTTTTGCTGTTCTAGCTGAATCTCGGTTTGTAAGGGTACGTTTTCTTCTCTGAATAATTCCAGGGCTTTGCGGGTACTCCTAATCAGGATGAAATATTTTTGCTGATCCAGCTGATCGAGGTAGGGGCTCTCGATGAGTTTCTTATTCAGCTCGTTGTTCAATGGTGCCACCTTTGGCTCAATTTCGGTGGCAAAATATTGGAAATCGGCCAGTAGTTTTTCGTTGGCAGTATCGCAAGTCATGCGGATGTAGCGCCAGGCGAAATCTTCCTCCAGTGCAGCCTCCAATTCGCTACGGTCTTTTAACCACTGTTCGAGGTCGGCAGCTGAATGAATAAATCTATGTTGTAATTCTTGAAAAACGGGTTCAATTTGCTCCCATGTCATTTCAAAATTTGAAGAGAGATAACTCCGCTTTTTCTTTTTAATGCTTAAATCTTCCATTCGTATCAATAAGGACTTCTCAAATAAACATCTAATAAATAAAATACTGCAAATACAAGGGAGGCATAACCATTGGTAGTCTGGAAAGCCCTATCAATCTTGCTCAAATCGTTGGGTTTTACTAAACTATGTTGATATACGAGTAGGGCAGCGAAGAATAATATGCCGCAGATATAAAACCAACTCAGCGTGGTGAAAAATAAAGGTAGCGTAATGAAAACAACACTTAAGAGATGTAAGCATGCGGAAACCTGCAAGGCTTTTTTCGCACCAAGCCAGGCCGGAATGGAATATAATTTTTCCTGCTTGTCGAATTCCTCATCTTGTAAAGCATAAATAATATCGAAACCGCTTACCCAACACAATACGGCCAGGGAGAAGAAAATAGGAGTGATGGCAAATTCACCGGTTACTACGAGGTAAGCACCAATGGGTGCCAGCGCCAGACCTAGCCCTAAAACCAAATGGCAAAGTGGTGTAAATCGTTTGGTGTAGCTGTATCCCAACACCACAGCCAATGCCACTGGTGAAAGGTAAAAGCATAATTTATTGATAAAATAGGTGGTGACGATGAATAAGCCTGCATTAATAAGGGTGAAAATAAATGCTTCGTTCGCACTTATTTTACCTGCCGGGATGTCACGAACCTGGGTACGCGGATTTTTTGCATCAAATTCGCGGTCGAGGTAACGGTTAAATGCCATGGCCGCATTGCGTGCAAAAACCATACACAGTACCATCAAAATCAACTTGGTCCACTCAAAAGTGTTTGGAGTAGTATTCAATGCCAGGAAGAAGCCAATAAAGGCAAAAGGCATGGCAAAGATGCTGTGAGCAAAAAGTACGAGTGAAGCGTATTTTCTCATATGCTAAATTGGCTGTTCAGTTCGTCGATCAATCGTAAAACAGCATCCCTGCCTAATTTATTCTCGGCAGAGGTAATAAATATTTGAGGAACTTCTTCAAAAGATTTTAGGAGTTCCTTTCTGAATTTTGCCACGTTTTGATCGGTTTTCACCGCCGATTGTTTATCTGCTTTTGTAAAAATTAGCAAGAATGGGATACCTTCCTCTCCCAACCAGTTACAAAAATCGATGTCCACTTTTTGTGGCTCCAACCTGCTGTCTATTAAAACAAAAACACATTGTAAGCTTTCACGATTCTTTAAATAATACCTGATGAATCGCTCCCACTCGGTGCGATTGCTTTTTGAAGTACGGGCATAACCATATCCCGGTAGGTCAACTAAATACCAATCATCATTTACGATGAAATGATTGATCAATTGTGTTTTGCCGGGTTTTTGTGAAGTTTTTGCCAGGCCCTTGTGGTTGAGTAGCATGTTGATGAGCGATGATTTGCCCACGTTGGAGCGACCGATGAACGCATATTCGGGACGTACCGGAGGAGGCAATTTATCGGTTCGGGTATTGCTGCAAACAAAAGCGGCAGTTTTGATCATGGCTCAAAGTTAATCCTTTTCGAGAAAGGAATTTTGCGTCTGAACTTAATTTTCTTCTGTCATTCACGTTTTATGTGCTTGTTGCAACTTATCTTTGTAGCATGGCCAAAACGGTTATCCCCTACAAAGATTCGAAGAGTAGCAAAAAAGAGCAGGTAGCTAAAATGTTCAATAATATTTCGGGTACTTACGATTTCCTGAATCATTTTTTATCATTAGGTATTGATATTATATGGCGCAAAAAAGCGATCCGGGAACTGCTCTCCGATCGGCCAAAGTTGATTTTAGATGTGGCAACTGGTACAGGCGATTTCGCTTTTGAAGCCATCGGTATCTTAAAGCCGGATAACATCATTGGTGTAGATATCTCCAGAGGGATGTTGGATGTGGCCGAGCAGAAAATTAAAAAACGTGGCCTGAGCCAGATTTTTGAAGTGCGTTTAGGTGATTCGGAGCGTTTGCTGTTTGACGATAATACCTTTGATGCCGTGACGGTAGCCTATGGCGTACGTAATTTTGAGAATTTAGAAAAAGGCTTGTCTGATATTTACCGGGTGCTGAAACCGGGTGCCAAAGCCGTGATCCTGGAGTTTTCACAACCTAAGCGTTTTCCAATTAAGCAGTTGTATAATTTTTATTTCAACTACATCACCCCCACGATAGGCAAATTATTTTCTAAAGATAACAGTGCCTATACCTATTTGCCTGAATCGGTTGCTGCTTTCCCCGACGGAGAAAACTTTACTAATTTAATGCAACAAGTTGGTTTTAAACAACAAAAGTGTCGCCCATTAGCCTTTGGCATTTGTTCCATTTACACCGGTGTAAAATGATCCTGAAAAGAATTTTTATTTTATTGATCAGTATTTTTTGCTATTTACCACTAAGCGCCCAGCAAAATTGGGGTGGCGGGGTCGATGAGCAATTCCTTCACTTTGGGTTTAGCTTCCAATATGTCTCTTCCAGAGTTAAACCTGATATCAATCATCCAAGCTCACCAGGATTTGGACTGGGTTTTGTTTCCGACTGGCGAGTGGGGAATCACGGAAATATTCGTTTTACGCCCAGTATTGTGTTTGTTGACAGAGCCTTGCATGCATTAGATAATGTAGAATCGAATGCCATTGAAGCACCTCTTGGTTTTAAATTTAAATCGGACAGAAGAAAGAATTTCAGGGCCTATGTAATTGGCGGTATTAAATACGCCAGAGATATCATTAGTAATAAAACCTATAACGACAATCCTGCCAAGTTCAAGCGAAACACCTGGTGGTACGAAACCGGTGTGGGCTTTGATCTTTATTTCGATTATTTCAAACTATCGCCAGAAATAAAATTGGCTAACACGCTGCATGATGTCCGTGCAGATCAGACATTTGCAGACAAAGTTTTTCTCCGGCACTTGCAATTCAGTTTATATTTCGAGTAAAGCGAATTGAGTTTAAAACAGTATTTTCGAGTTATAATCCACCCGATATGTCAAAAATAGTGCTCATAACCGGTGCAAGTTCCGGAATTGGTGCTGCCTGTGCCGAAATTTTTGCTTCCAATCATTATGATCTCCTTCTGGTAGCTCGCAGAAAAGCGAAACTCGAGACTCTGGCCAGCGATCTGAAAGCCCGGTTTGGGGTTCAGGTTTTGAATGTTGAATTAGATGTAAGAGATGCCGAATCAGTTGCTGCCAAATTTAATGCTCTGCTTGATAACTGGAAAAAAATAGATGTATTGGTGAACAATGCCGGTTTGAGCCAGGGTTTAGATCCTATTCACGAAGGAAATCTGAATGATTGGGACACCATGATTGATACCAATGTTAAAGGCTTGCTTTACGTAACCCGACTAATCAGTCCCTGGATGGTTCAACAGCAGAGTGGACACATTATCAACATTGGCTCTATTGCGGGTAAAGAAACCTATGCCAACGGAAATGTGTATTGCGCCAGTAAACACGCAGTTGATTCATTAAACAAAGCCATGCGAATCGATTTGTTGCCTCACGGAATTAAAGTGAGCGGCATACATCCAGGAGCTGTGGAAACTGAATTTTCTGAAGTTCGTTTCAAAGGAGATAAGGAACGGGCTAAAGCCGTTTATGAAGGTTTTGAACCACTTTTGGCGGCAGATATTGCAGATGCCGTATGGTATGCGGTAAGTCGTCCGGCCCATGTGAATGTGAACGATCTAGTGATCATGCCTACCGCACAGGCCAGTACCAGTCATTTATTGAGAAAATAAATTCAATAATCATGTCATTACAAGTTCAAGTAGATCAGGATATCAAGGCAGCCATGCTGGCAAAGGAGGAAGTCCGCTTACGTGGATTGAGAGCTATAAAAGCAGCTTTAATATTAGCGAAAACAGAAAAAGGTGCTGCCGAAACTTTGAGTGAAGAGGCAGAAATTAAAGTTTTACAAAAATTAGTAAAGCAGCGAAAAGAATCGGCAGAGATCTATCAAAATCAAAACAGAAATGATTTGTATCAAATTGAAGTCGAAGAGATTGCCGTGATTGAAACTTATCTTCCAAAACAGCTCGATACCGAAAGTATTCGCCACATCATCAAAGGCCTGATTGCCGAAAATGCGATCGAAGGCATGAAAGACATGGGCAAACTAATGGGGCTGGCCAATAAGTCACTGGCCGGCAAGGCCGATGGAAAAACCATTGCGGAGTTGGTGAAAGAATTAATTCTTGAAAAATAACTCTCAATCATATACTTAAACTTTAGTATAATTGAGTGGAATTAAAATGAAAACCAGACAATTGCACTCAAATATCAGCGTTATCAATTATGGAGTTTGTTATTAAGGAAGAAAAGGGTTTTAAATATGTAGAAGAAGGGGAGGGTGAGGCACTTATTTTGCTCCATGGATTGATGGGTGCATTGAGCAATTGGGAGGCAGTAATCAACGAATTTAAGGGCCGTTACCGCGTGATTATTCCCATGTTGCCCATTTACGATTTGCCATTATTGACCACGGGTGTAAAGACTTTATCAAAATACCTGGCAAAGTTTGTGAAGTTTAAACAATTAGACCGCTTTGTTTTGTTGGGGAATTCATTGGGTGGACATGTGGGTTTAGTATATACCCTCAAACATCAGGACAAGGTGACAGCACTGGTCCTGGCGGGCAGTTCCGGATTGTACGAAAATGCTTTTGGTGGGTCATTCCCAAAAAGAGAAAATTACGAGTTCATAAAAGAGAAAGTGGAGTTTACTTTTTTTGATCCGGCTACTGCTACCAAAGAGCTGGTAGATGAAGTATATGCTACTGTAAACGACCGTCACAAAGTGATCCGCATTTTGGCCATGGCAAAATCAGCGATCAGACATAATATGGCAAAAGAGTTAAAAGACATAAAGATACCTGTTTGCCTCATTTGGGGTAAGAATGATGTGGTAACTCCACCTGATGTTGCTTTGGAGTTTAAAAAATTATTACCCGATGCTGAGTTGAATTGGATTGCCCAATGCGGTCATGCACCCATGATGGAAAGACCCCAAGAATTTAACCAACATCTTCATCAGTTTTTAGACCGTTTAAAATACTAATGCATGCTTGCAGGTGAATTAATAAATCCAGCCATTTTACCGCTCAAGCTATCAGACACGGTACTGAAAGCAAGGCATCGTATGGCTGAATTTCACCTAAAAAATTTACCCCTAACGGATGGCCAGTATTTTTTGGGCATGGTTTCTGAAGAAGCTTTGCTGGATTGGTCTGATGAGCAAGCGAAATTGAAAGATGCTCAATTGAACTTGATTCCTCATTTTATATTCGATGTACAACATGTTCAAGAAGTGCATCAGTTGATGGTTGAACAAAAAATTGATTGTGTACCCGTACTACATTCGAATAAAAATTACGAAGGTTTGATTGTGGCCGAAGGCTTGCTTGCTGGATTAGCCAAATTGAATGCATTGGCTGTGCCGGGTAGTATTGTAATCTTAGAATTACCAGCCCAAGATTTTTCCTTAGCGCACCTGTCCCAGATAGTAGAATCTGATCATGCCGCAATTCTGAATTCAGGAGTTTGCAGTTTTGAGAATTCTAACAGGTTGGAGATCACCCTCAAAATTAATCGCACCGATGTAAATGCGATTGTAGCTTCTTTTGAGCGATTTAACTATAAAGTGTTGGCTGTATTCAACGATTTTAATCAAAAAAATAATTATTCAGACAGGTACGATCAGTTGATGAATTATCTGAATATTTAATTGGTATTTATGAAAATTGCAATTTACGGCAGACAGTTTAATAGTTCGGTTGTTCCATTTTTACAACACATTTTCGATTGTTTGGCTGCCAGGCAGATTGAAACCGTCATCTATGATAAATTCAATCAGTTTATCGCCGATAAAATTAAGCTAAATACTGCTCCTGATACTTTCTCCTCTGCCGAAGATTTGAAAGGTCAGGTGGATATGCTATTCAGCCTTGGCGGTGATGGTACCATGCTCGATACGGTGACCCTGATCAGAGATTCAAATATTCCGGTATTGGGTATCAATTTTGGCCGGCTGGGATTTTTAGCCAGTATCAATAAAGATGATATTGAGGCTGCTATTGAGAGCCTCATTCAAAAAAACTATACACTCGATAAAAGATCTTTATTGAATATTGAGTCGGCATTTAATCCTTTTGGAACAGATAATTTCGCACTAAACGACATCACTTTTCATAAAAGAGATACTTCTGCCATGATCATTATTCATGCTTATCTCAACAATGAATTTTTGAACTCTTATTGGGCCGATGGACTGATTGTTGCCACCCCCACGGGCTCAACAGCCTACTCGCTCAGCTGTGGCGGGCCTATCGTATTTCCGAATTCGGGTAACATCGTGGTCACGCCTATTGCACCCCATAACTTGAATGTTCGTCCAATTGTTTTATCAGACCACAACGAATTATCTTTTGAAATAGAGGGACGAAGCTCTAAGTACCGTTTATCATGCGATTCACGTACCGAAGTGGTAGATACCTCTGTGAAAACGGTCATCAGGAAAGCCGATTTTCAAATTAATTTAGTTCGATTAAACAACGAGAATTACCTCTCCACCTTAAGAAATAAACTACTTTGGGGCATTGATACGAGGAATTATTAATATGATACACAAACGATTAGTTGTCGCCCTACTCTTGAGTTATTTACCGTTTTTCTCCAAGGCACAAACTTGGGAGGTGGGATTGGGTGTTGCCCTCTCTGATCAAATTTATCCCGCTTTCCCGAATGATCTCTTAAAATTCAATGGGCAGTTGCTTAACGCTCATGTAAAAAGAAACTTTGATTCCTACTGGTCGGCTAAGCTTGGTGTACAACATGGAAATTTTATTGGATCTGCAACTAACGAAAGCCAAGTAAATGCCCAGGTAGAATTCAATTTTTTCAAATACCAAACTTCTTCCGAAAAACATCGATTCAGTCCTTTCTTAACAGCCGGCTTTTCTGCTAATCCTCAAACTCCAAATTCCACCTATACTTTGGTGGGTACCGGTGTTAAATACAATGTGAAAGGAAATTGGAATATAATGATTGACTACCACCTAGCCACAGGAAAGGTATTCAATACGGGTACACCTAATTATAAGTTTGCAGGCTTAAGCTTAACTCATACCTTTGTAAGTCAGAAATGTCCGCTCGATGTGACTCAAAAGCGGAGGAGAAGATAGATGGGTATTCCAGCAAGTATAGATTTAAATAATTTACCACAACATGTAGCCATCATCATGGATGGTAATGGGAGATGGGCCAAAGAAAAAGGCAAACTGAGGGTTTTTGGTCATCAAAATGGGGTTTTGGCCGTTCGCGACACTGTGGAGGGTGCTGTTGAGTTAGGCATCCCTTACCTAACACTTTATGCTTTTTCTACCGAAAACTGGAACCGCCCCAAACACGAAGTAAATGCCCTGATGGAATTGTTGGTTTCCACCATTACCAAAGAAACCAAAACCTTAATGGACAATGGTGTACGTTTAAATACGATCGGCGATTTGAACTCACTTCCCAAATCTTGCGACCGCCAATTGAGGGAAGCAATGGAAAAAACCAAAGACAATAAGCGTTGTACGCTTACACTGGCCTTGAGTTACAGCTCCCGATGGGAAATTACTGAAGCCGTTAAAAGCATCGCTGAAAGTGTAAAAGTCGGCGATTTGAATCCTGAAGAAATAAACGAAAGCCTTTTTTCCGATCGGTTAAACACCGCCGGATTGCCCGATCCTGAACTGATGATCCGCACCAGCGGAGAGTTGAGAATCAGTAATTTTCTGCTTTGGCAGCTCGCTTATACCGAACTCTTTTTTACGCCAAAATTATGGCCCGATTTTAGAAGAAGTGATTTGTTTGATGCCGTATTGGATTACCAGAAGAGAGAGCGTCGCTTCGGTATGACCAGCGAACAAGTCAACTAAATTTCATTTTTAACAAATTTTAACAAAGCATTAAGCTAATTTAGCACGATAATATTCTGAGATGAATCGCCTACTATTACTATTTATTTTTTTCCTCTACAGCACTGTGACCTTTGCACAGTTTGGTCGTGGCAGGCAGCCATCTATTACTCGGAATAGTTCAAATGATGAAATCAGTTATTTGAATCCAAAAGAATACATCATCGGGGGTACAACAGTAAAAGGAGCACAATATCTCGATCCGGGAGTGCTCGTTACCATCGCAAAACTTACGGTTGGAGAACGTATTGTGGTGCCCGGAGATGCTACTTCCAATGCAATCAAAAACCTCTGGGAACAAGGTTTAATGGATGATGTACAATTGAATGTGGCGGCCATTAAATCTGACACCATTTTTTTTGAGATTGAGATTGTGGAACGTCCAAGAGTAAGCCAATTCAATCTCATAGGTCTAAGAAAGGGGGAAATGGAGGATATTCTGGAAAAGATCAAGGATAAAAATGGCAAAATCATCAATGATAACCTTTACAATACGATTAGTTCCATAATTAAGAAACACTTCAACGAAAAAGGGTATCTCTATCCCGAGGTAAAATTTAAGCAGCAAAAAGATACTTCGGAGGCCAATAATGTCATTCTGCAAATCGCAGTAAATAAATACAATAAGTTCAAGATCAACCAGATTGATATTGAGGGCAATCAGGAATTCAGCGATAAGCAGCTCAAGAAATACCTAAAAAAGGTGAAGGAAAAGGCAGTTTACCGGGTATTTGGTTCAGGTAAATTTTTCAATGAAAAATATGAGGAGGCCAAGGAGAAACTGATCTCAAAAATGCAGGAGAAGGGCTACCGAGATGCCAATATTCTGAAAGACAGCGTTTACAAACACGATGCACAAACAGTAAACGTTAAAATGGTACTTCATGAAGGGCCTAAATATTATTTTGGAGATATCAACTGGTCGGGTAATGCACAGTATGGCGTAGATGTATTAGACAAGATTCTCGGTATCAAAAAAGGAGAGGTGTTTAGTGAGGAAAAGTTGAATAAGAAATTGTCTGGAAGCGCCAATGGGGATGATGTTTCTTCTCTTTACCTGGATAATGGTTACCTGACTTTTAATGTTGATCCGGTCCAAACCAGGGTCAGAAAAGACACCATCGATCTGGAATTGAGAGTTTACGAAGGTCCGCAATATACTATCAGTAAAGTAACGCTAAAAGGTAACGAAATTACTAACGATCGGGTAGTTTTACGAGAAATTAGAACGAAACCCGGACAGAAATTTTCTAAACAAGATATCATCCGTACCACCCGTGAGATTGCCCAATTGGGAAATTTTGATGAGCAAAAAACGGATGTAAAACCTATTCCCAATCCGGCAGATGGAACGGTTGATATAGAATATACGGTTGCCGAAAAACCTTCCGATCAGATTGAGCTTTCTGGTGGTTTTGGCGGAGGCCGTATCATTGGTACTTTGGGTTTAACCTTCAATAATTTTTCTGCCAGAAACCTATTTAAAAAAGAGGCTTGGAAGCCATTACCTAAAGGAGATGGACAGAGGTTAAGTATCAGGGGGCAAACCAACGGTAAGTTCTTCCAATCTTATAATTTCTCTTTTTCCGAGCCATGGTTAGGTGGTAAAAAGCCGATCAACTTCGGTATCAGTGCCTTTACCTCGCTGCAGTCTAACGGTTTAGGACGTACCAATCCTAACTTGCAAAAAATAAGAATGAATGGTGTTACCGTAAGCTTAGGTAGACGTTTGAATTGGCCTGATAACTATTTCACCATGAGCCATGCTGTGAATATGCAGCAGTATATCCTGAATAATTATGGTATGGGCTTTTTGTTCTCCAACGGTACTTCCTATAACTTCAACATCACACAGGAGATCTCCAGGAATTCGGTCGATGCGCCTATTTACCCAACAACAGGGTCAAACATTCGTTTAACCATGCAGCTCACTCCTCCGTACTCCTTATTTAATAAAACCAATTATGTAACCGCCACCGATGAGGAACGTTACAAATATACCGAGTACCATAAGTGGAAATTTGAGGCGCAGTGGTTCCAGCGTATCTATGGTAAATTCGTGCTGAAAGCGCAGGCACAGTTTGGTATCATGGGCTTTTACAACAGCGCTGTTGGGCAGTCGCCGTTTGAGAGATTTAGATTGGGTGGTGATGGTATGCAAGGATTCAACTTTTTGCAAGGCTCCGAAATTATAGGTTTGCGTGGATATCAAAACAATGCGGTGATCCCGGTGGGTTCTAATCCACAAATTGCTCAAAACTCTGGTAGCCCCATCTTTAATAAGTACATTTTGGAGCTCCGTCACCCGCTTACCACCAGCCAGCAAGCCACGGTGTTCTTATTGGCATTTGCTGAAGGAGGTAATACCTGGAACAGCTTGAAACAGTTTGCTCCATTTAATGTGAGACGTTCGGTGGGTGTTGGTGCTCGTATCTTCTTACCAATATTTGGTTTATTGGGTCTGGATTATGGGTATGGGTTCGACCAGATTCCAGGTTTGCCCGATGCACATAAAGGACAGTTTCACTTTAGTATAGCACAACAAATGGGTGGTGGATTTAATTAATTCAATAAATGCCATGAAAAAAATTTCAATTACACTCTTGCTTTTTCTTGCCTTTGCCTTTACAGCTTCGGCACAGCGATTTGTTTATGTAGACAGCGAATACATCTTAAAACATATACCGGAGTACAATTCTGCTCAAAAACAATTGGATGCGCTCTCTGAACAATGGCAGAAAGAGGTGGATAGCCGTTTTGCCGAGATTGAGAAGTTGTACAAGGCTTATCAGGCCGATCAGGTATTGCTAACGGATGAGATGCGTAAGCGCCGCGAAAATGAGATCATCGAGAAAGAAAAAGAAGCTAAAGAATTTCAACGTAAGATTTTTGGTTTTGAGGGGGAGCTTTTTCAGCAGCGTACTCGATTAATTAAACCTATACAAGAGAAAGTAGCTCAAGCCATTCAGGCGCTGGCCGAAGTACAGCAGCTGGACATCGTATTCGATAAGAGCAGTGAGATCATGATGTTATACGCCAATCCGCGTTTCGACAGAAGTAATGATGTGCTTACCCGCATGGGTTATAAACCGGGTACATTTGCTAAATAATAAAATCTTTACTATCATCGTAAACCAATAAAATAATCTTAACAAAAAATGAAAAATTCAATTAAAGCGGCCATCCTGGCAATTGCTCTTTGTGTTGCCGGCAATTATGCCAATGCCCAGCAAAAATTTGCCCATATTAACTCCAGCGAACTGTTGCAATCTATGCCTGAGATGAAAACAGCCGATGCTTCATTCCAAACCTATGCCAAAGCAAAGCAAACTGCTTTAGAGCAAATGGACGGCGAGCGTCAGAAAAAAATTGCTGTTTATCAGGATAAATACAAAAACCTGAGTGAGGCCAATAAAGAAACCTTGGGTAAAGAATTAGAGGCTTTAGGTAAAGAAATTCAGGATATGGAGAGACGTATCACTGAAACTGAACAAAAGTCGCAAGAAGAATTAAACAACAAACGTTCTGAATTGTACCAACCGGTATTTGAAAGAGCGGAGAAAGCGGTAAAGCAAGTAGCTAAAGAGAAAGGTTTTGCTTACGTATTTGATGTGTCTCAACCAGGTGTAGTTTACTTTGACGGTGGTGAAGATATTATTGAAGCCGTGAAAGCTAAATTGGCAGCTACCTCAGCTCCTGCTCCGGCGCCTGCAAGCGCAGCTCCGGCTGCTGCACCGGCTAAACCGGCTGCTGCACCCGTGAAGAAAAAATAAGCTGGGTTTAAATAATTTTTAATGCGAAGTCTAATTACCATATTTGACTTCGCATTTTTGTTTTAAATGAGTTCAACTTTACCTATCGGGATATTTGATTCGGGCATTGGCGGTTTAACCGTTGCCAGCGCCATTCATCAGCTATTGCCCAAAGAAGGGCTCATTTATTTTGGCGATACCGCCCACTTGCCTTATGGCGATAAATCGCCGGAGGCCATCAAGTATTTTAGTCTCAAGATTGGGAAGTTCTTGCTCGAAAAGGAATGCAAGTTGATTGTGATTGCCTGCAACACGGCCTCTTCACTGGCTTATCAGGATCTGGTCGATTTCTTGGGCGACCGTATTCCGGTGATTAATGTGATTGATCCGGTGGTGGATCATCTGGTGAACCAAGGCCAACATCGTAAAATTGGGGTAATCGGTACCAAAGCCACCATCAAAACGGATGTATATGCCAAAAAGATCAGAGCCTTGCAGCCTGCGCTGGATGTAAAGTCATTGCCTACGCCTTTGCTGGCGCCCATGATTGAGGAAGGGTTCTTTAGCAACACGATCAGTAAAACGGTGATCAATTCTTACCTGTCATCGCCCAAGCTTAAAAATATCGATAGCCTGATTCTGGCCTGTACGCATTACCCGCTGATTAAGCCGGAGATTGAAGCCTACTACCAAAATAAAGTGAAGATCATTAATACGGCCGATATTGTTGCACAATACGTCAAAAAACGTCTATCGGAGCTGGACTTATTGAATACCACCGAACCTGTACGTCACCAATTTTATGTGTCCGATTATAC
>CAZOLA010000007.1:0-43218 GCA_964580845.1 uncultured Sphingobacterium sp.
TAATGTAGAGTCGGTATTTCAATTAGAGCAAACTGACTATTCAAAAATTTAGTTATTAATAAATAAATCTAGTTGCATCTTTTCAAAAAAACCTGACTGTTAAAAACCCCAAAGATGCAACTGCCCTAACTCACTGATAGTCAACAAAAAAGCCATCATTTCTGATGGCTTTTCTTTTTTTGCTCCTGAAGCTGGGCTCGAACCAGCGACCCTCTGATTAACAGTCAGATGCTCTAACCAGCTGAGCTATTCAGGAGTATGCTATCTGGTTTGGGATTGCAATATTCGGGATTTAAAATTATTTATGCAATATTTGCCGACGAAAAAATTTAAAAAATTATGAGCCTTGTTGTAATTGGTACCGTAGCTTTTGATGCCATTGAAACTCCTTTTGGGAAAACAGATAAAATTGTAGGTGGTGCGGCCACCTATGCCAGCCTCTCTGCCTCGTATTTTTACAGAAATGTAAAGATCGTAGCCGTGGTGGGTGATGATTTCCCGAAGGAAGACATCCAGGCATTTGAAGAACATGGCATCAGTACCGAAGGTTTGCAAATTAAACAAGGTGAAAAATCATTCTTCTGGTCGGGTAAGTACCATACCGATATGAACAGCCGCGATACGCTGGTGACCGACTTGAATGTATTGGCTGATTTTGACCCCATCATTCCTGAATCTTATCAGGACTGCGAATTTCTTTTATTAGGAAATTTGGTGCCTCAGGTACAATTAACTACTATTCAGCGACTCAAGAAGCGTCCTAAATTAGTTGTTTTAGACACCATGAATTTCTGGATGGATGTGGCGATGAACGATTTATTGGTCGTTTTGAAAGAAGTAGATGTGTTAACCATTAACGATGCCGAGGCCCGTCAGCTTTCTGGCGAATATTCTTTAGTGAAGGCTGCAGAAAAAATCCTAAGCATGGGTCCGAAATACCTGATCATTAAAAAAGGTGAACATGGTGCCTTGTTATTCCACGAAAATCAGGTGTTTTCTGCCCCTGCCCTTCCTTTAGCAGAAGTTTTCGACCCAACCGGTGCCGGCGATACCTTTGCCGGTGGTTTTATTGGCTATTTGGCTAAAGTAGGAACCGTCAATTTCCATAACATGAAGAATGCCATCATCTACGGTTCTGCACTGGCCTCATTTTGTGTGGAAAAATTTGGTACCGAGCGGATTAAAAACTTGAGCGAAAAAGAGATCAGCGACCGGGTACAAGAATTTGTAAAACTTAGCAGTTTTACGATTGAGATTTGATGAGCAGACCAATTACCTGAAACTTCTCGAATACTTGGCGTGAATGCGGGGCATCTTTCAGTTCATCTGTTAAGTCTTGGCCAGCCCAATGCTCGTAATGCTTCCCGTTTTTCCATAAGCGACTTGTTGAAACATCGTAAATTTTCCCTTCAAAAGCTACCCAAATTTGCGGTTTATCCTGGCCATTACGCAAAGCCAATTGAGCTGTGGTATAGGATGGTAGTTCCATCAGGTACTTTTCTTTTTGAAATACTCATACCAGCTCATGTTCATGAGTAACAAGGCCAATGAATAAAAATGATCTTCAAAGGGGATGCTTCCTATTCTGATGGCCATATTTTCTGCATCGTTATACAACACCACCGGAATACTGGTAAGTAAACCATTCACGATGTAAAATGGTAAGAGTGAAACGAAGTAAGCCAAATAAAAACGACTTAGCCAGGGTGCTTTTTGGACAAACTGTACGAAAAAAATCAATGGTAACAATAATCCGAAAGTCACTAAGGTGTATACCCGATCGTAAAAAAAGAGTAGGAATAGCAAAGAAAGCAACAAGAATACCAGACTGATCCATTTACTGTAATTGGCCAGCAAATCAGCCTTGATATAATGATTTAAACATTCATAGATAAAAATGCAGGCGAAGGGCACCGTGACAAAAAACAAAATTTCTTCTAATGGCAAGCCTTGAAAATTGATTCCTGTAATGTAGTCTGCGTTAAATGACCATACCCCTTCCCAAGTAAAAATCAAGTCCCAGAACAAAAAGACAAGCCCTGTGATTCCTAAAGCTGGAAATAAAGAGCGCCAATACTGTACATAACTTACCCTACGATCGAAGGACAGCAAAAAGGGAAACAAAACAGTTAAGAAATTGATGAGCAGATAGGTCTCTTTCATAAATGCTAATTAAGCAAATTTCCTGAAGATTTGCTCCTCGGGTGCGGTACATCGCTTGGTCTCTAACATAAATTTGGCAATGTTCCGTACTAAATCCGGGTCACTACGTCCAAATTTACGGAGTTCAAACAAGCGGATAATGGCATTTTTATCTTCCTCCAAATTTTTACTGTAACCTAAAAAAGCCGGTGTAAAGTGTTGCAGCGAAAAACGCATGAACCTGATTTCCAGATCGTCGGGTGCGGCATTTACTGCCTTTTGAATCATTTTACTGGAAAGGCTGATGTGCCGAAGTTTAGCATAAGGATTCCAACTATGCTTGGCCTTGAGACCTTCTAAAGTGGCAATATAGGCCCAAATAAGGGGATCCTGACTTTTGAGTGCTGTTAGCTCTTTAAATAAATTATTGGTGATTTGGGGAGATTCTACCGCCTGAACCATTAATTTTTTGATACGGGGCAAATCTTGTGCATTAGCCTGGTTGTTGCTAAGCAAAATTGAAAAGACGAAAAGGAAAAAACAGAAATATCTCATATTGCTAAATAGATCCCAGCTTATTTTTGACCAAAGCCTGTGCCATTAACCACAGTTTCTGTTGATCTGATACACGGATCCGCTTCTGAGCAATGGTAGCAGCAGGTGTGGCTTTGATCTTTTTAAATAACTCATAGTAATACACATAGGCAATATAAACACCTTGTCTGCAGGCTGCGGGCAGCAAGCGAATCCCTTTCAAGCCTTCCTCAAAATCGACTTGAATATCCTGTTCTATTGCCGCTTTGTCAGTGCTGTTGAATTTTTTAAAATCTACATTCGGGAAATAAGTGCGTCCACGTTCTTCATAATCAGCTTGTATATCTCTTAAAAAGTTGATTTTTTGAAAAGCGGCACCCAATTTTCTGGCATATGGAACCAGGTCCTGGTATAATTGCTCATTCGTCTCACAGAAGATTTTCAAACACATCAATCCAATCACTTCTGCAGAACCATAAATGTATTCTTCGTATAACTGTTGATCATAACTTGTTTTATCGAGGTCCATTTCCATCGATTTAAGAAAAGCTTCAATCAGCTGATGATCAATCTGGTATTGATTCACCACCAATTGGAAAGCATGCAAAACAGGGTTCAAGCTGATTTTTTGTGCGATGGCAACCGCAGTTTCTTGACGAAAATTTGCAATTAATTGAGCCTTATCATGCTGATGGAAGGTATCAACAATCTCATCGGCATAGCGAACAAATCCATAAATGGCATAAATAGGATAATGAAAACGTTTATCAAAAGCACGGATGCCCATGCTGAAGGATGTACTGTACTTTTTTGTGATCAGTTTACTACATTCCAAACAAGTTTCATCGTATAGTTCAATCATGGAAATGGTATGGTTTAGTCAAATCTACAAAAATTGTTTGCTAAGCCACTGCAATCCACTTATTCATCTTAACTTTACAGTCTATGAGCACACCAAAAATTGCTGTTATCGGTTCCGGATTCTCCGGATTATCGGCCGCTGCCCTCTTGGCAAAACAAGGCTACGATGTTTGTATCTACGAAAAAAATGATCAGCCAGGGGGCCGTGCCCGTATTTGGGAAAAAGACGGGTTCCGTTTTGACATGGGTCCGAGCTGGTATTGGATGCCCGATGTGTTCGAAAATTATTTTGCACTTTTCGGAAAAAAAGTAAGCGATTTTTATGAGCTGATTCGTTTAGATCCGGGCTACCGGATTTATTTCAGTAAAGAGGAAGTAATGGACATCCCGGCCAGCATGGCAGAACTGGAGCAGCTTTTTGAGACTCACGAAGCGGGAAGTGCTGCCAAGCTTCGAGATTTTTTGGCTCAGGCTGCCTACAAATACCAAGTGGGTATGGGCGATTATGTGTTCCGCCCTTCGCTGTCCATTTCCGAGTTCATCGACTGGCGACTCATCCTGGAAAGTTTCAGGATCCAGATGTTCAGCAGCATGAGCAAGCATGTGCGCTCCTATTTCAAAAATCCTAAATTGATTAAACTGCTCGAATTCCCGGTGCTGTTTTTGGGAGCCACCCCGCAAGATACGCCGGCCATGTATAGCATGATGAACTATGCGGATTTGTCACTAGGCACCTGGTACCCCAAGCTGGGAATGAACGAAATCATCAAAGGAATGGTGAAAGTGGCGGAAGAGCAAGGTGTGAAAATCATGCTGAACACCGAGGTGAAGCAAATTCAAACAGAGAACGGCAAGGCAAAGGGCATCTCCACCAATCAAGGTTTTTTTGAAGCAGATGTGGTGGTGGCTGCCGCCGATTATGAGCATGTTGATCAACAATTAACCGAAAAAAAATTAAGCAATTATTCCGAAAAATATTGGGATAACCGGACCATGTCGCCTTCCAGTCTCCTATTTTATTTAGGAGTAAACAAAAAAATTAAGGGTGTTCAGCATCATAATTTATTTTTTGACGAAGATTTTGGCTTACACGCCGAAGAAATTTATAAAGATCCTAAATGGCCAAGCAAGCCTTTATTTTATGCTTCTTGCCCTTCTAAAACCGATCCAAGCGTGGCACCCGAAGGAATGGAAAACTTGTTTTTCCTGATGCCCATCGCTCCAGGATTAAACGACTCTGAAGAACTCCGTGAAAAATATTATAACCTGATGATGGATCGCCTTGAGAAAATCACCGGGCAAACCATTAGAGAACATGTAGTGGTAAAGCGTAGTTATGCCTTGGATGATTTTAAATCAGACTACCACTCCTTTAAAGGCAATGCCTACGGATTGGCCAACACATTGGCGCAAACTGCATTTTTTAAACCCCGCATGCGCTCCAAAAAGATTAAAAACTTATTTTTCACCGGCCAGTTGACGGTTCCCGGACCCGGCGTACCTCCGTCAATCATATCCGGTCAGGTGGTGGCAAAAGAGATTGATAAATTCTTAAAATAAACTATTTTACTTTCTAATTAATATTTGTAATTTCAATAATAAAAATATTGAATTATGAAATTAATGAGAAGTGTGTTTATCCTGGTCCTTTTACTCACGGTAGTATTTATTATTGGTGGAATATTCCTGCCAAAAAAACATCACATTAGTAGGAGTGTAGAAATTTCCCAACCAGATAGTGTGGTTTATCAGTTTGTATCAGATTACCAGAATTTTAAACAGTGGAGCCCCTGGTACAAAATGGAGCCTGCTGCACCCACCACGATCATGGGCCTGCCGGGTAAGCCGGGCTACACTTATGCTTGGAGCGGTAAAGACTTAGGTAAAGGCAAAATTGAACTAATAAAGACTTTACCTAACCAACAGATCATACAGGAATTGACTTTTTACATGCCAAAGCCCAGTGTGCACCAAACCAATTTCTATTTTGAAAGCACTGCACCCGGCAAAAGTAAAGTGAGCTGGACCATGGAGGGTAATAATGATGGTTTTTTTGACAATTGGATGTATACCTTATTCTTCAACCGGATGATCGGGAAGGAATACGATGCAGGGCTCAAAAGTTTAAAACAAGTGCTCGAGAAGTAAACTCCAAAAGAATGAACCACTCTGAAGTTTTACCGATTAATCATGGCAAAAAACTCTTTTGTTTCCGAGGGTATCGTAGGGTTTTAAACTTTTCTTTAAAAGTTTCCTGGCCACATGAATTCGCGTTTTAACCGTACCGATCGGAATGCCCAGGTAATCGGCAATTTCGTGGTACTTGTGCCCTTCGTAGTACCTGATAAAAGGGATAAAATATTCCTCCGGGAGCTTTTCCATGGCATGTAAAATATCATCCATAATAAATTTAGATTCTCCCTGATTTTTTGCCGAACTGTACAACAAATTAGGAGAAGAGATTTCGTCAGACTTGGTAATGAAACTACTCACCTTCACAAATCGACGATAATTATTGATAAAAGTATTTTTCATGATGGTATACAGCCATCCCTTCAGATTGGTGCCCTCTTTGAACTTATTGTAATAGGTGATGGCTTTTAGCAGTGTGTCTTGCACCAGGTCATTGGCGTCTTCAGCATCGTGCGTAAAATGCAGGGCATACATTTTTAACGAACCAGCTTGACGCATGACCAAGGTATTGAACTCAATCTTTGTCATAGTCTTCATTTTAGGTAGATATTTATTCAAACAAGTCTAAACCAACTTTTTTGAACTGTTTTTCATCCCCAATTAGACAAATGGCATGCCCCTAAATTGTGTCTAAACACGATTTGAGTACAAAAAAGACCAGAAAAATGCTTGATTAAATGACGTTCACCTCACGTTCGAGGGCGATCTGGAAACGCTCCAATACACTTTGAATGATTTCTTCCGAAAAGGCAAAAACCTCTTTACCAGTAGCGTTTCCGACATTTACCAATACCAAGGCCTGATTTTTCCAGGTTCCGGTTTGGCCTTTAATTTTCCCTTTCCAACCACATTGCTCAATTAGCCAACCGGCTGCTAATTTAATTTTATCAGGTCCGGCAGGGTAATGTACAATGTCTGGAAAAACAGACTGTAGCTGTCTGAATTTATCGATAGAAATAATTGGATTTTTGAAAAAACTACCTGCATTCCCAATCGTGGAGGGATCCGGAAGTTTACTTACCCTGATGGCCGAAACGACTTCGGAGATATCTTTTATGGTAGGTTGTGTGATTTGTCGGCGGCTCAATTCATCACGAATGGCCCCGTAACTGGTATGCAGTTCCGGATGTTCTTTCAAGCGATAAGATACTTCGGTGATGATGTATTGACCTTTCAGTTCCTGCTTAAAAATACTTTCCCGGTAAGAGAATCCGCATTCGGCCTTAGTGAAAGTCCGGAACCTCCCTGTTTTAATTTCAAATGCACGGCACGATTCAAAAATAGTATCTAACTCCACCCCATAAGCGCCAATATTTTGAACGGGCGATGCACCTACGGTTCCGGGAATTAAACTGAGGTTTTCCATGCCTGAAAAACCATGATCAACCGCATAGTTGACCAAATCGTTCCATACTTCTCCGGCAGCGGCACTCAGCAACACCTCATCTCCATCCAGATCGTACCAAATCCCTTTATTGTTCATCCACACCACCAGGCCATCAAAGTTTTTTGTGAACAGCATATTGCTACCGCCACCCAAAACCAGGAGCGGGAGTTGCTGAAACTTGGGATCGGCAAATAATTCAATTAAATCTGCCTCAGATTGAATTTCGGCAAACCATTGGGCCTGGGCCTCCACGCCAAAGGTGTTATGGTTCTTTAAAGAAACACGTTCGCGGAGGAAGGACATTGAGCTCGAATCTTTCACTTTTTAAAATATTTTCTCGAGGCGTAAAGTAACCCAAATTCTTCAGAAGGATTTTTTTCAATCGACTTATGGTGCATCTTATGTGCCCTTCTGATGGCCAATAAATAGGTATTCTTTGTTTTAAAAGCTTTAAAGCGGTTATGAATGAACCAATCGTGAAAAATAAAATAGATGATCCCGTAAACTGAAATGCCCGCCCCTATCCAAAAGGGAGCAGCCAAGTTATCGCGGTAGCCATACATCAAATAAATGGATAAAGCGGCGAAAAGTAAGCTAAAAATATCATTCCACTCAAAAAACCCATGTCGCTCCTGATGGTGAGATTTATGGATGAACCAAAGTGGCCCATGAAACAAAAATTTATGAATGAACCACGAAAAGCATTCCATGCCTACAATTGTAAGTAACATGATGCCCATCGCCAAGAGTATATTCATCAAATCTTAAATGTGAATGGCTCGATTCTCAGTTGCTGCCAGTGCCGCTTCTTTAAATGCTTCGGTAAAAGTAGGGTGAGCATGGCAGATTCTGGCAATATCCTCCGCAGAAGCACGGAATTCCATAGCTACCACCGCTTCTGCAATTACATCGGCTACACGCGGTCCAATCATGTGCACACCCAATAATTCGTCGGTTTCGGCATCAGCCAATACTTTTACCAAACCATCGGTATCCATACTGGCTCTGGCACGTCCGCTGGCTTTGAAAGGGAATGAACCTACTTTGTATTTTTTGCCTTGCTCTTTGAGCTGTTCTTCGGTATAACCTACACTAGCCACCTCTGGCCAGGTATACACCACACCTGGTATCAGGTTATAGTTGATATGCGGTTTTTGACCGGCAATGTATTCAGCCACAAAAACGCCCTCATCTTCTGCTTTATGAGCAAGCATGGCTCCGCGAACTACGTCACCAATGGCATAAATACCCGGAACTTTGGTTTGCAGGTGTTCATCAACGGTGATTTTTTTACCACGCTCTTCAACAGTCAATCCGATGTTTTCTAAACCTAATCCTTCGGTGTAAGCTGTACGGCCTACCGCCAGTAAGCAGTAGTCGCCTTCCAGGCTGATGCCTTTGCCGCTCGGATCATCGGCAGTAACAGTAACTTTATTTCCTTTTACGCTGGCACCGGTGACTTTATGTCCGAGCAAAAACTCCATGCCTAATTTCTTCAACGATCTGAGTAATTCGGCGCCTAAAGTTTTGTCCATGGTGCTGATGATGCTATCTGCAAATTCCACCACGGTTACTTTGGCTCCCAATCGAGCATAAACTGAACCCAATTCCAATCCTATTACTCCGCCCCCAATTAAAATCAGGTGTTTTGGCACTTCTTGGAGATTTAAGGCCTCAGTAGAAGTAATGATCCGTTTTTTGTCTACTGAAATAAAAGGCAGCTCGGTTGGTTTAGAACCGGTAGCAATGATCACATTTTTAGCAGTGATGTTTTCAGCACTTCCATCTGCTTTACTGATTTTAATCGTGTTTTTATCTAGAAAAGATCCATGCCCTTGATAGGAAGTGATCTTATTTTTCTTAAAGAGATATACAATACCCGCTGTAGTTTGCTCCACTACTTCATTTTTCCGCTTAATCATTTGCGGCATGTCAACTTTCAAATCTTTTAGTTTGATGCCATGGGTTTGAAAAGTATGAGCGGCATTATGGTAATGCTCTGAGGAATCTAATAAAGCCTTGGATGGGATGCAACCCACGTTTAAACACGTTCCACCAAATGTGGCGTATTTCTCCACAATGGCAGTTTTTAAACCTAATTGGGCACATCGGATGGCGGCTACATATCCACCGGGACCACTACCTATCACTACAACATCGTATTGCATGTATCTGAATTTATTGTTGGTGGCAAATTTAAGTATTCAGCAGGCTTTTGGGAAATTTAAAGCGATTAATTGCAGCAAAATATTATCTTAGTTATCCCAGTTTAAATCATGAAGTTAAAACTCCTTTGCACAGGCATTTTCATTGCCTTATCAATTATTAGTAAAGCACAGTTAAACACCGCTAAAATGAAATTTAGCCGTGCCGACTCATTAAGGGGTCAGTTAACCAGCTTTAGAACTTGTTATGACATCAATTATTACCACCTCAAGGTAAAAATGGATATCGCCAATCAATCCATTTCAGGTTCTAATGAGTTCAGATTTACTGCCACGCAAGATTTCAATCAGCTACAATTTGATCTTTTTGAGAATTTAAAAATTGAGAAAGTAATCTATCGAGGCGAAGAATTACCTTTCAAACGAGAATTCAATGCAGTTTTTGTGAGCTTCCCGAATACCATCAAAAAAGGCAGCAAAGAACGTTTTACGGTGGTTTATGGCGGGAAACCGACCATTGCCAAAAACGCCCCCTGGGACGGAGGATTTGTTTATAAGAAAGATTCGGCGGGTAACCCATGGCTGGGGGTAGCTTGCCAGGGTTTTGGAGCCAGCTCCTGGTGGCCTAACAAAGACCATCAGTCAGATGAAGTAGACAGCATGATGATCAGCATCAGCGTGCCCGATTCTTTGCAAGATATTTCTAATGGACGCTTGGTCAACAGAGTGAAGGATGGCGAAGGCTACACCCGTTACGATTGGTTTGTTGCCAACCCGATCAATAACTACGATGTCACGTTTAACATTGGCAAATACGCTCATTTCAGCGACACTTTTATGGGAGAAAAAGGAGCGCTCAGCCTCGATTTTTATGTTTTGGAGGAAAATCTGGACAAGGCCAAAAGCCATTTTGAGGCAGATGTAAAACCCATGCTTAAATGTTTTGAATACTGGTTTGGCCCTTATCCATTTTACCAGGACGGATTTAAATTGGTGGAAACCGGATACCTCGGCATGGAACACCAAAGTGCCGTAGCCTATGGTAATAAATATCGAAAAGGCTATTTGGGTCGCGATTTATCGGGTACCGGTCTGGGATTAAAATGGGATTATATCATTATCCACGAAACAGGACATGAATGGTTTGGCAATCACGTTACATCCAAAGATATTGCCGATATGTGGATTCACGAAGGTTTCACTTCCTACTCAGAGGGACTTTTTGTAGAATGCCAGCAAGGAAAAGCAGCTGGGGCCAAATACTTGAACGGGCTTAGGAAAAATATTCGAAATGACCGCCCCATCATTGGGCCCTATGATGTAAACCAGGAGGGTTCGGGCGATATGTATCCTAAAGGCGCCAACCTACTGCATACCATCAGGAGTATCCTTAATGATGATGAGCAATGGCGTCAAATTTTAAGAGGCATCAACGCTGAATTTGGCTTAAAAACCTGCACAAGTGCAGAGATAGAGAATTATATTAGCCGTCACTCTGGAGTAAATTTGAAACCTGTTTTTGATCAATATCTCCGAAATACAACCATTCCAAAGTTCAAGTACCAACTGAAAGGCAAGCGCCTCGATTATCAATGGATTGCTGATGTAAAAGATTTTGCGATGCCGATTGATGTTCAAATCAATCAGACTAAATCTGTCAGACTCAAACCCAGCACCAAGAAAAAAACGATCTTTCTTAAAGATGTTGAGGAAGCATTTTTTAAGGTTGACGAACTAAATTTCTATGTCCAAACTAAAAAAATAAATTAGGCTGCAACTTATTCATACAATCAGACGTCTAATTAAAAAATCTGAATAAAACGATATGAAAAGAATCATCCTTAGTTTAGCCTTTGCTTGCCTCACACTACAGCAAGCGCAATCAACACCTGTTGCTGTCCACACCAATCAGGAAAACGAAATTAAACAAGAAAGAACGGTTGCCGATTTTACTGGTATTGCAAGCGGCGGAAATTTTAATGTTTATGTCACCATCGGTGAAAAAGAGAGTTTAAGATTAGAGGGTGAAGAAGAAATCCTCAACGATATCGAAACAAAAATTGAAAAAGGGGTTTTAAAAATACAGTACAAAGCCAAAAGGCGAATGTGGGACTGGAACCGATCAGACCGTGAGCGTGTAAATATTTACATTACAGCAAAAGTACTTTCGAACCTTATTTTAAGCGGTAGCGGCAAAATGGTGGTGAATGGCAATTTAAAAGCGCCCAATTTCATCAGCGTGGTAAGCGGATCTGGCAATTTAACGCTTAACACCGAAACCATTAACTTCAACGGAGTAATCAGCGGTTCTGGATCTATCAACTTAAGTGGAAGTTCACAAACTACCGATTTAAGCATCAGCGGTTCGGGCAGTTTAAGGGCAAGAGATTTTAAAACTAAATCAGCCAATGTTTCCATTTCCGGTTCAGGTAATACAGAAATGTACGTAGAACAGAGTATAAATGGAAGTATCAGTGGATCGGGAAGCATCCGATATGGTGGAAATCCTTCGATCGTGATTCAAAAATCAGGATCGGGAAGTATCACTAGATTCTAATAAAAAAGGGCCTTAAGGGCCCTTTTTTATTTAAGTAGATTAAACTCCTAAAAGCAATCTGGCCGGATCTTCGAGCAATTGCTTCACTCTCACCAAGAAACCAACTGATTCGCGGCCATCAATGATGCGGTGATCATATGAAAGTGCTACATACATCATCGGGCGGATTACCACTTGACCATTAATGGCAACCGGTCTCTCTACAATATTATGCATACCTAAAATCGCTGATTGAGGCGCATTGATGATTGGTGTCGACATCATTGAACCAAATACCCCACCGTTGGTAATCGTAAAGGTACCGCCGGTCATTTCGTCGATGGCCAATTTATTATCACGTGCTTTAGTAGCCAAATCAACCACAGCTTGCTCAATTTGAGCTAAACTCAATCCATCTGCATTTCTAATGACAGGGACCACCAAGCCTTTTGGTGCTGATACCGCAATTGAAACGTCCACAAAATCACTATAAACGATTTCTTCACCTTCAATGCGTGCATTTACGGCAGGGAACTCTCTTAATGCCTCACAAACAGCTTTGGTGAAGAAGGACATAAAACCCAATCCTACCCCAAATTTCTCTTTGAATTTATCCTTGTATTTAGCACGGATGTCCATAATTGGCTGCATATCCACTTCGTTAAAGGTGGTGAGCATGGCTGTCTCATTTTTCACGGCTACCAAACGCTTGGCAACTGTTTTACGCAATGAAGACATTTTTTCACAACGCTCAGCCCTTGCACCTGCCGGAGCCGGAGCAGTAGTTTTAGCTGGAGCAACCGGAGCAGGTTTTGCAGCAGGGGCAGCTTTTAACGCATCTTCTTTAGTTACTCTTCCGCCCACACCAGTTCCCGCGACCGCATCTAAGCCTTTTTCAGCTAAAATTTTAGCTGCTGCAGGCGATGGTGCACCGGCCGCATAACTACTGGTTTTATGCGCTGCAGGGGCAGCCTTCTCAAGCGGAGCTGCGGCTGGCGCAGCTTCGGGTTCTGCCTTTGGAGCGGCTGGAGCAGCAGTACCTTCTTCAATGGTGCAAACCGGAGCGCCAATGGCAAGGGTATCGCCCTCTTTGGCAACTGTTTTAAGTACACCGGCCTTTTCGGCGGTTAACTCAAAAGTGGCTTTATCCGATTCCAATTCGGCAATAATTTCATCCATTTCTACAAAATCTCCATCCTGTTTAATCCAACGGGATAAAACTACTTCGGTTATGGATTCGCCTACCGGCGGAACTTTAATTGTTAAGCTCATTGTTATTTATTTTGAATAGTATTAATCAATATCTGCGATTTTTTTGGTCGATTTTTTGACCGCTTTTTCTACTTTTTCGCCGGCTTCACTTTCAAAAGCTTTTCCTACGATGTACAACTGCTGTGATACGTGTTGTTTAGCATATCCTGTAGCGGTACTGCTGCTTTCGCGACGAGAGATCACCTCCATCTCCAAGGACGTTTTTCTCAATTTGCGGCACAAATAAGGCCAAGCACCCATGTTTTCCGGCTCCTCTTGAACCCAAATAAGTTCTTTGGCATTTTTATATTTCGATTTGAGGGCCTCCAGCTGCTCAATTGGAGTAGGGTACAATTGCTCCAGTCTCACAATGGCTACATCTTTCCGTTGATCTGCCTGTTGTTTTTCCAGCAGATCGTAATAGATTTTACCGGTACAGCATAAAATCCGCTTTACGTCCTCGGCTTTAACAAAGCTATCATCGATCACTTCTCTAAAGCCACCCTTGGTGAATTCGTCAAGCGGACTTACGCAAAGCGGATGGCGTAACAAACTCTTCGGGGTAAATACTACCAATGGCTTACGGAAATCACGTTTCAGCTGGCGACGCAAAAGATGGAAATAGTTGGCAGGGCTGGTACAATTAGCCACCTGAATGTTGTGATCGGCACACAATTCCATGAAACGTTCAATACGAGCAGAGGAATGCTCAGGACCCTGTCCCTCATAACCATGAGGCAGCAACATTACCAAACCATTGGAACGCTGCCACTTGGTTTCAGCACTGGCAATGAACTGGTCTACAATAATTTGTGCGCCGTTAAAGAAATCGCCAAACTGAGCTTCCCAAATGGTTAGAGCAGTAGGATTAGCCAAGGCGTATCCATATTCAAAACCTAAAACACCATATTCTGAAAGGTGCGAATTATAGATCTCGAATTTTGCCTGATTGCCCTGATTCAATTGTGCTAATGGAATGTACTCTTCTTCAGAATCTTCCAGCTTTAAAACCGCATGGCGATGTGAAAAAGTTCCTCTTTCCACATCCTGACCACTAATTCTAACGCGATGCCCTTCGTTCAACAGCGTGCCGTAGGCCATCAACTCCCCCATTGCCCAATCAAAAGTTTTTTCGGCCACCATTTTGCGCCGATCTTCAAACAACTTTTCAATCTTCCGGAAAAACTTCTTGTCTGCAGGCAGAGCCGTGATAATTTGAGCTATTTTGAGAAAAGTTTTTTCATCAATGGCGGTGTCTGCTGGTTTCAGCATATCTTCCGGTTTAGCTAAACGCAATCCGGTCCAAGCTCCTGAAAAAACAGTATTTGACTGGGAAAAATGTTGATCTTCTTTTGATTCATTCAACCTCTCCTGCAATAGCGCACGGAAATTTTTCTCCATTTCTTTAGCCAAATTGGCATCTACATCACCCTGAGCCGTCAATTTTTGGTTGTAAATCTCTCTTGGGTTCGGATGCTTCTCAATGGCTTTGTACAATAATGGTTGAGTAAATTTAGGTTCATCCGACTCATTATGGCCGTAGCGACGGTAACATAAAATATCTATGAACACATCATTATGGTATTTCTGACGATACTCTACTGCCATGTTGATGGCGTAAACCAAGGCTTCCACATCATCGCCATTCACATGAAAAACAGGTGAAAGCGTCACTTTTGCCAAATCGGTACAGTAAGTTGAAGAACGTGCATCCTTAAAGTTGGTTGTAAAGCCAACCTGATTATTGATTACCAAATGGATGGTTCCGCCTGTTTTATAACCATCGAGTTTGGCCATTTGTAAAACTTCGTAAACAATACCCTGACCAGCAACGGAGGCATCGCCATGAATCAAAATCGGGGCAATTTTTTGATAATCACCCAAGTATTTGAAATCCATTTTTGAACGGGTAGCTCCTTCTACCACCGGATCAACGGCCTCTAAGTGTGAAGGATTAGGGCACAAACTCAAGTGCACCTTTTTACCCGAACCAGTCTCAACGTCGGTCGAGTAACCCAGGTGATATTTCACATCTCCGCCGAAAGGCGTATTCTCATCATAACCCTTCCCCTCAAATTCAGAGAAAATATCTTTATAGGTTTTACCCATGATATTGGCCAAAACGTTCAGTCGGCCGCGATGCGCCATCCCGATCACAAATTCCTGGATACCTAAATCGGCACCTTTTTCTATTACAGAATCTAAAGCCGGAATTAACGACTCGGCTCCCTCTAGTGAAAATCTTTTCTGACCTAAAAACTTAGTGCCCAAAAAATTCTCAAACACCACCGCTTCATTGAGTTTATTGAGGATGCGTTTTTTAGTTTCTAAACTGAAATTAGGCGTATTACGCTCCCGCTCCATCCTTTCTTCAAACCATTTGATCTTTTCAGGATTGCGGATGTATTTATATTCGGCACCTATCGATTCACAATAAGTTTGCTCCAATAGCGCCACAATGTCGCGAAGTTTGGCCGGACCTAATCCCACCTCTACACCGGCATTAAAAACAATGTCTAAATCTTCATCGGCTAAACCAAAGGTGCTGAGCTCTTTTCCAGGGAAATATTTTCTCCGCTCTCGAACCGGATTGGTTTTGGTAAACAAATGTCCTCTACTGCGATAAGCATTGATCAAGTTCAACACATTGATCTCTTTCAGGAAATGTTGAGGCGTTTCGTTACTTACGGTGCTCGCTTCTGAGCCACGACCAAAATCGAAACCTTCGAAAAATTTCTGCCAGCCATATTCTACAGATTCCGGATCCTCTTTATAAGATTGATAAATGGAATCGATATAGTTGGCGTTGGCGGGATTTAGGTATGATAGTTTATCCATTGCTTGTTATACAAATATCAGCAGTACGAAATTAAGGCTTTTAAACAAAAAATAGCGGGTTTCAAAAGAAATACCTAATATAAGGTAGTATAAATAAGTTATTTTAATTAATAAGATGTTAAATTCGAAAAAACAGGGATGAATTTGGTCCATCAAGGCCCCGTTCAGGTTAAACCAAGACGGATGTTTCCGATTGATCTAACCAATAAGCTACATATGCTCCCTTCGGATCATAGGTTTGTGCCTGTTTCGCAATATTGAAATAACGATCTTCTCTTGGATCATTACCCACTCCAGCTACATAAGCCCAATTACCCCAATTACTTGCCGGACAATAATCGATCAGCTTTTCCTCAAAATAAGCAGCTCCCCAGGTCCAGTTTACCTTTAAATCTTTGACCAAATAGCTCGCCACATTCTGTCTGCCGCGGTTACTCATAAAACCAGTTGCATTCAATTCATGCATGTTGGCATCAATAAAAGGAATGCCCGTTTTTCCGTTTTTCCAGCGATCAAACAGCTCCTGTTGATTGGGGGCTTCTGGCAACTCCTGACCCTTAAATCCGGTTTTCTGAAAAAATTTATTGCCGTACTTTTTGAACATGAAGCGAAAGTAATCCCGCCAAAGCAACTCAAATACCAGCCAATAGGTAGAATCGTTGGCGATTCGTTCCGATTCGTATTTTTTTACTTCCCAATACACTTCTCTTGGCGATAAACAGCCCAGGGCAATCCATGGAGAAAATTTGGAAGAATAATCGGCACCCAGCAAACCATTGCGTGTTTCTTTATAGTTTCTCAAGGCATCGGCTTCCCAGAAATAATGATGCATACGCTTCAAACCCTCTGTTTCACCGCCTTTAAACTCCCAGACCGCTCTTTCATCACGCTCCGGAGCCTGATAACCTAGATCAGAAAGACCAGGGACAGGGCTGCATACCATATCCGCGGGCACTTTGATGGACTGAACCAAATCAAAGCAGGGACGCACAAAACTTTCCCGCTCTACTTTCTTGCGGAAATTGGTAAACACATCCGGAATGTCCTTGATCGGGAATGGTAAATGTTCTTTGTGATAGAGTGTATGGCCGATAAAGTGTTTCAGATTAATTTGCTGCTTCCACAGTGCCTCTTCTACTCTATCGGAAACTTGTTTTTCTTCCCATGCTACTTCACGGTGATGATACACCTCGCTTACCTGATATTGAGCCGCTAATTTTGGGATCTCCTCTTCAGGCTTGCCAATTACGGTAATGAGATCGCCACCTAATCTTTGTAAAGATAATTTCAAATCATGAACACTTTCAACGATGAATTGTGCACGAATAGCGCCGGTCTTTTGTGCAGGGTATTCACTTGGGCCGTAATGACGGGGGTCGAAGCAATAAACTGGTATAATGGCGTCGCCTTTTTGAGTAGCTTCCAATAACACCTCATTATCGTGTACCCTCAAATCTTTCCGAAACCAAACTAATATCCGCTTACTCATTCTTTTATTATAAAATTAGGCATTCTTTCGCTGTCGGCGGCACTTTTCGCTGCAATATTTAACATCTGACCAATTTTTCTCCCATTTCTTCCGCCAAGTGAAGGGCTTTTCGCAAACCATGCATTGCTTTACAGGCAGTTGATGTGGATTGATAAACTTCACCCTACAAATATTTGGCAAAACGAACGAAGCAAAGTCTGAAAAGGTTCATTTTTTATCATGTATATGTAAGATTTTAACGAAAATCGATTTGACTTTACATTTGAGATACCTTTGTGTGAGTTTTATAGAAAAAATATGAAAGGATTAACAGCCAAAAACATACTCATCATTGGAGCCAGCTCGGGCATTGGAGCCGAGGTAGCCGATCGCCTCAACCAAGCGGGGGCGAATACCATTACTGCCTCTCGAAGTGCGAATGCTAAATTGTTATGGGATGCTACAGATCCTGCGGCTGATTTAAATCCGATTTTACCCGAAGAATTGCACGGTTTGGTTTACTGCCCAGGCAGTATCAACCTGAAGCCTTTTGCACGCATCAGCGATGAAGATTTCTTAAACGATTTTCAACTAAACGTAATGGGTGCCATCCGGGCCATCCGCCAGGCCATCCCCGCTTTAAAACGCTCGGGCAATGCAAGTGTAGTCTTGTACAGTACGGTGGCTGCCGGACAAGGGATGAATTTCCATGCTTCAGTGGCAACCTCGAAAAGAGCCCTGGAAGGACTCGCTTTATCTTTAGCTGCTGAATTTGCCGGTAGCAATGTTCGCTTCAATGTAATTGCCCCATCTCTAACCAATACTCCTTTGGCTGCACAATTGTTATCCAGCCCCGAAAAACAAGAAGCTTCAGCAAAACGCCACCCGCTGGGCCGTATTGGCCGTACCGATGATATGGCCGGAGCGACTTTATTTTTATTGAGTGATGACAGCGCCTGGATGACTGGACAAATTTTAGCAGTAGATGGTGGTTTATCAACTATTAAATCTTTATGAGAATTTTTACAGCAGCCGACATAGCCGCACAGGAAAAACGTTTCCGTACCACTTTCATCAATAGCCTTTCGGGTTTTAAAAGTGTGCAATTATTAGGCAGCATCAGTGCGGATGGGAAACCGAATCTGGCCATTTTTAATTCCATTTTCCACGTAGGAGCCCACCCACCCCTACTGGGTCACATCATCAGACCAAAAGGGCCTGAGCATGATACGCTCGAAAATATTCTGAAAACCGGTTATTATACGCTGAATAACATCCAGGAAACATATTATAAACAAGCCCATCAAACCAGTGCACGTTACCTTTCGGGCGAGTCGGAGTTTGAAGCTTGTGGTTTCGAACCGGAAATGATCGGTAATTTCCCCGTGCCATTTGTGAAAGCAGCAAGCATTAAAATTGGCTTGAAATTAAGAGAGGCCTTGCCACTCACCGTTAATGATACGAAAGTGATCATCGGCGAAATTGAACTCATTCAACTGGACGAAAGCCTGATTAACGACGATGGTTACGTGGACCTGGAAAAAGCAGGCAGCATCACCTGTGCAGGGTTAGACAGTTATCATACCACCCAAAAGATCGGACGCTTGGCTTATGCCAAACCGGGGCTGGAACCAAAGGAGTTGTGAATTGTGAGTTTGGAGTCTTGAAAAACCAAGTCCAAACTCTATACTGCAAAATCCAAACTATCGCTTAGCGTACTGCTCCTGATAATAGGCTTGATAATGGCCTGAGGTAACTTCATTCAGCCATTCTTCATTACTGAGGTACCAATCCACCGTTTTTTCCAAACCTTCTTCAAATTGTAAACTCGGCTCCCAGCCCAATTCATCTTTCAATTTAGAGGCATCAATGGCATAGCGCAAATCGTGGCCGGCACGGTCGGTAACATAGGTAATCAATTTTGCCGATTCTCCCTCTGCACGACCCAGTTTACGGTCCATAATTTGACAAAGTAGATGAATGAGATCGATGTTTTTCCATTCATTATGCCCGCCAATATTGTAAGTAGAGCCGGCTTTCGCCTGATGGAAGATCACATCAATGGCACGGGCATGGTCTTCTACCCAGAGCCAGTCGCGTATATTTTCACCTTTTCCGTAAACCGGAATAGATTTATTGTTTTTGATGTTATGGATAGCCAGCGGAATCAGTTTCTCCGGAAAATGGTGCGACCCGTAATTGTTAGAGCAATTAGAAATTACGGCATCAATGCCGTAAGTATCATGATAGGCCCGTACAAAATGGTCGGAACTGGCTTTAGATGCCGAATAAGGACTATGCGGATCATAAGCAGTGGTTTCTGTAAACATACCCGAATCCATTGCCAAGGCGCCATAAACCTCATCGGTAGAAACGTGATAGAAACGTGTTTGATCGTAACGACCCGTCCAGTGTTTACGGGCGGCATTCAATAAATTAACCGTACCCAATACATTGGTCATCACAAATTCAGTAGGATTGCTGATCGAACGGTCCACATGCGATTCGGCCGCCAGGTGGATCACCGCATCGGGTTGCTCCGCGGCAAAAAGTTGATCAATAAATGCTGCATCCACAATATCACCTTTTACAAAGCGGTAATTGGGCCGCTGTTCGATATCCTTCAAGTTCATCAAATTACCGGCATAAGTGAGCTTGTCTAAATTGATGATCTGATAATCAGGATAGGTGTTTACAAAACGGCGTACAACGTGTGAACCGATGAATCCGGCACCGCCGGTAATGATAATTTTTTTCATACGATAGGATATTCAGCTATGTATTGTTCCCAGGCCCATGCCGAACGCATCATCTCTTCTAAACCGAGTTCGGCTTTCCAGCCCAGTTTTTGTTCGGCTTTTTTCACCTCGCCCCAAATTTGTTCAATATCTCCCGGGCGGCGTGAGCCGATGGTATAATTTAATTTTTCTCCACTTACTTTTTCAAAAGCTTTAATGACTTCCAAAACGGAACTCCCTTTTCCCGTACCGATGTTGAACACTTCGTAATTCAAGGTTTTGCTATCCTGCAAAGCTCTTAGTGAAGCAACATGCGCCCTGGCCAAATCTACCACGTGGATATAATCGCGGATGCAGCTGCCATCAGGGGTATTATAGTCATCTCCAAAAACCGTTAGCGATTCGCGTTTGCCAATGGCAGTTTGAGTGATGAAAGGCACCAGATTCTGCGGTATCCCGATAGGCAGTTCGCCAATCAGGGCCGAAGCATGAGCGCCTACCGGATTAAAGTATCTTAGTGAAATGATATTCAAATTTTGATTGACCTGAGCACTATCCCTGAGAATCTCTTCAGCAATTTGTTTGGTATTGCCATAGGGCGATTCTGCAGGCTGTATAGGAGCATCCTCTGCTACGGGTAAATGTTTGGGTTGACCGTAAACCGTGCAGCTGGATGAAAAAACAAAGTTAACAGGCCTTTCTGCACAGGTAGTCAAGAGATTGATCAGGGAATAAAAATTGTTGCGGTAATATTTCAGCGGCTCAGCTACCGATTCGCCTACGGCCTTGAAAGCAGCAAAGTGAATAACATTATCGATCTGTTGTTCCTGCAGAAACTGTGTGGTGGCTGCTTCATCACAGAGATCCAGGTTGTGAAATACTGGAACGACCCCGGTAATTTTTTCGATCTGTTCAATGATCTTCACCGACGAATTGCTCAGGTTATCCACAATGATCGGCTCATACCCTGCCTCGATCAACTCCACCACCGTATGTGAACCAATATAACCGGTTCCACCTGTCACCAACACCTTGATCTTTTTCATTATTTATTATAATAACTGAAATCCTTATGCTGTATCTCTTGCTCAGGAAGCGATTTAAAGTAATCGTATGTAACTTTTAATCCTTCTGCCCGGCCTACTTTAGGCTCCCAACCTAAAATTTCTTTGGCCTTTGTGATATCCGGTCTCCGCTGTTTTGGATCGTCGGTTGGTAAAGGTTTAAAAACCATTTTTTGTTTGGTACCGGTCAGCTTGATGATCTCCTCGCCAAACTCTTTGATCGTGATCTCATCAGGGTTACCAATGTTTACGGGAAGCACATAGTCAGAAAGCAGCAAACGATAAATACCCTCCACTAAATCGTCCACATAACAGAAGGAACGAGTTTGAGAACCGTCGCCAAAAACCGTTAAATCTTCACCACGCAAAGCCTGTCCGATGAAGGCAGGCAATACCCGGCCATCATTCAAACGCATTCGCGGACCATAGGTATTGAAGATGCGGACAATACGGGTTTCCAGTCCATGGAAAGTATGATAAGCCATGGTCATGGCCTCCTGAAAGCGCTTGGCTTCATCATAAACTCCCCTTGGCCCAACCGGATTTACATTACCCCAATATTCTTCGGGTTGCGGATTCATGGTCGGGTCGCCATATACTTCGGAAGTGGAGGCGATCAGGATTCTGGATTTTTTATTTCTTGCCAAACCCAGCAGGTTATGTATACCCAATGAGCCAACCTTTAAGGTCTGGATCGGGATTTTCAGGTAATCGATGGGGCTGGCCGGCGAGGCAAAATGCAGGATATAATCCAATTCGCCGGGTACATGCACAAACTTGGAAACATCGTGGTGGTAAAACTCAAAGTTCTCCAGCTTGAACAGGTGTTCTATATTTCGTAAATCACCGGTAATCAAGTTATCCATGCCTATGACATGGTAATCTTCCTTGATGAAACGGTCGCAGAGGTGTGAGCCTAAGAAACCGGCAGCTCCGGTAATCAGTACGCGTTTTCTGCTCATGATTGGATTAATTTACGCCCAATACTATTGTAATAAAAACCCAAATCGATCATTTTTTGTAAGTCGTATAAATTACGTCCGTCAAATATGACTTTTTGTTTGAGTTTCTGTTCCATCAAATCAAAATCCGGATTGCGGAACAAAGACCATTCGGTTACAATCAGCAAAGCATCGGCTTCCTCTAAAGCGGTGTAGGCATTGTCTGCATAGCTGATTTGATCGCCCAATAATTTCTTCACATTTGGCATCGCCTCCGGATCAAAGGCGCAGATGCTTGCTCCTGCCTTCACCAATTCATCAATGATGTATAAGGCTGGTGCTTCGCGGATATCGTCGGTTTCGGGCTTGAATGCCAATCCCCAAAGGGCAAACCTTTTGCCTTTTACATCTGCTTTAAAATAGCTTTTTACCTTATCTGAAAGGATCTTCTTCTGGATCTCATTTACTTCCATTACCGCATCCAGGATCTTGAAATCGTATTGATTTTCATCGGCCGATTTGGCAAGGGCCTGTACGTCTTTTGGGAAACAGCTGCCGCCGTAACCTACGCCCGGAAACAGGAAGCGTTTACCGATGCGATCATCCGAACCAATTCCTCTGCGCACGGCATCTACATCGGCTCCTACCAATTCGCATAAATTGGCGATCTCGTTCATGAAGGAGATCTTGGTAGCCAGAAAAGAATTGGCGGCATATTTGGTCAGCTCTGAAGAGCGTTCGTCCATGAAAATGATGGGGTTACCCTGACGTACATAAGGGCCATACAGTTCGGCCATGAGTTTTTGTGCTTTTTCGCTTTGTGTACCCACCACCACGCGGTCTGGCTTCATGAAGTCTTCCACCGCTACACCTTCTCTTAAAAATTCAGGATTCGAGACCACATCCACTTCTACTTGGGTATTGGCGGCAAATACGGCTTTTACCTTATCGGCGGTTCCTACCGGCACGGTCGATTTGGTGACCACTACTATATAATCGCTGATGATTTGTGCAATATCTTTAGCAGCGCCCAGCACGAAACTCAAATCGGCAGCGCCATCGCCATCGGGCGGGGTAGGTAAAGCCAGGAAAATAATTTGGGCATCGGCAATGGCTTCGGTTAAACTGGTGGTAAATTTTAATCTGCCCTGCTCAATATTGCGATGAAAAAGCACATCCAGGCCGGGTTCGTAGATAGGCACCTTCCCCGCTTTCATCATTTCCACCTTTTGCTCATTGACGTCTACGCAGCTAACGGTATTGCCGGTTTCGGCCAGGCAGGTACCTGTTACTAAACCTACGTATCCTGTTCCTACTACGGCTATTTTCATTCGGTAAGATTAATTTTTAGGTAATTTAACATTAACTTCGGCGAAGATAAGAATTTACATGCTGTTTTTGTACCGTTTGGGGATTACTGTATTCTCATTATTGATGAGAATAGCCGCTTTTTGGCATCCAAAGGCAAAGCTTTGGGTGCAGGGAAGACAGCACATATTAGACCGAATCGCTCATGAAACTCGGGGATGGAATTCCTCTGCTTGGTTCCATTTTGCTTCGTTAGGGGAGTTTGAGCAGGGCCGCCCGGTAATGGAGGCTTTAAAAAAAGCCCGTCCAGAATTGAAGATCGCAGTTACTTTCTTTTCACCTTCGGGATACGAGATCCGAAAAAATTATACGGGTGCCGATCGGGTGTTTTATTTGCCAATTGACACCCCTCAAATCGCCGCTACATTCATCCGTTTGATCAAACCCGAAATGGCCATATTCACCAAATATGAATACTGGTTTTTTTATTTCCGCGAATTACACCGTCAGGGCATCCCCCTCTATATGATCTCGAGCATTTTCAGGCCTGATCAAGTGTTTTTTAAGTGGTATGGCAGCCTGCACCGCCAGATGCTTGGCTTTGTGAAACACTTTTTTGTACAGAATGAAGAGAGCAAAGCTTTGCTCGCACAATTGGGGCACCAGAATGTTAGCGTGGCCGGTGATACCCGTTTTGACCGGGTGACCGAACTGGCGGTAAACCACAAGGATTTAGCTGAAGTGGCCGCTTTTGTAGGTAAAAGTAAGGCATTGGTTGCCGGTAGTACCTGGCCGGAGGATGAATTATTGCTGGCCACACTGTTGCAGCAACATCCGGATTGGAAAATGATCATTGCGCCGCATGAAGTGAATAGTAACAGTATCGAAAACCTGTGTCGCTTGTTACAGCCAGGCTCTTGGCTCAAATACTCAGAACTAACTAGTCCACAGTCAGTAGTTGGCGGTCATCAGTCGACTAAAAACTCGATAATCATCATCGATTCCATAGGCCTGCTTTCCTCACTGTATGCTTACGGCGATATCGCCTATATCGGCGGGGGATTCGGCAAGGGGATCCACAACACGCTGGAAGCCGCGGCATACGGCATTCCGGTAATTTTTGGACCGAACTATCAAAAATTTCAGGAGGCTAAGGATTTAATTTCGGAAGGTGCCGGGTTTGAGATCGCGAATGCGGAGGAACTGGCAATTACTTTCCAAAAATTAGCGGTTGCCGACAACTGCAAAAAAGCCGGTACCATAGCCAGACAATATGTACAAAGCCGGACCGGAGCAACGGAACTGATCCTGCAAAAGCTTCAGAAAAAGTCCTCAAAAGATATCTAAGAACGCGTAAAAAGAAAGACCACCCCTGCTTGATCAGGTTTCAGCTGCGCAAGCATTAACTGCGACTGCGTAACTAGCACCTGCCTATGCGCAATAAGGACCTGCGCCTACGCAACGAGCGCCTGCGCCTTTGCGAGCAGGGCCTGCAAGTGCAATAGTGTCGCCTGCAAATGCGTGACATGCGCCTGCGCCTGAGAGAGTGCTAACTTCAACTGCGCAACTTGCGCCTGCTGATGTCAGATGCTGACCTGCGCTGCTGCAATAGGCGCCTGTGCCTGCGGGGCTCCGGGCTGCAACTGAGAAGCAATTAAATACTCGCCTAAATCGACTCAGTAATAAATTTTATAAAGGCTTTTTAACCAGGCGTTCCAGCGTTTCGATCCACATCGGGTGATCGTTGAGGCTCTCTACCAATTGCACCTTCTCGCCACCCATTTCTTCGAATTCTTCCTGGTATTCTTCTGCGATTTCGAAAATGGTTTCCAAGCAGTCTGCAACAAATGCCGGGCAGAAGACCAAGACATTTTTAACACCTTTATGCGCCAAGTCTTCCAATACCGTGCTGGTATAAGGCTGTGCCCAAGGGTCGCGACCTAAACGTGATTGAAAGCAAATGGTATATTTTTCTTTCGGGATGTTTAATTCTTCAGCTATCAGTCGGGCGGTTTGGTAACATTGGGCCGAATAGCAGAATTTATTGTTATCGCAAAGGGTTTCGCAGCAGTTCTCTACCTTAAGGCAATGCGATTTGCTGTCGTCGCCTTTACGTAATTGACGTTGCGGTAAGCCATGGAAGCTGAATAAAATATGATCGTAGGTTTCAGGCTGGTACTTCTTGCCGTTTTCGGCGAAGTTTTTGATGATTCCCGGCTCATCATAATAGGAATTCAGGAACGAAATATCCGGAATGGCCTGCCAGGTACGCACAATCTCCATTACCTTGTCATGTACCGACCCGGTGGTAGCCGAAGCATATTGCGGAAACAAAGGGATCACTTTGATGCTGTCCACCTTGGCGGCCTTCAACCTATCTAAAGCGGATTGGATAGAGGGATTCTGATAGCGCATGGCCAGCTCCACATGATACTCCTCTCCCAACTTTTCTTGCAACAATTGCGCAGTACGTACACTGTAATACATTAATGGCGAACCATTCTCCGTCCAAATGGCTTTATAGGTCTTGGCCGATTTAGGACCGCGGAAGGGCACAATAATTCCTTTTACCAACAGCGCACGTATAGGAGCGGGTACATCTACCACACGCCCATCCATTAAAAATTCATCTAAATACGTACGTACATCCGAAACCTTTGGACTATCGGGGGTGCCTAAGTTGACTAACAGAATTCCTTTTTTATTCATCAGAGTTCAAATATAATACCCAGGGTCGGTAAAACAGTACCTCCCGGGTCGTTGATCAATTTGGTTTTATATCGGTTAGCATTATTGGGGTCAGTTTGTGGCTGTCCGTTGGCATCGCGATCTAGGACCAGGATCTGCCTTTGCTCATATTTCAGGTTGGTAGCATTCTGTACATCGAAAAAGACATTCAGACTAAAATTTTTAAACGGATATTTTTTATCAATCCTTAAATCCAGCTGATAGAAATTATCTAAGCGGTTTTGGTTGAGACGGGTATAGTCAGAAATGCCCTGTGGGAAGGTATCAAAATTGCTTTTTAGTGAAGACGCTTCCAGGTCATAAGGCGTATACGGGCTACCTCCGCTGAAACGGAAACGGGTACCAATTTCCCAGTTTTTAGGCAGTATCTTACCCCCGGTGATGCTGACAATATAGCGGCTGTTCCAAGATGATTGCACGAAAGTTTGGGTATTGTCTTGAAACTCACTGCGGAAAAGAGTTAAGGAGGCGATGCCATAAAAACCTTTTTTCAAACGTCTTTGGGTCAGGAACTCCAACCCGTAACTGCGGCCCTGTGTAAAACCAGTCAGCTGGCGGTTGCCGTTCACTCCAAAATCGGCCCCTAAGTTGGCCAGCGGCACATCCACCCCTAATTCCCTGACCATAGGGTAACGATCATAATATTTGTAGAATCCCTCGATGGTGAAACGGGTGTCCTCTAGGGTATTGTATTCAAAACCCAATACAGCCTGTTGCGACTGGATATACTGTGCATTCGTGTTCAGCAGCGGACCATTTCCCTGGCGGTAGCCCAACAAAGTATAAGTTGGTATTTGATAGTAGATACCGGCGTTGGCATTGACACTCAACTTTTCGTTGATATTGTAGGTGGCAGAAAGCCTTGGCGAAATGGTCTTGGCCAAGTTATTCATCTGATCGTTAAACGTATTGGCATCGGCACGTAAACCAAAAGAGAGGTTCACTTTATCGGCGAAAACAGAACGGCTGATCTGCGCAAATAAACCATACTTTACCAAATCAATGGCCGAAGTATAGATTTCTGAGCCTAATGGCAATATTTGCACCGTATTGGTGTTGTATTCGCCAGTTTCTACACCCGCCCCAAAATTAATCTTGTAAGGACCTATCAGGCTGTTGTTTTCAAAACGGATTTTATTTTCAATCTCTTTCGACTGGTAATTCAGCGTTTGGAGTTTAGTCTCATCATTGTTCTGGAATTTCTCTGCCCGGTTGTGGAGGTAATTTCTACTAATAACCAGTAAGGAATTACCCTTAGCTCTGAAATTTTTATAAGTAAGACCGATGGCATAATTGTCCTGGCTGTTCACCGGTAAATTGTCTACCAGGTATTGGCTGGCTTCGGTATCGTTGGCAGAAAGGTTCAGCTTAAAGCGGTCGATGGCGCCAAGCCCAATCAGTGTAAGCTCATTTTTAGGATTGATCTTGTGTTTTACCTTGAACTGGTAATCCTGGTAAGCGGGTAAAAAAGGCAAACCCAACACCTTAAACAAACCTTGTAGATAAGAGTAACGGTAAGAGGTCAGAAAGGTGGTTTTCTCGCCTAGCGGACCTTCCAAAGTAGCTGCCAAATCGGTAGCGCCCACCGTGAGCGTGGGTGAGAACTTGTCGCTTCTGCCATCTTTCTGACGGAATTCAAACACCGAACTCAGCATGTTGCCCCGGTTGGCAGGAAATGCACCGGAATAGAAATCCACTTCCTTTATAAAATCCACATTGATCATACCCACCGGACCACCAGAAGCTCCCTGGGTGGTAAAGTGATTGATGTTCGGAATTTCTACCCCATCTAAATAAAAACGGTTTTCACTAGGTGAACCACCACGAATAATAATATCATTACGGAAACTGACCGGGGCTGCCACACCTGGCAAAGATTGAATGGCCCTGGAAATATCTCGGTTTCCACCAGGCACCCGCTTGATCTCTGTTGCTCCCACGGTACGCAAAGAAACCGGGCTTTCTACCGGTTTTATGAATAAGGGTGCATTGATTTTGACTTCTCCCAAGGCAGCAGCCTCCATTTCTAAACTTACGTCCACCACTGCCGGGCGGGCATTGCCCACCTGCACATCAAACTGGGTCTTCTTTTTATAGCCCACATAGCTGAACTGGATATTGTACAAACCGGGTTTGATGTTTTTGAAACGATATACACCCGCAGTATCGGTTTTGGCAGCCAATGTAGTACCGATGATGTTTACGGATACACCAGGAAGAGTTTCATTGGTAAGTACATCACGAACAGTACCGGTAATGACACCTGCATTAAGCTCGTTGCGTTGTGCCCAAGCCGAAAAGCTGGTAAACAACAATAAAATAAGAATAAAGATAGGTCTCATAGGGCGATAAAAATCAAATGACAAAGCTACAAGCTTACAACCAGTGTTGTAACATTAATTCTATTTATGACAAACACATTATGCAAAAGGAGTAAGCCAATGCATTATTTAAGCTGCCACAACTTCCACCAAGGTGTCCCCGGTGAATCGTGGTGTTCAAAATGATAGCCGAAAAAATAACAGGTAAAAAATGCCAAAAGGTGATTTTTAGGCTGAGAACGAGATTGGTGTTTATTTTGATGTTCTCCATGATGCGGCAACCAGGTGCCAAAATAAAATAGTTGTAAGGTGCTTAATAAAGACGGTAGCACCCAAAATAAAATCAGGTTGGGTTCAGACACCCAAAATTTGAGCACATTGAAAATAGTGGCCATGATCACCACTTGCCACCAGGTAATATAGGTTTTGATGAAATTGAAATACCAGGCAAGAAAACTCCCATCATGATAATCTGGATCGGCTGCCGAATGTACATGGCGGTGGTGCTCATGGTGCTTGGTGTACAGCTTTCTGAAAGGAAATAAAGCATACAGCATGGTACAAAGCCCGCCGATAAAATTATTGACTGATTTATTGGGGGATACGGTGCCGTGCATGGCATCGTGGGCAGTGATGAACAAGCCCGTATAAAGATGCATTTGCAAGAGGATGGCCAGGTAAAGCAGAGGATTGCTCCAAGTAAAATTCCAGTTTAAGAAATTGACCAAACAGATTGCCCAAATACTGATGATGCTCAGTGCAATAATTAAACCTGTATATGAATTTGATTTCATCATTAATTATTCATCAAGACCTGGTGCGCTGGCTACTTTTTTCTTGGTATTTACAGGCTGCGGGATTTTTACATAGTAACCCGTACCGTCGTATTCACGTCGGCGTGGGTGTTCCATGCAGGCATCAGAGCAGCAGCCCAGCATTTTTTCGCCACATTCATCGCACTGCGTAAAGTGCTCGTTACACTCCGGATTGGCACAATTGATCATTTTAGGCGTGGTTTTACCACAGTTGTAACAGGTAGAGATTACTACCGGATTCACACTGTTTACATCCACGGCTACCCGGTTATCAAACACATAACATTTACCTTCAAAATCTTTCCCGCCCGCTTCTTTTCCGTATTTGATGATTCCTCCATGCAGCTGGTAAACATCTTTAAAACCCTCTTTCAGCAGCAGTGCTGATGCTTTTTCACATTTGATACCGCCGGTACAGTAGGTCAGGATTTTTTTATCCTTGTACTGGGCTAATTCATTGATTTTTTTTGGGAAGTCCCTAAAATTTTCAATGTCTAAAGTAACGGCGTTCTTAAATCGACCTAAATTATGTTCGTAATCTGAACGCACATCTAAAATGACCACATCATCCCGGTCTTTCATTTCTAAAAATTCGGCTGGTTCCAGGTGCTTACCTGTTTCTTTGTTGGGGTCGATGATATTGGGATCGCGTAAGCCAGAATACACAATTTCTGATTTGTAACGACAGTGCATTTTAATGAATGAAGGTTCTTCTACTTCATCAATTTTAAAATCGGTTTTGGCAAAACGCGGATCGGCATGTACAGCGTCCATGTATGCTTTGCAGGCATCCACCGTACCAGAAACGGTACCGTTTAATCCTTCATCGGCCACAATGATTCGGCCAACAAGATTTAAGGATTTACAGAATTTCAAATGATCGGCCGCAAATTGTTCGGCGTTTGCTATGGGAGTATAGCAATAATAAAGTAAGGTCTGATATTTTTTCATGTTCATTGATGCTGCTGCAAACAGCGTTTAATGAGCCACAAAGATACAATTTTATCAAAAGAATGTTTACTTCTTAGCCGGAACTGCTTTGGTATGGTCTTGAGGGTCGTAAAGGATCGTCATGAAATCGCCCACCTGCGGGATGTTCAGCCTCGATACGGTCAATTCGAAATCAGCCGTTTGATCTGAAACAGCCACCGTGATCTTCACCTTTGGATTTTTATTGACGGTAATGCCGGTATCTTCCACCTTCTTGATCTGTGCTAACATGAGTACCCCCTCCTCTTTTAGTCGATGATACAATTGCGCTTGCCGATAGGAATTCCACCAGAATGGGAAGTAAAAAATAAAAAAGATGCTGGCTAAAAAGGCAAAAAATAGTGGAATGAAGTAAGGTTTTTGGGCAATTTTGGATAAAAAAAGGACGATGTTTTGCTGTTTCTGTGGATCTGAAAGCATGCTGGTCAGTATGAAAATCAACAAGACCCATGAAATCCAAAAAATCAGTTTAAACCAACTCACTTTCATCAATGCTTTTCCATTCAAAACGCATTGGGAACATCGTGTAGTATGTTTAAGGATTTAATTTAGGTTAACTGCCATCCGGACACCCTGCTGCAGTCGTTGTCCACCTTGAAAAGCGGCACCATAATACAGCTTGAAATTCAGGTATTGAATGCCCAGATAAAATTCGCGATAATGTTTGAATTGAGGCGTATTTAAGTAATTGAAGCCCGCTAATTCTTGTAGTTTCAATTTACGAATGAGTGGAATTTTATTGAGGATAAAGCCCGAAAAATTGTGTGCCAGATGTGCCTCGGTGTATTGATCTGATGTACTGTGTCTGTAAAAGTCAAGGAATAGAAAACTATTTAGCTTCGATTCAAAAAAGATATTTTGGTTTCCAATAAAATGGTGGTAATCCGGGAAATAAATTAGATTATTCCGGAAAAACTTACCTGCACCCAAGCTAAAAGTAGTTTTTCCATAAAATCCCATTGGGATGTCTGATTTAGACAAATCGACACTCAATAAATCGTAATCTACATCCGACCCGAATACCCCGCTGATGGCTCGGATGTATTGCAAACCAAGCGTAGGATATTTTGACGAAGTGAAATATTTACCCGATGGATAAGTCACATATCGGTTGCTAAAATTATAACTGGCCCTGAATCCGAGTTTGAAGGACTGATTTTGAGGAAAGAGCGGCTGCTCCAAATCCGGAGAAAAAGGATTGTTGGAGCTAAATTGCAGGTCTTTTACATCACGGAAACGAAAGTTAGTGGTATTTTCTAAATAATTCCTGTTAGCATATTCGAAGTTGAAACTGAGTCTTACATTGCCTAAAACTCTACGACTAACAGCTGCAGAAACGAATGACTTCTGATAGAGCTTCAGCAAATTCCTTTCGTAAAAGAGTGTACTAATGGAATTGAAAAGTGTTGGCACCGTTCCCTGATTATTGAGATCGATCACATCAGAACCTAATCTCAGTGATAAATTATATTGTTCGCCAATAGGAAAATCGGCTGACATACGGCCAGTCAATAATCGATTGGAAAACCCATAACGCAAATTGCCTGTGATGTTTACAAACTTATTCAGCACACTATCAATACGATGGGTGTAAGAGGCACCATAATCTATCCCGACACCCTCCACTGTATTGTAATACATGGAGCCGAGCAAAGAATTAACCCGGTAAGTTTTGCGCTCGTACCGATTACGGAAATTATAACCACTCCCAATCAGAAACTTATTTAGCTTAACTCGGTTGTTAATCCTATCGAGTGAATCGAGGTAAGGCTTAGATTCTCGTTTAGCCGCCAGGATTTCTTTCTTTTCATAATCAGATTTTTCTTCTGCAGTTAAAGGAATAGGCCGGGCTTCTTGCCAATACAAACTATCTTTTTTATTGATCCCGCGGGAGATTTTAAGCGATTCCCTAAAATTGATCTTGGCCAATTGAGGCTCCAGGTTATAATTTTCAAACACCGCAACGAAGTAACCGCCAAAACGGAATCCGAAGAAAGCACCATTAAACTCCATCTTTACCGATGAGGGCATCCAATTGCCTTGACCAACAGGGAAAAACTCTTGCTTGATTTTTAAAGTATCTACAAAATTCAAGTTTGAGGCCTTGGTAATGTATAAATCTGCACTGTGTATTCGCCAGGAATCTTCGAGGATATAAATACTGCCACTAAAAACCGGATCACTTGTTCGTTTGGGGAGTACTTGTATTTTATTGATCATGCGGCCATTTTCAACCAGATTTCCTAAAAATTTGTATTGATAATAAAGAAACGCATCATCGGCAATTGGCGAAACAAAAGGTCGTAAACTCAATCCCTCCCATTTTTGATAATTCTCATAAAAATTAATTTTCAAATCAGTTGCTCGATTGAAACTAAAAGCCCGATTACTTCCCGAAAACTTCGAAGAGATCATTTCTTCTCGGTATAGATCTGGTTTTTGAAAGCTCAATTTAGATTCTGACTCAGATAGGTAAATAATGCCCCGACGATTAGAGTCGAGCCCCAGTTGTTTGCCCAGCTCATCCATATTGAGACCCATGAATTTTTTTGGCGCATCCGTGAGCTTCTGCATCCCTTTAATGTACACATCGGCCTCGTAGGCTCTTACTTCATTTAAATGCTTTCTGCGCTGCTTTATTGCACTTCTAATAATGGCATATGCCGGATCTTCATCATCGGCCCGAACCACCACATCTTTTAATTGATAGGCAGCTTCTTTGAGTACAAAATTAAGCTGTTGATTTTCCCTTATTTCGATGGCTTGAATCAATTGCTGATAACCTACTGCACTGATCACCAATTCATATTTACCAGCATTAAGCCCTAAACGATACGCCCCTTCTTGATTGGCCGAGGTGCCTTTGGTCGTATTTTTAAGATAAATGCTCGCGAAAGGTACCGCATTCCCTTTCTCGTCACTAATCTTACCGCTTAAATTGATCAATTGACCAAAACTGACTTGGTTAGAAAGAAATAGCGTTAAAATGAATACTAAAAACCTCATAAACATCTGTTGTAGCTAAGATGGTCTTTTACAGGAAAGGTTACAAACCAATTGCACAATAATGAGCCTTAAATTAGCCTGAATTGTTTAATTTTACACTTCAATTATTTAAGCATGTACAAAACGCTTCAACCTGTATTAAAAGAAGAATTGGAGGCCATTCAAGCAGCCGGTTTATATAAAACAGAACGCATCATCACCTCACCCCAGGGAGCAGATATCACCGTGGAAGGTGGCAAGCAAGTAATCAATTTCTGCGCCAACAATTATTTGGGCTTGAGTTCACATCCAAAAGTAATTGAAGCCGCAAAAAAAGCGATCGATAGCCACGGTTTTGGAATGTCATCTGTTCGATTCATTTGCGGCACCCAGGATATTCATAAGGAATTGGAAAGAAAAATTTCCGAGTTTTTAGGTACCGAAGATACCATTTTGTATGCGGCAGCATTTGATGCCAACGGAGGGGTGTTCGAACCCTTATTTAATGAGCAGGATGCCATTATTTCTGATGAATTGAATCATGCCTCGATTATTGATGGCGTGCGTTTGTGTAAAGCACAGCGCTACCGCTACAAACATGATGACATGGCCGATTTAGAAGCGAAGTTGAAGGAGACACAAGGCTTACGTCATCGTATCATCGTAACCGATGGCGCTTTCTCTATGGATGGCACTATTGCCCAGCTGGATAAAATTTGCGCCTTGGCTAATCAATACGAAGCTTTGGTAATGATCGACGAGTGCCATTGCTCGGGCTTTTTGGGCAAAACTGGTCGCGGTACACATGAACACCATAACGTAATGGGACAGATCGATATCATCACCGGCACTTTGGGTAAAGCCCTGGGTGGCGCCTCCGGTGGTTTCACTTCGGGCCGCAAAGAAATCATTGATCTTTTGCGCCAGCGTTCACGCCCTTACTTATTCTCCAATACGTTGGCGCCCTCTATAGTGGGTGCCTCCATTGCAGTGCTGGACATGTTGAGCGAGACTACCGAACTGCGTGATCAACTGGAATTTAACACCCAATATTTCCGCCAAAAAATGACTGAAGCGGGCTTCGACATCAAACCCGGTGTACACCCTATTGTACCTGTGATGTTGTATGATGCCAAACTGGCTCAGGAGTTTGCGAGCCGCATGTTGGCCGAAGGTATCTATGTGATTGGATTTTACTATCCGGTGGTACCTCAAGGTAAGGCACGCATCAGGGTGCAATTATCTGCAGCCCATCAAAAGCATCATTTAGACAAAGCCATTGCCGCATTTACCAAAGTAGGTAAAGAACTGGGCGTTATTAAATAAATTAAGTCCCGAACAGTAGAGGATAAAGATTTTAAAACAAATGCAAGCAAAAATAGACCAATACACGAGCGAAATCAATGCTTTCCAGCCCGCAAATGCGGATGAGTTAGAAAGCTTTCGCATCAAATACTTAGGCTCAAAAGGACTGATCAAAGACTTATTTGATGAATTCAAGTCGGTTGGACCTGAAGAAAAACGCTTGTTTGGCAAAGTTTTAAATGAATTCAAGCAACATACCGAAGCCAAATACCAGGAATGGAAAGAAAGTTTTGAAACCAAGGTGCAAAATCAAGGTATTGAAACCGATTTAACCCTGCCAGGCGAAGGTATCGAACTCGGCTCCCGTCACCCGCTTTCTTTGGTGCGACGCGAAATTGTAGAAATTTTCAAAAAGCTAGGTTTTACCGTAGCTGAAGGACCAGAAATTGAAGACGACTGGCACAATTTTTCGGCCCTAAACTTCCCTGAAGAACATCCGGCAAGAGACATGCAGGATACCTTCTTCATCAAAAAAGGAGGAGAAAAAGGTGACATTGCCCTCAGAACGCATACTTCATCGGTTCAAGTAAGAATGATGGAGCAAGGCAAACCGCCTTTCCGCTCTATTATGCCAGGCCGGGTGTATAGAAATGAGGCTATTTCTGCTCGTGCCCACTGCTTTTTCCATCAGATTGAAGGTTTGTATGTGGATGAAAATGTTTCTTTTGCCGATTTAAAACAGACCCTGTATTATTTCGTTCAAGAATTATACGGCGAAGGTACCAAAGTGCGCTTCCGTCCCTCTTATTTCCCTTTCACAGAGCCATCGGCCGAAATGGATATTTCTTGTAGTCTTTGTAAGGGAGATGGATGCAATATGTGTAAGGGCTCAGGCTGGGTAGAAATTTTGGGTTGCGGAATGGTTGATCCGAATGTTTTGGAGAACTGTGGCATCGATTCAAAAAAATATACCGGCTTTGCTTTTGGAATGGGGATTGAAAGAATCACGAACCTAAAATATGAGATCAAAGATCTACGTTTATTCTCCGAGAACGATGTTCGTTTCTTGAAACAATTCCAATCTGAGATCAATTAAAAATGAACATCAGGTTTCTGATTCTGGCTTTCGGCCTTTTGATTTGTGCCTGTGCCAAAGATGATGGCAACAGAATCCCTGATGTATATGTTTTCTACCAAATTCCGGTCAATCATCCCAGCATGAATGCACTGAATAATGCAGGTGGCTCTGTTTTGGTCGACGGACATGGTGTAGCAGGTTTGATCATCTACAAAAGGCTGATTGACAATAAAATTGTTGCTTACGACCGATGCAGCAGTGTTAATCCCGAAAAAAAATGCGCCGTAAACATTGAAAATACTTTTACTGCCGTCGATCCTTGTAGCGGTGCAAAGTTCTTTCTGGAGGACGGATCCCCGGCACTGGCGCCTGCCAAAAGAGCACTCAAAGCTTACACAGTGAGCGTTAATGGGCTTTATCTGGTGGTTTCGAACTGATCCTGCTTTTCTCAACCCTTCGGCTATTCAAATTAAAGCGTAATTTTGGCAACGATGAAGAAAGTGCCTGCTGAACTCCAGTTTTTAGAACAAATTGAGATCATTGATATTGCCGAAGAAGGAAAAGGTGTAGGAAAATACCAGGATCTGGTCATTTTTGTAGAAAAAGCCGTTCCGGGCGATGTAGTTAATGTGCAAGTAAGCCGACTGAAGAAAAACCTGGCAGAAGCAAAAATCACCGCATTTGTTAAACGTTCCCCAGACAGAACCGAACCTTTTTGTGCGCATTTTGGCACTTGTGGTGGTTGCAAATGGCAGCACCTCAGCCCGGAGGCACAACTTCGGTATAAACAAAAAAACGTGTTAAGTGCACTAGAACGATTAGGCAAAGTAGATATCGCTGGCGCTGAACCTATTTTGGGTTCTGAAAAAACACAATACTACCGTAATAAACTCGAATTTACGTTCTCAAATAAACGATGGTTAGACGAGGCCGACATGGCGAATCGCGATAACCTCAGCATGGACGCACTTGGATTTCATGTTCCCGGTCGTTTCGATAAAATTTTGAGTATCGACCATTGCTATTTACAAGCCGAACCTTCTAATGCCATACGCAATGCAGTGAGAGACTACACGCAAGCCCATGGCCTAAGTTACTACGATTTAAGGGAGCACAGCGGTGCCATGCGTAACCTGATTATCCGAACCAGTTCTACTGGTGAATTGATGGTGATTGTGGTATTCGCTTACGCGGATGACGCACAAATCAATGGATTGATGAATCACTTGAAAGCACAATTCCCGGAGATCACATCCTTGCTGTATATCATCAACCAAAAAAGGAATGATACCATTTTCGATCAGGAATTGGTTTGCTTTGCCGGGCGTGATCATATTTTTGAAGAGATGGAAGGGCTGAAATTCAAGATTGGGGCAAAATCATTTTATCAAACCAATTCGGCTCAGGCTTACGAATTGTATAAAATTACCCGTAACATGGCTGGCTTAAATGCCAACGACCTGGTCTACGATCTATACACCGGTGCCGGTACCATTGCCAATTTTGTTGCAAGGCAAGTAAAACAAGTGGTGGGGATTGAATATGTACCGTCGGCCATTGAAGATGCTAAAATCAATTCTGAAATCAACGGAATTGAGAATACCACTTTCTATGCCGGAGATATGAAAGATATCTTGACCCCTGAGTTCATCAAGAGCCACGGCAAACCAGATGTGGTGATTACCGATCCCCCAAGGGCGGGCATGCATGCCGATGTAGTAGCTCGTTTGCTGGAGATGGAAGCAGGTAAAATTGTTTACGTAAGCTGTAACGCCGCCACACAAGCAAGAGATATTGCCCTTTTACAAGAAAAATATGAGGTGAAACGTATCCGGCCGGTTGATATGTTCCCTCAAACACAGCACGTTGAAAACATTGTATTATTGGTGTTAAGAAAATGAATATCGAAGAGTTACTACATACAGAAGGCGAAGAATCTCCAAAAAAACCAAAGGAAAGTCCACTGAAAAGTTTGGAAACCGACCTAAAGTTTTATGCCGAATCTATCAAAGAAGTAGCCGTGGAGATCATGGTAGAGGGGATTTCGGCTTACCCCATTTTCATCGCCCATCAGCATGAAGTTAGTGTTGGAGAATTGATATTAGACAAAGACGAATTGAACACGAACTGGACCATTCAAGCTTCAACGCTGGAGGAATTTGTTGAAAAAGGAATTATTAAGCCAGAAAAAAAGGAACTCTTTATTAAAAATTATAAAAATGCACATCAATTCATGTGCTTGTTTGTGATGGTTCCTGAGGGTGCTAATTTCGTATTCTACCCTTATCCCAAATCATAAGAATTGCGTAAATTGCTTGATCTTTGAAAATCATGAGCGATAAAAAAATCATCATCCTGAACAAAAAACAAATCCAGCAAAAGATTGAGCGCATGGCCTATCAAATTCTGGAAGATAACCTGGATGAAAAAGAGATTGTATTGGCAGGTATTGTGAGCCGCGGTTTCAGTTTGGCCGAACGAATCAAGCTAGTGCTCGAAAAAATCTCTTCCCTGAAGATCAAGCTCCTGAAAATTGAATTAGACAAAGACAGCTCACATTTACAAGCCAGTTCAGACATCCCCGTGAGCGAAGTTGCAAATCAGGTAGTCATTTTAGTGGATGATGTGCTCAATAGTGGCCGAACGCTGGCCTACGGGCTTGGTGTTTTCCTAAATATTCCGCTTAAAAAAATTAGAACACTGGTATTAGTAGACCGGAGTCACCGGATTTTTCCTGTATCTCCAGATTTTACTGGCTTGGCATTGGCCACGGTACTTAAACAACATGTACAGGTTGTGATAGACAGCCCCGGTCAGGAGGATGCGGTTTACCTTAGCTGAGCTGCTTCAAGGTACAAGATCATTTTGTCGGCGGTCATGTCTAAACCGCTTACCATCATGTGGGCCTTTTGATAAAACTGCTCCCTTTCCTGTAATTTTTCTTCAATAAGGGCGAGTAATTCGTCTCCCTTTTTATTTCCAATGAGCGGTCTGTTGCTTTTAGTATGTTCCAATCGGCTGGCCAAAGCCTTGGGTGCCACATGCAAATAAACGGTTTTCCCTTCTGCGTTCATCCAGTCCATATTATCAAAAAAGCAAGGCGTTCCGCCTCCTGTTGCAACTACGGCGGCGGTTTCTTTTTGCGTACTGTGCAACACTTCTTGTTCTAGTTTTCTGAAGCCAGCTTCGCCTAAAGAGTTAAACAATTCAGCAATGCTTTTTCCAGTATAAGCCACCATGCGCTCATCGAGATCAACAAAAGGGCAGGAAAGTTTTTGAGATAATTTTCGGCCGAGTGTAGTTTTGCCACTACCCATAAAGCCGATCAAAAATATTTTCATTTTTTAAAATACTTCTTCACTAAATCTTCGTATGCGGGCATATTTTGGTAATGCCATTTGTCAATGATGATTCCATTTTTCATGAGAATGATGCCCGGATTGGCACGGACCATACTTTTCAGGGGGATGGCATCTGCAAAAAAGAAAGGCATATTGATGCTCAGATTTTTTTTCACTTGTTCGGTTTGAGCTACACTACTGGCCGTTAGCACCAAACTCGAAATTTGAAAATCTTGAGCAACTTTTGCAGTAAGCTCATTCAAACTTTTAAAGGCCTCCGAGTTGGTTTTATCTAAATCGTAAGCTATGATTAAAAACTGATAAGCGCTGTTTTCAATAACAGCTGAAGTAAGGTCTTCTCCTGCAGCATTGCTAATTTTCAGGTCTTTGATTTTAGGTTCAAATCCTTTTTTGAGGAGTTTGGATTCCGGTTCACCAGTAATTTCCCAATTGGTATCTTTCCATATTTCTTCTTTGAGATAGGCTTTATCGGTCATCTTCTTTTCTTCGCCAGTTTGTTTATTTTTTAGCTGATAAACAATCTCATATTCATCCTGCGGGGCGCCGGGCGGAATCTTCATCAATTCGGGCACATTGGCTCCCACTTTATAAGGCAGAAAATCAATGAAAGGCAAGTTGCGGTAAGTATAAAAACCGACACCAAAACCCAACAAAGTGCACACGACGAGTATCAAATTTTGATTTTTTACCGGAACGATGGATTTGATATCTGCCCTGTAAATGAACAAAATCAGAATGAGAGCGAGCAAAATCAGGTCTTTCCCAAAAGATTGCCAAGGTGTGAGTGGGATGGCATCACCAAAGCAGCCGCAAGAAGTAACCACTTCAAAAAAAGCAGAGTAAAAGGTCAGAAAAGTAAAGAAAACGATCAGGATCAAAAGACCCCAAATAACCTGTCGGGCAAATAGGCCAAGCAGTAGTGCTGCTCCAAGAATGATCTCTAAACCGCAAAGAAAAATAGCAATCGCAGTGGCGTAATCGTTAAAAAAGGTAATGTGGAATACCTCAAAATATTCCTGAAGTTTATAGCCAAACCCGAGTGGATCGTTGGCTTTGATCAATCCAGAGAAAATAAATAAAAAGCCTACAAAAAACCGGCTAAAACCAATACTAATTGCTTTCATGTTTTTCGGTCAGTTTAATCAATGCGAAAACTGAGTAATTGAGCATGTCCTGATAATTGGCTTTGATACCCTCAGAAGCCAGGGTTTGACCCTGATTGTCTTCTATTTGCTTTACGCGAAGGATCTTCATCAAGATCAAATCCGTTAAAGAACTTATGCGCATGTCACGCCATGCTTCGCCATAATCATGATTCTTCGCATACATCAACTCTTTGGTCTCTTGAACTTTCTGATCAAAAAGCAAGGCAACTTCCTCTACTGCTAATTCTGTACCTGTTTCCTCTCCCAATTCAGACTGAAGAATGGCAATGATGCAATAATTCACGATACCGATGTACTCAGAAGTTATATCCTCTCCTACTTTCGAAACTTTTTTCTCTTCGAGGGTGCGGATTCGCTGCGCTTTGATAAAAATTTGATCGGTAATAGACGATAAACGCAGGATACGCCAGGCAGTTCCGTAATCTTTAGTTTTCTTTAAGAACAGGTCTTTACAAATATTGATGACCTTATCGTATGCAATGGAAGTTTCTTGAGCCAAAGTGCTGATCTATTTGATTAATCGCTAAATTAATTGGTATTTTGTCCAATAATGAGTGATAAAAATACGCATTTTCATCAATTTAAGGAGGCTGGTCAACAAAATGCTTCCATAATTAAGCCTAAAAGTACGCTTCAGATCAAAGGGGAGCTGCTGGACTTATCTTTTCCAAGGGTAATGGGAATCCTGAACCTCACTCCAGATTCATTTTACCAGCCGGAAGGAAGAAATGGCCAGCCCGATATCAGCCAAATTTTAAAAGAAGCGGAGCAAATGTTAACAGAGGGAGCAAGTTTCCTCGATCTGGGTGCCTATTCTTCACGGCCAAATGCAGAACACATCAGTGAGACAACGGAAAGTGAGCGCCTGTTACCTATATTATCAGCATTGGTGAAAGAATTTCCTGAGGCCATCATTTCGGTTGATACTTTCCGGTCTAGTATTGCCAGAAAGGCAGTCGAACATGGAGCGCACCTCATCAACGATATTTCTGCCGGCGAACTGGATAAACACATGTTTGAGACAGTAGCCAGTTTAAAGGTGCCCTATATTCTCATGCACATGAAAGGCACGCCCCAAACCATGCAACAGAATCCTCATTACGAATCGCTAATGCCAGAAATATTGCAGTATTTTATACAAAAAATAAACAAATTGAATGATTTAGGAGCGTACGACTTGATCATCGACCCCGGTTTTGGCTTTGGCAAAAATTTAGAACACAACTACGAGCTCCTGAACAAATTAGAAACTTTAAACATCCTACAATTACCTGTATTAGCCGGATTTTCTCGTAAATCAATGATTTATAAATTCTTGAACTCCAGTCCGGCAGAGGCTTTAAACGGTACGACGGTTTGCAATACCATCGCTTTGCTAAAGGGAGCAAAAATATTGAGAGTACATGATGTAAAACCGGCGATGGAAGCCATCCGTCTGGTTGGCGCCATGCAAGTATTGTATAGACTAAAATCTCTATCTTAGTAAACAATGAATAACCTAGATCTGAATTTTCTACAATTTCGTTTACTCGATGCCATTGACATCCTCTTGGTGGCCCTCATCATTTATTATGTGTACAGCCTCATCAGAGGGACCATTGCCGTAAACATCTTGCTCGGAATCAGCATCATTTACATCGGTTATTTTTTTGTACAACAAGCACAAATGCGTTTGTTGAGTCAGATTTTAGGCGGATTCATCAGCTTGGGCTTCATCGCCCTGATTATTGTTTTTCAACAGGAGATCAGGCGATTTTTGTTGCTACTCGGCAAAAATGCCTCTCTACAAAGAAATAAAGCCTGGTGGTTGTTCCTTTTTGGCAAAAAAGAAGAAATCAACCAAAACATCAGTCGAATTAAACCCATTTTAGATGCCTGCAGAAGCATGCAAAAATCAAAAACAGGTGCTTTGATCATTTTTGCTAAATATTTTGAAGAACAACATTTTCAAAACAGTGGCGAAATCTTGAATGCTAGTATCTCTAAGCGCTTGCTCGAAAGTATTTTTCAAAAACACAGTCCATTGCATGATGGTGCAGTCATCATCGCTGAAAATAAAATCAAATCTGCTTCTTGTATTTTACCACTTACCGAAAATGACCGTTTACCCTCACATTTCGGACTTAGACACAGGGCCGGAATAGGTATTTCGGAAGTGAGCGATGTGCTGGCCGTTATTATTTCTGAAGAAAGTGGAGAAATTGCCTATGCCAGACAGGGCAAGGCAAAAATGAAAGTTAGTTTTTCCGAGCTGGAGCGATTGCTGTTGAGGTATTTATAAAAAAAGCCCCCGTTCAGGGAGCTTTTTTCTTTTAGCAGTACTGCTCGAAGGCAGCAGCCAGGTTATCGGCTATGAGTTCGGCACTTCTACCCTCAATTTGATGACGTTCAATCATATGAACCAATTCACCATCTTTAAATAATGCGATAGCGGGCGATGAGGGTGGGAAAGGCAACATGTGAGCACGGGCCTGATCTACCGCATCTTTTTCCATACCGGCAAAAACAGTCAACAAATGATCTGGTTTCTTGGTATTGTTCACCGCCATTCTTACACCAGGTCTTGCATTAGCTGCGGCACAACCGCAAACCGAATTCACTACCACTAGGGCTGTACCTTGGTTTTTTAAAGCTTCATCTACCTCGGCAGCGGTTTTTAATTCCCTAAAACCTACCTTAGTTAACTCTTCACGCATAGGCGTTACTAAATATTCTGGATACATAATTCAGTATTTATTTTGCACAAAAGTACGAATAATCAATTGCCTCGCAGATGCAATAAATACAATCTGGTCTTAATTTACAAAGCCCTGACTTCAATTTTTGCTGATTAATAAGTAAATTTGTCATTCAAACTTAAAAACAAAAAACTATGTCATCAGTAGAGACGAAAACTTATGTTCCTTTCAAAGTAAAGGACATCTCCCTGGCCGAATGGGGTCGCAAAGAAATCCAGTTAGCAGAAGCAGAAATGCCAGGTTTAATGGCCCTTCGTAAAGAGTACGGAGCCTCTAAACCACTC
>CAZOLA010000007.1:43318-89357 GCA_964580845.1 uncultured Sphingobacterium sp.
AGAAATGCCAGGTTTAATGGCCCTTCGTAAAGAGTACGGAGCCTCTAAACCACTCAAAGGTGCACGCATTGCCGGCTGCTTGCACATGACCATCCAAACTGCCGTATTGATTGAAACATTGGTAGAACTGGGTGCAGAAGTAACCTGGTCATCATGTAATATTTTTTCTACTCAGGATCATGCAGCTGCCGCTATCGCCGCTGCTGGTATTTCAGTATACGCCTGGAAGGGGATGAATGCAGAAGAATTCGACTGGTGTATTGAACAAACTTTGTTCTTCGGAGCCGATCGCCAACCATTAAATATGATTTTAGATGATGGAGGCGATTTAACTAACATGGTTTTTGATAATTATCCAGAATTGATTTCAGGAATTAAAGGTTTGTCAGAAGAAACCACCACTGGTGTACTTCGTTTGTACGAGCGCATGAAGAATGGCACTTTGCACCTTCCTGCCATCAATGTGAACGATTCGGTTACAAAATCGAAATTTGACAATAAATATGGCTGCCGCGAATCATTGGTAGATGCCATTCGCCGTGCCACCGATGTGATGATGGCCGGTAAAGTGGCTGTGGTTGCAGGCTACGGAGATGTTGGTAAAGGCTCGGCAGATTCTTTAAGAAATTCTGGAGTAAGAGTAATTGTTACTGAAATTGACCCAATTTGTGCTTTACAAGCTGCCATGGAAGGCTACGAAGTGAAGAAATTTGCGGATGCCGTTAAAGAAGCAGATATCGTGGTAACTGCCACCGGTAACTGCGACATTGTTCGTGGCGAACACTTCAAAAGCTTAAAAGATAAAGCCATCGTTTGTAACATCGGCCACTTTGATAATGAAATTGACATGGCTTGGTTGAACAAAAATTATGGCCATACCAAAGTGGAAATTAAACCACAGGTAGATAAATATACCATCGACGGTAAAGATGTAATTGTTTTAGCAGAAGGTCGTTTGGTGAATTTGGGTTGTGCCACCGGTCACCCTTCATTTGTAATGTCGGCTTCATTTACCAATCAAACGATTGCACAATTAGAATTATGGCAAAACCCTGGTAAATACGAAAACAAAGTTTATACCTTACCTAAAGAGTTAGACGAAAAAGTTGCCCGTTTACACTTAGGAAAAATTGGTGTTGAACTTGATGTATTAGAACCACATCAGGCTGAATACATTGGAGTTGCTGTTAATGGTCCGTTCAAATCTGACGAATACCGTTACTAATAAAACAAGCTTTTTCCTTAAAAAGGGGGTGGAAAAATTTCCACCCCCTTTTTATTTTTAGTTAGATACTTTAATAGATCCATTCTACGTTATTGCTTAATAAAACATAGCTCGTACTTATTTATTAACCAAATAACATTATTTATGAAAAAGATCTATCCCGTCTTGGTGCTCTTTTGCCTCAGCCAGACATTTTCTTACGGGCAAGGTTACAGCCTGCTCAACAACAGTAATTACTCGCCGATCAATTCCATTTATTTTAATCCGGCAAAAATTGCCGATTCCAAGCAAAGACTACAAATCAACTTGATGTCAGGCAGTCTTTACCTGGCCAATGATTATGGTAAGCTGAAATCCATTCCTAAAATTGTTCAAGTGGTACAAAACAATGGAGAATTTGACGATTTGCTGGAAATACAGCTAAATGGTAAAAACAAAAATCTGGACTTCGGTATCGAAACCCGATTACCTTCTTTTGTTGCTTCTTTAGGTAAAAGCCAAAGTTTCGGATTCAGTAGCAGGGTGAGGATGTTGTTCAATGCAGGCAACGTATCTGAAGCATTGATGCCCATCCTGACTAAAGGTTTACAAAACACAGATCAGTTTCAGAATATCCCAGACGCTTCATTTGATCTGAGTGGCAATATGTTTGGTGAAGCAGGTTTTACCTATGCCCGCAATTTGCTAAATACCGGAAAACACGTATTAAAAGCTGGTGCCACCGGAAAATACTTGTGGGGAGTGGGCAATGCCCGGGTGAGTAGCAATCAAACCAATATTTCAATTATTGATAAGCTCACTTACTCAACAGTGGCGACCACAGGGGTGAACATTACCTCTAAAGTATCGGATGGCAAACTGCTAGACCCTGCCAACTATACACTGACCATGAGAAATCTGGCTAATAGCAGAGGTCAAGGTTTTGGTGCCGATTTAGGTTTTGAATACGAATTCAGGCCAAAATTTGCCAATTACCGATACGAAGTAGATGGTAAAGTGCTCAGTGATAATTCAGTACCGCAATACGCCCTGAAATTTGGTTTTTCTGTTACTGACATGGGTTCTATTACTTATTCCAAAGGCAAAACTATTAGTTTAAATCACGCACCTTATCACGAGTGGTCGGAAGCGAATGTCTTAAGTTTCGATCCGGCAGATCTGGAACAGTCATTGATCAACGTTTACGGACCGGCTTCAGTTAGTTCTACACTGAACTACCGTTCAAAATTACCCACACGCCTTAACATGAATCTGGATGTAAAAGTTGCCAAGAATTTTTATGTGGCTGCCAATTACATGAATGGTATGTCTAAAAAAACAGATGCCATCGATCCCAATGGGATGATGCTTTCCATCCATCCACGAATTGAAAAGCCAACCTATGAAATCGCAGTCCCCATTACCTATTCATCGCGATACAAAAAAACTAACATTGGTTTGGCTACCCGAACCGGCGGGTTTTTTATTGGAACAGATGACATTGGGGGTGCCATCGGCATTGGTAAATGGACTTCAATCAATCTATATGCCGGTATTAATTTATCCATTGGTAAAAAAAGGATCAGTGACCGTGACGGCGATCACATCAGCGATAAGTTAGATAAATGTCCAAAAATAGCCGGTCCAAAAGAAAATGATGGCTGTCCTTGGCCTGATGTGGATAAAGACGGTATCCCCGATAAAGACGATGCCTGCCCTGCTTTGGCCGGGCCTGAAAAAACTCATGGCTGCCCAGACACCGACGGAGACGGTATAGCAGATAACGGGGATAATTGCCCTACGATTCCTGGAACCATTGCTGCACAGGGTTGCCCTGATGCCGACGGCGACGGCATTGCCGATAAAGAAGACTTATGTCCAACGCTGCCGGGAAGCCGCGATGCCAAAGGCTGCCCAGATAGAGATGCGGATGGCATAACAGACCGCGATGACCTTTGTCCTGACCTGGCTGGTACAGCTGCGTTGAGAGGTTGTCCGGATAAAGACAAAGATGGTATTACCGATGTAGAAGACCGTTGTCCTGAACTGGCAGGTAGTTTGGCGCTGAAAGGTTGCCCAGACCGTGATAATGACGGTATTGCCGATCAGGAAGATGCTTGTCCGGATGCAGCTGGACCACTAATGGCTAAGGGTTGCCCCGATACCGATAAAGATGGCATCCTGGATAGCCAAGATGCTTGTCCAACGATTCCTGGACCATTGGCGCTCAAAGGCTGTCCAGATAAAGATGGAGACGGTATTGGTGACAGCGAAGATGCTTGTCCGGAAATTCCTGGCCCATTGTCAAGTAAAGGCTGTCCGGATAAAGATGGAGACGGTGTATCAGATAAAGACGATAAATGTATTGATCAGGTTGGACCAGCCTCCAATAGCGGATGTCCGGTTACCGAAAAACCTGTATTGAGCAAAGTAGAAGAAAAAATCATCTTTACCGCAGTAGCCGACCTTCAATTTGAAACCGGTAAATCGGTGATCAAAGCCTATTCATACGACAGTTTAGATGAACTGGCCGCATTGATGGTAAAACGTCCGGAGTTAACGCTCATCCTATCCGGTCATACTGATAATGTGGGAAAACCAGCATCCAATAAAATCTTGAGTATTAAACGGGCGCAGGCGGTGAAAACCTATTTGACTGATGCAGGTGTTGACCCGAGCCGTATCGCTGCGGTTGGTTACGGCAGTACTAAACCTATTGCAAGCAATAAAACACCTCAGGGTCGTCAGAAAAACAGAAGGGTTGAGTTTAAGGTGAACTAATGGTTGGTGGTTAGTGGTGTGAAAGGCCGTTTCGGAAAATCGAGCGGCCTTTTGCTTTATTATCTTAAAATTACACGATTAAAAAGCAGCTTTGTTATTTTTGAAGCATGACAAAACTTTCGGTGAACATCAACAAGTTTGCAACCATCCGCAATTCAAGAGGAGGCAACAATCCCAATCTGATTCAGGTTGCAAAAGATGCAGAGCGCTTCGGGGCACAGGGAATTACCGTACATCCCAGACCTGATGAAAGACACATCCGCTACCGCGATGTGTATGAGCTAAAGGAAATCATCACTACCGAATTTAATATTGAAGGAAATCCAAGCGAAGAAAAATTTGTAAAACTGGTTTTAGACAATAAACCTACTCAAGTGACCCTAGTTCCCGATGCCACCGGGCAGCTGACATCCAATCACGGCTGGGACACTATCCAACATCAAGCATTTTTAAAGGATATCATCGCCGAATTCAAATCAGCAGGAATTCGTGTATCCATTTTTGTCGATCCTGACTTAAAAATGGTTGAGGCTGCCGCTTCCACAGGCACCGACCGGATTGAGTTATACACCGAGGCTTATGCCCAAAATTTTCAACAAAATAAAACATCGGCTATTCAACCTTACCATGATGCGGCCATTTTAGCAAAAAAACTCGGAATCGGATTGAACGCAGGCCACGACCTTGATCTACACAATCTGCGTTATTTTGCACAAAATGTAATTGATTTACAGGAAGTAAGCATCGGTCATGCACTTGTTTGCGATTGCCTTTACCTCGGAATGGAGAATACCATACAGCGTTATTTGTATCAGCTGAAAGCTTAAAAAAATTGTGTAAAATTTTACTTTCAAAGGGCACAATTAGGTGCTTGTTCCCATCAGATTGAGCGCCTAAAATATTAACTTTGCTGCATCATATAATTTCGCAATTTACATGAGCATCAACGTAAACTATCAGGAAGAATTTAAAAACAGACATATTGCCCCCGATGCCTCTTCTACGGAGGACATGCTGAAGGCAGTTGGCGTAAAAACCATCGACGAATTGATCGAACAAACTGTTCCCGCCAATATTCGTTTGAAACAAGCGCTGCAGCTTCCTCAACCACAAAGTGAATTCGATTATTTAAACAATTTGAAGCAAACCGCTTCGAAAAATAAAGTCTTTAAATCCTTTATTGGCCAGGGTTATACCGATGTGATTGTTCCAGGTGTCATCCAACGAAATATTTTGGAAAATCCGGGATGGTATACCCAATATACGCCCTATCAGGCAGAAATTGCTCAAGGTAGGTTACAAGCCCTGCTCAATTATCAAACCATGGTAATTGACCTCACCGGAATGGAAATTGCAAATGCTTCTTTGTTAGATGAAGGCACGGCAGCGGCAGAAGCCATGTGCATGCAGTATAGCCTGCGAAAAAATGATGATGCCAAAGTATTCTTTGTTTCTGAAGAAGTTTACCCTCAAACCATTGATATTTTACGTACCCGATCTGCTCCTTATGGCATCCAGTTAGAAATTGGCGATCACCGCAAAGTTGAATTGAACGATCAGATGTTCGGGGCCATCATTCAATACCCTGCCGGAAATGGGAATGTTTACGATTACCGTGATTTTGCTAAAAAAGCACAAGAAAAAGAGATAAAATTAACCGTTGTGGCCGACTTGATGAGTCTCACCTTACTCACTCCTCCGGGAGAATGGGGTGCAGATATTGTGGTTGGCTCATCGCAACGCTTTGGAATTCCGATGGGATTTGGAGGTCCTCATGCCGCTTTCTTCGCAACAAAAGAAGAATACAAACGTTCCATGCCGGGTCGGATCATTGGGGTAACCATCGATTCTGCCGGAAATTACGCCTTGCGTATGGCTTTACAAACACGTGAGCAGCATATCCGTCGTGACAAGGCGACCTCCAATATTTGTACTGCTCAAGCACTTTTGGCCATCATGGCCGGCATGTATGCCGCCTACCATGGCCCCAAAGGATTAAAAGCAATTGCAGAACGTATTCACGGCCTAACGGTAGTATTGGATAAAGCCTTAAAAGAATTAGGCTATCAACAAAAGAATAAACACTATTTCGATACATTGAATTTAGACTTAGGTGAATTAGTAGATGCCATTCATGCTGAAGCATTGAACCATGAGATCAACCTGCATTACCATGGCTCGAGCGTGAGTATTACCATCGATGAAACCACCCGTTTGGAAGACATTGAGACCTTGGCCAGAATTTTTGCCAAAGTAAAAGGTAAAACGGCTCATGACATCAATATCCAGGGTCTAAGTGCTGAAGTAAAAGCACAATATCCCGCAGAGCTAATTCGTAAATCAGCTTATCTCAGTCATCAGGTATTTAATTCTTACCATTCGGAGCATGAGATGCTGCGTTACATCAAATCGCTCGAGGCCAAAGATCTTTCCTTGTGTCATTCGATGATCGCTTTAGGTTCATGTACCATGAAACTAAATGCCACTACCGAAATGATTCCGGTAACCTGGGCTGAATTTGGTAAAATCCACCCCTTTGCTCCTGCAGATCAGGTGGGTGGCTACATGCAAATTTTTGACGAGCTGAATCGTTGGTTAAGTGAAATTACCGGTTTTGCCGCCATGAGTTTACAGCCTAATGCAGGTGCTCAGGGCGAATACGCCGGATTAATGGTGATCCGTGCCTACCACATTGATCGTGGAGAAGGCCACCGTAATGTAGCATTGATTCCATCCTCGGCACATGGTACCAACCCTGCTTCAGCTGCAATGGCAGGTATGCAGATTGTAGTGGTCGCTTGCGATGAAAAAGGAAATATTGATGTAGCCGACTTAAAAGCCAAGGCAGAGGAACACAGCAAAAATCTATCTTGTTTGATGGTTACCTATCCGTCTACACATGGCGTGTTTGAGGAATCGATCATCGAGATTTGCGAAATCATCCATCAGCATGGTGGGCAGGTTTACATGGATGGCGCCAATATGAACGCTCAGGTTGGCTTAACCAGCCCCGCTGCCATTGGTGCCGATGTTTGTCACCTGAATTTACACAAGACTTTCTGCATCCCTCACGGTGGCGGCGGCCCTGGTATGGGTCCAATCGGTGTGGCCAAACACTTGGTGCCATTCCTTCCGGGACATAGCGTCGTAAAAATTGGTGGTGAAAAGTCTATTCCGGCAGTTTCCGCTGCACCTTGGGGTTCTGCTTCTATCCTGCTTATCTCTCATGCATATATTTCAATGATGGGTGGTGAAGGTTTAACAGAAGCGACCAAAATAGCGATATTGAATGCCAATTATATCAAAGTACGCTTAGAAGCACATTATCCAGTTTTATATGCCGGCGCCAACGGCCGTTGTGCTCATGAAATGATCTTAGACTGCCGAGCTTTCAAAAATTTCGGCATTGAAGTAACCGATATTGCCAAACGTTTAATGGATTACGGTTTCCATGCGCCAACTGTTTCCTTCCCGGTGGCTGGCACGCTGATGGTAGAACCAACCGAATCTGAACCTAAGCATGAATTGGATCGTTTTTGTGACGCCATGATCGCGATCAGGTATGAAATTGATGATGTTGAAAAAGGATTATCAGATCGTCAGAACAATCCACTGAAAAACGCCCCACATACCGCAGCCGTAGTTACAGGGAATGAGTGGGACAAACCTTACACCCGCCAAAAAGCGGCTTTCCCGCTGCAATACGTGGTCGAAAACAAGTTTTGGCCTTCTGTTGGTCGGGTTAACGATACCCATGGCGATCGTACGCTCATTTGTGCTTGCCCGTCTATTGAAAGCTACGCAGAGGCAAGCGTATCATAAAATAAAAACAATAAAAGATCAGATTAGGTGGCAGTAATTACTGCCACCTTTTTTATTTCAATGTGTCAATTTCCAGTCAATTCTAAATGTATGTTTAAACATCTATTTATTTTATTGTATATTCGTTCATTAATCAATTAATCAAACATGAAAAGAATTATTTCAACCTTAAGCATTGTAACCATTGCATTTTTATCGATGTCATTCATCAATCCGGTGAAAGAGAGCAGCTATAAAGTTGATGTTCAAAAGTCAAATATTGCCTGGAACGGTAAAAAAGTGGCAGGCCAGCACAGTGGCAACATCAAATTAAGTGGCGGTACCTTGAACCTCAATGATGGCAAATTATCAAACGGAAGTTTCACCATTAACATGAACTCCATCACTTGTACTGATTTACAGGGCGAGTGGGCTGACAAATTGGTTGGTCACTTGAAAGCAGACGACTTTTTTGGCGTAGAGAAATTTCCTACTTCTTCTTTCGTAATTACTAAAGTAAGCCCTGCAGCTGCCGGTACTGTTAACATCAGTGGCAACTTAACCATCAAAGGTATTACCAAAGCAATTAGCTTCCCTGCCAGCATGTCTATGAGTGGCAACACCCTAACTGCAACTGCAAAAGGCGTAAAGGTAGATCGTACTAAATATGATATCCGTTACGGTTCAAAAAGCTTTTTCGACAGCATAGGCGACAAAGCGATTGATGATGAATTTACCATCGATATCAATTTGGTAGCTACCAAGTAATTTAAAGATTTTTAAAAGAGAACCCTGCTTCGAAAGAGGTAGGGTTTTTTTATATCAGATGAAAGCCTTGCTCATCGTAAAGCACCTTGCTCATGGCTTTTGTTTTGGCATGATAGTAAAGACAGGTCCAACTTTCGTTGGCAGCCCGCTTGCCATAATCCTCTCTTAATTGCATGGTTTGCCTTGGATCAAAATCATATTTGGCCATGAATTTACGAATCAATTGTTCCGGCTCTGGGAGCACATCCCCCCCAAAGAAATAGGTCTCCCCATCCTCCTCAATCAAAAACACCTGATGATATTCGGTGTGTCCGCCACATAATTCAAATCTGATTTGATGATTGAGTTGACCACTCCCCTCCACAAATCGGATACAGCCACTCCGTTGAAGGATATCAAAAATATCCGTCCGGTAAGATTTGGAAGGTTTACTGTAAGCACTCTCCCATTCACCCCTTTGAATGATGTACTCGGCATGAGGAAAGCTTAAGTCCATTTTTGAATCCCGGTGATTCACCATACCACCTGAATGATCGAAATGCAGATGCGACATCAATACCAAACTGATCTCCTCAGGTTGAAAGCCAGCCTTCCGAATATGCTGATGTAAGAAAAGTTCCCCTGAGGTATCATGGTATCCCAAACCGGTATCAATCAGAATGAGATCTTTGTTGGTTTGGATGAGAAATGGCCGCACATGGACAAATAAAGATGCCGGACGATCTTTGGCCTGATGAATGGCAGGATCAAAAGGAATAAACTTTTTGCTGATATCTACCGAGTAGGAGCCTTCGTATAAGGGAAATATTTTCAAAATCTTTAGGAGCTTAAAACTTGGTCAGGCATGGCCATTTAAGTATATTTAAGGCTCAGAACCTGCACAAAGATATGCAAAAAAGATGGGTAGAAATTCCCTTAAAACAAGCTGATCTGGCCACTAAACTTCAACAAGAACTACAACTTGATGAAGTACTCTGCCGATTACTCGTTAACAGGGGAATTAGCAGTTTTGAAGCAGCTCGCGAATTTTTCAGGCCAACCTTAGAGCACCTCCATGATCCTTTCCTAATGAAAGACATGGAGCGAGCTGTTCTCCGGATTGAAAAAGCGATAGCTAAGGGCGAGAAAATTCTCATTTATGGCGATTATGATGTAGATGGAACCACTGCTGTTGCCTTGGTTTATCAGTTTTTCAAGGCCATTCATTCGGCGATCGATTTTTACATTCCCGACCGCTATGCAGAAGGCTATGGTATTTCATTTAAGGGAATAGATCATGCGGAAGCAAATGGGTTTTCTCTGATTATTGCTTTAGACTGCGGGATTAAATCGATTGATAAGGTGGCATACGCCCAAGCCAGAGGAATTGATTTCATCATTTGCGATCACCACCTTCCGGGCGAACAACTTCCGGAAGCAGTGGCAGTGCTGGATCCGAAACGACCCGACTGCGATTATCCATTCAAAGAACTGGCTGGCTGTGGTATCGGATTTAAACTCATTCAGGCTTACAGCCAAAAAAACGACCTGCCATTTGAAAATTTAGTAGCTTACTTAGACCTGGTAGCCGTGAGTATTGCTGCCGATATCGTACCTGTTAACGGCGAAAATAGAACCCTGGCTTGGTACGGCTTGAAACGCCTCAATGAAAATCCATGCCCGGGAATGGCCGCTCTGATGGATATTTCGGGGCGAAAAGATCGATATAGCCTTTCTGATGCAGTGTTTCAATTAGGACCCCGAATCAACGCTGCAGGCAGAATTGCGGATGCAAAAAATGCTGTTCAGTTATTAATCTGTATAACTAAAGATGATGCATTGGCAAAAGCCAAATTGATAGAATTGAATAATGAAGAGCGGAGGGGACACGATAGCGATATCACCGAACAGGCGCTTGCAATGATTGGTCAAAATGCCAGTTTGATCAACAGAAAATCGACGGTGGTTTATCATGAAAAGTGGCATAAGGGTGTTATCGGCATTGTCGCCTCCAGATTAACAGAAACTTACTACCGCCCTACGGTGGTACTCACCCAATCTAATGGCGTGGTGGCGGGTTCGGCCCGATCGGTGATGGGATTCGATTTATATGAAGCATTATCTGCCTGTAGTGAGCTTTTAGAACAATTTGGCGGACATAAATATGCAGCCGGTTTAACCATGAAAACGGAAAATGTACCAGCATTCCAGGAGCGTTTTGAAGAAGTAGTGGCTGCAAGCATCACTGAAGAATTGCTTACTCAGGAAATTAAAATAGATGCCTTGCTTCGCCTGGAACAAATTGACGGAAAATTCTTTCGGATATTAAATCAGTTCGAGCCACATGGCCCGGAGAATATGTCGCCGGTGTTTTTAAGTAAAAATGTTTATACTTACGGTACGGCAAGCATAGTGGGGGAAAAACACCTGAAACTTAAGATCAGACAAGGTGATTCTGCCTATTTTGACTGCATCGGATTTGGGATGGGGGCACTATGTGAGGAGCTCAATCGTGGATTACCATTCGATATCTGTTACAGTATTGAAGAAAATATTTGGAAAGACCGCAGAAACATTCAATTAAAAATTAGAGACATCCGTATTTTAGCTTAAGTAGCGATTATAAAAATGATTTTAAAGGCAGAGCACCTTGTAAAAAAATACCGCCAGCGTACGGTGGTCAACGACGTATCGTTTCATGTGTCACAAGGTGAAATTGTGGGATTACTGGGACCAAACGGCGCAGGAAAAACCACTTCCTTTTACATGATAGTCGGCTTGATCAAACCCAACGAAGGGCATGTTTACCTGGGCGATGAAGACATTACCGAAGATGCCATGTATCGGCGAGCACAAAAAGGTATCGGCTACCTGGCTCAGGAAGCTTCCGTTTTTCGTAAGCTATCGGTGGAAGACAACATCATGGCGATTCTCGAAATGACGAACCTGAGCAAGGAAGAACAGGCTCAGAAATTAGAGGAACTGATTGATGAATTCAGTTTACATAAAGTGCGTAAAAATCGTGGCGATCTGCTTTCAGGAGGAGAACGCAGACGAACCGAAATTGCAAGGGCTTTGGCCGCAGATCCGAAATTCATTTTACTCGATGAGCCTTTTGCTGGAGTAGACCCCATTGCGGTGGAAGAAATTCAATCGATTGTGGCCAAACTAAAACTGAGAAATATTGGTATTCTAATTACCGATCATAATGTGCAGGAGACGCTATCCATCACTGACAGGGCCTACTTGCTGGCAGAAGGTAAAATCATGTTGACCGGCACCCCGGCAGAAATTGCCAATAATGAGATGGCTCGTAAATTTTACCTTGGCCAGCATTTTGAATTGCGAAAGAAGAAAGTCTGATTTAAGTTTTAGAAAAAAATGACCCTGGTTAACTCTTTCTTTACCTGGATTATGAAAAAGCGGATACACCAGATCGAGCTTTTCGTTAAATATCCTCATGAAGTTCAGGAAGAAGTTTTCCGAAACCTGCTGCATACTGCCCAGCATACCGAATGGGGGAAAAAATATGCTTACGCAGACATTCAAAACAGCCAAACATTCAAAGAGAGAGTCCCGATCCAAAATTATGACACCCTCAAGCCATTCATCGAAAGGATGCTGGCCGGAGAACAAAATATCCTTTGGCCCTCAGAAATTAAATGGTTCGCAAAATCTTCAGGCACCACCAACGATCGCAGTAAGTTCATTCCGGTAAGTGAAGAATCGCTCGAAGAGTGCCATTATAAAGGCGGAAAAGATCTCTTATCCATTTACTGCAACAATCGTCCGGATACGAAAATTTTTACCGGAAAATGCCTGGTACTTGGCGGCAGCTCGCAGGTGAACCAATTAAGTGGTGATTCCTCCTACGGAGACCTGTCGGCAGTGTTGATCAAGAACCTCCCATTTTGGGCGGAGTTTTACCGCACCCCGGAGCAATCGATTACCCTGCTCGATAACTTTGAAGAAAAGGTGGAGAAGATTGCCCGTGCAACCGTAGATGTGAACGTGACCAATATTTCCGGAGTACCTACCTGGAACGTGGTGCTGGCCAAACGAATTTTAGAGTTGACCGGGAAATTGAACTTGCTCGAAGTTTGGCCCAATTTGGAATTGTATTTCCATGGAGCAGTCAACTTTACGCCCTATCGGGAGCAGTTCAAGCAACTCATTCCTTCAGAGCATATGTATTATCTGGAAACTTATAATGCCTCAGAAGGATTTTTCGGGATTCAGGATTTACCAAACTCGGAAGAAATGTTATTGATGCTAGACTATGGTATCTATTACGAGTTTTTACCAATGGACAATATTGCTGAAGAAAATCCGAAGACATTGAGTTTGAACGAAGTTGAATTGGATAAAAACTATGCGCTCATCATTTCTACCAATGCGGGTCTGTGGCGATATCAGATTGGCGATACCATCAAATTCACTTCACTATCTCCTTATCGTATTCAAATTACCGGCCGAACCAAGCACTTTATCAATGCGTTTGGAGAAGAGCTAATTATTGATAATGCCGAAAAAGCATTGGCTAAAGCCTGTGCGGAAACTCAGAGCGTGATTCGCGATTACACCGCCTGTCCGGTTTATTTTAATGGTAATGAGGCCGGGGCCCACGAGTGGATCATTGAATTTGAGGCGCCGCCAAAAGAATTAAATCGCTTTACAGAAATTCTGGATCAGGGTTTACGAGAGCTAAACTCAGATTATGATGCCAAGCGATTTAAAGACATGGCACTCCGCATGCCACAAATCCATCAAGCTCCAGAAGGCACTTTCTACAATTGGATGAAGACTCGAGGCAAGTTGGGCGGTCAGCATAAAGTACCACGTCTGGCCAATGAGCGTAAGTATGTAGAGCAGATCCTCGGGATGATGCGTTAAACCTGCGGTACTATTGTTTTTTCGGAAAAGCTAAAGAAGCAACTACGCTCAGGGTCAAAATGCTCAAAATAATCAGCAGGGAATGTAAAGTTGTGAATCCCCAATCATCCAGGTAATGATGTGCCAGCATCTTCAAACCAATAAATACCAGTAAGAGCGATAAACCGGTCTTTAAATAATGGAATTTGTGGATGATGTTTACCAAGAGGAAAAACATTGACCGCAGACCCAAAATGGCAAAAATATTTGAAAAAAATACGATGTAGGGATCTTTGGTAACCGCAAAAATGGCTGGGATGGAATCAACTGCAAATATCAAATCTGTAAACTCAACCACCAATAAAACTACAAACAGTGGAGTAATTAAGGTTTTACCATGCTGTTTCACAAAAAATTGCTTACCCACATAATCGGGAGTAATGGGTAGATATTTGGCAGCAAAGCGAACTACCCGGTGATTTTCGGCATCAATTTCATCCTCTTCATTTCTTCCCTTAAACATCATAAAACCGGTATACACCAAAAAGGCTCCGAAAATATAAATGATCCAATTAAACTCACTGATGAGCGAAGCGCCGAGGAATATGAACAGGAAACGCATCAGTACGGCTCCAATGATCCCCCAAAATAACACCCGGTGATAATATTTCTCGTTCACCCCAAAAGCACTGAAGATAAGTACCATCACAAAAATATTATCGACAGAAAGGGCGTATTCCACCACATATCCGGTGATAAACTCTAAAGCTAAATTCTGTTTGTATAATAATAGATTGGAGGCAAAATTTCCGGGAGTGAGTGTAATGTTGTGTAAATAAGTTTGGGTTACCTGCTCCAGCTGCGACTGGTTTTGAATTCCGTGTAAAAAGTCTCCCTCCGTGAGCAATAGTACATAAAAGCCCAGGGCAAAAGAAACCCAAATCGCACTCATCACGGCAGCTTCCTTAAAGCTTACCACATGATCTTTTTTATTGAACAAGCCCAGATCAATGGCCAGCATGAGCGTGATAAATAACAAGAAACAGGTAAAAAATAACAATTCGTTGCTCATCTTATTATTTACTTCTTTGCGTAGTATAAGTTACCAGGGCTTGCAATTGTGCACGAGCTTCCTGATCTGTGAGATCTTTCAACAGGTCAAAAGCTTGGGCCTGATAAACCTCCATTTGTTCTTGGGCGTACTCAATTCCGCCACTATTTTTTACGAATTCAATTACCTGATTTACTTTTTCCTGCTCCTGACTGTGATTCTTTATGATTCCAATAATTTGTTTTTTCTCAGCAGAAGGAGCTTTGCTCAATGCATAGATCAAAGGGAGCGTCATTTTTTTCTCCTTGATATCTATACCAAGCGGCTTGCCCACGTCATCGGTACCAAAATCGAACAAATCGTCTTTAATTTGAAAAGCGATGCCCACCTTTTCACCAAATAAACGCATGCGTTCAATGGTAGGTTCATCGGCGCCCGCAGAAGCTGCGCCACAAGCACAACAAGAAGCGATGAGCGAAGCAGTTTTTTTACGGATCACTTCAAAATAAATGGCCTCATCAATATCCAATCGCCTCGCTTTCTCAATTTGTAATAATTCGCCCTCACTCATTTGCTGCACTGCCTCAGAAACAATTTTTAGGAGCCGAAAATCTTCGTGATTGACAGAGAGCAATAAACCCTTTGCCAGCAGGTAATCGCCCACTAAAACCGCAATTTTATTTTTCCAAAGGGCGTTGATCGAGAAGAAACCTCTACGCTGGTAAGCATCATCTACCACATCGTCGTGAACCAGGGTAGCCGTATGCAATAACTCTACCAGCGAGGCCCCACGATAACTCGCTTCGGTGATCCCTCCACATGCTTTGGCAGAAAGAAACACAAACATTGGTCTGATCTGCTTCCCCTTACGTTTAACGATGTAATGTGTAATACGATCAAGTAAGGGCGTACTGCTTTTCATGGCTGCCCTGAACTTGAGTTCAAAGGCATCGAGCTCTTTGGCAATTGGTTTTCTAATTTCTTCGAGTTTAATCATGAAAGCGTGTAGCGGGCATTTTAGAAGCAGGTACAAACCTAAGCATTTAGTCCTAATTTTACTCAGCAAGCGGTCTTAAAAAGAATAGATTATTTGTTCGAAAAATCTTGATTTTTTTATCGAATAATGCTTAATATTAATAAAAAATTACAATCGATTCGATTATATGAAAGCCCTCCTTTTCTCCATTTGCACCCTACTGGGAATGAGTAATTTATTTGCGCAAGCACCAAAGCTATCTTCTGGAACAATAACCCGTTACGAGCAATTTGCTTCCAATTTCGTTGAAAGCAGAACAGTAGATGTTTGGCTACCCGATGGCTATACGAGCAAGAAAAAATATGCTGTGATCTACATGCATGACGGTCAGATGTTGTTTGACGCCAGTACCACATGGAACAAACAGGAATGGGAAGTGGATGAAACTTTTGGTAAACTCTTGAAAGAAGGGAAAATAAAAGACTGTATTGTAGTGGCTGTATGGAATATCAACGGATTGAGAAGGGCCGAATATTTTCCAAAAAAAGCCATCGAATATTTGGAAGAACCGGAGAGAACAAAAGCACAAAATGAAAAGTTATTGGCCGATCAATACCTTCAATTCCTGGTGAAAGAGCTCAAACCATTCATCGATAAAAATTATGCTACAAGAAAAGAAGCAGCGGCTACTTTTTTAATGGGCTCCAGCATGGGTGGCCTGATTTCTTTATACGGAGTTTGCGAATACCCAGAAGTATTTGGCGGTGCGGCCTGTCTGTCTATTCACTCACCACTTTTGACCGATGCACGAGTGCAACAAAATCCTGATAATGAATATGCGGCAGCACTAAGGGCTTATGTTTCAGAAAAACTACCTAAAAGCCCAAAAAGAAAAATCTATTTCGATTATGGCACCGCCACACTCGATGCACTCTATCAGCAAACGCAACCCAAGCTCGATGAAAGCATGAAAAATGCCGGCTACACTGCCAAACATTGGATTACCAAAAAATTTGAAGGCGCAGCACATGATGAAATTGCCTGGGCGAAACGTTTACACATCCCGCTCACTTTTTTATTGAAAAAATAATGTAAAAAAAAATCCCAGTCGCTCGACCAGGATCATATTTTGCGGAGAGGGAGGGATTCGAACCCTCGATACCCTTGCGAGTATACAAACTTTCCAGGCTTGCTCTTTCGACCACTCAGACACCTCTCCGTAAGGGAGGACAAAAGTATCAATTTTCTGTTAATTCGCCACGTAAATTTAAAGGCAACATGCGGGCTACCACATCAATTGGTTTACCCGAACCCAGGAGGAACATGAGTTTGGTGACGGCCGCTTCAAAAGTCATGTCGAAGCCACTTACCACTCCCATATCTTTCAGTTGACGGCTGGTTTCATAACGTCCTAATTCTACCGAACCACCTCGGCATTGAGAAATATCCAGAATCAGTTTTCCGCTGTCTATGGTCTTTTTTAGAGCGTTGAGGAACCAGGGTTCAGTAGAAGTATTACCAGCCCCATAGGTTTCCATGATGATGGCTTTACAATCTGATTGTAGTACGGCATCAACCATTTGCTGGTTAATACCAGGATATAATTTCAGCACGGCTATCGAGGTATCTAAGTCTTTATGCACCTTGAGCGGCTTATTGGAGGTTTTGGCAATATAGGTCTCGAAAAAGCTGAAATGTACCCCGGCTTCGGCCAATAAAGGGTAATTAGGCGACTGAAAAGCTTCAAATTTCGCCGAATTGTATTTAGTAGCACGATTTCCTCTCAATAACTGGTAGTCAAAGTAAATACAAACTTCAGGTGTAACTGCTTTCCCTTCCTGCTTTTCGGCAGCGATCATGATCGCAGTGATCAAATTTTCTTTGGCATCGGTCCTGATTTCGTCGATGGGCAGCTGAGAGCCGGTCAAAACTACGGGCTTGGCCAAGCCTTCGAGCATAAAACTTAAAGCTGAACTGGTAAAGGCCATGGTATCTGATCCGTGTAGCACCACGAAACCATCATAATGTTCATAATTCGACTCAATTAACTTGGCAATATCTACCCAGATACCAGGGTTCATATCGGATGAATCGATTATAGGATCAAAAGAATGGACGGTGAGCTGATGATCTAGCCGCTGCAGTTCAGGAACATTGTCTTTTATCTGCTTAAAATCAAAAGGAAAAAGTACACCGGTTTTAGGATCATGAACCATCCCAATAGTTCCACCGGTATATATGATCAGGATATTTGCCATGCTAGTTAGCGACAAATATCGTAACTAAATACCAAATATTTTTTGAGAATTTAGGGTAGTTATTTCGGCAAGTGTTGCCAAAGAGACTTGATGAAGATCGGCCATTTTTTGCGCAATATGGATTAAATAGCTGCTCTCATTGGGCTTACCCCTGTAGGGGACCGGTGCCAGATAGGGCGAATCTGTTTCTAAAACCAAATGCTCGAGTGGAATTTGGGCCACCACCGCATCTAAGCCGGAGTTTTTATAAGTAACTACCCCTCCTATCCCTAAATAAAAGCCCAAATCGATGATTTTTCGAGCCTGCTCCGCGGTACCGGTAAAGCAATGAAAAATTCCCCTCAAGCCTTCGTGCTGCATCTCTTTTAATACCTCGTACACTTGCTCAAAGGCATCCCGACAATGAATCACAATAGGCAGATCAAGCTCCTTGGCCCAATTTATTTGCGTTTTAAATGCTAAAATTTGCCGCTCTAAACTGGTTTTATCCCAATATAAATCTATACCGATCTCTCCAATGGCATAAATAGGTTGATGAGCGATCTCCTGGTGAATTTGATTTAATTCCTGCTCATAATTTTCCTTCACATCGCAAGGATGCAAGCCCAGCATCGGAAAACAATTTTCCGGATAAAGCTTAGCTAAATTCATTACCAAAGGAATCGACTCCACATCTACGTTGGGCAAAAAAAGCCGGCTGACTCCCTCTTTTAAAGCCCTTTGCATCAAGTGCTCTAAAGCAATTGGATCTTTCTCGTAATAAAGATGGGTATGGGTATCGGTCATGATCATTCCACAAAACTAAATAAAAAAAGCCCTCCGGGTTGGGAGGGCTTTCATTTTTATCTGTTCATTATTTTTTAATCGGTGGAGGAGGCACGGCGCCTTTTCCCGGAGTAATTTTTACTACTTCAATTTCAAAAACCAAAGGGGTATATGGAGGAATTCCTGAATTACCTTGCTCGCCATAAGCTAATTTGGAAGGCAAGATCAGGGTAGCTTTGGTGCCTTTAGGCAAAAGCATTAAACCTTCATCAAAACCAGGAATGCTTTGACCTAAACCTACTGCCATTTTCAATGGTGCATAAGGACGCATGGCGTTAAAAGTACCCGATTTTTTGGCTACATCTGGGTAGCTGGTATCGAAAACTTTACCGCTTAAGAACGAGCCGGTATAATTTACTTCAACGGTGTCTCCTACTTTTGCTTTTTCACCGGCACCTGCTTTGTTAACTACATAGTTAAGGCCAGAAGGAGTTACTACTGGTTTCAAAGATTTAGATTCTATGTAAGATTTCATCTTACCAGCTTCGCCATTTTTTGCAGCCTCTGCATCGGCCTTGATGAAAGCATCGATTTTTTTACCGAATTCTTCATCACTTAATTTACCTCTGGGAATCACTTTTTGAACCTTTACGGTAAAGAGTAAATACCTGTCTTTGCTGGCAAATTCAGGTTTAGGACGGCCAGTTTTGGCTGCCAAAGTATCTAAATCGAGCTTGATGGTAGCACTATCGCCCTCACTTAACATACCAAGTGCGGTGTAAAAATCACCTTTGAACTGTGATTTATCAACCATTAAGAAGGTTGGACGATCGGTATCGTAAGTACTGAAAATAACTGAATCTTTCTCTGTTTTCTGTGTTCCGCTGATGGCGATGAAATCTCCTTCTTTGATGGTTGGTCCATCTTCATCGGTATGGATTTTGTATTGTAAACCACCCTCACCGGTTTTAAAACGGGTACAGCTGCTGAGTGTTAATGCGGCTAAACCCAAAATGATGATATTTTTTTTCATTTGTTTTTGATAATTTACTGCAATAATAAACTTTTATAAATTGGTAAAAGATTTTTAAACTGATTTACTACTTCGCTAAAGGAGTCGTCTGAAGCACCACCGGCAGCATTTCGATGTCCACCTCCATTAAAATATTTTTTACAGATCTCGTTTGCCGGGAAATCGCCGGTAGAACGCAAAGACAATTTCACCCGATCGGGTCGTTCAATGATCAGTGCAGCCAAACGGATGCCGTTGATGGATAGGGCATAATTTACCAATCCCTCCGTATCTCCGGTCTCAATATTAAATTTTTCTAAATCTGACTGAGGAACACTGATCATGGCGGTATTGAATTCTTTGAAAACTTCCAAGCGATTGCTCAAACAATACCCTAAAAAGCGCAACCTGTTTTCAGAAGAATTGTCATAAACCAATTGGTGTATCCGATGATTTTCGGCACCCTTCTGTATCAAATCGGCAACAATTTGGTGCACTTCGGCAGTGGTATTAGAAAATTTAAAAGACCCTGAATCGGTCATAATACCTGTGTAAAGACAGTTGGCCACTTCCTTCGTCAAAAGCGCAGGCTCCTCCATTTCGTTTACGATAAACTCATAAACCAATTGGGCGGTGGCACAAGCTTTTACCGACCATAATCTATAGTCATCAAAATCATCCGGCTCCAGATGGTGGTCAATCATCACCTTTTTAGCATTAGACTGAGACACCCATTCGCCCATCTCATTGATTCGTGAAAGCGAGTTGAAGTCTAAACAAAAAATTAAATCTGCTGCTGCAATCAGCTTTTGGGAATTTTCTAACTGCTCGGTGTAAATGATCACCTCTCCATTATTGGGCAACCAGTGTAAAAAAATAGGATAATCGGTAGGTGTGATTACCTGTACGTGATGTCCTTTTTGAATGAGATAATTGTACAAACCTAGCGATGAACCCATGGCATCGCCATCTGGTTTATGATGTGTGGTAATCACAATCTTCTGTGGCTGTGCCAGAACTTCTTTGAGTTGTTTAATGGGTAGCATGGCTTGTTTAGAATCCTACAAAACTATCAAAAAGCTGCACTAAAGCGTAATTTGTATATAAAAACCTGTACGGCACCCAGGTATTTTTTAAGCTTTGATGTTGATTTAAGATCAAAAACCGTATTTTTGCGCAAAATTTAAGCTATGGCAACAAACAGAACTTTTACGATGATTAAGCCCGATGCGGTAAAAAACGGTCATATCGGAGCTATTTTAAATGATATTATTGCTGGCGGATTCAAGATCGTAGCCATGAAGTATACCCGTTTAAGTGCCGAGAAGGCTGGCGAATTTTATGCGGTACACAAGGAACGTCCTTTTTATGGGGAATTAGTCGACTTCATGTCATCAGGACCAATTGTGGCTGCCATCTTAGAAAAAGAAAATGCGGTGGAAGATTTTAGAAAATTGATTGGTCATACCGATCCAACCAAAGCAGAACCAGGCACCATCAGAAATAAATATGCCAAGTCGATCGATGCCAATGCGGTACACGGTTCAGACTCTGACGAGAATGCAGAAATTGAAGGTAATTTCTACTTCTCTGCTTTTGAAAGATTTTAACTGAAGGATCATTCAACAAAAAAGGCTCCCTGAAATTCAGGGAGCTTTTTTATTTTCAAAGTAAGATCAACTCTTCCACCACCCTCGCTCCGGCTTTATCATTCATTTTTTCAAGTATCTGTGAACGCATCATCAGAAGCTCGTTCTTTATTACAGATGACTCGATGCGTAGAAAGAGTTTTTTATCACGGATGTAAATTTCCTTAGTTCGGTTGGCAATGGCGTTGCCCATCAATTCGGGCCAGGCAGCGATGAGCGAAGTTTCATCAAATTTTCGCCTTAGTTTATAAACCTGTAAGAGTTGTTCTAAAGCTTCCTTTATACTTTTATCATTGGTCTTCCTCATGATAAACGTTTCACGCTTCCGCTGTTAACTTCAAAAATAGCTACCTGCTCTCCAATTTCATCGAAAATAGACTGAACTCGTTCTGCACTGGTGTCAGTAATAAAAATCTGACCGAAGTCATGATCCGACACTTTCTGCATCAGTTTCCGCGTACGGTGCTCATCTAATTTATCGAAAATATCATCTAATAAGAGTAATGGTTCAAATCCTTTTATCTGCTTTAAATAAGTATACTGAGCCAATTTCAGTGCAATTAAAAAAGACTTTTGCTGCCCCTGCGAACCAAACTTTTTCAAAGGCATGCCATGTATGCTAAACACCAACTCATCTTTGTGAATGCCCATGGTGGTACGCTCCAAAATGCGGTCTTTTTCTATATTTTTCTTAAGTAAATTAGCCAGTGAGTCCTGGTGAAGCGGAGAATCGTACACCAAAGTCACCTGCTCTGCCTCGGCACTTAAAAAGCTGTAATGACGGTTAAAGATCTCGGTAAATTCCTGCATAAAATTACGGCGTTTCTGATAGATCACCGTGCCTGAATTCACCAGCTGCTCATCATACACTTCTAATAACTGTGGATCATATTTTGAACTACTGGCGATCTGCCTTAAAAGTGCATTCCGATTGGCCAAACATTTGTTGTATTGGATCAGCTCATCTAAGTAATGACGGTCGGTCTGACTGATGGCATTGTCCATAAATTTGCGCCGCTCCTCACTTCCGTCCATCACAATACTCACATCATAAGGTGAAATCATCACCAGCGGAAACAGACCAATATGATCGGCCAGGCGCTGGTACTCTTTTTTATTTCGCTTGAACTGTTTCTTCTGATGCTTTTTTAAAGAACAAGCAATTGTTTCGTCTTTTCCCAGCAAATTGAAAACACCCTGCACCATGAAAAAATCGGCATTTTGCCTGATTTGCTGCGTATCGATAGGATTGAAATAACTCTTACAAAGCGACAGGTAATGGATGGCATCCAGCAAATTAGTTTTGCCGGCACCATTGTTTCCGCTAAAAGCATTTACCGTTGGCGAAAATTCTAAACTTGCCTCTTCGTAATTTTTAAAATTTAAGATGGATAAACGCTGCAGCCACATATGATTGGTAGTTTTCAAATTTACAATTTAGCATCCGCATTGAAATGTTTATCTAAAAATAAAGGCTAATAATTTTAGGAGTTGATTCTTAGCTGCAAAACTGTATTTTTGCAGTCTTTAATAAAGCGTGCATGTCAAGTAAACAAAAAGATATTCAAGAAACTGTAGATACCTCAAAAAAATCTAACAGTAAATTTTTACAAGAGAACAGCAAGAGCCTGAGCATCATTGGCGGCGCCATTTTGGCTTTGTTGCTTTTATTCTTTGGTTACCAAAAGTTTTATCTGGCTCCTCGTGCCGAGAAAGCTGTAAACGAAATGTTCAAAGCTGAACAGTACGCAGCCATCGACTCTCTCAGTGAAAGAGCCATCAACGGCGACGGGTCTTATCCGGGTTTTGAGAAAATCGCCGAAGAATATTCTAACACCAAATCGGCTAACATCGCAAACGCGTACCTCGGCGGTTTATACCTCAGAAAAGGAGAATTTGAAAAAGCAATTGAAGCATTGGGCAATTACAGCAGTACCGGTAGCCCGGTTATTGACCCATTGGTTTTAGGAATGATGGGCGATGCCTACAGCGAGTTGAAAGACTATGGAAAAGCGATCACCTTTTACAAAAAAGCCGCTTCGAAAAAAGAAAATTCATTTACCAGTCCTTTATTTTTAAAGAAACTGGGCTTAGTGCAAGAAGAACAAAAAGATTTTGAAGCTGCACTGGAGGCCTACAAAAAAATTAAGGAGTCGTATCCTGAAAGTGCGGAAGCATTTAATATTGACCAATACATTGCCAGAGTAGAAGCAAAGCTTTAAGACCTGAAAAGCATGATATGACAGAAAGCTTGCCTTAATAAGGCAGGCTTTCTGTATTTTTGGACCATGGCAACCTCTCTAAAAAACCTATCCGACTTTTCCCAAACCGAAGTAGCTGATGCAGCTGCTTTTCGTTTTGGAATTGTAGTAGCCGAATGGAACGCAGAAATTACCCAAGCCTTGTATGACGGGGCTTATGGCGCTCTCCTACAGCATGGCGCCAAGGAAGAACACATCAAAACGATTAAAGTGCCGGGTACCTATGAGCTTATTGCCGGGGCAGATATGCTGCTGGCATTCAAAAATTATAATGCGATCATCTGTTTAGGTTGTGTGATACAGGGAGAGACCCGCCATTTCGACTTTATTTGTGCTGCAGCCGCAAATGGCATTGCACAAGTTGCCATTAAATACAATAAACCTGTTGTATTTGGGGTGTTAACCACCGATAATTTGGAACAGGCAAAAGATCGTTGCGGCGGTAAACACGGAAATAAAGGAGTGGAAGCAGCTATTACTGCCATTCAAATGGCCAGCTTGCAACATCAGTTAGCTATTTAATCTGAAAAAATGAATTGGATACCCTTAACCGAACCGGAGCAGTTACAAGAGATTAAATCGTCTCCGAATAAAAGCATCATTTTTAAACATAGCACCCGTTGTTCCATCAGTATGATGGCGAAAAAACGTTTAGAAATGGAAGCCGTACTAATTCCTCAGGAGGTACCGGTTTATTACCTCGATTTATTGAACCACCGGGAGATCTCCAATACCATTGCCGAGATTTTCCAGGTAGTACACCAGTCTCCGCAATTACTAGTAATTAAAAACGGAGACTGTGTTTTTGAAGCATCTCACGGGGAAATCTCCGGTGCAGAAGCGGCTGTTCAATTGGCTTAAGCCCAGTTAAATACCAGTTTTTCTTCCAAATCGGGGTGCAAACTTTTTGCCACCGGACAGGTTTTAGCTGCCCGCTCTAAAATGATTTTCACCTTATCAGAATAATCTCCGGCAGGAAAATTAAATATAATTTCGATGGCACCCACTCTTCGCGGTTCGGTAGCCATAATTTTGGTGATGGAGCAGGTAGTTCCATCAATATTTACCTTCTGTTCACGAGCGGCAATTCCCATTACTGTCAGGATACAGCTGCCCAATGCAGTGGCTAATAAATCGGTGGGTGAAAAAGCTTCTCCTTTGCCTTGATTATCAATTGGAGCATCCGTGATGATTTGCTGCCCCGAGCGAACATGGGTAGCCTGCGTTCGTAAATCGCCTAAATAAACCGTTTCTACTGTTGCCATCTCTTTGAATTTGATGCAAGATACCAATAAAATGAAACTCGAATGACCAGCTAGGCCCCTAAATTGCCTAAAAATTGTAATTTTGTTTCATGATCGAACTACCGGTTATCCCCTTTAACCAAATGCAGCGTAAGCCCGATTGGCTTCGCGTTAAATTGCCTGTTGGAAAAGAATATGCCCATGTACGCAATTTGGTGGATACGCATAAACTTCATACCATCTGCGAGAGCGGCAATTGTCCGAATATGGGCGAATGCTGGGGTGCGGGTACGGCTACGTTCATGATTTTGGGCAATATTTGTACCCGTTCTTGCTCATTTTGTGCCGTAGCAACCGGCAGACCTTTGGCGGTAGATTTGGATGAACCGAATCGGGTTGCAAATTCAGTGAAACTGATGCAGGTAAAGCATTGCGTGATCACCTCGGTCGATCGCGATGATTTAAAAGATGGTGGTTCCACCATTTGGGCCGAAACCATCCTGGCTATTCGACGCGAAAGCCCTGAAACCACGCTCGAGACCCTGATCCCCGATTTTAAAGGAATTTGGGACAACCTGGATCGAGTATTAGCAGTACGTCCGGAAGTAGTTTCGCATAACCTCGAAACCGTACGCCGCCTGACCCGCGAAGTTCGCATTCAGGCCAAATACGATCGCAGTCTCGAATGCTTAAGCCGCATTGCTGCCGCCGGCTTACGGACCAAATCTGGCATTATGTTGGGCTTGGGAGAAACCGAAGAAGATGTTATTGAAGCGATGGGTGACCTGCTGAAGGCAGGTGTTCACATCCTCACTTTAGGCCAATACTTACAACCTACACGCAATCATCATCCGGTGATTGACTGGATTACCCCAGAACAATTTGACAAATACAAGAAAATTGGCTTAGAAATGGGCTTTAGATATGTAGAAAGCGGACCGCTGGTACGTTCATCTTATCACGCAGAAAAACACCTGTTCGATTTATAATTCTGCTTTCAAGAAGCGTCCGGTATGACTTCGTTCACATTTTACCAAGCCTTCCGGAGATCCCTCAAATAAGATTTCGCCACCTCCTGCTCCGCCCTCAGGTCCGAGATCGATGATCCAATCTGCTACTTTGATCACATCTAAGTTATGTTCAATTACCAATATGGTATTTCCATGATCTACCAATCGGTTCAATACCCCCAAGAGCACATTGATATCTTCAAAATGCAAACCAGTGGTTGGTTCATCCAAAATGTAGAAAGTATTTCCTGTATCCTTTTTAGAGAGTTCGGTAGCTAACTTTACCCTTTGGGCTTCACCTCCCGAAAGGGTGGTGGAAGCCTGACCTAAAGTAATATAACCCAATCCCACATCTTGTAAGGTTTTAATCTTGCGATAGATGGCCGGAATAGGCTCGAAAAATGCTACCGCCTCTTCAATACTCATATCCAATACATCACTGATTGATTTCCCGCGGTAGCGGACTTCCAAAGTCTCCCGATTATAGCGCCTACCTCCACACTCTTCACAAGGCACCTGTACATCAGGCAGGAAATTCATTTCAATAATTTTTAAACCTGCACCCTGACAGGTTTCACAGCGCCCCCCCTTCACATTGAATGAAAAACGTCCGGGTTTGTAACCCCTGATCTTGGCCTCGGGCAACTGCACAAATAAATTCCGGATATCTGAAAAAACCCCGGTATAGGTAGAAGGATTGGAGCGTGGAGTTCGTCCAATCGGAGCCTGATCAATCTCGATCACCTTATCGATGTGCTCCAAGCCTTTGATGCTGCTGTAGGGCATCGGCTTTTTCTTCGATCGATAGAAATGATGATTGAGAATGGGATAAAGCGTTTCGGCGATGAGGGTTGATTTACCACTTCCCGAAACTCCCGTTACCCCGATCAGCGTTCCTAAAGGGAAGTGAGCATTGACCTTTTTTAGATTATTACCGCTGGCATTTTCAAGGATCAGGGATTTTCCGTTACCTTTTCTTCGCTTCGCAGGCGTGGCTATTTGTTTGGTACCATTTAAGTAATCGGTGGTTAAGGTATGGGCTTTCATCAATTCGGCAGGTGTGCCCTGCGCCACCACCTCTCCGCCATGTACGCCGGCGGCAGGCCCCATATCAATTACATGATCGGCCTCCAAGATCATGTCTTTATCGTGTTCCACTACCAAAACTGAATTCCCGATATCTCTTAAATTTTTCAGAGCAGTAATCAATCTGCTGTTGTCTCTTTGGTGCAAGCCAATACTCGGCTCATCCAAAATGTAGAGCACATTAGACAATTGAGAGCCAATTTGCGTTGCCAAACGGATACGCTGTGCTTCGCCGCCCGAAAGCGTTTTGGCAGTTCGGTTCAAGGTTAAATAATTCAGCCCAACACTGAGTAAAAAACCTATTCGAGATTTTATTTCTTTTACTATCTCCTTTGCGATGGTCAGCTGGCGCTCATTTAGACGAGCCTCCACCTGATCAAACCAATTGGCCAATGTCACAATATCCATGCAGGCCAATTCATAGATATTTTTTTCAGCGATCTTAAAGTGTAAAGATTCCTTCTTTAACCTGGCACCATCACAAGTTGGACAAGTTTTGATGGATCGAAAATTTTCTAAATCGGCTAAAGCCTCCTCACCACGTCGTTCGTGTTGCTCTTCCAATAATTTGATGATACCCTCAAATTCAATCTGATAGTTTTTTACATTCCAGCTGTTATAGGCAACGGGCACTGTCAGCACCTCATCGGAGCCATTGAGGATGATGTCTATTTTTTCCTGAGAAATATCTTTTAAAGGAGTAGATAAAGAAAAGTTTTGTTGTTTGGCCAATGCCTTCAGAATTTGAAAAATCCAGATCTCCCGGTATTCACCAAGCGGAGCTAAACCACCTTGCATGATGCTCAGTTTAGGATCTGGAATGACCGTGGCCTGATCCACCTCAAAGATCGTCCCCAAACCATTACAGCGCTCACAAGCACCATAGGGAGAATTGAAGGAGAAAGTATTTGGTTGCGGTTCATCGTAGGAAATCCCTGATTCGGGATCCATTAAAAACTTGCTAAAAAAATACTCTTTGTTCTGCTGATCGGTGATTTTGATGATTCCTTTGGCCAGTTTCATCGCGGTTTGGATGGCATTTTGGATGCGTTTTTTATCCTCATCGGTCACCAACAAGCGGTCTACCACAATTTCTATATCATGAATTTTATACCGGTCTGCCTGCATTTTAGGCTTCAAATCAAGCACTTCCCCATCCACTCTTACCTTTAAATAGCCCTGTTTTCTGATCTGTTCAAATAATTCTCGGTAATGACCCTTACGACCTTTCACCACCGGAGCCAATACATGAATGGCCTGCTGGTTAAATTGCTTCAGAATATTTTGCAGGATTTGATCTTCAGACATGCGTTGCATGATCTTGCCACTCACATGAGAATAGGCTTCACCTGCCCTGGCAAACAACAGACGCATAAAATCGTAGATCTCGGTAACCGTCCCCACAGTTGATCTGGGATTCTTGCTCGTTGTTTTCTGTTCAATTGAAATCACCGGACTCAAGCCGGAAATTTTATCGACATCAGGCCTTTCCATGCCTCCTAAAAACTGTCTTGAATAAGCGCTGAAAGTTTCCATGTAGCGGCGCTGTCCTTCAGCATAAATGGTGTCAAAGGCAAGAGATGATTTACCGCTTCCACTCAAACCGGTAATTACTACCAGTTGATTTCTTGGGAAAGAAACATCTATATTTTTCAGGTTGTGTACTCGAGCTCCGAAAACCTCAACTTCACTTTGCTCACCCAAGTCATGATTTGTTTTTTTCATGGTCAAAAAAACGCTCAGAATTAAAAGGCAAAGATGCGATAATCTTTCTCAAATAACCAGTTTTCAATTGTAAAAGGCCGGTTAAAAAACCAGCCCTTTACAATTAATATTAAACTACAAAAAATTATTAAGCTCACCTAATCAGGGACTCGAATGAATGACGCCTCTCAAAAGGTTATTGGTATAGAAACGCGTATCCGGCAGATTTATTGCATACGCAGGAATGGGCGCCTTATCATAGCCATGTAAAGTGGGGTGTTCAATGATTTCTTTGATGGCAATTAACTTATAAACGTAGATAGCGGTTTCAGGATTGAGTCTGATACTGAAATAATCATCTTGTTTTTGCTGACGGATGATGCGCTTCAACTTATTTTCACCAATGTTAAAGGCTGCAGCCACTAACGTCCAATTGTTAAATTCCTTGTATAGAGATCGGATGTATTTGCAGGCAGCAATGGTTGATTTTTTTACCTGATGCCTTTCATCTACAGAGCCATTGATCTTTAAGCCATAGGCCCTGGCGGTATGAGGCATGAACTGCCATACACCGGCTGCACCTTTATGTGAGACTCCCGATTGCAACCCGCTTTCTACCAAGGGTATGTACTTAAAATCTTCGGGGATACCATATTTTTCAAGAATAGGTTCCATTACCGGAAACCAACGCGAAGCCACCCGGTGAAGACGATAGGAACGTAAATTAGCATAGCTATAAGTATTAAAAACACCCTTAACTTTTTTCAATACATAATGATCCACCACAGGAAGTGATTCATTGGCAAAATGAAGAGAGGCAATGTAGGTATCATCCCATTTAGATGCAGCAATTACCTTAGGAGCAGGTGGAGGCACCTGTTCAGAATTGAACAGTAGGAATCTTGCAATCAGGGTCAATCCTAGTAAACCAAAACTGACTATTAGCATTTTCTTCGTTTTCATTACCAATTAAAATTAAGTGAAATGAAAATTTCACAAAAATACGCCTTAAGGCCCTCAGATACCGGCATACTTCTCCACAAATTTTATCATGATCGCTCAAATAAGGGCTGACAAAGTCTCCAGCCTGATTTTTAAAATGTGGATAAGCCTGAAATGATGGCTTTTTTGCTTATGTTTGCGTACTTTTTAAGTACTAACACGCATTTTTCATGCCAACACCAAGACCAAGGAATAGTCGCGATGACAAGTCCAGCAACGACAAGGGCCCTAAAAAGAGCTTTACAGATCGTAAACCAAGTTTTAAGTCTAAGTCAACTGGTTCTTTCAACAAAGATCGGGAGACTGACAAAAAGTCTTTCGACAGAAAGCCCTCAAATTCCTTTAAGCCTGGCAGGAGAGATGCGGAAGGAAGCGGTGCTAAAAGAAGTTTCCAAAAAGAAGGCTTCTCCGACAAAGCAAAATCATTCGATCGTACGAACAAAAAACCATACGGAACCGCCGGTAAACGCCCCTTCAAAATGGAAGGCGATTCCGATGAAAGACCTCGTTTTAATAGAAATTCTAAAAACGCTGAGGGTGGCTTCGACAGGGGATATAAGAAATCTTACAGCCCAAGAAAAGCTGCACCTGAAAGATTAGGCGGCAAAGGTCCTAAAAGACCTGCAGGACCTGCTAAGGATGATGGCCTGATTCGTTTAAACCGTTATATTTCCAATGCAGGAATTTGCTCACGCCGCAAAGCGGATGAGCTGATCGCTGCTGGTGTAGTTTCTGTAAACGGAACCATTGTTTCTGAACTGGGTTTTAAGGTTGATCCGGCAAAAGATGTGATCCGTTACAATGGCGAGACCCTCAAAAGGGAAAAAATGGTTTATGTGTTGCTGAACAAACCCAAAGACTACATCACCACAACCGATGATCCGCAAGAACGCCGTACGGTGATGCAATTGGTTGAAAAAGCATCCAGAGAACGAATTTATCCGGTTGGTCGTCTTGATCGAAACACCACCGGTCTGTTACTCATGACCAATGATGGTGATTTGGCAGAAAAATTATCTCATCCTAAAAACAACGTCACTAAAATTTATCACGCCGAATTGAACAAAAGCCTTAGCCAGGGAGACCTGAACAAAATTGCTTTTGGACTGGAGCTGGAAGATGGATTTATCAAACCAGATGAGGTTACTTACGTTCAGGGTGCAAGTAAGCGTGAAATTGGGATACAAATACATAGCGGCAAAAACCGAATCGTAAGGAGAATTTTTGAGCATTTAGGTTATGAAGTCGTAAAGCTCGACCGGGTAATTTATGCCAACCTAACCAAGAAAGATTTACCACGAGGGCGTTGGAGATACCTGGATGATAAAGAAATCATCCAGCTGAAGCACCTGATAAAATAGGATCTCTTATTGCTGTTCGATCACTTCCTGATAATATGCCTCATAAATTGGCAAAATCAATTTCAGATCGAATTCTTTAGCCCTGTTATAGGCATTTTCTTTGAAACTTGCCAACCGATCATCGTCTTCTAAAATGGCAATGGCATGGTGCGCCATCGCATTCACGTCACCCACGGGGTCCAAATATCCGGTTACGCCGTCCACATTTAATTCGGGTAGTCCGCCAGCATCGGAGGTAATTACCGGAACTTTACATGCCATCGCCTCGAGTGCGGCCAATCCAAAACTTTCTGACTCAGAAGGCATGATGAACAAATCTGCCACCGATAAAATCTCCTCAACCGCATCTTGTTTACCCAAAAAGCGTACATGATCACAAACATGCAAATCGCGGCAAAGCTGCTCACAAATAGAGCGCTCCGGACCATCACCCACCATCAATAATTTAGCAGGCACTTTTTTTAATATTTTCTCGAAAATAGCGATGACATCCTTAGTACGCTTCACCTTTCGGAAATTGGAAGTATGAACCACAATGCGCTCATTATTGGGAGCGATCGCTTTCTTAAAGTGATCTTTCGCTTTTAATTTAAAACGATTCATATCTACAAAGTTGGGAATCACCCTGATCTCATTTTTTATATCGAAGTGTTTATAAGTATCCTCCTTGAGATCGTGGGAGACGGCGGTTACCCCGTCTGATTGATTGATGGAGAAAGTAACAACCGGCTTATAGGTTAGGTCTTTACCTACCAGGGTAATATCAGTTCCGTGTAAGGTGGTTACCACCGGAATATGAATGTCGTAGGTTGCCAAGATTTGTTTGGCCATAAAGGCTGCAGAAGCGTGTGGGATGGCATAATGCACATGTAGGATGTCCAATTTTTCAAAACGGACCACATCCACCAATTTACTGGCCAGCGCCGACTCATAAGGGGCATAATCAAAAAGCGGATAGTCGGCCACCGAAACCTCGTGATAAAACAAATTCTCTGAAAAGAAATCGAGACGAGCGGGCTGACTATAGGTAATGAAATGTACCTGATGACCTTTATCGGCCAAGCCCTTACCCAGTTCTGTTGCCAAAACGCCACTTCCACCAAAGGTTGGATAACAAACAATCCCAATTTTCATATGATAAATATCGCTCTATTTTATTCAATAACCTATTTAGATTGGAACGAAATACGCAAACGTAAATACATAATCAAACCGAAAACAGACATGACTAAGGCTCCCAAAACGGCGATTTTAGCAATGATATCGCGGTAGGAAGTGTAAAACGTCTGTTGCTCATTTAAATTAATATCTGCTTTCAATGCCGTTGCCGTCCACCACTGGCTTTGTTGCACCACATCTCCCCTTTGGTTAATAAATGCTGATATACCGGTATTGGCCGAACGGGCTACCCAGCGCCTGTTTTCGATGGCCCTCAACTTGGCATAAGCTAAGTGCTGGTCTTTGCCTGCCGTGTTTCCCCACCAGGCATCATTGGTGATAATGGCAATGAAACTGGCACCTTGTTCCACGCTTTTAGCTACATAATCCCCCCAAATGGACTCATAACATATAACTGGTGAAACACCTAAGCCATTTTGCGAATAGAAAACTGAAGGTTCAGCTTGGCTACCATAGCCACCTGTGCTACCGCCAAAAGCTGCAAAAGCAGGTTTCATGAATGCCAATGCAGCTGCAAAAGGCAACTGTTCTACACCAGGAACCAATTTAGACTTGTGATAAAATTGGAGATTGGCAGAATTTTCAATTTGAACGGCTGCATTAAAACTATCGAAATATAAACCGGAACTTTCATCGAACCTCGCCGTATTGCTTTGAGGCTTACTATAAAGTCGGTAAGATTCTATCCCCGACAATACATTACCATTCTTGTATTTGCTTAAAAAATTCTGAATTGTTAAAAAATGAGGGTTGGCACGCAGCTGATCTTCATTACTGAATTCAGATATAGCTGTTTCGGGCCAAATGAAATATTCTGTATTTACTTGTGCAAGGGAGTCAGAAAGCCGGATCAGTTGATTGATCTGTTCCGAAGTTGGCATACTTCCAAATTTGGCATAAGGATCAATATTTGGTTGCACCACCACCACATTAGCCGGACTATTTTGTTCTTCATAATGATGATAACGGTACATGGAAAAGCACGTAGGAATCAAAATCAAACCCAACCAAACGTAACTTAAATTACTGATTTGATCTTGTTTAAACTTGATCCGAAGGATCTCAAAAAGCAAGATATTGCTGAGTAATACCCAAAGTGTACCGCCATACACACCAGTATATTCGTACCACTGTACCAACTGATGCGTTTGTGCAAAACCGTTGCCCAAATTCATCCATGGGAAGGCCAGGTCCCAGGTTTGATGCAGGTACTCGTAGCCAATCCAGAAGCATATGAATGCCAAATAAGACCAAAAACGATTAAACAATTGCCTAAAGGCATAAAACATCCACACTGCACCGGCCATTAACAAGGCCCCCAGGCCAAAAGGAATGAAGGAAATAAGTACCGCCACCGGCGCCGACATGGCCGAGGCCAGCGAGTTATAAACCCAGTAAATAGAAGCAGTATTCCAGATGGCAAACGTGAGAAAAGACAAGTTGAAGACTTTGTTGCCTCTATTCTTAACATCTGAGTCAAGGAGGTCTTCTATGGCAAACAACAGTGGCACAAATGCGAACCACAGAATGGGCCCGGTATATGGAATGGGTGGCCAGGCCAGCCAGAGTAAAAAGGCGCTTAAAAGTGCTAATAGATATTGTTTTTTAATCATTTAAATCAATAACTAATTATTATTTACCGGAAAGGCAAATCACAAATTCACCTTTCAGGGTGTGGGTTTCAAAATGGGTTTTCACCTCTGCCAGGGTTCCGCGAACAGTCTCTTCGAACACCTTGCTCAGCTCCCGCGATACCGAAACCGGGCGTTCTGCACCGAAGTATTCTGCAAATTCATCTAAAGTTTTCAGCAAACGGTGGGGCGATTCGTAAAAAATCATCGTCCTTTCTTCATTTACCAAAGATTTGAGTCGGGTTTGCCGACCTTTTTTTACCGGAAGGAACCCTTCGAACACAAAACGGTCGTTGGGTAGGCCAGAATCAACCAAAGCTGGCACAAAGGCCGTGGCACCGGGCAGGCAGCAAACTTCAATCTCATTTTTGATCGCTTCTCGGACCAATAAAAATCCCGGATCGGAGATGGCCGGCGTACCGGCATCAGAGATCAGGGCGACCTGCTTGCCTTCGTTCAAAAAACGGATGATCTCTTTCAGCGACTGGTGTTCATTATGCTGATGGTGGGCAAACACCTTTTTATCCACACCGAAATGCTTCAGTAAAGGGGCGCTGGTGCGGGTATCTTCCGCCAAAATATAATCCACTTCTTTCAGCAAACGGATGGCCCTAAGGGTCATGTCTTCCAGGTTGCCAATGGGTGTGGGAATGAGGTATAATTTGCCGCTCATGTTGTTTATTTTCTGTTCAGGTTAGTTTCGGCAGTAAAAAAACTCAAAACTGATAACCCACAACTCGTAACTGATATTATCTTTGTGCAAATTTCAATAAAATGCTGCAAGTTAATTATATCCGCGAACATAAAGAGGAAGTTTTAAAACGCCTGGCTGTAAAAAATTTCAAACAGCCAGAGTTGGTGGAGGAGATCCTGAAACTGGATGAAAAACGCCGTCAGACCCAAACACAGCTGGATAATCTTGCAGCGGAAGCCAATGCCGCTGCCAAGCAGATCGGCGATTTGATGCGTCAGGGTAAAAAAGAAGAAGCCGAAGCCATTAAAGGGCAAAGTGGTCAGCATAAAGAGGCACAAAAGGAACTTGCTGAACAATTGACGCAACTGGAAGACAGTCTGCAACAACAATTGGTTTTACTGCCTAACCTGCCGCACCAATCAGTACCCCTGGGCAGCACACCTGAAGAAAACGAAACCGTTTTGGAAAATGGCGCCAAGCCTAAGCTGCCTGCAGATGCCCTGCCCCATTGGGAACTGGCCGCCAAATACGATATCATCGATTTTGAATTAGGAAACAAGATTACCGGAGCCGGATTTCCGGTATATAAAGGCAAGGGGGCCCGTCTGCAACGTGCCCTCATCAATTTCTTTTTAGATGAAGCTGAAAAAGCGGGCTATCGCGAAATGCAGCCGCCCATTGTCGTAAACGAAGCTTCGGGCTTTGGAACAGGTCAGCTGCCTGATAAAGAAGGCCAGATGTACCATGTGGGTTTAGACAATCTGTACCTGATCCCAACTGCCGAAGTACCGATCACCAATTTATATCGCGATACCATCTTGAAAGAGGAAGAACTGCCGGTGAAAAACTGCGGTTACACCCCGTGTTTCCGTCGCGAAGCAGGTTCATACGGCGCTCATGTACGTGGATTAAACCGTTTACACCAGTTCGATAAGGTGGAAATCGTACAAGTGGCCCACCCTGAAAAATCTTATGAAATATTAGAGGATATGAGCACTTATGTGCAGTCTTTATTGCAAAAACTCGAATTGCCTTACCGAGTGCTGCGTTTATGCGGCGGCGACATGAGTTTTGCTTCTGCCCTTACCTACGATATGGAGGTTTGGTGTGCTGCACAAGCCCGCTGGCTGGAAGTGTCGTCCGTTTCTAACTTCGAAACCTTCCAGGCCAACCGTTTAAAATTGCGTTTTAAAGGTAAAGAAGGCAAAACCCAATTGGCACATACACTGAACGGCAGTGCCCTGGCTTTACCGAGAATTGTTGCTTCTTTATTGGAGAACAACCAAACTGAAAAAGGCATTCAAATTCCGAAAGTGCTGGTGCCTTATACCGGCTTTGACTGGATCGACTGATTTTATTTCAGCTCAAACACCGCCCTAATCTGCGCCAGTAGCTTAATTTTTTTGAAATCAATTTCAGGCATAGGTTCAGTTTCCATAGCGACATCCGTTTTTAACAGCATGCTGGTACGCACCATGGGTTGAGGATATAATTCATTCCCACTTTCGTTGATCTCTAATGCAGATCCTAATTTTTCTGCAATAGCCTCGGCTAAGTAAACGGCCTTTTCACGGGCATTTTTCAAGGCTTTGATCTTCAAATCTTTTTTAAGTTCCTCCATTCTGGAATGGTCGTAACCGTCAATATTGCTGTACTGCACTGCTCTCGAATCAACCGAATTGATGATTTGGTTCCATTTATTCAAATCATTTACCTTGATGCGGTATTGCTTGCTGGCCATAAAATCAGGATTCTTTTTGCGGTCCCAGCTATAGTTATAGGCTGAAATATTATTGATGGTCAAGTTTTCTTTCGGAATTCCGGCTTTGAGTACTGCCGTTTGAAGCTGGCGTTCCAGTTCTTCGATCTCCACTTTTTTCTTCCCATCCATGTATTCTCTCAGGGAGATACCTATGTAAATTACATCAGGGGTCACTTCGGTTTCGGCCGTACCACTCACTTCAATTTTGCGACGCAGGTCTATGGTTTGGGCTGTAGTACTCAGCACCATGCCGAGCATCAGAAACAAAAAAAAGCTCTTTTTCATAATTGCGGATGTTTTTGATTTGAACTTAAGTTCGCGAATAATTTAGATTTAGACAACAAAAAAAGCCTCCGTTCGGGAGGCTTTTCTTATTCTTCTACCATCTCGCTTTGCGAATGGCTTTCTTCAGGGATGGGTTCTTTAAAATAATGCTTTTGAAATATCATGATGAGTATCACTCCAACGCTGATGGCTGCATCGGCCAGGTTGAATACCGGCTGAAAAAACACCAAAGGCTGATTGGCCCAAAAAGGAAACCAGGATGGATAATGCGTGTTGATGATTGGAAAGTAGAACATATCAACCACCTTTCCGTGAAAAATACCGGCATATCCACCATCAATCGGTAAGAATTGGGCTTTTTCGAAGTAAGTGCTCTCGCTAAAAATGGTTCCGTAAAACGTAGAATCGATGATATTTCCCAGGGCTCCCGCAAAAACAAGTGCCACATTGAGAATCAAACCACGGTGATATTTGTGTTTAATGAGGTAAAACAATCCATAACCAATGCCGGAAACGGCAATGATACGAATAATGCTCAAAGCTAATTTACCTGCTTCGCCGCCAAATTCAAACCCAAAGGCCATTCCATTATTTTCGGTAAAATGAATGATGAACCATTTTCCGAAAACTGCGAATTCCTGACCCAAGGTCATGTTCAGCTTGATCCAGAATTTCAGGACCTGGTCGGCCAGCAAAACCAGCAATATCAACAAAAGAGGTTTGGTGTAGCCTTTCATTAGTTTTGTCTCAGTTTAGCCTCCATGCTCAGGGTAGCGTGGGGCACCGCACGTAAACGTTCTTTCTGGATCAATTTCCCGGTCTCACGGCATATGCCGTAGGTCTTATTTTCCACTCTCACCAATGCAGCTTCTAAATTTTCGATGAATTTCTTTTGTCGGGCTGCCAATTGGTTAATCTGCTCCTTTTCTAAAGTAGCCGAGCCATCTTCCAGGGTTTTATAAGTACCGGCGGTATCATCGGTACCATTCACATTGGGGTTGCTCAAAGATTGGGTAAGGGCGCTCAGCTCCTCGCGGGCTATCTGCAATTTTTCTAATATAATCTCTTTGAATTCTTGTAACTCTACATCAGAGTATCTGGTCTTTTCGTGATTATCCATATTAAGATTTAGTTATTGAAACGAATAATTCCACATCATCTATTTCAATGAGATCTCCGGCAGTTAAGCCAGCATCTAATTGAAGCTGATCGGCTAAAATTTCGGCGCAAATATAATTCAAATTATTTTCAACTGCCTGGCTAATAAGCGGATGCTCCTGAACCAGTAACTTAATGCGATCGGTTACCAGGAGGTCTTTTTCCTTACGTAAATTTTGGATGCGATTGATCAGCTCCCGCGAAATACCTTCCTGTTTCAGTTCCTCTGTTAAGGTAACATCTAAGGCAACGGTCAGTTTGCCTAAACTGGCCACTTGCCATCCGGGTACATCTTCTGCCAGTATTTCTACATCGGCAATATCGATGGTATAAGTTGTATTCGGGATCAAATAAACGCCCTCCGATTCAAAACGGGCAATCTCCTCCTGATTAAGCTCAGTCAACACAGCAGCCACCTCTTTCATATCCTTACCCACTTTCGGACCAAGTGCTTTAAAGTTTGGTTTTACTTTTTTACTGATAAAACCGGCAGTATCGGTAATGTATTCGATGTCCTTGATATTGGTTTCTGAAAGGATCAATTCACGTACTTTTTCTACCTGCTCTTTGAAACCAGGAGCAAGTACCGGTACCAGAATTTTACTCAGTGGCTGGCGTACGTTGATGCTTACTTTTTTACGAAGCGACAATACCAATGAAGAGATGTCTTGGGCCAAAGCCATACGCTCTTCTAAAGCTTGATCTACTAATTCCGCATGAAAGGTAGGGAAATCTGACAAATGCACCGATTCCACATTTTCTTTACCGCTGACCCTATTCAGATCGAGGAACAAACGATCGGAAAAGAATGGTGCAATGGGCGACATCAGCTTGGCCACCGTATTTAAACAAGTGTACAGGGTTTGATAAGCCGATATTTTGTCTTCCGTATAATCGCCTTTCCAGAAACGGCGTCGACAGAGGCGCACATACCAATTACTCAGATGCTCATCCACAAAATTCTGAATGGCACGGGCAGCCTTGGTAGGCTCGAAATCTTCATAATACCCATCTACTTCTTTCACTAGCGAGTTCAATAAAGAAATAATCCAACGATCAATTTCAGGCCGTAGCTGAATATCCATCTCCGTTTCTTTGTAAGTAAAACGGTCAATATTGGCATATAGTGCAAAAAAGGAGTAAGTATTGTACAAAGTGCCGAAAAATTTACGGCGGACTTCGTCAAGACCCTCGATATTAAATTTCAAGTTATCCCAAGGCGAAGCATTGCTGATCATGTACCAGCGGCTGGCATCGGCACTGTAAGTTTCGATGGTTTCGAAAGGATCAACGGCATTCCCCAAACGCTTGGACATTTTATTGCCATTCTTATCGAGGACTAATCCATTCGATACTACATTTTTAAAAGCTATACTATCGTTCAGCATCACCGAAATGGCATGCAATGTAAAGAACCAGCCACGGGTTTGGTCTACGCCTTCGGCAATAAAATCGGCCGGATAGGCATTGTTAAAATCTTCTTTATTCGCAAACGGATAATGCCATTGCGCATAAGGCATAGCCCCCGAATCGAACCAAACATCAATCAAATCGCTTTCTCGGAACATTTTTCTGCCTTTAGGCGACACCAGGATCACCTCGTCCACATACGGACGGTGCAGATCGAAAGTACCGCTTTCAAAAGCTTGGGCATATTCCTGCACTTTGGCTTTTTCTGCATCGCTCAGCAAGCCGCTGGCCAGTGATTTTTGCAGTTCCTCCTTGAGCTCGGCGATAGAACCGATACAAATTTCTTCCGATTTATCTTCCGTTCTCCAGATCGGCAGCGGGGTACCCCAATAGCGTGAACGTGATAAATTCCAATCTACCAGGTTTTCGAGCCAGTTGCCAAAACGACCGGTTCCGGTGGCTTCAGGCTTCCAGTTGATGGTTTTATTCAGCTCTACCATGCGGTCTTTTACTGCAGTGGTTTTAATGAACCAGCTGTCCAGCGGATAGTATAATACCGGCTTATCAGTACGCCAACAATGCGGATAGCTGTGCTCGTATTTCTCAACCTTAAAGGCCTTATTTTCTTCTTTCAGTTTGATGGCGATGAGCACATCGGTTGGGCGGAAATCCGGATCTTTACGCTCCTCGTCGCTGTAAAACTCCTCTTTCACAAACCGACCGGCAAAATCGGTCACCTCGGCTACAAACTTCCCCTTTTTAGTCACCAGGGGAATTTCGTTACCATTTTCATCTTTTACCATCACAGAGGGCACGTCGTTTTCCTTACAGGCCCTAAAATCGTCGGCACCAAAAACAGAAGCAGTATGCACCACGCCAGTACCATCTTCGGTAGTCACAAAATCAGCAGGAATGACCCGGAAAGCCTTTTGTTCCAGTTCTTCATTGCTCACGTATGGCATCAACTGATGATAACGCAATCCCAGCAGGTCTTTCCCCTTGAAGGTGGCAACTACTGCCCATGGAATGACTTTATCTCCGGCTTTAAAGGCAGCAAAATCTGCATTTTCAGCTTCTGATTTGAAGTATTTTCCCAAGAGTTCTTCAGCCAGAATTACACTTACCGGAGCCGAAGTATAAGGATTAAAGGTTTTCACCTTCACATAGTCAATTTTTTCTCCAACAGCCAGAGCACAGTTGGATGGGAGGGTCCATGGTGTGGTGGTCCAGGCCAGGATCACGGTATCTTCGTCTGTATGGTCGAACAAAACGGGCATCAGCGAATGTTGCTGGTCTTTCTTTGGGCGGAATTGCGCCACCACAGAAGTATCTTTCAGCATTTTGTAGGTGCCCGGCTGGTTCAGCTCGTGCGAACTCAAGCCGGTTCCGGCAGCAGGCGAATACGGCTGAACGGTGTATCCCTTATACAAGTAGCCTTTTTTATGAATTTCTTTCAAAATCCACCAAAGCGTTTCGATATAATCATTCTCATAGGTGATGTACGGGTTTTCCAAGTCCACCCAATAACCCATCTTCTCGGTCAGGTCGTTCCATATATCGGTACATTTCATTACCTCCTTGCGACAAGCAGCATTATAATCGGCTACCGAAATTTTCTTGCCGATATCATGCTTGGTAATACCTAAGGTTTTTTCTACGGCTAATTCAATCGGTAAGCCGTGGGTATCCCAACCAGCCTTACGTTTTACCTGATAGCCTTTGAGGGTTTTATAGCGACAAAAGATGTCTTTAATGGCACGTGCCATCACATGGTGAATACCCGGCATACCATTGGCAGATGGCGGACCCTCATAAAAGGTATATGGTTTGGAAGCTGGTCTCTTCTGGATGCTTTTTTCAAAGATCTTTTGACTTTTCCAATAATCCAGAATTTCCTTTCCGGTTTGTGATAAATTGAGTTGTTTATATTCTTTGTACATCAGCGCTTTACATCTCCGAATTAAGCCAGCAAAATTAGAAAAATTCGGGGTTAATAATAGGCATAAAACTTGTGGGGTATATTTATTTATCTGAAAAGCTTATGCAATTAAAAAATCTGGCTCAAATCATACTGAACACCAAATATGTTTGCAGTGGCATGATCTTGTTTCTAAGCGGTTTATTAATGGTCGGCACCGGCTACTTGATCAGAAAGATGGAGTGGGGTCAGCACGGATGGGCCATGACTATTGGGGTGATGCTGCTTGCAGGTAGCTTCGTCCTTTTTTTATGGAGTTTGATCTGTAAAATGGATTACCAAAGCCTAAAAGAGCAAAGATTTAGGAAAACAAAAAAAGAACCTGACTCGAAAATCAATTAATTTCTTCAGGTTCGAGTTCAATGATACTTTCCTGTGGTTTTTTCTGCAAGTTTCTTTTCTCTAAACTGAGTAAAAGAGCGGGCAAGAGCGTCAGATTCGAAATCAATGCCAAAAGGAGCGTAATGGAAAGTAAAATTCCCAAGGCCACCGTTCCGCCAAAAGTAGAAGCTGCAAAAATGCCGAAGCCGAAGAACAGGATCATGGCTACGTAAATCATGCTCAAGCCGGTTTCTTTGATGGTATCGGTCACAATTTGAGAGATGGTCCATTTGGTAGTACGCAGTTCCTGACGGTAACGGGTTAAGAAATAAATGGTCTGGTCGGAGGCAATACCAAAGGCGATACTAAAAATGAGAATTGTAGATGGCTTGAGTGGAATTCCGGCAAAGCCCATGATACCCGCAGTGAGGGCCAATGGTATGATGTTTGGAATGAGGGAAATGAGGATCATTCGTCCGCCACGGAATAAAATCCACATCAAAATGGCAATCAATGCGACTGCCAGAATTAGACTGTCGCGTAAATTATTAACCAAGTAATTGGTTCCCTTTACAAAAATGATGCTCGAGCCGGTCAACTCCACATCGTATCGCTCCGGATTAAAAATGGAATCGATTTGCGGTTCAATTTCTTCGATCAATTTATTCATCCGCTCCGAACCTACATCGGCCATCTGAAAACTTAACCGGGTGATTTGTTTATTGCTATCCACAAAACTCTTCAGCAAATTATTGTTGGTATTTTTTCCGGCCGAATTGGCGGCGTACGAAAGAATGAAATTCTTCTCCAATTCATTTGGGAGTCGATAGAAAGTGGTATCTCCACCATAAAAGGCCTGAGAGGAGAATTTAAGTACTTCTACTAAAGAAACTGCCCTGGAAAATTCAGGATATTGAGTAATCATATCTTGCAATCGATCGATTTTATTGATCACCGAAAGGCTCATTACTCCATTTTTACGCTTGGTATCTACACTCACTTCTAAGGGCAGCACTCCTTTAAAGTTCTCACTAAAGAAATTCATGTCCTGATAAATGGCGTCCTTTTTCGGTAAGTCATCTACCACATAACCGTTAATGCGAATGAGATTGATACCGATAGCGGCAATCATCAACAAAACAAGTGTTAGCCCATAAATCCAATCTCTGTGATGATGAGCCAAGTGATCAATCTTTAGCAGCAGCTTGCTTAGTGCCGGGCTTTCCAAGTGGCGGGTATGTTTGGCCTGCGGAGGTGGCAGGAAACTGAAAATAATCGGTATGAGGCAGAGACTGAGTAACCAAGTAGCCATTACATTGATCGCCGCCACCATTCCAAACTGCATTAACAGCTCACTGTTAGTGAAATACAACACGCCAAATCCGATGGCCGTAGTCAGGTTGGCAATAAAAGTGGTGATGGCAATGCGTTCGATCACTGTTTTTAAAGCCTTTTGCTGATCGCCGTGGCGGTTAAACTCATTGTGATACTTGTTAATGAGTAAGATACTGTTCGGGATTCCGATCACCACAATCAACGGCGGAATTAATCCCGTAAGGAGGGTAATATCGTAGCCGAACATCACAAGGGTGCCTAAACTCCATACTACTCCAATCAACACCACCATAAGTGGAAAAAATACAGCAGAGAATGAGCGGAAAAACAAAAACAGGATCAACGCTGCAACCGCGATGGAAAGGCCAATAAACAAGGCAAACTCCTGAGATACTTTGTCGGAAATAACGGTTCTGATGTATGGAAGACCTGAATAATGGATCTTCGTATCATGTTTCAGACTAAAGGCTTTGCTCTGTTCTACAATCGTGCCGATCACGCCAATTCGATCGGATGAGTTGAGTACCGAATCGGTAAAGGTGATGGCCATCAAGGTCACCTTTTTATCCGGATTATAGATCAAATTTTTATAGAAAGGCAAATTGGCTAATTTCACAGCAATACTATCCATACCAGCCTGCGTAGCTACCGGATAGCTGGCAATGGGCTTGGCCACAAATTTTTGTTGGATGGTATCTTTATCCAAACTGATCAGCTTACCGAAAGAAAGCACTTGTTTAATTCCCTTAATTTGCTGGATTTCCTCGTTCAGTTTAAGCCAATCATTAAAAAAATCACGTTGTAAAAGTCGGTCAGACTGTACGCCCAGTACCATCACACTCCCATCTTCGCCAAAAGTCTGTTTAAATTGATCGTATTTGATATAAGCCGAATCGGTAAGCGGGAGCATTTTACCCGCATTGAAAGACAAACGCACCTGACTACCTTGCCAAGCCATGAAAACGGTAGCCGACAGAAAAAATGCCAAAAAGGCTAAACGCTTAGCCAAGATGAATTTAGATAGTCTTTCCCACATAAAACGGTTTTATAAATTGGTGAATCGTCTGTAAAACTACAAATTTTCCTAAATTGGCAGCAGCCGTATCGAGCTAAGGTCATGCTTCAAAAAACCCGGGGAATTGTTTTTAAAACCACGCACTACTCAGAGAGCAGTGTAATTGTGCAGGTATTTACTGAAAAACTGGGTTTACAATCCTATCTGATTAATGGGGTAAAGAAACCAAAGGCAAAAATCAGCCTGAATATGCTGCAGCCGTTACACCTGCTCGACATGGTGGTGTATCATAAATCGAACAGCAATATTCAACGGGTGGCCGAGTTGCGACAGAGTCCGCTTTTTCAGAGCATTCCTTATGATATTGTTAAAAGCAGTTTAGCGATTTTCTTGAATGAAGTAATTTACAAGAGTCTGAAACAGCAAAGCAAAGACGATATTCTATTTGATTTTTTATTCCACGCCATCGAACTTTTAGATAAGATGGAAAAGGGATTGGCTAATTTCCACCTTTATTTTTTGATGAGATTGACCCGCTTCCTGGGCTTTTTCCCTGATGAGCAAGCTTATCGGGAAGGTGCTTATTTTGATTTGAAAAATGCCGAATTCAGCTCTTTTTTACCTCCACACTCCTTTGTAATCCCTCCAATTTTGGCCGATTTATGGCTACAACTAATGAAATGCTCATTTGAAGAATTGGAAACACTTCAGATCTCGTCTAACGATCGTAAATTATTGCTCGAACACTTACTGGATTACTACCGTTTGCATGTCGATAATTTTGGTGAAATCAGGTCACAGGCTGTTTTGAGCGAACTTTTTAGTTAAATTGAATTCACCGACGGCTCCTGAGATAAAGGTAGCGTAAACCAGAAAATTGCCCCTTCTCCTTCTTGACTTTCCACCCCAATATCTCCGCCATGGCGTTTTACAATCTCTGATGAAATATAAAGCCCCAAACCCAAGCCGGAAAACTTCTGCGAAGACTCTTCTACTCTAAAAAATCGGTTAAAAATGTATCGGAGCTTATCTGAAGGGATGCCAATTCCGAAATCCTGAATGGCAATTTTCAAATATTGCTCATCTTTCTGCAAATTAATCAGTACCCGATCGGCATCGGGCGAATATTTAATGGCATTGGATAGAAAATTAATGATCACCTGTTCAATACGGTGTTTATCAGCCCGAATAAAGACTTCATTAGATCCATAAATACTAATCTGATGAGTACTTGTTTGAGATTTGACCTGATCTACACAATCAGCCAGCACCTCTTCTATATTGAAAACAGAATGGTTGAATTGCATTTTACCGGCATGGATTTTGGTCACATCTAACAGATCTTCCACCAGGGTAATTAATTTGTTCACTTGCTTATTGGCTTTGCCGATGAACGTATGGATTTGTTGCAATTGTCCTTTCTGAAAGCTTAAGCGTTCCAGAATTTGTAGCGATGCTTTCATACTGGTAATGGGCGTTTTCAGCTCGTGACTGGCAATACTCATGAATTCATCTTTTTTTTGCATTAAAATTTTGGTGGCCTGCTGGGCCAATTCTTGTTCGGTAATATCGGTTAAGCTGCCTATATAACCTGCAAATTGCGGATTATACAATACATTTCCCTGGCTGAGTACCCAACGGTACTGACCATCGCTCCTTCTTAAACGAAACTTGGATTGAAATGGAGATCGTTTTTCAAATGCAGTCATGAATATTTTGAATTCATTGTCCCGATCCTCCGGATGAACCGCCATACCCCAGCCAAATCCTAAACTATTTTCAAACGACATGCCGGTAAAATCTACCCAGGTCTTGTTCACATAAGTTGCCGAGCCTTCATTGTTTACCTTCCAGATCATGGTGGGTATCAGATCGGCCAATTCGGTAAAATGATCCTCCCGTATTTTACGAGATGTAGGGCTTGAATTTTTCATTTCGCAAACTCATGGTTGTGATATCAAAGAGGTTAAAAAGACTTGTTGATTTTTGTATACACTTTAATCAATACTGATTAAAATTCAGGACAATATCTTCCAATTCCTTGATATCAAACGGCTTAGATAAGAAATTATTGGCTCCTGCCTCCTGAGCCAATTTTTTGATATCATTATTGGCCGAAAAATAGATGATCGGAATTTGATAAACTTCCTGATCTTTTTTTAACAATTGTGTGGCCACTATGCCCCCGCAATCGGGTATCCAATTATCCATCAGAATGATGTCTGGCTTGAGCTGGCGTACTGTTTTGAGGATGTCGTTACAATGAGTGCGGGTATGCACTTCCCATCCGAGGGAAGATAATATGTATTCACAGATAGACAGAATATCGGTATCATCATCGCAAATTAATATTCGCTTAGACATATATTAAAGGTTAGTCGATAGCAGTCTATCAAAAGCTATACCGAAAAAAGGCAGGATTCAACTAAACTTCGTGAATAAAATGGGAATTATCGAAACGGATTCTGGGACCATACACACCATTCT
>CAZOLA010000008.1:0-85510 GCA_964580845.1 uncultured Sphingobacterium sp.
CTCAAAACTTTAATACAACAAATACAAACAAAAATTAACCTATTAATTAGAATTTAAAAAAATGGCAAAAGAAAAATTTGACCGTAGTAAACCACACTTAAACATTGGTACTATCGGTCACGTTGACCACGGTAAAACTACCTTAACCGCAGCTATTACTAAAGTATTAGCTGACGCAGGTTTATCAGAAGCTCGTTCATTTGACTCAATTGACTCTGCTCCTGAAGAAAAAGAAAGAGGTATTACTATTAATACCGCTCACGTAGAATATTCTACTGCAACTCGTCACTATGCACACGTTGACTGTCCTGGACACGCCGACTACGTGAAGAACATGGTTACTGGTGCGGCTCAAATGGACGGTGCTATCTTAGTAGTTGCTGCTACAGATGGTCCTATGCCACAAACCCGTGAGCACATCCTGTTAGCTCGTCAGGTAGGTGTACCTGCTTTGGTTGTTTTCATGAACAAAGTAGACATGGTTGACGATCCAGAATTATTAGAATTAGTAGAGATGGAAGTTCGTGAATTATTATCATTCTACGATTTCCCAGGTGATACCATTCCAGTAATCAAAGGTTCTGCCTTAGGTGGTTTGAACGGCGATGCTAAATGGGTAGAAAAAATTATGGAATTGATGGATGCGGTAGATAACCACATTCCAATTCCTCCACGTTTGACTGATCTTCCATTCTTGATGCCAGTTGAAGACGTATTCTCGATCACTGGTCGTGGTACAGTAGCAACTGGTCGTATTGAGCGTGGTGTGATCAACTCAGGTGATGCAGTAGACATCTTAGGTATGGGTGCTGAGAACTTGAAATCAACCGTAACAGGGGTAGAGATGTTCCGTAAAATCTTAGATTACGGTGAAGCTGGTGATAACGTAGGTTTATTATTACGTGGTATTGAGAAAACCGATATCCGTCGTGGTATGGTTATCTGTAAGCCAGGTTCTGTAACTCCTCACACTGAATTTAAAGCAGAGGTTTACGTATTATCTAAAGCAGAAGGTGGACGTCACACTCCATTCTTCAACAAATACCGTCCACAATTCTATTTCCGTACAACAGACGTAACTGGTGAGATTTCATTAGCTGCTGGTGTAGAAATGGTAATGCCTGGCGATAACGTAACGATCACTGTAAAATTGATCAACGCCATCGCAATGGAAAAAGGTCTACGTTTCGCTATCCGTGAAGGTGGTAGAACTGTAGGTGCCGGACAGGTAACTGAAATTTTGAAATAATAAATTTCTGATAAAGGTTAATTGGATAACATAAGTCCGCTTTTTGTGGACTTATGTTTTCTTGTTAATAATTACGGGCATAGTTCAATGGTAGAATAGAGGTCTCCAAAACCTTTGATCAGGGTTCGAATCCTTGTGCCCGTGCTCCAGAAGAAATAAAAAAAGATGGCTAAAGTTGTTGAATTTATAAAAGAATCGTTTACAGAGCTTACCCAAAAAGTAAGCTGGCCTACTTGGTCAGAATTACAAAGCTCGGCAGTATTAGTACTGGTAGCATCCATCATCATAGCATTAATCGTGCTGGGTATGGACGAATCGGTGGGTACCGCCTTGAAACTTTTCTATCAATCTCTTGCTTAAACAGGTATAAAAGATGAGCAATCAACTAAAATGGTACGTGGTAAGGGCTGTTAGCGGCAAGGAAAAAAAAGTTAAACAATACCTTGAAGCTGAAATTAACCGTTTAGGTATCGCTAATCTGGTTCCACAGGTATTAATACCCATGGAAAAATATTTCCAGATGAAAGACGGTAAAAAAATAGCCAAAGAGCGTAATTACTACCCTGGCTATGTGTTAATTGAAGCCGATTTAGATGCAGAATTACAACACGTCATCAAAAATATTAATAGTGTAATTGGATTTTTGGGCGATAAAACCGGAAATCCTGTACCAATGCGTCAGGCCGAAGTGAACCGGATATTAGGTAAGGTAGATGAAATGGCCGAGCAAAGTGAAGTGATGAATGTGAACCATTATGTGGGTGAACAGGTGAAAGTGACCGATGGTCCGTTCAACGGCTTTACAGGTGTAATTGAAGAAGTGAACGATGAGAAGAAAAAACTGAAGGTAATGGTGAAGATCTTCGGTCGTCGTACGCCGCTTGAATTAAATTACATGCAAGTAGAAAAAGAGTAGATAGTTTGGAGTTTGCTTCGTCAGTTTGGAGTTATGACTCTAAACTCCGAACTCAATACTCCCAACTTATATAAAGACCTTAAATGTTACATAGCTTCCAACTTACTAACATTGAGTAATAAACAAATTAATTAAAAATGGCAAAAGAAGTCGAAGCGTTAGTAAAATTACAGATCAAGGGAGGAGCCGCAAACCCATCGCCACCGGTAGGACCTGCATTAGGTGCTAAAGGGGTAAACATCATGGAGTTTTGTAAGCAATTTAATGCTCGTACCCAAGATAAGCCAGGTAAAGTATTACCGGTAGTAATTACCGTATATGCCGACAAGTCATTCGATTTTATCATTAAAACCCCTCCTGTGGCCATCCAATTATTGGAAGTATCTGGTCAAAAGAGTGGTTCAGCAGAGCCAAACCGTAAAAAAGTTGCCAGTGTAAGCTGGGAGCAGGTAGAAGCCATTGCTAAAGATAAAATGAGCGATTTAAATGCATTTACCGTTGAATCGGCCATGAAAATGGTTGCCGGTACAGCACGCAGTATGGGAATTACCGTAAACGGTAACGCACCCTGGAACAATTAATTAACAAAAATCAGTTTAAGAAGTGGCTAGATTAACAAAAAATCAAAAATTGGCACAATCTAAAATTGAGGCTGGTAAAGCATATACTTTACAACAGGCAGCTGCCTTAGTAAAGGATATTACCACTACGAAATTTGATGCTTCGGTTGACCTGAATGTACGCTTAGGCGTAGATCCTCGTAAAGCGAACCAAATGGTACGTGGTATAGCAACCCTTCCTCATGGTACCGGTAAAACTGTACGTGTATTGGCATTAGTAACTCCCGATAAGGAAGAAGAAGCTAAGGCTGCAGGTGCAGATTACGTAGGTTTAGATGATTACATTGCCAAAATTGAAGGTGGATGGACTGACATTGATATCATTATTACCATGCCTAGTGTAATGGCAAAAGTAGGTAAACTGGGCCGCGTATTAGGTCCTCGTAACCTTATGCCTAACCCTAAGTCGGGTACAGTAACTACCGAAGTAGGTAAAGCTGTAACTGATGTTAAAGGTGGTAAAATTGATTTCAAGGTTGATAAAACCGGTATCATCCATACCTCAATCGGGAAAGCATCTTTCCCTGCCGATAAAATTTATGAGAATGCGTTAGAAGTAATTCAAACCATCTCTAAATTGAAACCATCAGCTGCGAAAGGGACTTATTTCAAGAGCATTTACATGTCTTCAACCATGAGTCCTGGAATCGAAATCGAAACTAAAACTATAGCGGGAATCTAATCATGAGAAAAGAAGAAAAACACGATGTAGTTCTTGCTTTGAAAGAACAGATGGAGAGCTTCAGCAATTTTTACATTGCTGATACTGCCAACCTGAATGTAGCAGCAGTGAATGATATTCGTCGCAAGTGTTTCGATAGCGGTATCAAAATGCAGGTAGCAAAAAACACCCTGATCAAAAAGGCGATGGAAGCCGCATCAGGTGATTATGCTGAATTATACGATGTGTTGAAAGGTTCATCTACTTTGATGTTCTCAAACTCAGGAAATGCTCCGGCAAAACTGATCAAATCTTTGAGAGCAAATGGTGATAAACCTGTATTAAAAGCAGCTTACATCGACAGCGCTATCTACATTGGCGATAACCAGCTGAACGCTCTGGTGAACTTGAAATCAAGAGAAGAGCTTATTGGCGACATCATTGGCTTGTTACAATCACCAGCTAAAAATGTGGTTTCAGGCTTACAGTCTGGAAAAGGCAAGTTAGCAGGTATCGTAAAAGCATTAGAACAAAGAGGTTAACAGACACCTGAAGTCTGAGTGATTAAAAACAAAGTAATTAACGTTAAAAATTAAATAAAATGGCAGATTTAAAATCGTTTGCTGAGCAATTAGTAAACTTAACAGTAAAAGAAGTTAACGAGTTAGCTCAAATTTTGAAAGATGAGTATGGCATCGAGCCTGCAGCTGCGGCTGTTGCAGTTGCTGCTCCTGCTGCTGGTGGCGCTGCTGCTGGTGGTGCTGCTGCTGAAGAAAAAACCAGCTTCAATGTATTATTGAAAGATGCTGGTGGTCAGAAATTAGCAGTAGTTAAATTAGTGAAAGACTTAACCGGTTTAGGTTTGAAAGAAGCAAAAGACTTAGTTGATGCTGCACCAAAAGAATTGAAAGCTGGTGTATCTAAAGACGAAGCGGATGCTCTGAAAAAACAATTAGAAGAAGCCGGAGCAGTTGTTGAGATTCAGTAATTCGATACTCAATAATTAAATGGCCTAGACTCCGGTTTTCACCGGGGTCTATTGCCATTTGTAGAACATCCATTTTTGTTTGACTTACAAATCCTGTGAAATTCGGGAAAAACAAGTCGCAGTTTATTTTTTAAACTAAAAATCTCAGTCCCTTGGCAAACAAAAATAACCGTACCGAAAGAGTCAATTTTGCAACCAGCAAGCATGTGTTGGATTATCCTGACTTTCTGGATGTGCAATTGCAATCATTCAGGGAATTCTTTCAGTTAGAAACTACTTCAGATAATCGTCACCAAGAAGGTTTATTTAAAGTATTCTCCGAAAACTTCCCTATTTCAGATTCTAGAAACATCTTTGTTTTAGAATTCTTAGATTATTTCGTAGATCCACCGCGTTACGACATTCAAGAATGTATAGAACGTGGTTTAACCTATAGTGTTCCTTTAAAAGCTAAACTCCGTTTATCTTGTAATGACGAAGAACACGAAGATTTTGAAACAATCGTTCAGGACGTGTATTTGGGAACGATCCCTTACATGACTCCAAAAGGAACTTTCGTAATTAATGGTGCAGAACGCGTAATTGTTTCTCAATTACACCGTTCTCCAGGTGTGTTCTTCGGCCAAAGCCGACACACCAACGGTACCAAATTATATTCAGCCCGTGTAATTCCTTTCAAAGGATCATGGATTGAGTTCGCTACCGACGTGAACAACGTCATGTATGCTTACATTGACCGTAAGAAAAAATTCCCGGTGACCACTTTATTACGTGCTATCGGATATGACTCAGATAAAGATATCTTAGAATTATTCGAATTAGCCGATGAAGTAAAGGTGAGCAAGTCGGGTTTGAAGAAATTTATCGGTCGTAAATTAGCTGCAAGGGTACTTAAATCTTGGGTAGAAGACTTCGTAGACGAAGATACCGGTGAGGTAGTTTCTATCCCTAGAAACGAAGTGATCTTGGAGCGTGAAACCGTTTTAGATGATGACAACATTGATTTGATCATCGATGCAGGTGCCAAGTCTATCATTCTTTCTAAAGAAGATACCAGCCACACCGGTGATTATACCATCATTTACAATACCTTACAAAAGGATACTTCTAACTCAGAGAAAGAAGCGGTAGAGCACATTTACCGTCAATTACGTAACGCTGAACCACCAGATGAAGAAACAGCACGTGGTATCATTGATCGTTTATTCTTCTCTGATAAAAGATATGATTTGGGTGATGTGGGTCGTTACCGCATTAACCGTAAATTGAAATTAGATACACCAGATGATACGAAGGTTTTAACGAAGGAAGATATCATTGCCATTGTTAAATACCTGATCAAGTTGATCAACTCCAAAGCCGAGGTGGATGATATCGATCACTTATCAAATCGTCGTGTACGTACCGTTGGTGAGCAATTATATGCTCAATTCGGTGTAGGTTTGGCCCGTATGGCCCGTACCATTCGTGAGCGTATGAACATTCGCGATAACGAGGTATTTACCCCAACCGACTTGATCAACGCCCGTACCTTATCATCGGTGATCAACTCTTTCTTCGGAACCAACCAGTTATCACAATTCATGGATCAAACTAACCCATTGGCCGAGATTACGCACAAGCGTCGTCTTTCAGCCTTAGGTCCAGGTGGTCTATCACGTGAGCGTGCTGGTTTCGAGGTTCGTGACGTACATTATACCCACTACGGTCGTTTGTGTACCATCGAAACTCCAGAAGGACCTAACATTGGTTTGATTTCATCACTTTGTGTGCATGCCAAAATCAACAATCTAGGTTTCATCGAAACGCCATATCGTAAAGTAGAAAAAGGTCGTGTAGTGGTGGAAGAGCCAGTTATTTATCTTTCTGCCGAAGATGAAGATGGTAAAACCATTGCGCAGGCAAATGCACAATACGATGATAAAGGAAAATTTGCCGATGCTCGTGTAAAAGCACGTTACGAAGGCGATTTCCCGGTAATTGAGCCAGAGCGTTTAGATTTGATGGACGTTGCGCCTAACCAGATCACCTCCATTGCCGCTTCATTAATTCCATTCTTGGAGCACGATGATGCGAACCGTGCCTTGATGGGATCGAACATGCAGCGCCAAGCCGTACCATTGTTACGTCCTGAGTCGCCAATTGTTGGTACCGGATTAGAAGGTCGTGTGGCAAGAGATTCTCGTACCCTGATCAATGCCGAAGGCAATGGGGTGGTAGAATATGTAGATGCCAACGAAATTCGTATCCGCTACGAGCGCAATCAAGATGATGTACTGGTTTCTTTCGATGGAGAGGTGAAATCTTATCCATTGATCAAATTCAAGAAAACCAACCAAAGTACCTGTATCAACTTGAAGCCTATCGTTAAAAAAGGCCAGAAAGTAGAAAAAGGACAAGTGCTTTGCGAAGGCTACGCCACTCAGGATGGTGAATTGGCCTTGGGTCGTAACTTAAAAGTGGCTTTCATGCCATGGCAAGGTTACAACTTTGAGGATGCGATCGTAATTTCTGAGCGTGTAGTATCTCAAGATATCTTTACTTCTATCCACATTGAAGAATTCGAACTAGAGGTTCGTGATACCAAGCGTGGAGAGGAAGAATTGACACCAGATATTCCTAACGTTTCTGAAGAGGCTACCAAAGACTTGGATGAAAACGGAGTGATCCGTGTGGGTGCTGAGGTGAAAGAAGGTGACATCCTGATCGGTAAGATTACACCAAAAGGAGAATCAGATCCTTCACCAGAAGAGAAATTATTGAGAGCCATCTTTGGTGATAAAGCCGGAGATGTGAAGGATGCTTCTCTTAAAACGCCTCCATCTATTCAAGGGGTGGTAATTGATACCAAATTGTTCTCAAGAGCGAAGAAAACTACCAAAGCAGAAGAAAAATCTTTGGTAGAGAAATTAGATGCGCAATATGAAAAGGCAGTGAAAGAACTGCGTGAACAATTGATTGAAAAATTATTCACCATTGTAAATGGTAAAACCGCTCAAGGGGTATACAATGTTTACAAAGAATTACTGGTAGCGAAGGGCGTTAAATTTACTCAGAAAGTATTGGCTGATTTAGATTTTGCCAATATCAATCCTACCAAATGGACTACTGATGAGGATAAGAACGAGTTAATTAAACAAACTTTACATAATTACAATATCAAGCTGAATGAAGAGCTAGGTGCTTACAAACGTGAGAAATTTGCGATTACGGTGGGCGACGAACTTCCTTCAGGTATCGTACAATTGGCCAAAGTTTACATCGCTAAAAAGCGTAAGCTGAAAGTGGGTGATAAAATGGCTGGTCGTCACGGTAACAAAGGTATTGTAGCACGTATTGTTCGCGATGAGGATATGCCATTCCTGGAAGATGGAACACCGGTTGATATCGTGTTGAACCCATTGGGGGTACCTTCACGTATGAACTTGGGTCAGATCTACGAAACTGTTTTAGGTTGGGCCGGAAAAGAGTTGGGCGTGAAATTCTCTACCCCAATTTTCGACGGTGCAACTCATCAGGAAGTAGAGGACTGGGTGGCTAAAGCCGGATTGCCAGCTTCAGGTAGAACTTACCTGCACAATGGTTTAACTGGTGAACGCTTCGACCAGCCTACCACTGTAGGTATTATTTACATGCTGAAATTAGGTCACATGGTAGATGACAAGATGCATGCCCGTTCAATAGGTCCATACTCATTAATTACACAACAACCATTGGGCGGTAAAGCTCAGTTTGGTGGTCAGCGTTTTGGTGAAATGGAGGTTTGGGCACTCGAAGCCTTTGGTGCTGCTAACATCTTGCAGGAGATCTTAACCGTGAAATCTGATGATGTAATTGGCCGTGCCAAAACTTATGAAGCGATTGTTAAAGGTGAAAACTTACCAACGCCATCTGTTCCAGAATCATTCAACGTATTGGTTCACGAATTAAGAGGTTTAGGTTTAGATATCACATTAGACTAGTTTGGAGTTCTGAGTTTGGAGTTCTCAGTCAGATTGAAAACTCCAAACTCGCTACTCGCTACTCAAAACTGAAAAAGATATGTCTTACAAAAAGGATAATAAAATCAAAAGTAACTTTACCCAAGTTACCATCAGCTTAGCCTCTCCCGAATCAATTCTGGAGCGCTCAAGTGGTGAAGTTTTAAAGCCGGAAACTATCAACTACCGTACTTACAAGCCGGAGCGTGATGGCTTATTCTGCGAGCGTATTTTCGGTCCTGTGAAGGATTACGAATGTCATTGCGGAAAATATAAGCGCATTCGCTATAAAGGTATTGTCTGCGATCGTTGTGGCGTGGAAGTAACGGAGAAGAAAGTACGTCGTGAGCGTATGGGACACATCAACCTGGTGGTTCCAGTTGCCCACATCTGGTATTTCCGTTCTTTGCCTAACAAAATCGGTTATTTATTAGGCTTGCCTACTAAAAAGCTCGATTTAATCATTTATTACGAGCGTTATGTCGTAATCCAGCCGGGTGTGAAAGAAGCAGACGGAATTCAGAAAATGGATTTCTTGAGCGAGGAAGAATACCTGGATATTTTAGATACCCTGCCAAAAGAGAACCAATATTTAGACGACAAAGATCCACAGAAATTTGTTGCTAAAATGGGAGCTGAGGCTTTAGTTGATTTATTAGGTCGTTTAGATCTGGATCAATTATCATACGATTTACGTCACCAGGCGGCCAACGAAACTTCTCAGCAACGTAAAAACGAAGCTTTGAAACGTCTGCAGGTAGTAGAATCTTTCCGCAGTGCGAACGATCATATTGAAAATCGTCCGGAGTGGATGATTGTGAAGATCGTTCCGGTTATTCCACCAGAATTGCGTCCTTTGGTGCCTTTGGAAGGCGGTCGTTTCGCCACATCAGATTTGAACGACTTATACCGTCGTGTGATCATCCGTAACAACCGTTTGAAACGTTTGATCGAGATCAAAGCTCCTGAAGTAATTCTACGTAACGAGAAGCGTATGTTACAAGAGGCTGTTGACTCTCTGTTTGACAACTCTCGTAAAGTAAATGCGGTAAAAACCGAAGGTAACCGTGCCTTGAAATCACTTTCAGATATCCTGAAAGGTAAACAAGGTCGTTTCCGTCAGAATTTATTAGGTAAACGTGTAGATTATTCAGCACGTTCTGTAATTGTGGTAGGTCCAAACCTGAAATTACACGAGTGCGGTTTACCAAAAGATATGGCTGCGGAGTTATACAAGCCGTTCATCATTCGCAAAATGATTGAAAGAGGCGTTGTTAAAACCGTAAAATCAGCCAAGAAAATTGTTGATCGTAAAGATCCGATCGTTTGGGATATTCTCGAAAACGTTTTGAAAGGTCACCCGGTATTGTTAAACCGTGCCCCAACATTACACCGTTTGGGTATCCAGGCTTTCCAGCCAAAATTGGTCGAAGGTAAAGCGATCCAGTTACACCCATTGGTATGTACTGCGTTCAACGCCGACTTTGATGGTGACCAGATGGCTGTTCACTTACCTTTAGGTAATGCGGCTATTTTGGAAGCCCAAATGTTGATGTTGGCTTCGCATAATATTTTAAACCCTGCCAACGGTACACCAATCACGGTTCCATCACAAGACATGGTTTTGGGTCTGTACTACATGACCAAAGGCCGTAAAACAGATGCCAGCCGTGTTGTTAAAGGAGAAGGCTTTACTTTCTACTCACCAGAAGAAGTAATTATTGCTTACAATGAGAAACAAGTAGATCTGCACGCATTCATCAAGGTTAAAACCAATGTGAGAGAGAAGGATGGATCAATCGTTAATAAGTTGATTGAAACTACGGTAGGTCGTGTTTTATTCAACCAGGTAGTTCCTGTAGAAGTTGGTTATATCAACGAATTATTGACTAAAAAGTCACTACGTGACATCATTGGTGAAGTGGTAAAAACCACTGGTATGGCTCGTGGAGCTCAGTTCCTGGATGATATCAAGGAATTAGGTTTCCAAATGGCATTCCGTGGTGGTTTATCTTTCAACTTACAAGATTTAAATATTCCTGACGAGAAAGTAAAACTGATCGGACAGGCGTCTAAAGAAGTGGAAGAAGTAATGAATAACTATAATATGGGATTCATTACCAACAACGAACGTTACAACCAAATCATCGATATCTGGACCCGTATCAACAACAAGTTGACTGCGAACGTAATGGACATTCTTTCCAACGACAACCAAGGCTTCAACTCTGTTTATATGATGTTGGATTCAGGTGCTCGTGGTTCTAAAGAGCAGATTCGTCAGCTTTGCGGAATGCGTGGTTTGATGGCTAAGCCTCAGAAATCTGGTTCAGGCGGTGAAATTATTGAGAACCCGATCCTTTCTAACTTTAAAGAAGGTTTATCGGTACTCGAATACTTCATCTCAACCCACGGTGCCCGTAAAGGTCTGGCCGATACGGCTTTGAAAACTGCGGATGCTGGTTACCTGACTCGTCGTTTGCACGATGTGGCACAGGATATGATTGTGGGAGATGTAGATTGCGGTACTTTAAGAGGTATTTACACCACTGCATTAAAAGATAACGAAGATATCGTAGAACCATTATACGATCGTATTTTGGGACGTACCTCCTTACACGATGTGTACGATCCAATGAGCGGAGAGTTAATCGTTTCTGCAGGTCAGGATATCGACGAAAGTATTGCAGATAAAATTGAAAATTCAGCGCTGGAAGGTATCGAAATCCGTTCGGTACTAACCTGTGAGAGCCACAGAGGTGTGTGTGCACTTTGCTACGGACGTAACCTTTCTACCGGAAAACGAGTGCAGATGGGTGAGGCTGTAGGTGTAATTGCTGCCCAATCCATCGGTGAGCCTGGTACACAGTTGACACTTCGTACCTTCCACGTGGGTGGTACAGCGTCTAACATCGCAGCTGAATCACAAATCAATGCCAAATTCGAAGGAGTAATTGAGTTCGAGAACATCAGAACAGTTACTTTAGATACTGAAGATGGTAAAGTAGAAGTAGTATTGGGTCGTTCAGGTGAATTCCGTATTGTGGAACCTGGAACCAATAAAGTGATCGTAAGTAATAACATTCCTTACGGTGCACATTTATTTGTAAAAGAAGGGCAGAAAGTAGCCAAAGGCGATCGTATCTGTTCTTGGGATCCGTACAACGCGGTGATCATCTCTGAATTTGCCGGTAAAGTGGCATTCGATGCGATCATTGAAGGAGTTACCTTCCGTGAAGAGTCGGATGAACAAACCGGTCACCGTGAGAAAGTGATCATTGATTCACGTGATAAAACCAAAAACCCTGCCATTCAGATCAATGATAAGAAAGGTGCTTTGGTAAAATCTTACAACATCCCGGTAGGTGCGCATATTGCGGTAGAGGAAGGAGAAGAAGTGAAAACCGGACAAATCATCGTTAAAATTCCTCGTTCAACAGGAAAAACACGAGATATTACCGGTGGTTTACCACGTGTAACCGAATTATTCGAAGCACGTAACCCATCTAACCCTGCAGTTGTAACCGAAATTGACGGAGTAGTAACCTTAGGTGGTGTAAAACGCGGTAATCGTGAGATTTCTATCGAGTCTAAAGACGGACAAGTGAAGAAATACCTGGTGCCATTGTCTAAACACATCCTGGTACAAGATAACGACTTTGTGAAAGCGGGTATGCCATTATCAGACGGTTCTATTTCTCCTGCTGATATCCTGGCCATTAAAGGACCTGCAGCTGTTCAAGAATACTTAGTGAACGGTATTCAGGAAGTTTATCGTTTACAAGGGGTGAAAATCAACGACAAGCATTTTGAGGTAATTGTTCACCAAATGATGCAAAAAGTGTTGATCGAGGATCCGGGAGATACTCGTTTCTTAGAAAATGAAGCGGTTGATCGTTGGGATTTCATGGAAGAAAACGATGCCATGTTCGATAAGAAAGTGGTAACCGAGGCTGGAGATTCACCAAACCTAAAAGCAGGACAGATTGTTTCTTTACGTAAACTCAGAGACGAGAATTCGATGCTGAAACGTAAAGACATGAAACTGGTGGAGGTACGTGATGCCATCCCTGCCACATCCAGCTCTATTTTGCAGGGTATCACCCGTGCTTCACTGGGAACTAAATCGTTCTTCTCTGCAGCTTCCTTCCAGGAAACTACCAAAGTATTGAACGAAGCAGCCATCAGTGGTAAAGTAGATAAATTGTTGGGCTTGAAAGAGAACGTGATTGTAGGTCACTTGATTCCTTCAGGAACCGGCTTACGCGATTATGAGCGAATCATCGTAGGTTCTCAAGAAGAGTACGACAGATTAATGGCTTCTAAAAAAGAAGAAGTAGAAGAAGAGGTTTAACCTTATTTCTAATTCAACCTTATAAAAGTCCTCTCTTAACCGGGAGGACTTTTTATTTTGGCTATAATTTTGTAACTTTATGTAAATATTATTGTTATGAGTGTGAGTGAAATACAATTATTTCAAATATTAAAGAATAAATTGGGTGAGAAAGAAGCACAGACTTTAATTACTTTTGTACAAGAAGAAGTGAAAGCAGAATTTGATAACCGTCGGGAAGTATTGGCTACCAAAGAGGATATAGCCAATGTGCATAAATCTATTTATGTGGTAGGTTTGGTGCAGTTTCTGGCCATTATCGGTTCAGTTCTACTAATCGTAAACTTTATGTTGAAATAATATTTACAGAATTATGTATAAAGTCCTCCCTTAATCAGGAGGACTTTTTTATTTTTAAGCTATGGAAGAACCAATTGACAACCAACTCAATATTGAGCTCTCTGAAGAAGTGGCGGAGGGAATTTATTCTAATTTAGCCATCATCACCCATTCTAATTCTGAGTTTGTATTAGATTTTATCAGGGTGATGCCCGGTGTGCCTAAAGCGAAAGTAAAATCAAGAATTGTTTTAACACCGGAACATGCCAAACGGTTTCTGAGAGCCTTGGAGGATAATATCAATAAGTTTGAATCAATCAATGGCCGGATTAAGATCAACGAGGAGCCCCCTGGTTTCCCTATGAATTTTGGCGGGCCTACTGCCCAGGCTTAAAAGATGAAAAAACACATTCGGAAGTTCTTTATTGGTAAAGCCAGACCAGCAGATAAACGCTCGGTTGATGGATTATATGATCATTTGAGAAAGATTAAATCTGTTTGGGAAGGCGATTTGTACGATGATTACGGTGTGGAACGTATTTTTCGTCTTTTTCTAATTTCTGCCAAATTGCTTTTTCCCGGTATCTACATTCAGCAATTGTTTTGTGCAGGGCAGTACATCAGACGTAAACTAATCGGAGAGCTTTATGTCATCAGCAAAACTTTTGTTCCTTTTCTGATTCTTTACAATGGATGGGCCCAAAACTATTTTTTTCAGGCTTTGAATGTTTATTTACTATCCGAAACTTTGGTTTATGTCTTCAATAAGATTTATGTAGCTGAACACGATACCGGTACAGCGCATAAACGTTCCCTTTTATTGTTATTTTTAAACTATTTCGAATTGGTGCTGGCTTTTGCCGTAATTTATTCATCGGGTAACCATACCAATGTGCCTTTTGCTTCTTATTTAGATGCCATTTATTTTAGTCTTTCCAGCAGTGCTACCATCGGTTTTGGCGATTTTTATCCGGTAACTGATTTTGGTAAATCTATACTTATATGCCAGGCCCTCACCACACTTTCATTTGTGGTTTTATTTTTTAACTTCTTTGGTTCGAAGCTCAGAGGTTAAGCAGGGTTTATTTGTGATGCTATAAATTGGAGGATGGTTTGGTATTGATTCGGTTCAAACCAATGGATCTTCGGGTCTCTGTTGAACCAGGTTATCTGTCTTTTGGCAAATCTTCGCGTATTTTGTTTGATTTGAGATACCGCATCAGCTAAACTGCATTTCCCATCCAGATATTCAAAAATTTCCTGATAGCCCACTGTTTGCAGAGCGTTTAGGTGTCTGTAGGGTAGCAGCGCCCTTACTTCTTCCAATAGCCCAGCTTCCATCATTAAGTCAACCCTATGATTGATTTTTGCATACAGTGCCTCACGTTCTATCTTTAGCCCAATCTTGATGATTTGAAAGGGTCTTTTTTTCTCCTGATTTTTTCTGAGTGCTGAGAACTTAGTGCCGGTATGCAAACAAACTTCCAGCGCTCTGACTAATCTTTGCGGATTGTTAATGTCGACTTCGGCATAATATTCCGGGTCAAATTTTTTTAATTCCTCTTGTAAATAAGAGATCCCTTTTTCGCTAAAGGCATCATTCAACTGTGCTCTTACTGCCGGCGGTGCCATCGGTAAATCGTCAAAACCTTGTGTAATGGCATTAACATATAAACCCGAGCCGCCCACCAAAATAGCTGTTTGATGACGCTTGAAAATTTGTGTTAAAATTGCTAGTCCCTCTTTCTCGAAATGTCCGACTGAAAAATCCTGATTGATGGAGTGTGAATTGATAAAATGATGCTTTACCAGGCTTAAGTCCTGAGAAGAGGGTTTCGCCGTCCCAATACACATTTCTTTAAAAATTTGTCTGGAATCGGCAGAAATAATTTCCGTACCGAAATGTTGTGCCATTTGGATGGCTAAATCGGTTTTACCGATGGCCGTTGGTCCGACAAGGATGATCAGAGAGGCCATGATCGGATACTAGTAATCGTCTTTTTGGTAGTCGTCAGCGTCGTAATTTTCATTATCGGAGAATTCATCCATGTATTCATCTTCCTCCTCATCTTCTTCCTCCACATCTTGCATCTCCGATTTCTTTTCACTCGGCGTATCTATACTCATGTCATCCAGGTGGTCTACCTCTTCTAAATTCTCAGGATCAAATTCTTCGTCATTCAGGAAATCGAAATCATCCATAATTTTCTCTGTTGCAGCACCGCTCAGCGGTAATACTACACTTCCTGGAATCTTTGGTGCTTGTCCTAAACTTTTAAATAAGCAGGGATATACTTTTTCATCATCTTCCTCTAGCATAATTTTCATCAATTCAACGTGAAAATCAAAAGGGCGATCGAAATTATAGGTATAGTAAAATTTTTGATGTGGATCATCAATAAACTTACTCAGTTTGGTATTTTCCATTAAAGCTACTCCACGTTCCACCTTACGGGCGTTGGGTAAAAAAGCAATTTCTTCTCCTTTGATCCAGAAATCGTTACTTACGTAGAAGGAGGAGGATGCTGCTGCCGGATAACCGGTGCTGGCATGGATGGCACGGTGTAGTTCTTCGAAAGTCTGATTCGACTTGATATCAATTTCGCGAATTACGTCGTCGTAATCTTCAAAAGAAACTTTAAATCTGTAGATAGCCATGAATTATACTATGTTCTGTGTGACAAAATTAATAATTGCGCCAGGAATAACACTTTAATGCTGATAAAGTTTTATGGTTTAATAACTTTTAATCCCATCTCTTTGCCTCTTTCAATCATAAATTCTATTGCCTCGTCCCGGGTGTTTTTGATATCACCTTCCAAGATAGCCTCTCTGATCTGATTTTTTAAGATGCCAACTTCTCGTCCTTCTTTCAACCCGAAGGTTTCCATAATATCCAGTCCGCTAATTGGAGGCTGCCAGTTCCTGATCCGGTCTCTTTCCTCCACATCTCTCAATTTTTGTTTAACCAGCTCGAAATTATGTCGATATTTTTTGATCTTATACTCATTCTTAGTAGTGACATCGGCATGGCATAACATCATTAAATGGTCAATATCATCTCCTGCATCAAACAAAAGTCGCCTCAAAGCCGAATCGGTAACATGATCTTGAGCTAAAACGATGGGACGCAGGTGTAATTGTACCAATTTCTGTACCATTTTCATTTTATCATTCTGCGGGAGTCGGAGCTGGGCAAATATTTTTGGGACCATTCGGGCGCCTTTGTCCTCATGACCGTGAAAGGTCCATCCGTGTAGCGGTTCAAAACGTTTTGTAGCTGGTTTGGCGATATCGTGTAAAATCGCTGCCCATCTTAACCAAAGATCATCGGTAGCCGCCGACAAATTATCTAACACCTCCAGGGTATGATAAAAATTATCCTTGTGCGATTTTCCATTAATGGTGTCTACGCCATGGAGTTTGGCCATCTGAGGAAAAATAAGTTCCAGTAAGCCGGTGTCGAACAAGTACTTAAAGCCAATAGATGGTTTCGGAGACACGATGATTTTATTGAGCTCATCGGTGATACGCTCTTGAGATACAATTTTGATGCGCTCTTTCTGACTTTTGATGGCATCTACAGCAGTTTGGTCTATTACAAAATCGAGCTGTGTGGCAAATCGAATGGCCCGCATCATACGCAATGGGTCATCAGAAAAAGTTTCGGCCGGATTTTGTGGAGTTCGAATGAGCGATTGCTTCAGGTCGTCCAAACCTTTGAATGGATCCAGCAGTTCACCATAGCTATTTTTATTTAAGCTGATGGCCAGCGCATTGATTGTGAAGTCTCTGCGAAGCTGATCGTCGGCTAGCGTGCCATTCTCTACGATTGGTTTACGTGAGTCGGAGCGATAGGATTCTTTCCTGGCACCTACAAATTCAACCTCCAAATCCTTATATCTCAACATGGCGGTGCCGAAATTCTTGAAAACAGAAACTTTTGTTTTTAAAACTTTTCCAGCTGCCTCTGCGAAATCAATCCCCTGACCAATTACCAGAATATCGACATCTTTTGAATTTCTGTTTAGGAAAATGTCACGAACATAACCACCAATTACATAAACCTCGGCGTCTGATTGAGCCGCCAAATCTGATAAATGCTTAAAAATGGGATGTTTGAGATGTTGTTTCATGACCTGCCGCACTGCCTGCTAAAATTAAATTCAAAAGAGCGGATATTCTTTCGATTTTTCAAATCCTGCGGCTTATTTACGAATAAAAACGAATCGGCCATCTGGCTCCAGCTTCATAATGGTAGATGGCATTTTTGGAGTTAGATCATCTTGCTCCCAGTTGACCACATGATCCACGCTTTCTATGATCTGTTCACTGATCTCTGAAAAATTGGCGGGTGTAGCTTCCGTGCTGATATTGGCAGAAGTGGAAACTATTGGGAGGCGAAAGCGTTGTAGCAGTTGCTGACAAAAATCGTGTTTAACGATTCGTATGCCAATGCTGCCATCTTGATTAATCACATTTGGCGCCAGATTCTTTGCTCCCGAAAAAACAATGGTGAGTGGTTTATCGGTATATTCAATCAGGTCGTAGGCAATATCCGGGACCTCTCCCACATAACTTTGCAGCTTATTTTCATGATCAAGGAGTATGATCAGTCCTCCAAACCCAGTTTTTTTCTTTAAGGCAAGCAGTTTGTTTACCGCTATTTCGTTGGTAGCATCGCAACCAAGGGCCCAAACGGTATCGGTAGGGTATAAGATGATTCCTCCGGTACTTAATATTTCCAGGGCCTTATTCACTTCGTCTTTCAGCATGATTCAAATATAAATTAAGTTTTCAGAGTAATTATTAGCATTGGTTCTCAGTTTCGTACTGAAACAACTTTATACTCGTTTTCTAATTATGAAGAATGCATTAGAGAATGTTAAGATTTTTGTAATACTAAAGCTTGTTGCTTAAAATTTTTCCAATTGGGGCTCTCATTCGTTTTTAAAAACGGGTTTTTTTGAAACACCTTGTCTAAAATGCGGCAATAAAGCCTCCAAAAAGATCGATTTCTTTTTTTACCAAAAGTGTATAATTCATACCAAACTACTGGGTGCGAATAAACCTTTTGGATGGGTTGGTAAAAGAATGGATGACACAATGCTTCAAGTTGTTCGGGGAAGAACTCTTGTACATGCATCGGGTCCTCGGGATGTTCATTGGTTCTCATTGGAGTAGTGATGATTACCTTTCCGCCGGGTTTAAGTAAACGTTTAATTTCTTTCAACATCAGATCTGGGTGTTGAAGGTGCTCCAGCACATCTGCTAACACGATAAACTCGAATGAATCATCGTCGAATTCAAATGAATATCCTGATGCCACTGTGAATTCTCCTTCAAAACCATATTTATCAAAAATTTCTTGTGCATAATTCACTCCCTTCTCAGATGGATCTACACCGGTAATACGGCAATTAAATTTGCCACAGATCAGCCCGCTCAATGCTCCATCGCCGCATCCTATTTCAAGTAGCCTAGCAGATTTATTCATCCCATTTTGTTGAAGGAGTTGTATCACAATTTGGTATCGAGCCCTCAAAAAACTATCAATTTTGGTGAGACCGCCGTAATAATTGGTCCAATGGTAGGCGCCTTTTTTTTCATATTTAATGAACTTAATTTCTTCGGGCATATTGCTGTGACTATGTATGTGTAATTTTAATTATACTCAATTTACTCTTATTGAAGCATAAACAGAAATGGGATTGCTTGAAATTATACCTTGCTTCTTGTACATAACTTCAGATTGCTATTTATAATTTTATATTTGGCTCATGTATGTAGTTTGGTAAAATGTCTAAAACTGTTGTATACACCGCTATTTTCGGCGATCAGGTTAAATTGTACCCACAGCCTGAATTAGAGGGCATAGATTATATTTGTTTTTCCGACAGGCCTCATCAAGCAAAAGGATGGAAGGTGGTGGAGTGCAAACCCATGTTCGATTCAGATCCTATCCGGAATAACAGATATTATAAACTACACCCGCATTTGTTTCTCAAAGATTATGATTACAGTATCTACATAGATGGAAATTTTGTGATTTTAGATTCTCCTCTACCTATGATGAAAAAGCGGTTGAAATCTGAAATGATGTTGGTTTTTAATCATTTGCATACAAGAACGGATCCAAGAGACTGTATTTATGATGAGCATGAGGCAATTATAAAACTTTACCAAGAGAAGAAAATCCTTAAAGATGATTTGGGTGCCATGAGCAGGCTGATCGATTATTGCCGTTCAAAGGGCTACCCTAAGCATAATGGGCTTATAAAGGGAGGGGTACTGATAAGGAAACATATGGAGCCTGAAGTGATCCATCTCATGGAACGGTGGTGGTACTTTGTAAAAAATTACAGTAAGAGGGATCAACTCAGCTTTAATTTTGTTGCTTGGGAGCAGGGGTTCAAATTCGGCTTTTTGCCTGGCGATATAAGACGTGGGAACCCATGGTTTTTAATGATTAGCAAAAACGACAGGAATCTTAAATTGAGTTTGCTTAAATACAAACTTAGGCGTACTTTATCAACTATTACCAAGTTATTTGGCTGAGCGATAATATTCAAATGCTTTAACTAATCCCTTTTTTAGGTCATAAATCGGATTGTAATCGAAAATACGCCTAGCTTTCGTAATATCAGCCAAACTATCTCTAATATCTCCGTCTCTAGAAGGTAAATAATCTGGTGTTATATTCCCTCCGGTAATTTCGCAAATGGCATTCCAAAGCTGATTTAAACTAATTCGATCTCCGAAAGCAATGTTACATACTTCATGTTGTTCTAGTCCATCACTTAATAAGGCTTTGATATTCGCCTCCACTACATTGGCTACAAAAGTAAAATCTCTTGTTTGCTCACCATCGCCAAAAATTTGTGGTTTTTCGCCTAACAGGGCAGCTTTAAAAAATAAGGGGATGACAGCTGCGTAAGGACCATTTGGATCCTGTCGGGGACCAAATACATTGAAATAACGTAATCCGACCGTGTTAAACTGATAAGCCAGGCTGAAAGTATTGGCGTAAAGCTCATCTGTAAATTTAGTTACTGCATAGGGTGATAAAGGCTTTCCCACCTGATCTTCAACTTTAGGCAATGTTTTACTGTCACCATAAACTGAGGATGAAGAAGCGTAAACCATTCGCTTTACCCCAGCTGATCGGGCGGCCTGCAGCACATTTAAGAATCCATCAATATTTACCTGATTAGTAGTAATGGGATCTTTAATAGATCGAGGTACTGATCCTAAAGCAGCTTGGTGACTAACATAATCGATCCCGCTCATCGCATCTAGGCAAGTGCTAAAATCTCTGATATCACCTTCTATGAATTGAAAATTAGGCAGATTGCAATAGGCTTCGAGATTACCCATTTTACCGGTTGCCAAATTGTCTAAAACAACCACTTTTTTAGCTCCATGGCTGATGAGGTACTCAACCAAATTAGAACCGATAAAACCCGCTCCCCCCGTGATTAAGAAAGAATAATCGTTGATATTTTTGGGATGATAAGTCTGAGTGTATAGTCCGGATTTCATGTTGTTACAACCTTTTAGAAACAACACTTAATGGTAAAGTGCCTTTGGCATCGTATATAAAGGTGTTCTGTTTGCTGAGGGCCTTAAAATTGAAATCCGAAAATTCGTGATGAGACACCGCATGCAAAATGGCATCATAAGTTTCTCCTGCAATTTCCTCCTCAGTTTTAAGCTTGATTTGGTATTCATGTGCTACTTCCTCCTGATTTGCCCAAGGGTCAATAACAGTCACATCTAAACCGAAGTCACGCAGCTGATGATAGAGATCGATCACTTTCGAATTACGAATATCAGGGCAATTTTCTTTAAATGTGATACCCAGAATTAGTACTTTGGCGCCTTTTATTTTTGTATCTCTTTCAATAATCCCTTTTAATATTTCATTGGAAATAAAGCTACTCATTCCGTCATTTAGGCGCCTTCCTGCCAACAGTATTTCAGGATAGTAGCCCACTGCTTGTGCTTTCTGTGCTAAGTAGAATGGGTCTACTCCAATGCAATGCCCTCCCACAAGCCCGGGTTTAAATTTTAAGAAATTCCATTTGGTACCTGCGGCTTGTAAAACTTCATGGGTATCTATACCTAAACGATTAAAAATTAGAGCCAATTCGTTTACAAAAGCAATATTGATGTCTCTTTGGGCATTTTCAATTACTTTGGCAGCCTCAGCCACTTTTATGCTCGAAGCCAGGTGCGTTCCTGCACTGATAATGCTGGCATAAAGATCATTGATTGCCTGGGCCGATTCGGGTGTAGATCCAGAGGTAACTTTTAATATTTTTGAAATGGTATGTTCCTTATCACCCGGATTAATCCTCTCTGGAGAATAACCGCAGTAGAAATCTTGATTAAATTTTAATCCACTATATTTTTCCAGAACGGGTACACAATCTTCTTCTGTACAACCCGGGTAAACGGTTGATTCATAAATAACGACATCGCCCTTTTTTAGTGCCCTTGAAACGGTTTGGCTGGCTTTTAACAATAAACTGATGTCTGGATTATTATGTTTATCAATTGGGGTAGGGACGGTGACAATAAAAACCTGACATGTTTTAAGCAATTCTGCATCGCCTGAGAACTCTAGGCCATGACTTTGTTTTAATTGCGCTGCATCAATTTCAAGTGTGCAGTCGTAGCCGGAGATCAGTTCTTGAACTCTTTTCTGGTTAATGTCGAAGCCTAAAACTTGGTACTTTTTACCGAACTCAACTGCAAGCGGAAGTCCTACATAACCTAAGCCAATAACGGCGATTTTTTTATCAGATAGATTCATTACTGATTATTTTAACTTCTTTAATCCGTTTAAACAACGAAAAGTTTTTTGCTCCTGCTTTAGTCTCATTATTGCCAAATTTTCTTCTTGATCTGTCCAGTTTTCTTTATGGAATAAATGATATTGTACTGCATAATTCCTGGCAGAAATTAACTGATAACCCAAACCTTCGAAACGCCAAACCAGATCTGCATCTTCACCTACTGCAGGTTTTTGATAGTCTTCATCAAAACCATTTATAGCTATAATGGCTTCTTTAAAACAAGAAAAATTACAGCCCTTTATCCATTTTATTTTTCGATTTTTAGGAATAATATTCCAGGCGCTGGAGCTGTCAATATAAATCCCCTCTTCTATAAATTTGGCCTTATCTCTATAAAATCCAACAAGATTTTTTAATATGTTTCGCTCAAAATTGGGTAATGGAGTTTGGCGTAGTTTCTGGCTGAATGTAGGCCCAAGTTTAATTCTTTTACCGGCTACAATACCTTTTGGGGCTGCCAAACGCAAGTGATTTTCAATAAAACGGTGGTGTAAAACACAATCGCCATCGATAAAAATCAAATAGTCGCTGTTTGCAGCCAATATAGCCTTGTTTAATGCCTGATTTTTACGCCAGCCCACATCTGGTTGAGATAGGTGTACTATTTTGAACGAACTCTTGTAAGTCTGGATGAAGTTTGCAACAGCACTGTCCTGACCATCTTCCGAAATGATAATTTCAAAATCACGCTCAGTTTGGTAAGATAAAGCGTCAAGTACCACTTTCAGATCTGTGATGTTCTTATAGATTGAAATAATCAGGCTGGCTTTCATTAAAAAAATACTGGATCTCTTTTGTTAAACCGCTACGTTATGGTCCCTCAATGCATCATTGAGAGAAGTTTTCTTATCGGTCGATTCTTTACGCTGACCAATGATCAGGGCGCAAGGTACTTGAAATTCACCTGCCGGGAATTTCTTGGTGTAAGAACCTGGAATGACTACCGAACGGGCAGGAACACGGCCCTTATATTCAATTGGCTCATTGCCACTTACATCAATTATTTTGGTGGATGCAGTTAGTACCACATTCGCTCCTAAAACTGCCTCTTGTTCTACATGAACGCCTTCCACTACAATGGCACGGGAGCCAATAAAGCAGTTATCTTCAATAATTACCGGTGCAGCTTGAACAGGCTCTAATACACCGCCAATGCCCACGCCGCCGCTCAAGTGTACATGTTTGCCAATTTGAGCACAAGAACCTACGGTTGCCCAGGTATCTACCATGGTGCCTTCATCTACATAAGCACCAATGTTTACATAGGAAGGCATCATGATCACCCCTTTAGCTAAGTAAGCACCGTAACGGGCCAAGCCGTGAGGTACCACACGTACTCCCTGCTCCTTGAAATTGGTTTTCAATTTCATCTTATCATGAAAAACGAATGGACCCACTTTAATTTCCTCCATCTGGCGGATAGGGAAATAAAGGATTACCGCTTTTTTGATCCAGTCGTTTACATGCCAGCTCACTCCAATTGGCTCAGCAACACGCAATTCACCCAGGTCTAATTGATGAATGACGGTATCAATTGCATCTTGGTATTCAGGATAATTTAACAGCTGGCGATCTGCCCATGCTTCTTCGATCTTCTTCTTTAATTCGGCAATCATATTATGTATATATTTTTAGCAAATTAAAGGTTTTTTAAGGATTTTTGCCTCATCAAATCGTCATGGCTGAAAAAGAAAAACTACGCATCGACAAATACCTTTGGGCCATCCGTGCTTTTAAAACACGAAGTTTGGCAACTGAAGCTTGTAAAGCCGGAAGGGTAAAACTATCAGGTCAGGCGATAAAGCCTGCTTATTTAGTGAAGATCGGTGAAGTTTATTCGGTTCAGAAGGGCGGCCTCAGGAAAGTGATCAAAGTGGTTGATCTGCTTGAAAGGAGGGTAGATGCCAAAACCGCCGTCAGATTTTATGAAGATTTGACACCTCCAGAAGAAACTCAAGCATTTAAATCAGCATTTTTGGCACCGGTACTCACCCGTGATCGTGGTGCAGGCCGCCCTACAAAAAAAGACCGCCGTGAAATTGACGATTTGCAGGAAAGCTGGTTTGATGAAGAAGATTAATATTCCACTTTTAGTGGAGAGTTTTCCCATTTCTTGAACGCAGTCAAAGCTTCCTCCCGCATGATTTGGATGATGGGTAGCTTACGTTTTTCCATGTCTACATCCAATTCTTCGTAAATGAATTGATCATCAAAGCCAATGGCTGCTGCATCTTTTTTGGTGTTGGCATAATAGATCTTGTCGAGTCTGGCCCAATAAATCGCACCCAAGCACATGGGGCAGGGCTCACAACTGGTATAAATTACACATCCCGATAGGTCAAACGTCTTCAATTTTTTGCAGGCTGCTCTAATAGCCGAAACTTCTGCGTGTGCCGTGGGATCATTACTCGAAGTGACTTTATTAGCACTTTTCGCTATTACTTTTCCATCCTTCACAACTACAGCTCCGAAAGGGCCGCCTTTTGCTTCATCCACATTTCTCTCTGAAAGTCGGATGGCCAATCGCATAAATTTTCGGTGATCTTTTTCGTTTATCATCGCTACAAAATTAAAAAAGCCCCGATTTTTCGGGGCTTTGAGCTTCCGCCGAAAGGCGAAATATTATTTATCTCCTTTTTTATAGGCATCGTTCAAGCCTGCAACCACTTCTTTGGTTACATCCAGGCTTTCGTCGGCAAATAACACAGCCGAATTTCCTTTAGAATAGGTCAATACCATTTTATAGCCTTTTTCTTTGGCGAATTTTTTCAGAAATTCAGAAACCTTTTCATATAATTTTTCATTCTCAGCGGCTTCCTCATTTGCTAAAGCATTGCTGGCATTTTGATTGTAGGCAGCCAATTCCTGTTGTTTACGGGCCAAACGCTCTTCGGTGGCAGCACGCTGATCGGCACTCATGCTACCGGCCTGCTGCTGATACTGCGCCACTTCACGTTGAAAAGCAGTTCCTTTTGCATTCAGATCGGCTTGGGCTTTCTTTGATTTCTCTTCAAATCTGCCGCGGATATTTTTAAAATATTCGTAATTGCTCAATAAAGAGTCAGAATTTACGTAAACAATACTGTTGGAAGCTGTTTCAGCATTTGCAGCTGTTGGAGCTTGTTTGTTACAGGCACTTACCAAGGCAACAAATGCCAAACCTAAGCCCAATTTGGTTAAATAATTTAGTCCTTTTTTCATGAGATTTTTTTCAAAAATTTAACAAATATAATCTTTCGGGCTTAGTATTTTAAACAATTTACACTTGTTAACAAATGGCCTCCAAAATTGCAGCTTATTTATCCACATTCTGCTTCAGCTACGGTTTAAAAGCTTATTTTTGATACTTGACGTTTAACTATAATTATGAGCGAAGAAAAGGAAATTAAATCAAATTATTCGGCCGATAATATCCAGGTCCTCGAAGGTTTAGAGGCGGTTAGAAAACGGCCGTCTATGTACATAGGTGATACCGGTATCAAAGGTCTCCATCACCTGGTATATGAAGTAGTAGACAACTCCATCGACGAAGCTTTAGCTGGTTACTGTACCGACATCTTCGTTACCATACATAAAGATAATTCCATATCTGTAAAAGATAATGGTCGTGGTATTCCTACTGGGATGCACTCGAAAGAAAATAGATCTGCTCTGGAAGTAGTAATGACCGTGCTCCATGCCGGGGGTAAGTTCGATAAAGATACTTACAAGGTATCGGGAGGTTTGCACGGGGTGGGGGTATCTTGCGTGAACGCCCTGTCAACCCAGCTGACCGCCACCGTACACCGCGAAGGAAAAATTTTCCAGCAGCAGTACGAACGTGGTAAGCCCATGTACGATGTGAAAGTAATCGGCGAAACCGATATCACCGGCACCATTGTACACTTTAACCCCGATCCGGAGATTTTCACTTTAACAACTGAATACAAATTCGATACCCTGGCAGCACGTTTGCGTGAATTGGCCTACCTGAACAAAGGAATCAGGCTTACGCTTACCGATGAGCGTGAAACCCTTGAAAATGGCGAATACCTGAGCGAACATTACTTCTCTGAGGGCGGTTTGAAGGAATTTGTGAAATTCCTGGATGGTACCCGTCAGCCTTTGATCCCAGATCCAATTTATGTTGAAGGGGTGAAACAAGGTATTCCTGTGGAACTGGCCTTGCAATACAACGACACTTATTCCGAGAACGTACACTCTTATGTGAACAATATCAATACCATTGAGGGCGGTACACACGTGGCCGGTTTCCGTCGTGGTTTGACACGTACATTGAAGGCTTATGCCGAAAAATCGGGTCTGTTGAAAAATATGAAAGTAGAAATCACCGGCGATGACTTCCGTGAAGGATTAACGGCCGTGATTTCTGTAAAAGTAGCCGAGCCGCAGTTTGAAGGACAAACCAAAACCAAATTGGGTAACAATGAGGTGATGGGTGCCGTAGATATTGCGGTAGGGGAGATTCTGGGTAATTACCTGGAAGAAAATCCACGTGAAGCTAAAATGATCGTTAATAAAGTGATTTTAGCCGCCACTGCCCGTGCTGCTGCCCGCAAAGCCCGTGAAATGGTGCAGCGTAAAAGCGTAATGGGTGGTTCCGGCTTGCCGGGTAAACTGGCCGACTGCGCCAATAGCGATCCTGCAAAATGCGAATTATACCTGGTGGAGGGTGACTCTGCGGGTGGTACTGCCAAGCAGGGTCGCGACCGTAACTTCCAAGCTATTTTGCCACTGAAAGGTAAGATCCTGAACGTGGAGAAGGCCATGGAGCATAAAATCTACGAGAACGACGAGATCAAGAACATGTTTACGGCCATGGGGGTAAGTATTGGAACTGAGGATGATAATAAAGCGCTAAATCTGGATAAATTACGTTACCACCGCATCATCATCATGACGGATGCCGACGTGGATGGTTCCCACATTACTACCTTGATTCTTACCTTCTTCTTCCGTTACATGAAAGAACTAATTGAGTACGGTTATGTGTATATCGCCGCTCCGCCATTGTATTTAGTAAAGAAAGGTAAAGAGCAGATGTATGCTTGGAACGATGAAGAACGCGATGCAGCCATTCAGCAACTGAAAGGCGGCGGTAAAGAAGACAGCGTACATGTACAACGTTACAAAGGTTTGGGAGAGATGAATGCCGAGCAGTTATGGGAAACCACCCTGAACCCGGAAACACGTACCCTGCGCCAGGTAACCATTGAGAATGCCGCCGAGTGTGATCATATTTTCTCCATGCTGATGGGTGATGAGGTTGCTCCACGCCGTGAGTTTATCGAGAAAAATGCGAAATACGCTCGTATAGATATATAAGCTATTTGTCTTTCCGAGCGGAGGAAGGAATCTTAAGACCTATCGAAAGATTCTTCATTTAATTCAGCATGACAAGTAGAATAAAGCCCCTCGGGATTTCCGAGGGGCTTTATCATTATGAAGCGTTTTTTCTCCGGTGATTCCACTCATCAATAATACATGCCGTTAGTACAATCAATACGTGTCCGCATAGCCAAAGTAGTAAGAGGTTAAAACTCATCTGAGTGATAAAGTAATTGGATGCCATGGGTCCGCCAATACTGTATGCAAATAAAATAATACCTGCTGTCCGCCAGGTTTTATTAGTGCCCGGATACGATTTATTAACCACATTCACACTAAAATTGTCTGGATAAAATAGATACTTCAGCTTATGATAATCCCAGGCCAGCAAGAGTAAATTGGCCATGAGCATTAAGATAGTGATGAGCCAGGTGCCTTTAAAATGCATGCTCACCGTGATGATGCAAATGCTGGTAATCATTGGTAAATAAAGCAAAGCGCCCAGTGTTGTAAAATATTGGGTCATTAGTAGCAGTCCGACAAAAATTTGCATGAAGCCAATGAATTGCCAGAAAAAACCAGCTTGATACATGCCTTCAAAGAAAAAACCGATGGGATGTTTTATAGAAATTTGAGTGAACCGGTGATTCATCAGTTTGGTGAATCCAGAAGGAATGAAGGCAAAGCCGATCAGGTAGCGGGTTAGTATCACAAACGTGTTGAGAAGCCTCTTTGATCGAATACGGTCATAGAAGTGGTCCAGTTTTTCCATATCTTAAATATAAAATAAAAAGCTCCGGATTTAAATCCGGAGCTTTTGTATGTAATAGGTATGATCCCGATCAGATCACTTTCATGTCATGTAGCACCGCATTCATGTTGCGTACCGCATCGGCGCTCTTATTAAAGGCTGCTTGTTCTTCCTCGTTCAATTTGTAATCTACGATCTTCTCCCAGCCGTTTTTGCCGATCACTACCGGTACGCCCAGGCAGATATCTTTCTGGCCATACTCCCCATCTAAAGACACGCAGCAAGGGAATACTTTTTTCTCATCGCGAACAATGCTCTCTACCAATGCCGCACCTGCCGCACCCGGCGCATACCAGGCCGAAGTACCTAACAAGCCGGTCAGGGTAGCACCGCCCACCATCGTGTCGGCAGCTACTTTTTGTAAGGTTGCCGCATCTAGCAAGTTAGAAACCGCAAAACCATTCAGCTGTGCCAAACGGGTCAATGGGATCATGGTGGTATCACCGTGACCGCCAATTACCACGCCATGCAGGTCGTTAGGCGAGCAGCTCAGTGCCTGGCTTAAATAATATTTAAAGCGGGCACTATCCAGGATACCGCCCATACCGATGATACGGTTCTTCGGTAAGCCGCTTGATTTCAGCGCCAGGTAAGTCATGGTGTCCATCGGGTTAGAGATCACCACGATGATGGCATTTGGAGAATATTTCAAGGTGTTTTCAACCACACCTTTCACAATATTGGCATTTGTCCCAATCAGTTCCTCACGGGTCATGCCCGGCTTACGAGGAATGCCCGATGTGATGACCACCACATCCGAATTGGCAGTTTTGCTGTAATCGTTGGTGCTGCCGGTAATTTTGGTATCAAATCCCAAAAGGGTAGCTGTCTGCATCATATCCATGGCCTTACCTTCGGCAAAACCCTCTTTAATGTCTAACAGTACCAGCTCAGTAGCCAATTCTTTTCTGGCAATGTTATCGGCACAAGTAGCACCTACGGCTCCGGCACCTACAACGGTAATTTTCATATGTTTAGGAATAATTTTAAGATTTCTGAAATTGTGTCCGAATTTAATAAAAAGAGGAGGAGTATTCAGGTGATTTTCGTCAAATTTTTGCTAAAAACTCTGCATTTTACTCCTCCAGCTTCCTGCTAATCTTGTATCTTTGCCCATGCAGGAAAAAATTCTCATTCTCGATTTCGGATCTCAGTACACCCAATTGATTGCCCGTCGCGTTCGCGAACTCAATGTTTACTGTGAAATTCACCCTTTTAACCATATCCCTGAAATAGACGAAACATGGAAAGGCATCATCCTTTCCGGAAGTCCATACTCTGTCCGTCAAGCCGATGCACCACAGGTTGACTTCAAGGTATGGGACGGAAAATATCCCGTTTTAGGTGTATGTTATGGCGCCCAGTACATGGCCCAACATAGCGGGGGCGAAGTACAGGCATCCTCTACCAGAGAATATGGTCGGGTGCACCTCGATTTCGTGAATGATAGCAATCCGCTCCTGAAAAATATTCCAAAGCAATCTCAGGTGTGGATGTCGCACAGCGATACCATTGCCACCATTCCGGCCGATTTTGAGATCATTGCCAGCACAGATACCGTAAAAGCGGCGGCTTATCAGATCAAGAATAAGCAGATGTGGGGCATTCAGTTCCACCCCGAAGTAACCCATAGTACCGACGGCAAGCAATTGCTGGAAAATTTCCTGGTCGATATTTGCGGTTGTTCACAGAACTGGACACCAGATTCCTTCATCGAAACCACCATTGCCGGCTTACGAGAAAAACTGGATAACGATAAAGTGGTATTGGGCTTATCCGGAGGCGTAGATTCCACCGTAGCTGCCGTATTGTTGCACCAGGCCATCGGCAAAAACCTGCATTGTATTTTTGTAGACAACGGCCTCCTGCGTAAAGACGAATTCCAACAGGTGCTCGATTCGTATGAGCACATGGGCTTAAATATCAAAGGTGTCGATGCCAAACAGCGTTTTTATGATGCCCTTGCGGGGATCAAAGATCCCGAAGCCAAACGTAAAGCCATTGGCCGGGTATTTATTGAAGTATTCGACGATGCCGCACACGAAGTGCAGGACGTAAAATGGTTAGGACAGGGTACCATTTATCCTGATGTGATCGAATCTGTTTCGGTAAAAGGCCCTTCGGCCACCATCAAATCGCACCACAATGTGGGTGGACTACCCGATTTTATGAAATTGAAAGTCGTGGAGCCATTGAATACCTTATTTAAAGACGAAGTCCGCAGGGTGGGTAAAGCCCTGGGTATTGATGCCAACCTTTTAGGTCGCCACCCTTTCCCGGGTCCGGGTTTGGCCATCCGTATTCTGGAAGATATCACCCCTGAAAAAGTACGTATTCTGCAAGAAGCAGATGCCATCTATATCCATCATTTAAAAGCTTCGGGCTGGTACGACAAAGTATGGCAGGCCGGTGCCATTTTCTTGCCGGTACAATCGGTAGGGGTAATGGGCGATGAGCGTACTTATGAACATGTGATTTGTTTACGTGCTGTGGGTTCGGTTGACGGGATGACCGCCGACTGGAGCCACCTGCCCTACGAATTGCTGGCCAAGATTTCCAACGAGATCATCAATAATGTGAAAGGCATTAACCGGGTGGTGTACGACATCAGCTCCAAGCCGCCGGCTACCATCGAGTGGGAATAATGCGTGCCGAAGCCTATTTGCGCAATTTCTTAAAGGTGCTGGATGCGTATCCGGCCGACCGACCCCTGGCCAAGTTCCTGCCCGAGTATTTCCGTAAGCATAAGGCAATGGGATCCGGGGACCGCCGTATGGCTTCCCGTTTGCTCTATAGCTTTTTCCGTTTGGGCAAGGCTTGCAGCCATTTACCCGTGGAAGAACGCCTGTTTTTGGCTGAATTTCTCTGCAGTGTAACTGCCAATTCTTTTCTGGCACATTTTAAGCCTGAACTGGCTGAGAAGATCGAATGGCCTTTGGCCGATAAGTTGGCTTTGCTGGAAAAGGAATTTGCTTTCGAATTGGCTGAGGTGTTTCCTTTCGGGATGCATTTGAGCGAGGGTATCGACCGCGATGCTTTTCTGCAATCTTTTTTCATCCAGCCTGATCTCTTTATCCGATGTCATCCCGGCAAGGAGAAACAGATCCAAGCTAAGCTGGAGCAAGCCGGCATCGCTTTCGAAGTAATTACGCCGCAGACCCTGGCCTTAGCAAATGGTACCAAACTTGATCAGGTGCTGGATGCCTACTGGTATGAGGTACAGGACTATTCTTCTCAGCAAACTGCAAATAACTTCAAACCCCAAAAATGGGAATACTGGTGGGATGCCTGTGCCGCCTCCGGTGGAAAATCTATTCTCCTGCATCAGCTGGAGTCCAGCGTTAAATTATTAGTGAGCGATGTCAGAGAAAGTGTTTTATCCAATTTGGAGGAGCGCTTTGATAACAACCAAATGCGTAACTACCAGAAAAAAGTCATCGATTTGACGCAAAATCCGGATCCAATCCTACACCATTATGAATTTGATGGTATTATTCTTGATGCGCCCTGCACCGGTTCAGGTACCTGGGGACGTACGCCCGAGATGATCAGTCAGTTTAGCGAAGGCCGCATTGCAGGTTTTCAAACTTTACAGCAAAGCATTGCTAAAAATGTAGTGAAATACCTCAAACCGGGTAAACCGCTCATCTATATCACCTGTTCGGTGTTTAAGGAAGAGAACGAAGAGATGGTCCGCTTCCTTACGGATGAGCTGTACCTGCAGTTGGAGCAACAGGAAGTATTAAAAGGCTATACCCGAAAGTCGGACAGTATGTTTGTGGCCCGCTTGGTTAAAAGATAAAAATTAGGCACCTAGCCTGCCGCTTCCAGTAGCTTGGCGATATCAAACTTCTTCATCTGCATATAGGCATACATCGCTTTTGGGGCTCTCTCCGGGTCGCTCATCAGTTTACCTAAGATACTTGGGACTACCTGCCACCATACCCCGAATTTATCTTTGATCCAGCCGCATTTGCTTTCCAGACCACCATCGGCAAAGTTCTTCCAGTAATGATCGATCTCTTCTTGCGTATCGCAGTTGATCACAAAAGAAACCCCTTCGTTGATGTGGTATTCCGGTCCACCGTTCAGGCCCATGAAACGGGTGCCGTTCAACTCGAATACCGATACCATGGGTGTGATATTGAGGATCTTGGAATTTGGGAAAATGCTACAGTAAAATTCGGCGGCAGCTTTGGCCTGATCATCAAACCAAAGGCAAGGATAGGGGCTGTTGTTCATAATTACTATTTTATATTAAGAATTTGAATGGCGGTCCCGTTGAAAGTAATCGTATCGCCCTGCTGGGTGCCCTTTAAGGCCTGCCCAATGGGCGAAGCGAGTGAAACGGCATAAATCATTTCCTGATTAAGGGCTATTTTACCTAATCCCACTGAAATGAAATATTTTCCTTTACTCGTATTTACCAGGCTGCCGAAGCCTGCTTTTTCGGTCACAGCTTTCGGCTGAATTTTCAGGAGTTCTGTTTGTAGGGTGTTTTGGTTTTGCAATTGTTGCTGTAACTTATCCAGTTCAATCTGGGCCATTGCTCTGCCAGTTTCGTATTTGTCACCTGCACTGCTTTTACTTTCATTATCCCGAGATTCCCTTAGTATGACGATGGAAGCTTTAATTTCATCAATCCGGCTATCCAGTAATCGGATGAGTTCTTGCAATACTTTCTCTTTACTGTTCATCGCGATAGCTTATAAACCAGTATTGTTTCGAAACAGTTTGATTGCGATAGCCAAAAGAATAATTCCGAAGGCCTTACGCAATACGTTTAAGCCAGATTTACCAAATAGTTTCTCCAGACGTGCCGTGTTCTTCAGTACGATGTATACGAAAATCATATTTAGGATAATGCCTACGATGATATTCTGTGTGGCATATTCTGATTTTAGCGAAAGCAGCGTGGTCATGGTACCGGCCCCGGCAATCAATGGAAATGCCAGCGGCACAATAGAAACACTTTCAGGCACTTCTTCTTTAAAGAAGTTGATGCCTAATACCATTTCCATGGCGATGAAAAAAATAACCAGAGAACCTGCGATGGCAAAAGACTGAATATCGATGCCGATGATCCCCAATAATCCTTCCCCGATAAACAAGAAGAGGATCATGAGTGTCAGCGAAACTAGGCTGGCCTTTTCTGATTGGATATGCCCTGCTTTTTGGCGTAATTGAATCACTACCGGAATAGATCCCAAGATATCGATGATCGCAAAGAGGATCATGGTAACTGAAAGGATCTCTTTTAGATTGAAGCTGAAGTAATTGCTCATGTTAAATTGTTTGTCAAAGGTACAATTAAACAAAAAAAGGTTCCGGGTATTCCCAGAACCTTTTTAGCGATTAGATGATCAGTTATTTTTTAGCAGCGGCTTCTTTACGAACCACACTGTGGTTTTTGCTGTAAAGGTAATATACCAGTAAGCCTAAAGCCATCCATAAGGCGGCCACTTTCAAGGTGTTTATATCTAAAGCCACAATCATACCACCACACACCAAGATGCCCAGTATAGGTACCAATGGCACCAATGGGGTTTTGAACGGACGCTCCAAGTTTGGATTTTGAACCCTTAAGATCCAAATACCGGCGCTTACCAATACGAAGGCTAATAGGGTACCGAAAGAGGTTAAGTCACCTGCAACGCTTCCTGGAACGAAGGCTGCGAATCCGCCCACTAAAAAGAATAAGATGATATTGCTCTTGTATGGTGTGCTGTATTTTGGATGTAATTCTGAAAATATTTTTGGCAACAAACCATCTTTTGACATGGTATAAAATACACGAGACTGACCCAATAACATTACTAGAATTACTGAAGAGAAACCGGCAAGGATCGCTACAGTAATACCGGTAGCTAACCAGCCATATCCAGGCATGTAGGTAGAAATGGCATAGGCCACAGAAGCTTCTTTTCCTTTTTCAGGATCAGCGAATTCTTGCCAGTTGGTTACGCCAGTTAATACGTGTGAAAAAAGGATGTAAAGAATGGTACAAACTACCAGCGACCCTAAAATGCCAATTGGCATATCTTTCTTAGGATTCTTCGCTTCTTGAGCAGCTGTACTTACGGCATCAAAACCGATGAAGGCAAAGAATACGATGGCTGCACCGCCTAAAACACCACCCCATCCCCATTTGAACATCCCTTCATGTCCTGGAGTGCCTTCAGGTATTAAGTAAGGTGTATGATTTTCTGGTTTGATGAACTGCCATCCGATTACAATAAAAATCAATACGATGGCTACCTTAACGAATACAATTACTGCATTTAGTTTTGCAGATTCTTGGGTTCCCTTGATCAGTACCAAGGTAAGTAACAATAAGATCACTAAAGCAGGCAGGTTGATGATACCGGATACACCGTTTAATGATTCGAAAGGAGAGTGAGACCATTCATAGGGTATGGCTCCGCCCAATAATTTATTGAGATATTCACTCCAGGCTATGGAAACGGTAGCTGCACCTAATGCGTATTCCATGACCAATGCCCATCCAATAATCCAGGCTACCAATTCGCCCATGGTAGTATAGGCGTAGGTGTATGCACTCCCTGCAATAGGGATCATGGCTGCAAACTCTGCGTAACATAAGCCTGCAAATGCACAACCAATGGCTGCAATGATAAAAGATAAGGTTACGCCAGCTCCGGCTGCTTCTCCGGCAGCAGCGGCTGTACGTACAAAAAGACCTGCACCAATGATGGCACCAATACCTAATGCAATTAGATTCCAGCTACCCAGGGTACGCTTTAATGAGCCCTCTCCGGTAGCATTGGCTTCTGCTAATAATTGTGTTAAAGATTTAGTGAATTTCATTTTGTTTGTTTTTTCTGAAGTACCAAACCTAATTAATTTATTCCGAAAATGAAAAAGGGATTTCCGTAAAGAAATCCCTTTTTAAATAAATTAAAAACCTATTTATTACTTAATAGTATCGGTTTTGTTGATCAGGGTATCCACTTGTTGATTACCCAAAGAGTCAACCTTAACGGTTATTTTCACTTCTTTGCGTACTTCCATATTTTCTGCCGATTTATGACCCGCAGAAATATGAGGTGCAATAACTAATGAAACGATCGACATCAATTTGATCAGGATGTTCATTGAAGGACCTGAGGTGTCTTTGAAAGGATCACCCACAGTATCACCAGTAACAGAAGCTTTGTGTGGCTCAGATTTTTTGTAATACATCTCACCGTTGATCTCCACACCTTTTTCGAATGATTTTTTGGCGTTATCCCATGCACCACCGGCATTCGATTGGAACATACCCATCAAAACACCAGATACGGTTACGCCGGCTAATAAACCACCTAATACTTCCGGACCGAAGCCAAAACCTACGAGAATTGGAACGATCAGGGCAATAGCACCGGGCAACATCATTTCGCGGATAGAGGCTTGTGTGGAAATGGCCACGCATTTTTCGTACTCAGGCTTGGCTTTATATTCCATGATGCCTGAAATTTCGCGGAACTGACGACGTACTTCCTGCACCATGTCCATGGCGGCACGGCCTACCGCAGAAATACATAAGGCTGAGAAAATAAAAGGAATCATACCGCCCACAAATAAACCAGCTAATACATCGGCTTTATAAATGTCGATACGGTCGATACCAGCAATACCTACGAAGGCAGCAAATAAAGCCAATGATGTTAAAGCTGCTGAAGCAATAGCAAAACCTTTACCGGTAGCAGCGGTAGTGTTACCTACAGCATCCAGGTTATCGGTACGGCCACGAACTTCTTCGGGTAACTGGCTCATTTCGGCAATACCACCAGCGTTGTCGGCAATCGGTCCGAAAGCATCAATGGCTAATTGCATGGCTGTGGTAGCCATCATACCGGCAGCGGCAATCGCTACTCCATATAATCCAGCAAAATAATAAGATCCGTAAATACCGGCAGCTAATACCAAAATTGGTAATACGGTAGATTCCATACCTACAGCTAAGCCGCCAATAATGTTAGTAGCATGGCCGGTAGCAGATTGTTTGATAATAGAATTCACCGGACGTTTGCCCATGGCAGTGTAGTACTCAGTAATGATACTCATTAAAGCACCTACTACTAAACCAACCACAATGGCCAGGAATACATCGGTTTTGGTAAACTCAAAACCACGGATGCTCATGGTTTCGGGTAATAACCAACGTACCGCGAAGAAAGCTGCAACCGCAGTCATGATGATGGATGACCAGTTACCAATATTCAATGCGTTTTGTACGCTGTCTGTTTCTTTAGAGATACGCACCATATAAGTTGATATGATGGAGAAGATCAAACCTAAACCGGCAATCAGCATTGGCAACAAAATAGGAGCGATGCCACCGAAATTATCGGCTGAAACGATCTCACGGCCCAAAACCATGGTTGCTAAGATGGTCGCTACATAGGATCCGAATAAATCGGCACCCATACCGGCTACGTCACCTACGTTATCACCTACGTTATCGGCAATGGTAGCCGGGTTACGTACATCATCTTCAGGGATACCTGCTTCTACTTTACCTACTAAGTCGGCACCTACGTCGGCAGCTTTGGTATAAATCCCACCACCCACACGGGCAAACAAAGCGATTGACTCGGCACCCAATGAGAATCCGGCCAATACTTCAAGGGCTTTTTCCATCTCTTTTCCGTTAACACTGCCACCGGCTTGCACCACATACAGGTTGTAAAATACGATAAAAAGCGAACCTAAGCCTAAAACGGCTAAACCGGCCACACCGATACCCATTACACTACCGCCGGTGAAAGATACTTTCAGGGCTTTAGCCAAGCTGGTGCGGGCAGCTTGCGTGGTACGAACGTTTGCTTTGGTAGCGATGTTCATACCAATATATCCTGCAAAGGCAGAGGTAAATGCCCCAATCAGGAAAGAAACGGCAATTACCGGGCTGGAGGTTTCAACCAGTGTACCAGAGTACGCCAATAAAACTGCAGCAATAATTGCGAAATAAGTTAATATTTTCCATTCAGCTTTCAGGAAAGCCATGGCGCCATCGGCAATGTAACCGGCCAGGGTGCGCATGTTTTCATCACCTGCATCTTGTTTGCTAACCCATGCAGATTTAATAAGCATTACAATAATGCCGAATAAACCCATCAATGGGATTGCATAAATTAAATTGTTTTGTAAAAATTCCATGAATGTGTTTTAATATGAATCAGGTAAATAAAAGGTTTACTATAAACGACCGGCAAAAATAGTAGGCTTGTGGCATTAATCCAATTTAATTTGGTTAATTGTTGATTTTTTAATCCAACAGAGGCTTTGGATGCTTACCAGTCAAATTCAATTTCAGCTTATCCGATTTTAGTTGTGATAATTTCAGCTATCTTAGAAAACTAAACTATCCTTATGCAAGAAAAAACAGAAATGAAACGTGAGTTGGGCCTGCTCGACTCTACCATGATTGTGGCCGGATCTATGATTGGATCTGGAATATTTTTAGTGAGTTCTGATATCGCTAAATCTGTTGGCTCGCCATTTTATATTTTATTGATCTGGTTAATTACTGGTATCATTACCCTGATAGCTGCATTGAGTTATGGTGAATTAGCCGGCATGATGCCTAAAGCCGGTGGGCAGTACATCTACCTGAGGGAGGCTTATAATCCGATGGTGGGCTTTTTGTTTGGTTGGACGGTTTTTACGGTAATTCAAACGGGGGTGATAGCAGCGGTGGCCATTGCTTTTGCCACATATACTGCCGAGTTGATTCCCTGGTTTTCTAAAGCCAATGTGCTTTTAAAGCTGGGAGCTTTTGAGTTCAATGCCACCCAATTTTTAGCCTTGCTGCTTATTGTCTTTCTTACCTATGTCAATTTGCAAGGGGTGAAAAACGCAAAGATCTTACAAACGGTATTTACATTAGCCAAGATCCTTGCTTTGCTTGGATTAATTGTGCTTGGCATCTATTTTGGTCTGAATTCCGATGCCTTTAAAGTAAATATGGAGAACTTCTGGACTCCGTACGTTACCAAAGTAAATGCCGATGGGAGCATTACCAAGGATCTGTTGAGCGGCGTGGTGCTTTGGGCTGCAGTTGGTGCGGCAATGGTAGGTTCTTTATTCTCATCTGATTCTTGGAATAACATTACCTATACGGCGGGAGAGATCAAAGAACCTCAAAAGAATATTCCACTCAGTTTGTTTTTCGGTACCCTAATTGTTACTATTTTGTACATTTTAGCCAATGTAGCTTACATGATGCTGATGCCGGTAGCAGGTAGCCCGGAAGGAGTAAGTGTGTTCGAAAGAGGGATCATGTTTGCTACTGACAATAGGGTTGGTACAGCCGCTGCCTCTATGATTTTTGGTACAGCCGCAGCTACCATCATGGCCTTATTAATCATGGTGTCAACTTTCGGATGTAATAATGGAATTATTTTGTCGGGTGCTCGTTTGTACTATGCCATGGCCCAGGATGGGGTGTTTTTTCAAAAAGCTGGTACTTTAAATAAAAAGGGAGTCCCGGAGTTTGCGCTCTATATACAGGCTGGATGGGCATCTTTGTTGTGTTTATCGGGCACTTATGGCCAATTATTGGATTATACTACTTTCTCTTCCTTGTTATTTTACCTGGTTACTATTATAGGCCTGTTTATTTTGAGATATAAACGCCCGGATGTGGAACGTCCGTACAAGGCTTTTGGGTACCCAATATTGCCCGGCTTGTATGTATTGATAGCCAGTTCCATCTGTGTGATCTTGTTGATTGAAAAGCCAGATACCTGCGGCTGGGGATTAGCCATCGTTCTGCTCGGACTTCCAGTTTATTACATCTGGAAATGGGCCAACAAAGAAAAGTAATTTAGAGCACTTCGGCTACTACAAACGTGCTGCCTCCGATGAAGATCAAATCTCCGGGGGCAGCCTTCTTTAAAGCTGCCTGGTAAGCTTCCCTTACCGATGTATAGGGATTCCCTTTTAAGCCCAAAACGGTCGCTTCTGACAGTAATTCGTTCACGGCTTTAGCCCTTGGAATAGCCGGTTGACAAAAGTAATAAGCTGCCGATTTTGGGAGCATGCTCAGCACTTTGCTGATGTCCTTATCCTTTACCATACCCCAAACCATGTGAAGTTGGTGGTGGCTTGTGGAGGAGATGTTTTTTAATACTTCGCGAATTCCATCTTCATTGTGTCCGGTATCGCAAATTACTTTCGGATTTTCTTGAATGGTATGCCAGCGGCCTTGTAATCCGGTTAAAGTTTTTACTTGTTTTAAGGCAGATTTTAGTTGCTCATCGCTGATCTTGAATCCTTGTTTGCGTAGTTCAATTACCGCAAGCAAAACTGCAGGCAGATTTTTGAGCTGATAGCTACCGGTTAAATCAAGTTCTAAATGGATTATTTTGCCGTTTTGCTTATGGCTTGCTTCTATTTCCAGAAATTCATTCTTCTGGCCCCCAATAATTTGCCATTCGTTTTGTGCAAAATAGATTTTTGAATGGGAGGCTTTGGCCTTGGCTTCAAACGCCGCTCGAGTTTCGGGGATGGTTTCTCCAATAATGACTGGCGTATTTTGTTTGATGATTCCCGCTTTTTCAGCTGCAATAGCCGGAAGGGTATTGCCTAAAATATCCATGTGGTCGAAACCGATATTGGTGATGATGGAGAGCAGCGGATGTATGATGTTCGTAGAATCTAATCGACCACCGAGGCCTACTTCAATCACAGCAATATCTACTTTTTTTTTGGCGAAAATATCAAAAGCCATCGCCACACTTAACTCAAAAAACGAAGGCTCAATCTGCTTTATTAAATCGAGGTGTTGATTCACAAATTCAATAACAGAATGTTCTGAAGTCATCGATCCATTGATCCTGATCCGTTCTCTGAAATCTTTGAGATGGGGAGAAGTATGTAAACCGACTTTATAACCGGCTTTTTGTAAGATGGCGGAGAGCATGTGTGAGGTAGAACCTTTTCCATTGGTTCCTCCTACATGGATGGACTTGAATTTTTGTTCCGGATTGCCCAGGGCTTCACAAAGAGCTTTGATATTGTCCAGGTCTTTTTTATAGGCCGATGAGCCAATACGGGTAAACATGGGTAATTGGCCGTATAAAAAGTCTAAAGTATCGCGATAGCTTGTAAAAGACATCATGTTTTTGTTGTCATGCTGAACGCTGTGAAGCATCTTAAAAGATCCTTCGATTGCTCAGGATGAGAATGATTACTTCACTTTAAAATTGAAAATCACCACCCCAATTTGCACATCGGGAGCTGATTCCAGTTGATTCAAGCTGGAACCAATAACAGCTCTCTCGCACTTTTGCCAAAGGCTACGGTCAGAAAGTGTGGTGCCCTTCACTCCGGCACGGGCATAAACTACCAGGCCTGTTTTATCCACTCTGATTTCTACCGCTACACGCCCCGAACTTTGACCATCATCCTCTATTCGAGGTTTATTAATAAAGCGTCGGTTCGCCAAAGATAGGCTGATTCCGCCAAAACCCGAGCCCCCTTCACCATAATTTGGAGAGAGCGGATCGCCTTCGCGACTACCCTGGTTTCCCGGAGTTGATCCGGTGCCATCACCTTTGCCGGTACCATCATTTTTTTTGCCTTTATACAAAGCGTTCTGGTTGATAGCTGGGCTGGCATTTTTTACTTCGCTGGCTGTAGCAGGATTGTTGTTTGGCTTATTTTTCGTGCTCACAGCAGGGGCATCTTCGGCATCTTGGGTTAATACCGATTTATTACTGCTCTCTGCGGAGGGTGTATTGCTGGTATTTTTTAGGATATTGTCTGGAAGTGCACCATTGGCGTTAGGATCTACTGAGGGCTCATCAATACTCATAAAATCATCACCCATGCCTGTTTCTGAGGTACCATAATTAACTACAATACCGCCGGTGCCCACTTCTTGTGCCGGAAAACCTAAGATCACAAAATAACTGATGAGCAAAAAAATGCCCATGGTCAATGCCGAAAAGGCAAAGGCCTTAGGATAGTTATTTTCTTCCTTTCCCTGCATTACTTGGGTTCTGTAGCTAAAACCAATTTAATTTTCAGCTTGTTGGCCACATCCATTACATTCACCACGTTTTCAATGGCTACGGTCCGGTCAACATATAAAACAATGGTCAATTCCTGTGCCGTTCCCTGATAGCTTTGCAATTTTGGCATCAGTTGATCAGGATTGACCTGCTGTTTGTCTACATAGTATTCTAAATCTTTAGTAACAGATACCGTAATGGTTTTTTTCGAAACCGATTGACCAGAGTCTGAACGTGGTAACAACAGTTTGATAATGTTGGGATTAGTTACCGTTGATGCAATAAGGAAAAACAACAACAAGAAAAACATGATGTCGTTCATGGCAGAAGCATGCACTTCTGCTCCAGGACGATTTCTTCTGCCCCTTAAGTTCATTGTCCGGGTTCCTCCAAAAGGTCGATAAATTCTACCGCATCGGTCTCCATTTTTAAAATCACGCGGTCTACCATGATGTTCAAAATATGATACCCTACGTAGGCCAAAATACCGATCATCAGTCCGGTGGCAGAAGTGATCATCTTTTCATACAAACCACCTGCAATAACTCCCATGCTGATGTTATCGGTTAATGAAATATTGTAGAAAATTCTGATTACTCCCGAAATGGTTCCCACAAAACCTAACATGGGAGCGATACCTGCCACAATTCCCAGAATACTGATATTTTTCTCCAATTTGGAAACTTCCAGTTTACCTACATTCTCGATGGCTCCCTCAATATCTTTAATGGGTCTGCCAATTCTTAACAAACCTTTTTGCAACATGCGCCCAAGTGCACTGTTGCTGCCACGACAAATGGCGATGGCCGAGTCGAGTTTGCCCGCAGTGATACTTGCCTTTACTTGCTGCATCAAATTGGTTTCATCTTTTGAGGCCTTCCTGATGGTGAGGTAGCGTTCAATAAAGATGACCAATGCAAGAAACAAGAGTAATAATAGTGGAAGCATCACCCATCCGCCCTTAAAAAGAAGGTCGATGAAACGTAACTCTTGCGCTTGAGCTGCACTTTGTGCCACTTGTGCCGTGGTGTCGGCCAAGCCTTGGTTCATGGTATCAATTTGTAGTAGGAACATTATTTATTTTGTTTTTTTGGTTTTACACGATATATCCAAGCAGATTTGCTTATTTCTGATTGTATGCGTTTTAGTTCGTTTGTTGCTGCTTGTTCATCTTCAAAGCCGCCAACACTCACTTTGATAAATTCTTTTGATTTATTGGGCAAGGTATATGCCTCTATTCCTCGTTTGTTTAATTGTTTCAGAAAATCATCTGCCTCTGCTCTTCTTCCGAAAGCAGCAATAATGATCTCGAAGCGGTTTCCGAGAACATTTTCTGATGTTTTAAGATTGATCTCTGTTGTGTCTTTTTTTACAAGTGTCGTATCGGTGTTGCCAAGGCTGTCGACAGGAGCAATCGTATCCTGAGTCTGCTTGAGCGTGTCTGCTAAAACAACATTTGTTATGGGCTCTGGAGTAGTAGAAATAAAATCAGGATAAATGACCTGGAGGATAGCAATCAGACAAAGAATCATGGCCAATATCAATAGGAAATTTCTCTTCCCATGGCTTTCAGTCTGATTATCTTCTAACTCTACTTCTGATTCTTCCTGCTCAATCTCCTCAACCAATACCTCTCTTGGCGTATTATTTAATTCAGGTTGCGGCTTCAGGCCATAATACTTGTTCGAGATCAGGTTTTGATCTGCTAAAAATAAAAAACCACCTTTGGTTTGTTCAAAAGTACCTAAAGCATCAATTCTGATAGATTCTGTACTGTTCAACAACTCGTTTAAATTGTTGACATATTGCTCTACAAATTCATTAATGCTCTCCAAAGAAGTTTTTTCATGTTGAGCAATGTAGTTTAGGAGCACATCATCTTGCTGAAAATCGGTTATAAACTCGATTTTTTCAGCAGGGGGCAAGAATTGCTGCGTTTCCTCATCAAAGCGGGCGGGAATTTCTTGTTTAAAGAAGGTGCCAAGACCAGGTACTACCAATTCTTCCCGGTTTCTGATCAATTCTGCAAGGTAACGGCTGATATCCATCGGAGTAAAATTAACCGTTAATTATAAATATGCCAAAATAAACATCAGAACGAATAATGAATTCCTCCAAAAAGGTTAAATCCTAATTGAGGATAATATAAATATTGTTGATACTGCTGATTTAAAAGGTTGTTTACTTGCAGAAAAGCTCCCCAACTTTTATTGATCCGATAGTCGGCAGCTGCATTCATATCGATGAAACTTTTGATGCGAACTGCTTCTGCGCTTGCATTTCTTCCAAAAGTTTCACTCTGATAAACCAGACCGCTTCTTAGCTGAATTTTTTCAGATAATTTGGCAATGGCTTGACTTTCTATGCGTAAACCAGGTTTGAACCAAGCCTTTGCATCATTTTCTAATTGATAATCGATGGCTTGCAGTCTGCTATTGATGTCGAGTATTTCGTTCGCCTTCAAGTTTACTTCCAGATCAAAACCAGTCAACTTACTGATGCCTTCTGCATAACTAAGCTCAAAACGAGTCATGTCTGTAGCCATGTTCACAAACAAGGGCAGATCCTCAATTCGCTTGAACCAAACACTTGCCTTATAGCCCAAACTGGATCCGGCATTTCCTTTTATTCCGGCATAAACATGATTGTTTTCTTTAGCGTTTTTGATATTGATATCCTGTCCTAAAAATGGATTTTCGAAAGAGAACTCAGTTAAAGATGTTTTTTTAACATCACCGGTTAATCCGGCAAATAAAGTTGCGTATTCGGGCGATAGACTGAACTCAGCATTTACAGATGGGAAGAGACTTGTGCGATCTGTAAGCCCAGCTTCGCGAACAAAGTTTAGCCCCAAGTTGACACGGATGCCTAATGCCTGGTAATTCAGGGATGGATTAATTTTGAGCAGGTTGTTATTCAGAGATGAATTTACATCTTGTAATTTGGTAAGATCAACCGAACTGTTCAAGCCCAAGTCAAAGTGGTTCCATTTTTTGTTTGCCATTCCGCTTAGTAGAATGGAATTTTCTTTCGATGCTGTTTTGTTCCTAAATAGGTTGGCATCGAGCTTTAAGCCATAAGTAAGACTTTTAGGTTGAGTGGTAAAGTTACTGCCCAAATCAGCAGAGAACTGCATCAAACTCAAACTTTGTTGAGCCGGATCAGTACTAATTAATGCGAGAGGGTCGGCGCCGTAAAAGTAAGTGCCTAATCTTCTAAATCCGGCTTTAGCATTAAAACTGGAGTGTTTACCAATTGATTTTACGAAGGCCCCCAAATGCTGTTGAGAAAATTCCTGTTTGTTAATTTCACCTTTTTGGGCCAGGTGTTTTGCGAAAAATCCGGTTTGTAAGGCTTGATCTCTACCATTGTTCAAATACAATTCTCCCATGCTGGTGCTTAGGCTTCCCAAGCCTGCCTTGAACGAATTATGGTCGAATGCAGGGATAGGGGCGAGATTCAGTTGTTGGTATTGTAAGGTTCGGATATCGGTGTTTAGTTCCAGTTTTTTATCCAGGATCTGGTAGCTGAGTACAGGTTTAAATGGTGGAGCGTCGTTTAAATTCGGATTCCTCCTGATTTTAGCAGCATTGGCCAATACAGGTTTATAAGGACGAACTACTTCAATTTCTTCTGCCATTACGGCTTTTGCAGGCTCCGTTTTGGCGGGTGTTTCTTTAGTGTCTTGTGCAATCGATGTTTTGAAGGAACAAACACCGATCAATAAGAAGGACAAGAAAGCAATCTGGCTGGTAAATTTCATCTTAATTCGATTTATTAAGCGCATCTAATTTTTCTCTTACTTTAGGCAATATCTCATCATCGCCGGTATAATTATCTAACAAACTCTGTAGCGTACTTTTTGCCTGAAATAGGTCTTTTAAAGCCAGGTAATTATCCGCAAGCAGCAGGAAACTTTTCGCTACCCAATAATCAAAAGAAGGCAGGTTGTTGATCAGGTCAAATGCCGTTTTTTGTGATTCGGCATAATTGCCCTGTGAAAATTGAATTTCGGCGATTAAATACCTGGCCTCAGCTGCTAAAATAGTTTGTGTTTTTTTGTTTACCTCATCCAATTCTTTCAGTGCGGCCGACTGGTTTCCCTTGGTCAAGTAGGCTTTACCGGCAAACAGTTGTGCCCTTAATTTGTCTTCTTCAGATGATTTTTCAAACCCTTTTAAGAGATCAGTATATTTTAAGGTTTCATCGGGCATATTGAGATTGGCATAGGCTAACATCAAATTATTCAATGCAAAGCCGTAATTGGCACGATATTCTGATGTGAGCTCTAATTTTTTTAGGTGAACAATGGCCTCATTGTATTTTTTCTGCTCCAAATAAAGTTTAGAGATGCTGATCAATGCCCGCTCTGTATAATCACTGGTCCAGTCGTTCAAGATATATTCATAATCAGGAATTGCATCGTTTGGTCTACCGGTTTTAACCAAACTTTCTGCCCTGATGAACCGAGCTTGCTTGGTATGGATGGCTTTAGGAAACTTGTCGAAATAGGCAAAAACAGCGTCAATAGTTCCTACGTAATCTCCAGTTAAAAATCTTTTATTGGCAGCCTGAAAAATCAGATTGTCTTGCTCTGCAAGGGTAAAATTGCCAATATTGGTAGAATTGGCATAATTCAAAAAGCCATCAGCGTCTGCTCTATCCATGTAGATGTTTCTGATTGATTCGAGTGCCTGTTGTGCTTCATCAGTCACCTGATAATCACTAATTACTTTTTTGAAAGTTTCTAATGCTGCATCATCACTATCCTGGTTGTACTGAACCAATCCAATGGTAACTAAAGCACGTGGCACATAACTGCTCCTTGGGTATTTTTCAATCAAGGCAGTCAGGTCTGCTTTTGAGCGATCAAAATCCCCTTTTACAAAATAGGTATAGGCAATTTCAAAGCCGGCATCATCGGCGTAATTAGAATTAGGAAACAATTGTAAGAGCGATTGATGGCTGGCAATTTTTTCATCATTCAGACCTTGTAATCCCTGGATCATTCCTTGTTGAAATAAGGCGTAATCGTGCCCTGAACCTGCTTCTGCTATGATTTTCTGGTAATTGGCCAATGCGCTCACGTAGTTTTTTACTACGAAATAAGAATCGGCCAAGCGGAGGGTGGCATCAATTCTGGTATTCAGGTCGATTTCTGATCCTCGTAAAAATTGCTCAAAATAATTAGCTGATTTATAATAGTTCTCATCTTCAAAATAGGCATAAGCAAGGGCATAATAAGCAAAATTGTAGAGTTTACTTTTCCGCGACTCGGGCATGAGTAAAAAAGCTTGAAACTTCTCAATTGCTTCTCCATATTTCCGAACTTCATACATCGACTCGGCCATCCAATAGGTAGACAATGCAGCAATTTCTGGATCGATAGCTGCTTTGTTTGAACGCAAAAATGCTGAAATAGCATTTTGGAATGCTCTTTCATTGAAGAATTCCAAACCGCGATAATAAGTCACTTTTTGGTAAACCTCTTGAGCTTCTCTGTTTCGGTTGCTTATACTTTCGAGCACGTCGATGGCATCTTTATAATTTTTGGTGGTAAGCAAAATTTCACCCAAAAGCGTTTTTGCCTCATTGATGCGCTTTGATGAAGCATAATTACTGATGAATTCCTGAGTGGCATCTAACGCTACCTGATGGAATTCTAGTTCGTAGGAAAGTTTAGCATAATTAAAAGCGCCTTCTTCTTGCAACTCTTTATCGTAATTCAGTTTAGCAGCTCTAAAAAATGCATTCCGGGCAGCTTGTTTATCATCTATCGCCAAAAAAGCTTTAGCTAAAGCGATCATACCGCTCTGAAAAAATTCGTCGGTGGTGCCCAGGGTCTCCAGTTCTTCAATCGCTTTTTTATAATTTTTGAGTTGAAGCGCAGTATAGCCAATTTGGTAAGCATCCTGATTATTTTGAGTGACTTTAAGGTCTCTATCTTGAAATTCTTGGTAAAAAACTGCAGCCTGCGGATAATCAGTTAAGGCGAAATAAGAAGCTGCAATAATGCGATACAGCTCCGTTTCATATTTCTTTTGGATGGTTTTCAAACTAGGTATGGCATAAGAAATCACATCTTGGTACCTACCATCTAAGAAATAAAGTGCAGAGATATAATAGGGGTAACTTTCCTCGTAGGTTTTAGAACTTTTTAGTCGTTCAAATTCTTTCAAAGCAGTTTGGTAGTCGGCATTTAAATAACTGATGTAGGCATAGTAGTAAATGGCCTCATCCCGATATTTAGAGGTTTCATCCTTTAATTGACCAAACAAGGGTTCGGCTGCCGCATAATCTTTGGTCTCAAAAAAAGCATAGGCCAATTTAAAGCGATATTCCACGCTGTTTTGGCGGTCAAGCTCGTTTTCTTTTACTTTTTTTAACCAAGAAATGGTCTCCGCATAATTCTTTTTGGTGAAATTGAGGCGCCCCAATTGGTAATAAGCAGAATGGCTGAGGTTGTTGGTGGGATATTCTTTAACAAATCTTTGTAACAAGCCCTCGGCATCGTCATTTTCTAGTTCGAGTGCACAAACCCCTCTATAATACAGGGCATTCTCTTTCAGGAGGCTCATCTCCTCAAAATCTCCGATTTTTTGATCAGCAATAATGTTTAACTCCGCTCTTTTAAATTGTGCAGCTGCAGCTACATAATGATGTTTCTTGAATAAGTCTAAGCCGTTTTGATAAGTACGGTAAACTTGCTGCAATGAAGCTTGTTGTGCGAAAGCGGTGGAGGAAATAAGGATAAATAAAATTGTATAAACCCGACGTAGTTTCAACATGAGCCTGCGATGATGTGAAGTACTAATTTAATTCAATTTAGGCGCCGATTTTGATTTAATAATCAACACCTGTGGATAAGGCAAGTTTAGCGAAAAGTTTTGTTCCGGAGTGTTTTAAACAGAAATAATTATCCACAAAAAACACCTTAAGGAGTCTTAGGAGCGGTATCCGGCGAGCAGATATAAAACTGCCATGCGGATGGCCACCCCATTTTCTACCTGGTCGAGAATGATGGATTGTTTGCTGTCGGCTACATCACTGGTAATCTCCACTCCGCGGTTAATGGGCCCGGGGTGCATCACAGTGATCTCCTTATCGAGTGAGTCGAGAATTTGCTTGTTGAGCCCGTAAAGCATGCTGTATTCTCTTAATGATGGGAAATAACGCATCTCCTGACGCTCCAACTGTATGCGGAGCATATTGGCTACATCGCACCAGTTTAGTGCTTTCAATAAATCGTGCTCTACTTTTACACCCAGGCTGTTGATGTGTTTGGGAATGAGGGTGGTGGGGCCGCAAACCATTACTTCGGCGCCCAGTTTTTGCAAGCAAAGTATATTAGATAGGGCCACCCTGGAGTGAAGAATATCGCCAATGATGGCCACTTTTTTACCAGCTACCTCACCATATTTTTCGCGAATGGAAAAAGCATCGAGTAGGGCTTGCGTTGGGTGTTCATGCGCTCCGTCGCCCGCATTGATGATTTGGGCATCTACATGCTTGCTCAAAAATAGTCCGGCACCGGCATGTGGATGACGCATCACCACCATGTCTACCTTCATGGCCAAAATATTGTTGACCGTATCAATAAGTGTTTCACCCTTGCTTACCGATGAAGAGGAGGCCGCAAAGCTGATCACATCGGCAGAAAGACGTTTTTCGGCCAATTCGAAGGATAATTTGGTGCGGGTGGAGTTTTCGAAAAAAATATTGGCAATGGTGATGTCTCGCAAAGAGGGCACCTTTTTAATGGGTCGGTTTAAAACGTCTTTGAAATTATCGGCAGTTTCAAAAATCAGCTGAATGTCTCCTGGTGTCAGATCTTTGATACCGAGGAGGTGTTTGGTGCTGAGTTTTGGATGTTGATCTGCCATATTATTTTCCTGAAATGAGGGTGATTTGATCTTTTTTATCGGTTTCTTCCCAGCAAACGATTACTTTTTGTGAATCTACAGAGTCTACCTGCATGCCGATGTAATCGGGCTCTATTGGTAATTGTCTGGAGAAGCGACGATCTACCAAAACCAATAATTCAACTTTTCTGGGCCTGCCAAAAGCTAAGAGTGCATCCAAAGCTGCTCTAATGGTTCTGCCAGTCCAAAGTACGTCATCAACTAAAATGACCCGCTTGTCTTCAATCATGAAATCGATTTTGGTACTCGAAGCGGGTGGAAGGTCTTTATTGGTACGAATATCGTCCCTAAAAAAAGTAATATCGAGGTTGCCGTGGGTGATACTTGCTTTTGGTAAGAGTCGGTGTAATTCATCGGTAATTCTTTTGGCCAAATAAATACCCCTTGGCTGAATGCCGATGATGACAGATTCGGAAAAGTCGTTGTGATTTTCTATTAATTGATGGCAAAGACGCTGAATGGTTATCTGGAATTTCTGACCGTCGAGCAGAGTTAAATTTTGCATCTTGCTTTGGATTGGAGTAAAAATAGCAAAAATTTCTAAAATAAAATTTTGTCATCTTGAGCTTGTGGAGTGATGAGGCTGCAGTTTCCCTTCGACCAGCTCCAGATGATACTAACAAAAAAGCCCCTCTAAATCTCAGAGGGGCTTTTTATAGAAAGTTTAGCTTAATTACTCTGCATCATCTTCTTTGGCAGCTTTCTTGGTTTTTGCAGCTTTTGTTTCTGCGCCTTCCATGCTGGCTTTCAGTTGCGATAGAACATCTAAGTCACCTAAAGTAGATTTCTCCACAGAGTCTTTTACTTTTTTAACGGCACTTTGAGCTGCTTTCGCATCTTTTTTCTTCTGACTGATTTCTTCTTTACGTTCTTCAGCTTTCACTTCTTCCCAAATACGGGCGTGTGAAACAACGATACGTTTAGAATCTTTGTTGAATTCGATGATTCTGAAATCAGCAGTTTCGTCAGCTTTGATCGCTCCGCCTTCTTGTTTAGCCATGTGTTTGGTAGGGCAGAAGCCTTCTACTCCATATGGTAAAGCAATAACGGCACCTTTGTCAGTTACTTTTAAAACTGTTCCTTGGTGAACTGAGTCTAAAGTGAACACGGTCTCGAAAGTTTCCCAAGGGTTTTCTTCCAATTGTTTGTGACCTAAGCTCAATTTGCGATTCTCTTCGTCTAATTCTAAAACCACTACTTCTAAGGTTTCACCAACTTTGGTAAATTCGTTAGGGTGATTTACTTTTTTAGACCAAGATAGATCTGAAATGTGGATCAAGCCATCAATACCATCTTCCAGCTCAACAAATACACCGAAATTGGTCATGTTTTTCACCACAGCTGTTTGTTTGCTGCCTACAGGGTAGCGTTTAGCTAGATCTTTCCAAGGATCTGGCGTTAATTGCTTAATTCCTAAGCTCATTTTGCGCTCATCGCGATCCAAGGTTAATACTTGTGCTTCAATTACATCACCCACTTTCATAAATTCTTGAGGGTTACGTAAGTTTTGAGACCAAGACATTTCAGATACGTGGATCAATCCTTCTACACCTGGAACGATCTCCAAGAATGCACCGTAGTCGGCTACAGTTACAATTTTACCTTTTACTTTAGAACCTACTGACAATTCAGTATCCAAAGCTTCCCATGGGTGAGAAGTTAATTGTTTTAAACCTAAAGCGATACGTTTTTTGTCATCATCAAAGTCTAAAACAACCACATTGATTTTTTGATCTAAGGTTAATACTTCACGTGGGTGCTCAATGCGTCCCCATGAAATATCTGTAATGTGTAATAAACCGTCTACGCCACCTAAATCGATGAATACACCGAAATCGGTAATGTTTTTAACAGTTCCTTCCAATACTTGACCTTTTTCTAGTTTAGAAACGATCTCTACTTTTTGGCTTTCTAAATCGTCTTCAATCAACACTTTGTGCGATACCACTACGTTTTTAAACTCGTGGTTGATTTTAACAACTTTGAATTCCATGGTCTTGCCTACGTAAATGTCGTAGTCGCGGATCGGCTTGATGTCGATCTGTGAACCAGGCAAGAAGGCTTCAACGCCCATAATATCAACGATTAAACCACCTTTGGTACGGCTTTTCACGTAGCCATTGATGATTTCATCTTTTTCTAAAGCTTCATTAATTAATTCCCAAGATTTTTGGGTTTTAGCACGTTTGCGAGATAATACCAACTGTCCGTTAGCATCTTCTTGCGACTCCACAAACACCTCCACGGTATCGCCAATTTTTAAATCAGGCATATCGCGGAACTCAGAAAGCGATACTAAACCATCCGATTTGAAACCGATGTTCAATACCACATCTTTGTTGTTGATAGAAACCACTATACCTGAGATGATCTCTCCTTTAGTGATTGAATTGAATGTTCCGGCATACATCGCTTCCAGCTTTTCGCGTTCAGCTTGGCTGTAATTGCCAAAACCTTTGTCATCCGCATCCCAGTCGAAATCGCCGGAAGGGGTTACCATCGTGGTAGATTTGATCTCCTCGATAGACAATGAATCTGCTTCAGACTCAATGATTTCTGTTTCTTTCACCTCAACGGTGTCTGTGCCGAGTTCAGCTGTTTTAGCTTCTAACTCTTTTTCTGCTTGTTGTTTTTTAGCCATTAAATAATTTATCTCCTTTTTCCCGATTTAAATCAGGACTGCAAAGGTAGGGATTTCTATTTCTAAACAAAAATAAAATTTGCCCTTTTGCTACTGATAATCAATGAGCTAAACAGGTTCTTGAATTAGGAACGGATATTTATTGAAGAAAGGGCTTCACCTTGTGGAGGGCAAAAGCCAATTGTTCTTCGGGTGTGAGATCGGTATTATCCAGAATAATGGCATCTTCGGCACGCACCAGCGGACTTTCTTTACGGGTGGTATCTGAATAATCGCGATGTGCCAGGTTCTCGAACACCTCTTCTAAAGTGATTTGGGCTCCATTGGCAATCATTTCTTTATAACGCCTTTCGGCCCGCACCTTCGGATCGGCCGTCATGAAAAATTTGAGGCTAGCTTTCGGGAAAACGGTGGTGCCAATGTCACGGCCATCCATCACAATGTTTTTAGATTGACCCATGCGTTGTTGCTGTTTCACCATTTCTTCTCTCACCGCCTTGATGGCACTTACCGCACTTACCTGATCTGAAACTTTCATTTCTCGGATTTCTGCCGATACTTCCTCATCATTTAAGGTAATATGTGTTTCGTAATCGCGAGAGTGAAAATTAAGATGAATGTTATTTAAAGCTTCGCTTACCGCCTGCGGGTCATCCATGTCAACTTGATGACGGATAAAATAGATGGTGACGGCCCGGTACATAGCCCCACTGTCAATATAAACGAAATGAAGTTTTTTGGCCAATGCCTTTGCCAAGGTACTTTTGCCGCATGAAGAATAGCCATCAATGGCTATGACAATATTATCGCTCATTGGGCATCAAAGTTAAGTTTTGCCAAGCATAAATTGTTAATTTTTATGATTGATTGTCAATTAAACAGGTAATAAGTACTGATGGTGCCATACTGATGTGGCCTGGCATTGCTTTCTATTTCAGCAGTTTTAAAGGTGTAGGAGAGCTGTGCAATGAATCGATTTTTTGCCAACATGAAGCCCATTTCCTGACTCAATACCCATGGTTTAGGCTGATAGGTTACCGGGCCCTTGTCTTTACGAAATAATCCTCCCGAAACACTGGCATCGTGGGCAATGTATTCAAGTTGGGGCTTTGCAAAGAAAAAGAATTCACTTTGATTGATTTTTGGTGTCTGATTGTTTGTGCCGATCAAGCTACGCTTGTAGGCCGACTGAAAAAGTTGATTTAGTTTGCCATAGCGCATGGTAAAGCCTATTCCAGCACCTGTAAATGTGGTGCCCAAATTGGCATAGCCATGCCATAAAAGGTCTAAATTTTGTAATTTATTTCTCTGGATCAAGCTGCTGTAAGCGACTTGCGTATTCAAACCCAGTTCATTTTCCAATTGGTATTCCCAGCCTTCTGGTGTGTATAGGCCAGTGATACGGTGAATGAATTCCTGAGCCTCTTGTCCCAATGCATTGGGCCCTATGGTGCCAACTTGAGCGCTTATTTTGAGTATATTTTCACTTTTATAGAACCATTCCATCCCGGCTCCAGCAAACAAGTAAGCAGTGATCGGTCGGTCCACGTAAATGATGGATGGGATAGCGCCAGACTGAGCATTGTACATTTTTTGCCCAAGCTCTAGTTCCAGGATCTTTTTTTGCAGCTCGAGCTTCAAATTACCTTCATCAAGTATCTTTCGATAGCTGATGAACAAACCATTGGTATAGTAGCGGTCCTGGCCGTTGGCCAAATAGGAATCATTATCGCTCCTAAAGCCAATTTGTTGCTTAAAACCTTGTGCTATTAAGTTGGAAACGAAGAGGCTAAGCCCCATTATCAGGGTGCAGAATCGAAGAGTACGCATACGCAGTTGTAAATAACTTCTTGTTATTTGGTGTTATAACAACTGAATATACTAAAATATAATTTTTGGTTATAAAAAAAACCTCCCTTAACAAAGAGAGGTTTTTTAAAGCAATTTTAATTAAAGGCTGGCTTGATGCTTTCTTTAATGCTCAGATCGAGCGGATTTTTGACTTTGTCTTTGATTAAGGCAAGGTCAATTAACTCTTTCATTTCTCTTACATAATGAAATTTAAGATCTTTAATGTAATCTTCTTTGATTTCCAAAATGTCTTTCTCATTTGACTTACAAAGGATGATTTCCTTGATGTTGGCTCTTTTGGCCGCCAGGATTTTTTCCTTGATACCACCCACTGGGAGCACTTTTCCTCGCAAGGTGATTTCGCCAGTCATGGCTAAATGGGGTTTTACTTTACGTTGCGTAAATGCCGAAGTTAATGCGGTTAACATGGTCACCCCGGCAGATGGCCCGTCTTTAGGCGTGGCACCTGCAGGTACGTGTATATGCACATCCCAATGATCAAACAAACGATGATCAATATTGAATTTTACAGCATTACTTCTTAAGTAGGCCATGGCAATGGCAGCCGACTCTTTCATTACCTCACCCAGATTTCCGGTCAGGGTGAGTTTTCCTTTTCCGGGGCTTAGACTGGCTTCTATAAACAGAATGTCGCCACCAACTGAAGTCCAGGCCAAACCTGTCACCACACCGGCTACTTCATTTCCTTCGTAAAGGTCTTTGTCGAAAATGGGGGCTCCCAGGATCTTTTCTACTTCATTCTTGCTGATTGAAGGGTCGTATTTTTCTTCCATGGCAATCTTAGTAGCCACTCCACGCACCAAGGAACCAATTTTCTTTTCCAATCCACGTACGCCCGATTCTCGGGTGTATTCTTCAATCACCTTTTCAATTACTGCAGCTTTAAGGCTGATATCTTTAGCCTGAATACCATGTTGTTCACGCTGTTTAGGTAGTAAGTGACGTTTAGTGATCTCAATTTTTTCTTCAATAGTGTACCCGTTTACTTCAATAATTTCCATACGATCGAGCAGTGCAGGATGAATAGAGCTCAAAGAATTCGCGGTAGCAATAAACATGACATTAGATAGATCGTAATCTACTTCTACATAATGATCATAAAATGAGTTGTTTTGTTCTGGATCTAAAACTTCAAGCAGGGCAGAGGCAGGATCGCCCCTAAAATCATTACCTACTTTATCAATCTCATCCAAAATAAATACTGGATTTGAAGCACCAGCCTTCTTTAAGGATTGAATGATGCGGCCCGGCATGGCACCAATGTAGGTTTTGCGGTGACCTCTGATTTCTGCTTCATCACGAATACCGCCCAATGCCATCCGCACATATTTCCTGCCTAAAGATTTGGCAATCGATTTTCCGAGGGAGGTTTTACCCACTCCGGGAGGGCCCACCAGGCAGAGGATAGGGGCTTTCATGTTGTGTTTCAGCTTCAGTACGGCCAAGTATTCTATGATCCGTTTTTTTACTTTTTCGAGTCCATAATGGTCCTTATCCAGGATTTTTTGGGCACGTTTCAGGTCGAAATTATCTTTGGTAAAGTCGTTCCATGGCAGGTCGAGCAATAACTCCAGGTAGTTAATTTGGACTGAATAATCGGCAGCTGCCGGATTCATACGTCCCATCTTATCCAGTTCTTTTTGGAAATGTTCAGCTACTTCTTTCGACCATTTTTTCTTCTTGGCACGCTCTCTGAGATTTTCCATTTCCAGGTCGGGGGAGTTGCCTCCCAATTCTTCCTGAATAGTTTTTAATTGCTGATTGAGGAAATATTCTCTCTGTTGTTTATCAAGATCGGTGCGAACTTTTGACTGGATTTGGTTACGCAATTCGAGCATTTGAAGCTCTTGCGTGAGGTGTTCCATCACCATTTTAGCTCTTTCTCTCAGGTTGGCTACTTCCAGCATCTGCTGTTTGGTTGCCACATCGGCATTCATGTTGGAAGAAATGAAATTGATGAGGAAAGAAGGGCTTTCTATATTTTTGATGGCGATGGCTGCTTCGCTTGGTATGTTGGGAGCCAGCTGGATGATCTGCATCGCCATATCTTTGATATTGGCCATGATCGCCTTGAACTCTGCATTCACCTTTGGTTTTATTTCCTCAAACTTCTCAATTGTTGCCTTGATATAAGGCTCGCTTTGTACTTGTTCTTTTAGTCTGAAACGTTGTTTTCCCTGGATGATCACCGTAGTGTTACCATCCGGCATTTGAAGCATTTTAATGATCAAGGCTACCGTGCCAATTTCATTCAGTTGCTCCAAACTCGGATCTTCAATGCTTACATCTCTTTGTGAAACCACTCCAATAACGCGGTCGCCTTTGTAAGCATCTTTTACCAGCTTAATGGATTTGTCGCGACCTATGGTGATCGGAATAACCACCCCAGGGAATAAGACGGTATTACGTAGGGGTAGAATGGATAAGGTTTCGGGCGTTTCCTCATTGTTCATTTCCTCCTCATCTTCCTGAGACATGAGTGGAAAGAACTCGGTATCTTCATTTATTAGGGGGATGGCCTGATTAAATTCGAATGGGTTGTTGTCGTTCATCTGTTTTTATACAACGTCAATATGACAGTAAAATTTGTAAATCGGAAACTTTTCCGGTGGATAAGTACATTTGCAAGCCTTGTGCCAATTGATTTTCCGTGTGCCTTTTAATGCTGCTTTGATGGATGACTGCAAAAAAGGCAGTTAAATTTGTTTTATGACAAACAAAAACTTTCTTTTGGTATTATCTTTAGACTAAGCTGATTTTAGGGATGGAGTGTAAAAATTCTTCCATCAGATTATTGCTTGTCATTTTTAAATTTTATTTTTAAAAATAATTCCTGGGTTGCTCATTTGAGCGCTCAATTGAGCCTGTAGATGTACAAGAGATTCGTGTTTCTTCTTTCCTTTTTTGCTGTTTTGCAAGTTGAACAATTGTTTGCACAAAGTTCTTACCAAGCAATGGGGCAGAAGGCTTTATTGGATGGCGATTTCAATTCGGCGGTATCGCATTTAGAAAAGGCCGTTGCAGCCGATTCTACCAACGTGAATGCTTTGTACATGCTGGGCTATTCTTACTACCATGCTGAGAATTATAAAAATGCGGTAGCGGCATTTACGAAAGTAATAGCTGTTAGACCTAATGAGACCAGTGCCTACTATTATCGTGGCAAGGCAAAGAGTAATATTGCCAACTACACGGCAAACATCGCTAATTCAGAAAGGGAAAAATTATTGGTTTCGAGTATTCGAGATTTTACCAGAGCTATTGCATTGAGCGGAGGTGAAGATCCTAAATTCTATCAAAACCGGGCCATTGCCTATCATGATTACGGGGTGCTCAAAGCCCAAAAAATTCCGCGTTTATACGACAAGGTAAAATCTATCGAAGCACTCAAGTCTTGTATCCTCGATTTTCAGAAAGTGTTGGAAATGAGTCCCGGACGTAAAGATATCATCACCCGCCTGGAAGAGGCCCGTTCTCATTTGGAGAATGTAACTAATCAATAATTTATTTCTTGAATTTACCCACAATCATGAAGTGGTTGCTTCCGAGTATCACTACTTCTTGTTTTTTAACAATTTGGTAAATGGAATCGGGGCAGTATTCGAGGTATTCGCTACTGTTGAACAAGTTGTTGTCCGAATAATTCTGGATGGTGATGCGCTTGATCGCTCCATTCTCTGATTTTAAAATTCGGATTTCTCTGGTTTTGAGCTGTTTTGCTGTAGCGGTGTAGGTTTCTTCTCCATCTTTCATGCAGAATTGGTATAATCCCTTAAATGCCGGTTTATTGATATCAGAAACCATGAAAGGATCTAATTCCTCCTGCCATTTAATAGCTGTACTGGTTTTGCTTTCGCTCTTTTTATTAAAATGAACAGATTTTTGAACTTCCGGCCGCTCTTTTTCCAACCTTTTTATCTCTTTACTGAAATATTCCTTCAAATCGGGGTAATTGGAGGAGCTTGTTTTGATCACCGCCGATTGACAGCCGGTAATTATAAGCAACAGAAATACAAATGATTTATTCATCATTGAGCAACCAATACATTACCTGTCATATCTTCCGGAATATCAATTCCCATCATTTTTAACAGACTGGGCGCAATATCGCCGAGTTTACCGTTTTTGATGTGTTTATAATCCTGATCAATTAAGATACAAGGCACTAAATTAGTGGTATGGGCGGTATTGGGGCTGCCATCAGGGTTGATCATGTAATCGGCGTTACCATGATCGGCCAAAATGATAAATGAGTAGTTATTAGCTAAGCCACACTCTACCACTTTTTGAGTGCAGGAATCTACCGTTTCTACCGCTTTTACCACCGCATCAAAAACACCGGTGTGGCCCACCATATCTGGGTTGGCAAAGTTAATACACACAAAATCAGCCCAGCCCGTTGACATTGCATCGCAAGCGGCATCAGCAATGCCCGCAGCGCTCATTTCTGGTTGAAGATCGTAGGTGGCAACTTTAGGAGAAGCAATTAAAGCTCGTTTTTCCTGATCAAACTCCTGTTCACGACCTCCTGAGAAGAAGAAAGTGACATGTGGATATTTTTCGGTTTCGGCTATGCGTAATTGTTTTTTGTGATTTGCAGCTAATACTTCCCCCAGCGTATGCTTCAGATCCTCATTTTTAAATACTACTTCAACATTCTTGAAGTTTTCGTCGTAGGAGGTAAAGGTGATGTAATGCACATCGAGTGCTTTCATTTCTTGTTCCGGAAAATCTCTCTGACAGAGAGCCTGTGTAATTTCACGTCCACGATCAGTGCGGAAATTAAAGCATATAACCACGTCTCCTTCTTCTATTACCGCCATTGGTTTGTTCTCGGCATCCGTTCTCACCAGTGGTTTTACAAACTCATCTGTTACACCTTCCGAGTATGATTCGGTCAATGCCTCAGCAAAATCCTGACAAGCCTTACCTTCACCTTTCACCATCAAATCGTAAGCCAGTTTTATCCTTTCCCAACGGTTATCTCTGTCCATGGCATAATAACGGCCAACGACGCTGACTAATTGTCCAGAACTATTCTTCAAATGCTGTTCTAAATCATTGATGAAACCAATGCCCGATTTCGGGTCCGTATCTCGTCCGTCTAAAAAGGCATGAATGAAAACCTTTTCCACCGAATTTGCTTTGGCAGCATCACACAGACCTTTGAGGTGATTGATATGGGAATGCACACCACCGTCAGACAATAGACCGATGAAATGAACTTTTTTGTTTGATTTCTTAGCTTGATCAAAAGCAGACTGCAATACCGGATGATGATTCAAGCTGCCATCGGTAACCGCTTTGTTAATTCTGCCTAACTCTTGATAAACAATTCTCCCGGCACCTAAATTCATGTGCCCTACTTCAGAATTGCCCATTTGACCAGCAGGGAGCCCTACCGCTTCGCCGGAGGCTTCTAGTTTGGCATTTGGGTAATTGCTCATCAAGTAATCAAAGAAAGGTGTATTGGCCTGATAAATGGCATTGGAGGAATCGGGTTTACCTAACCCCCAGCCGTCTAAAATAAGGAGTACCGTTTTTTTATTTTTCACATACAAATATACATCCTCCAAAATCAATAAAACGAAACGAGCGTAATGAAGCTTCATAAAATAGTAGCTGTTTCATTTTTCGATTCATTGTAGTACAATATTGTATTTTTGTGACCTTATGGAATTAAACCGATCGATTTTGTTGCCTTTCATTCAATCTGCCCTTGAGGAAGATATAGGCGATGGAGACCACACTTCTATGGCAACTATCCCCGCCAATAAGCAGGGCAAAGCTCGTTTACTGATCAAGGAAACGGGGGTGCTGGCGGGTGTTGAGGTGGCGGTGGAAGTTTTCAAGGCCGTGGATCCTGAATTGAAAGTGAGTATTCATTTGCAAGATGGTATCTTGGTGAAATCTGGTGATATCGCATTTGATGTTTCGGGTTCATCAAGAAGTATTCTAGCCGCCGAAAGGTTGGTGCTCAACATCATGCAGCGGATGAGCGGTATTGCTACTCAAACACAGCGTGTGGTCAAATTATTGGAAGGTACGAAAACCAAGGTGCTAGATACCCGGAAAACAACGCCAGGTATGCGTTATTTAGAGAAAATGGCAGTAAAGATTGGGGGAGGTGTCAATCACCGTTTTGGTTTATATGATATGATCCTGATCAAAGATAATCATGTAGATTATGCAGGAGGTATTCAGGCTGCCATTCAATCTGCCAGAAAATATTTAACTGAGCATCAACTTGATATTCCGGTAGAAATTGAAGTAAGAAGCCTCGAAGAATTGCAAGCAGTGATCGACTATGGACAAATAGACCGTATTCTCATCGACAATTTTGATTTCGAACGACTCAGCGTGGCGGTCGCTATGGTGAATGGAAAATATATTACCGAAGCATCGGGAGGTATAACTCTGGATAATGTCAAACAATTCGCAGAATGTGGAGTTGATTTTGTTTCAATGGGCGCATTAACTCATTCTGTAAAAAGCCTGGATATGAGTTTAAAAGCACAATCTTGATATAATCCTCTTAAAATTTAACTGATTCAAGCAGCTAATTTTCTTATAATTGTAAGCAAATGATATCGATCTATTCCATTTCAGCTTTATTGCTTGCCTACCTTTTCGGGTCCATTCCCACGGCTGTTTGGCTTGGACAAGGGCTTTATGGTATTGATGTGAGAGAGTATGGAAGCGGAAATGCGGGTGCTACCAATACGTTCAGAGTGTTGGGTAGAAAGGCGGGCATTATCGTGATGGTGGTAGATATTTTAAAAGGATTTACGGCCACTAATTTGGCTGCTTTTATAGGCTATTCAGTTACCGGACCTCAGAGTTCCACTCAATTTGTGAATTATCAGTTAGCATTGGGTATTACCGCTGTAATGGGGCATTTATTCCCAATTTTTGCCGGATTTAGGGGAGGAAAAGGCATCGCTACCTTGTTCGGGATGATTTTAGCCGTTCATTTTGAAGCCGCTATGATCTGTGTATTGGTCTTTCTACTGGTCTTGATCACTACTAAATTTGTATCGCTGAGCTCCATCTCGGCAGGTTTTGCATTTCCACTGAGTATCGTGTTTGTTTTTCATTCGCCGGTAAAATCCATTTTACTGTATGCCATTTGTATTTGTGTGCTCATTTTGGTTACCCATCAAAAAAATATTGAGCGGCTATTGAGAGGCAGTGAGAGTAAAGTAAATTTGTTCAATAGAAAGAAAACCCTTTCTGTTGAGTAGGGTTATTTGTGAATAATTCAATTTTAATTCTGATGAAAAGTAAAAAAAGCACGTTGCTGTTGTTTTTTACCGCTATATTAATGTTTTCATGCGCAAAAGTGCCATTAACCGGACGCAGACAATTGAATTTGGTGAGGGATGAAACCCTCAATAAAGAGGCTTTGACCGCTTATCATAACTTTTTAAATGAGCCCAAAACAAAGGTTGTTAAGGGGACTGCCGAGGCCCAGCGACTAAAAGCGGTTGGAGCTAAATTAGCTCAAGTGATTGACGCCTACCTCAAACAAAACGGTTTTGGAGATCAATATAATTTTCAATGGGAATTTAATTTGATAGAAAGTAAAGATGTAAATGCTTGGTGTATGCCTGGCGGGAAGGTGGCCGTATATACGGGAATTTTGCCGGTTACCAAAGACGAATCCGGTCTTGCAACGGTAATTGGTCATGAAATTGCACATGCCATTGCACGTCATTCGGCAGAGCGTTACTCGCATGTGTTGGCTGCACAAACAGGCGGAGGTATTTTAGGAGCGGTAACTGGCAATGCTTCGGAAGCTACTCAGAAAATGGTGAGTCAATTATATGGCATCGGTGGACAATTGGCCTTGTTAAAATATTCCAGAAATCAGGAAGCGGAAGCAGATCGCTTAGGTCTGATATTCATGTCGATGGCAGGTTATCAGCCTGAAAAAGCCATCGATTTTTGGGAAAGGATATCGGCTGCCAAGAAAGGCGATGGAGCTTCCCCTGAATTCCTCAGTACGCACCCCAGCGACGAAACCAGAATTGCCGAAATCAAAAAGAGATTACCTGAGGCTAATAAGTATTTTCGGCCAGCTGCTAACTAATTTCAGACTTCAACACCTGAAGAATAGCTTTTGCTTTCAGTAAGCATTCATCGTATTCATTTTCAGGAATGGCCTGGTGTGTAATGGCACTCCCTACCTGAAACGAGAGGTATTTCCCTTTGGCATCGTACAGCATGGTCCGAATGATGACATTGAAATCAAAATCTCCGTTTGGGGCAATGTAGCCCACCGATCCGGAATAAACACCTCTTCTGGTCTCTTCATATGATTCGATCAGCTGCATTGCACGTATTTTCGGAGCGCCAGTCATTGATCCCATTGGAAAGGTGCTACGCAAGATGTGAGACAAAGTTGTTCCTTCTGCCAGCCTACAGCTTACCGTTGAAATCATTTGATGAACTTGCTCAAAGCTGTAAATCCCACACAATTCATCCACCTTTACGGTCCCTGGCAGTGCACATTTGGTCAGGTCGTTGCGTACCAGATCCACAATCATCACATTTTCAGAACGCTCTTTCTCGCTTGCTCTCAATTCCTGTTTCATTTTTTCATCTTCCAGCGGATCTGCTAACCTTCTGGCCGTTCCCTTGATGGGCTGAGAACTCAGTTGATCTTGTCGTTTACAAATGAATCTTTCTGGTGTTGCTGAGATGATGTAACGTTCCCCCAGTTTGAAAAAACTAGAGAATGGGGTAGGAGAGCATTGATTCAATTCAAAGTAGGCCGCCAGAGGATTTAATTCGGCATCTTCTGCATAAAACTCCTGACATAAATTAACCTCATAAATATCACCTCGTTGTATGTGTTCCTTCAATTTCGAAACGGCATTCAGGTAGGCTTCGCGATTCAAACGTTGTTTGAGCTGTCCTTTAAAGTCTGTGGAATTTTGCAAGGGCTCAAGTGCCAAGATGGATTGATAGATAGTTTCCGGCTGATCGGCACTTATTTCTACTTCATCCCCTCTAAAAATTAGTTGATATTGGGGGATAAAGAAATACAAATCAGGGAAGCCAAGGCCGTCCCAGTTTCTCGACTCGAGTGTCTCGATTTCGTTCTTCAGGTCATAGCCCAGGAAGCCGGAGATGTGTACCGGGCAATTGGCGATGAAGGCATCTAATTGATCCAATGCCCCACCGGTTTGAGCTTTTAGTTCACCTTGAACACCAGCGCTGATCAACAAGTCGAATTGATGGTATTGATCTTTGAAATGATTGGAGTTTAAGCAAGCGGCAGTTTCAAACTTACTGGCCCATACAATAGCTTTCTTTTTGAAATTTTCGAGATTTTTGGGTCGAAATATTTGTTTAGATAATGACATATAAGTAATTGTATTACAATTTCTTATGGCATTAAATTTAAAGTTTGTTCACGGTCTGGTCCAACCGATAGATATCTCACCAGTACACCCAAATGTTTTTCGAGATACTGTATGTAAGCAATCAGTTTTGCAGGAATTTCATTTGTATTGCGAATGCCTGTCAGGTCTTCGTTCCAGCCAGGAATCGCTTCGTAAACTGGCTCCGGACTGATGGCGTTGATGTCATAAGGCATGTAATCAATCTTCTCTCCATTGTATAAATAATGGGTGCAGGCGTAAATGGTATCAAAGCCACTTAACACATCCGCTTTAGTCATCACCATTTCGGTTACGCCGTTTAGCATGATGGCATATTTAAGTGCAGGCAGGTCAATCCATCCACAACGGCGTGGACGACCTGTGGTGGCACCAAATTCATGCCCAATGGCTCTTAGTTTTTCGCCGGTTTCGTTCTCCAATTCGGTTGGGAACGGACCGCCACCCACACGGGTGCAATAGGCTTTAAAAATACCGATCACCTTGCCAATTTGTTTAGGGGCTATTCCCAAGCCGGTGCAGGCGCCCGCAGTGGTGGTATTAGATGAAGTAACAAATGGATAAGAGCCAAAATCTACATCAAGCATGGTGCCCTGTGCTCCTTCTGCCAACACTTTCTTGCCAGATTGGAGGTATTGGTTCACAAAATGTTCGCCATCTACCTGAGGAATGGCTTTTAGCATTTCAACAGCCTCAAAGAAAGCAGCTTCTTTTTCCGAAAAATCAGGTATTTCGCCGTAATGAGCCAATATCGATTTATGCTTATCTACCAGTTTTTGGTAGCGTGCTTTAAAATCCGCTAATTGAGTATCACCCACTCTCAAGCCATTTCGACCTGTTTTATCCATGTAGGTAGGGCCGATCCCTTTCAGCGTGGAACCGATCTTGCCTACACCCATTTTGCTTTCTGAGGCCGCATCCAGTAATTGGTGAGTGGGTAGGATGAGGTGCGCCCTGCGGGCAATGAACAACTTTTGTTCTGAAACCGGATCAAAACCTCTGGCTTTTAGTCCGTCTAACTCTCTTTTCAGGATGATGGGGTCTATTACCACACCATTCCCAATGAGGTTCATGGTTTTGGGATTGAAAATCCCCGAAGGGATGGTATTTAAAACAAATTTTTGCTGATTAAATTCAAGTGTGTGTCCTGCATTCGGACCACCCTGAAACCTGGCAATCAGGTCGTACTCAGGGCTTAAAACATCTACAATTTTACCTTTTCCTTCATCGCCCCATTGGAGGCCCAGTAATACGTCTACAGCCATTAATTTTTTTGAGAGTTAGTTTTTGAGAAAGATTCACAGTGCCCATCCTTAAGGCGACTGCAGTTCCCGTATAGGTTTAAAGAGTGGTGTTTAATATCGAATTTGAGTAAATCGCCCATCATGGTTTGTATTTGCTGGATACGTGGGTCACAAAATTCTACCACTTTTCCACAGTCGATACAAATGATGTGGTCATGTTGCTTATAACCATACGATTTCTCGAATTGAGCCATGTTCTTACCGAACTGGTGTTTGGTGACCAAATCGCAAGATACGAGCAGTTCCAGGGTATTGTAAACGGTTGCACGGCTCACCCTGTATTTTTTGTTTTTCATGTGGATATAGAGAGATTCCACATCAAAATGGTCGTTTCTGGAATAAATCTCTTCAAGAATGGCAAAGCGTTCAGGGGTTTTTCTGAGGCTTTTATTTTCGAGGTAGGCCTCGAAAATTTTCTTTACCATTTCATGGGTTTCTGTTTTGGACATGAGATCTTAAATCAATTCAAATTTATTCAAAAAATGTAGTCCCTGCAATTAAATTCAAGACGCTTTTTCAACAGTAGACGGGGTGTCAAAACGGCTAACATCGGTTACTCCTCGAACCAGTTTGAGTTTGGCAATCAGGTTATCGAGGTGTATGGTATCGTTCACGTAAACCATGATGCTTCCTTCAAAGATACCTTCATGGCTATCTACCGTAATGGAACGCATGTTGACTTTAAAATCGTTGGAAATGACAGTAGTTAAATTGTTGATTAATCCTACCTCGTCGATACCGATGATTTTAATTCCGGTTAAAAATGCCAGTTGTTTTTGAGAGTTCCACTTGGCCTTTACAATACGATAACCAAAATTAGACATCAGTTTAGCTGCATTTGGACAGCTGGTACGGTGAATTTTAATACCTTCACCCACAGTCACAAATCCAAAAACATCGTCACCCGGAATGGGATTGCAGCAGCTGGAAAGTTTATAATCTATTTTTTGGAGGTCTTCGCCAATGAGCAGTGTGTCAATTTCATCAGTTTTTAATTTTTTGATGAATTCTGATGGTTCTGTTCGCTCATGACCCTTCTGATCCAGGTGTTTTTCGGCTGTAAGATAATTTTTTAGATCGCTGATATCGATGAGGCCTTTAGCCACTTGATACATGAGGTCTTGAGAGGCATGTAACCTGAAGTAGGTGGTAATTTTATTCAGGTTCTCGATGGTGAACGGGATTTTAAGCGATTTCATTTTTCGCTCTAAAATTTCCTTCCCATCCTCTGCAATTTTCTTTTTTTCTTCTTTTAGAGAGGATTTGATCTTTGATTTAGCCTTAGCCGTGATCACAAAACTAAGCCAATCTTCTTTTGGACTTTGCTTACCAGAAGTGATGATCTCTACCTGATCTCCGTTTTGTAATGTATAGGAGAGGGGTACCAGTTTATGGTTGACCTTCGCTCCAATGCAACTGGCACCCAAATCGGAGTGAATATCGAATGCGAAATCGAGTGCGGTTGCTCCCACCGGAAGTTGTCGGAGCGCACCTTTAGGAGTAAAAATGAAAATTTCATCAGAGAACAAATTCATTTTAAAATCGTCGATGAAATCCAGTGCATTCGATTCCGGATTTTTCAACATCTCCCTTACTTTCTGAAGCCATTGGTCTAAACCACTGCTTTCAGCGTTGGGAGCCTCTTTATATTTCCAATGAGCAGCAAAACCTTTTTCGGCAATTTCATTCATTCTTTCGGTCCTGATCTGCACCTCCACCCATTGTCCTTTGGGGCCCATCACGGTGGTGTGTAATGACTCATAACCGTTCGCTTTAGGCGATGATACCCAATCTCTCAGGCGATCGGGATTGGGCCGGTAGAAATCGGTTACAATGGAATAGGCTTTCCAGCAGTCGGCCTTTTCCTGATCTATTTTGCTGTTCAGGATAATTCGGATGGCGAACAAATCGTATACTTCCTCGAAAGGAATATTTTTATTTCGCATTTTATTCCAAATGGAGTGAATGGATTTTGGCCGGCCGTAAACCTCTGCTTTTAAACCTTGCTCATTTAATATCTTTTGAATCGGGTCGATAAATTCTTTAATGAATTTTTCGCGTTCCGCTTTTTTCTCATTTAGGTTTTTGGCAATGTATTTATAGGTGCTTGGCTCGGTGTATTTCATGGCCAAGTCCTCTAGTTCCGATTTCATGGCATACAAGCCTAAACGGTGAGCCAAAGGGGCGTAGAGGTAAATGGTTTCAGAAGAAATTTTAAGTTGTTTCTCCCTCGGCATATGCTCCATTGTTCGCATATTGTGCAAACGGTCGGCCAGTTTGATTAGGATCACCCTTACATCATCGGCCAGGGTGAGCAGCATTTTTCTGAAATTCTCTGCCTGTAGTGAGCTGTTGTAATCAAAAACGCCAGAAATTTTAGTCAAGCCATCGATGATTCTGGCTACTTTTTTGCCAAAAACAAGTTCAATGTCTTCTAAGGTAATGTCGGTATCCTCTACCACATCGTGCAAAAGTGCACAAACAATGGAGGTAGTACCCAAGCCAATTTCTTCTGCCGCAATTTGTGCCACCGCAATGGGATGGTAAATGTATGGTTCTCCAGATTTTCGGCGCATATCCCGGTGACTCTCCAAAGACATATCAAAAGCCTGCCTGATCAAACGCTTGTCACCCTTTTGCAAGTTGGGTTTACATGCTTTCAATAAGGCCCTGTATCGCTTCAGGATCTCTTTTTTTTCTACTTCCAGGTCTATAATTAATTCACCCATGCCAATGTAATTCTCTGGTTATATAGCGTTTAATTCAATAGATCTTTCAAAAGAAGGAAAATGAAAACAAGGAAGCCTACCAAAACTTCGTTTTTATATTTCCTCAGAAACTGATTAAACTTAAACATGCTTACTATTTATTTTTTAATTGATGTGGATTTTGCTGGTACAATTTATCGCTTTATATTGATAATGAGCGATGTTACATTTTAAAATTAACTGTAACTTTGTGTAGTTAAATTTATGAAATTTTTCAGGTATATCTTATTGGCTCTTTTTTGTTTGCCCCTTTTTGTGATGGCACAGGAAAAATATGACCCTGTCCTGAAGGGGAAGAATGATACCATCCGGGTGGCATTGACCATGGTGGATGGGGAGCTGATTCCATGGGCAACACTCCCCGAAGTTCCAATTATTGATAACCGAATTTTCAGAACTCCTGAGCAACAGGCAGCATACAATAGGTTGAGATACAATGTCTTAAAGGTATTGCCTTATGCCATGTATGCTCGATCGAGGTATGCAAAATTGCAGCAAGATTTAGGCGCTGCAAAAAATCGGAAAGAAGAACGCATGCTGAGCAAGGCCTTTGAAAAAGAGATCAAAGACATGTTCAACAGGGAGATCAAAAACCTGACCATTACACAAGGTGGAATTCTGATCAAATTGATTGATCGGGAAACTGGACACAGCAGTTTCGAAATTTTGAAAGACATGAAAGGCGGACTCACCGCATTCTTGTATCAATCGGTGGCGAGGGTTTTTGGCAACAACCTCAAGAAGAAATACGATTTACAAGAAGATAGAGATATTGAGAGCATCATTCAGCAGACACCATATTATCGTTATGGGCACATGTAGCCAATCTGCATTTTTCTTACCTTTAAACATCTCTTAATAATCAGCTTGATTTTATGAAATTAGACGTCCTCGTTTTTGCCGCTCATCCGGATGATGCTGAATTAGCCTGCTCAGGTACCATTTTAAAATACACCAGTGAAGGCAAAAAGGTGGGTATTGTTGATTTAACGCAAGGTGAGTTGGGTACTCGGGGTAGTGCACAATTGAGAGCCCAGGAGGCTGCCGCTTCAGCTGAAATTTTGGGATTAGCCATTAGAGAGAATTTAGGTTTGAGAGATGGGTTTTTTCTGAATGATGAATTCAATCGTCTGAAAGTGCTCGAGGCGCTCAGAACATACCAACCTGAAATTGTATTGGCCAATGCTTTCTCTGACAGGCACCCTGATCATGGACGTGCATCGGAATTGATTAATGATGCTGTTTTTTTATCCGGATTAAGCAAGATAGCAACACAGTTAAACGATCAAAGTCAAAAACCTTGGCGACCGCGTTTGCTCCTTCATTATATTCAAGACAGGTATATCCAACCCGATATTTTAATGGATATTACTCCTTATTGGGAACAAAAATTAGCCTCCATCAGGGCCTTTAAATCTCAATTCTTCGATCCTAACTCATCAGAGCCTGATACTTACATTTCATCACCCGATTTTTTAAACGCTTTGGAGGCCCGGTGCCGTGAATTTGGTAAATCCATTCAGGTAACTTATGCCGAAGGTTTCACTTCAAAAAAGCTGCTGGGTGTGAAAAGCTTGTTCGATTTACGTTAGTGCTTGTATAAAAAAGCGGAACATGTTAAACACATTCCGCTTTCGTGGTTCCCAATTGGGTATTTAGAGTTTTGCAACAATTTGCTCCATCACATTTAACCCTACGTCTATGTGATCATTGCTCATGATCAATGCTGGTCTGAAGCGGATGGTTTGATTGCCACACCCCAAGAACATTACATTCTTCTCAAGTCCTTTTTTGATAAACTCATCACGCATGGTTTTGCTAGGAAAATCAAACGCTGTGAGCAATCCCTTGCCTCTTACATTACTCACCTGAGGATATTTTTCAGCTATTTTCGAAAGTCGCTCTTGTAAATATGCTCCGGTTTGCGCAGCATTTTCAACCAGCCGATCCTCCTCAATAATTTCCATGATCTTACTAGCTCTGACCATGTCGACCAGGTTACCGCCCCATGTAGAGTTGATTCGAGAAGGAACTCGGAAAACGTTGGTGTCAATGTCATCAATTCGGGTGCCAGCCAGTATTCCGCAGATCTGCATTTTTTTACCAAAAGCCAAAATATCCGGACGGGCCTTTTCTCCAAAATGTTCGTGACACCAGAATTTACCCGTTAAACCAACACCGGTTTGTACTTCATCATAAATTAATAAAGCCTCATTCTCATCGGCTAAAACACGCAATTGCTCTAAAAACTCTTGTCGAACATGGTTATCTCCGCCTTCAGACTGTATGGGCTCAATTAAAATGGCGCAAATATCATCTGGATGGTTTTTAAACGCCTGCTTTATTTGTGCGATAGACAGCGCTTCCCTTTGTTTCAGATCTTCATAATTCGCATCAGTAAATGGGAATTTAATTTTTGGGATGCTTACCCGTGGCCAATCAAATTTGGCAAACCACTTGGTTTTATCGGGCAAAGTATTCGTCAAGCTGACGGTATAGCCCGAACGTCCGTGAAAAGCTTGTTCAAAGTGTAAAACCTTATATCCCTTCTCCTCTGTATAGCCTTTCTGGAAGTTTTTTTGAACTTTCCAGTCCATAGCAGTTTTAATGGCATTTTCGATAGCTAAGGCACCTCCAGCAATGAAAAATGCATGCGGCAAATAAGATGGAATACCAATTCTGGAGAAGGTGTCCACAAATTGAGCGTATTGGGTAGTATAAATATCTGAGTTGGATGGATTGGTCAATGCCGCTAACATCAGGTTCTTCTTGAATTCCTCATCATTCACCATTTTGGGATGATTGTAACCGAGGGGTACAGAGGCAAAGCAAGTAAAAAAGTCGAGCAGTGTTCTGTTGTTTTTTGCATCGTAAATATGAACACCCTCACTTTTCTCCATATCAAATGTCAGGTCGAACCCGTCAGCTAAAATATGTTTGCTGAGTGTTTCCTGAACTTGATCGGGTGCGATAGATAATTTATACATAGGTTTTAAAATTGTTTATGTAAAATTACCAATAAGGGCTCTCATGGCCAATTTTTAGCTTATTTTTTGAAAAGGGGTAAAAAACAGGTTTAAATTATTTAAAGCTATTTTTTCTCATTTTTGCGTGGAGAAAAACAGAGGTGTGGAAAATTATTTTATAAAATTTTCTCCAAAACCTGCCTGAATTCAGGCGCTCTGGCAGTCAATTTTTCTCTAATTCCCAATAGTCCGGTCTTCCCACCGGTGTGTATCCAAAGTAGGTGTTCTCCAGGTTTGAAAGAATCAGACCGGATTAAATCATCTAATCCAAAAACCAATTTAGCGGTGTATACCTGATCCAATAAAATTTGATATTGGTGATAATAGTCAATTATTAACTCTAATAACTGTTCATTGTATTTTGCATATCCCCCAAAATGATAGTTTTGATGTAGTTGCAGAGGAGCCACCGAGGTAGTATATTTTTGAATAGCCTGCTTCAAAAAGGCACCATCTTTTAGTACGGGAATTACGTGTAGATGAGTTTTTAATTGTTTTTTTTTGATGGCAGCTAAAATGCCGGCAGCTGTACTTCCCGTACCAGCTGCACAGATGATGTGATCATAGGTCGTATTCAGCTCAGTTACAATTTCCTCACAACCCCGAACGGCTTCCTGGCTTGCACCACCTTCATCAATAAAAAAAGCCTGCTCATCTTGCCCAATCAGGTCTTCAAACACTTGATGTTTATTGCGGTACCGTTCCCTGTCTACAAATATTAAATTCATCCCCAAGTCAGTACACTTGTCCAATATTTCATTTTTCACATGTTCACCCCGGGCTATCCCAGTGCACTGTAGACCGCTGTAATTGGCAGCAGCAGCACAAGCAAGCAAGTGATTGGAATAGGCGCCACCAAATGTAAACAGGTGGGTTTTCGATTCGCTTTGTGCCTTAGAAAGGATGTATTTCAACTTACGCCATTTATTTCCCGAAATGAGTGGATGAATCAGGTCGTCTCTTTTAACAAACACCCTTAATCCCTTTTCCAGGTAAAGTGGGTTGTGGATTTCCTGCACCGGACTGGGTAAGTTTAATTCCATTGATCATTAAACAATAAAGCCTCCAAAAGGAGGCTCTAAATTTTTATCTGCCTATTCCTACGCCAATGCCGGCATTGAAGGCTTCAAAATCGCCGAAGCTGTAAGAGCCGAAAACCCGTAGCAATAAGAGGTTAAACTGCAATCCAACATTGGTTCTTAAACTGTAAGAATTTTTTTGGTTGATGCTTACTGGATCGGTAAAATTTACATAGGTATTATTGGCGATCAGAAATGGATAAACACCTTTCAGGTCCACATTGCTTTCAGATTTTTGATAAGCCATGCTGATGAAAGGGGTAAAGAATAATACCTTTTTAGACAGGATGGCTTCCATATTTAAACCTTCAAATGTCGCTTCCAGTTTTTGATTGGGATCTGGTAAGGTGTTATTAGCTCCTCTCACTTCCAGTGGAAGCTGATAAGTTAATCGGGTATAACCTACTGCAGCAGCCAGATCAAAAGGTAAGATCTTGTCAGAAAGTTTACCGGTGAATAAACGCAGTAAATTTACTTTCACCCCACCGCCCATCATACCGATGGTACCGTTTGATTGACCTAGTTTAATATTGGGTACATACCTCACTGTAAAATCCATTCCTTTAATAAAACCCACCGTAGCTTGCAGTTGTGGTGCAGGAACGAAAGGTAATTCGGCACCCTTGGGTAGTGCAAATTGTCCTACTTGTACATTATTCGCATAAATATTCATGAGCGGTCCACTGATTTTATCTCCGCCAATGGTAGGGCTCATTATTTTTGAAGGATCTGCAGGGGCAATATTACTCGAAAGGCCGATTTTGGTGATATCGAACAATTTATCGTTTTCAGGAATCATGGCACCGGTCACACCCACTCTCAGCTCTACTCTTCCGAAATTTTTGGTAGCACCGCTAGTATTCCAGTTGGAGTTGATACCCGTGCCAAATCCTCTTAAAAAGGGATTCAGATAAGCCTGTATCAGTTTTTGGGCATCTTCTCTATTTGATTTAAAGAGACCTGATATCTCATCCTGAGCACTCAGAGAAGTACTAAATACAAACAGAAATAGAAAAATTACAGGAGTTTTGAAGGTGGTGTGATTTTTTTTCATGCAAAAAGATTAGCGCATTGAAGCCTGTTGCTATTGATAAATATAGCTCATTTCCTCGCAAATTTAATCTTATGTCGTTAAAACTATGTTAAATCATAAATTTTCTTTTAGAAAGATTTAAGGTTTATTTTTGGACATGGCCGAGCACCTGGACTTATTGGAACAAGACGAACAAGATTTATATGAGCACCTGCGTATAGAAGTAGATAAAGGTCAGTCGCTCTTACGCATCGATAAATTCCTGATGCATCGCGTTGAAAATGCTTCGAGAAATCGCATACAAAATGCAATTGAAGCAGCCAATGTGTTGGTGAATGGCCTGGCGATCAAGGCGAGTTATAAGGTTAAGCCTAAAGACCTCATCACGGTAGTTTTACCACATCCGCCCCGCGATACGGAGGTTTACCCAGAAAATATCCCCATTGAGATCGTTTATGAAGACGATGACCTGCTGGTAGTTAACAAAGCAGCTGGAATGGTGGTACACCCTGGTTACAACAATTATACCGGTACTTTGGTGAATGCCCTGGTTTATCATTTTCAAAACTTGCCTCAATTAGCCGGCAACGAAGGTCGTCCGGGATTGGTTCACCGAATTGATAAAGACACTTCGGGTTTGTTACTCATCAGTAAGAACGAACGATCACTCACTTATTTGGCAAGGCAGTTTTACGATCATAGCATCACCCGAAAATATCAGGCGCTGGTTTGGGGCGATTTAGCGGAAGATGGTACCGTGACAGGTTATATTGGTCGCAGCGCAAAAGACCGGAGGGTAATGGATATATATGAAGAGGAAGAAAAGGGAAAATGGGCTGTAACACATTACAAAATATTAGAAAGATTTGGTTACGTTACGCTCATCGAGTGTCAGCTGGAAACCGGCCGTACGCACCAAATCAGGGCATATATGAAACATTTGGGGCATCCGCTTTTTAGTGATGCCAGCTACGGAGGCGACCGCATTTTAAAAGGAACCGTGAACGGAAAGTATAAACAATTTGTAGAAAATTGCTTTGCCTTGATGCCAAGGCAGGCCCTGCATGCAGAAACCTTGGGATTTATTCATCCCAGCACGAAACAATATTTACACTTTCAAGCTCCCATGCCAGCCGATTTTACGGCAGTTTTAGAAAAATGGCGTAATTATATAAAATATGCCTAATCAGTTGATCAATATCAATAATGAACTAGTACCCGATGATGTAGCAGTTTTTACAGCCAATCACAGGGCTTTACGTTATGGAGATGGTTTGTTTGAATCGATGCGAATGATGAATGGCGAACTGAAATTTGCCGATTTACATGCAGACAGGATTCAGCGGGGGATGAAGGCTTTGAAAATTGAAGCTCCTGTTAAAATTGATGCTGCTTTCTTACAACAAAAAGCCGAAGAACTATGCCGCGTAAATAAAATGGGAGCTCATGCCCGTTTCCGTTTAAGTGTTTACCGCGATGCGGATGGCTTGTATGCTCCCAACTCCAATAAGATGGGATTCATTTTAGAGAACGTTAAATTGGAAAGTGGTAGATACGAGTGGAATGACAAAGGTTTACTGATCGATGTTTTTACCGAGGTTAGGAAATCTGCAGGAGCACTTTCAAACTATAAAACAGCCAATTCTTTGGTTTATGTTTTAGCCGGCATTTTCAAAAACGAACAAAGATTGGATGAAGCAGTCCTTTTAAACCAGGATGGTTTTTTATGCGAAGCGATCAGCAGTAATGTATTCGTAGTTTATAAAAATCAAATTTTTACCCCTGCTTTGAGTGAAGGCTGTATCGCCGGAGTGATGCGACATGTGGTGATCAGTCTGGCCAAAAAGGCGGGAATGCAGGTGATTGAGGCTCAGCTCAATCCAGCGGTGTTAGAGGCTGCAGAAGAGATCTTTTTGACCAATGCAAGCAAGGGCATACAGTGGGTGATGGGATATAAGCTAAAACGCTATTTCAATAAAACAGCAACTTTTCTTTTTAAAGAATTGAACAAGTTATAGACGTATCCCTCTCAAAAATTCCTCAATTCCCATTTTCTTTTTGCCTTCCATTTGAACTTCCAGTAAGTGGATAAATCCATCGGAAGCAGCAAATTTAAAGAAGCTTTTATGATCAGTTGAATAATTACCTGCAGGGATATTGGGCTTTGTTTTTTCGATACTTACCCTGAAAATTTTCAGGTTTTTGCCTGATAAAGTAGTAAATGCAGTGGGGTAGGGACTTAAACCCCTCACTAGGTTAAAAATTTGTATCGCCGGAAGATTCCAATCTATTCTGCAATCCTCTTTAAATAATTTAGGCGCATGTTTTTCTTCCTTTGATGCCAATTGTGGTTTCGCCTGTATATGGTTCTTCTCTAGTTGATCTACGGTTTCAACCAACAGTTTTGCACCAATTTCTTTCATCCGGTCGTGCAATTCGCCGGCGGTTTCTTCATCGCCTATGGCAAATTTTTCCTGTAAAAGTAGGTCGCCGGTATCAATTTCATGTTTGAGCTTAAAAGTACTCAGTCCCGTTTCCTTATCTCCATTGATGATGGCCCAGTTGATTGGTGCAGCTCCTCGATAATCGGGTAGGAGAGATCCATGCAAGTTGATGGTACCCAATGGTGGCAAATTCCAAACTACTTCTGGCAGCATTCGGAAGGCAACTACCACTTGCAGCTCTGGCTCGTAGCTCTTCAACTCTTCGATAAATACGGGGTCTTTGAGTTTTGCAGGTTGAAGAACAGGTAAGTCATGCGCAATTGCAAACTGTTTTACAGCCGATTGTGAGATTTGTTGACCACGACCTGCAGGTTTATCAGGAGCAGTTACTACGGCAACAACATTTTTGCCTGCTTCGAGCAGAGCTTTTAGTGATGCCACAGCAAATTCGGGGGTACCCATAAAAACAATTCTCATCGGCAAAATATCAGGGATATAACAAGTATTTTTTACGCATTATGTTGTACTGGCTCAGGGCTGGTTCCCAGCTCAGGCGGATCTCTTCCTCAGTTTTTCCAGCCATGATTTGCTTTCGTAGCTCGTCGGTGCCTACCAGCTTGTCAAAATTACCCATTTGGGGATGTTTTTTATAATCAAAAAAACTGTCTTTATCGGGGTATGCCTTATAGAGATCGAGTAGCCATTTTAAATTCAATTGGCCATTTTTTCTGAATGATCCAACCGCATAATTCCTTAAATCGATTCCGTAACAATCTTTTCCCAAGTGAATCGGATTTTCGCTCATTCCTGGAATTGATTTAGGTTGAAATGAAAACTGGTATTTGCCTATTAAGTCCGGACTGCCCAATACCTGAAAGGGATGGTAAGTGCCACGACCCTGGCTGATTACCGTGCCTTCAAATAAGCATAAACTTGGGTAGAGATAAATGGATGCTTGCGTATTTAAATTTGGCGATGGTTTGATTGGGACCTTATACTCAGTTTGATGCGTGTAGTTTGACACTTTCACTATTTTCAATTTGCATTGTACTTGTTTGTTAAGCCAGCCTTCACCGTTGATCATTTGAGCATATTCTGCAATCGTCATTCCGTGCACAATCGGAATTGGGTGCATACCGATGAACGACTTGAATTTTTCATCCAAAACAGGTCCATCAACATAAAATCCATTTGGATTCGGCCGGTCTAACAGCAATAATTCCAATTGGTTTTCTGCACAAGCTTCCATCACGTAATGGAGTGTGGAGATGTAGGTATAAAATCGAGCCCCTACATCCTGGATATCAAAAATGAGGATGTCTAATCCCGCTAAATCTTCGGGAGTAGGCTTGAGATGTTTGCCGTAAAGAGAGATGATAGGAATGCCAGTTTTAGGATCAATGCCGTCGGCTACCTTAGCGCCATTGCTGTAATCGCCTCTGAAACCATGTTCGGGTGCAAATATTTTTCGGATATCTACGCCTAAGCTTTTTAAACTGTCTACACTCAATTTTTTACCGATAGTAGAAGTTGTATTCATGACCATGCCCACCTTTTTACCATTCAAATAGGGGACATAGCGTTCGGTTTGATCTGCACCGGTTTTTAATTTGCTCTTTGATGATTGTGCCGAAGAAGCTATCGAAACAAAAAGCATGAGTGTCAATAAACAGTATTTCATATGAGTGAACAAAAAATTTTGCACCTTTGCTAAGGTACAAAAAATCCATTCAGCGCTTGAATTTCCCTTTTTATCTGGCCCAACGCATCACTTTCAAATCCAAACGGACTTTCTCTAAAATGATTGTTCGGATGGCTGTTTTGGCCATCATGTTGGGTATGTCGGTAATGATTCTCTCCCTGGCTATTGTAAAAGGGTTTAAGTCGGAGATCAGGGAGAAAATGAGGGCCTTTTCAGGTGATATCCAGATTTTAAAATACGATCTGAATAATTCGCTCGAAAATTCGGCTTTAAAATTAGACGCTAACAGGTTGCAGGAGCTGAAACAATCCAAATCGATTGAATTCATTCATCCCATTGCCACTAAAAACGGCATCATTAAGGTGAACAGAGAAGTGGAGGGTGTGGTGTTAAAAGGCCTTGATGCCAGCTATCATTGGGATTGGCTCAAACCATTGATCATTTCAGGAGGTGCCCTCGATTTTAGTGATGAAAAGGCCGTTCAATCTCAAATTCTGATTTCTAATTACACAGCTTCTCGTCTAAAATTGAAAGTTGGAGACGATTTCTTGATGTATTTTGTGCAGGAGCCTTTACGAAAACGCAAGTTCAAAATTGTAGGAATCTTCAATTTTGGTGTGGAGGATGTAGATAAAACTTATGTTATTGGTGATTTGAACCTGGTTCGCAAGTTGAATAACTGGTCGGAAGGAGAGGTAGGTGCTTATGAAATTCGGGTCAAAGATTTTGAAATGCTGGATCAGCAAGCCATTCAAATACATGAGCAGCTGGATCTGGGTTTAAAAGCTTTTACCGTCAAAGAGTTATATCCTGTTATTTTTCAGTGGCTTTCTTTGTTAGATGTCAATACACAGGTAATTTTCATACTGATGCTGGCTGTGGCAATTATCAATATGATTTCTGCTTTGCTGATCATGATTTTGGAGCGAACGCAGTTTATTGGTCTTTTGAAGGCGCTGGGTAGTTCTAATTGGGAAATTCGTAAAATATTTCTGTTTCAGGCGGCCTATCTTATTGGTTTGGGCTTGTTGCTGGGTAATATTTTTGGTGTGGGACTGGCTTTGCTGCAACAATACATGCATTTGATTCCTTTAGATCCAGAATCATATTACATGAACTTCGTACCCATTGAATTACACTTACTCGATGTACTTTTACTCAATGCGGGTACCTTGGTCATATGTTTATTGGTCTTGATCCTTCCATCATTGCTTGTCACTAGAATCTTACCTGTAAAAGCGCTTAAATTCAATTAAGTCGATTTACTTTTTAATGAGTAGTTTTTCAGAATAAGTCTCCTGATCCCTGCTTAGTTTAAGCAGATAAATCCCAGACCTAAACGGACTTAAATCAATTTTTTCTCCTGTCCATTCCTGCAATAAAAGTCTCCTTCCTTCTAGATCTAAAAGTTCTAATTTGTAATTCATGAATTTTGGCTCATCCATCTTGATTTCGACAAAATCTTTCGCTGGGTTGGGGAATAAGCTTATTTTATTATAAATTACTGCCGGTGACTGTGTATAGGGGTAGAAAAAAAATCGCCGTTTTCCAGGCTGCTTAGGTATGGAATCCTGCTGTGCATGTAGACCGAGGGGGTTGATGCAAAACATCAATAAAATCAAAATATAAATATTGTTTTTATTCTTCATGGTGTAATTAATTAGGTTTCTCATAATGAAATTTAAAGTGAACCGATGAACCCACCACTCTTCCCAAGAAAAATGGTTGAGAAGGATTAGGACCTATCTCCTCGTTTAAAACCCAGTTTTGTCCTGATTCTTTCATGTATTCTTTAGCTTTAAATATAATTTCGGGCTTGGCATGAATGTCCGTTAGTCCAGAAAAAACTGATTTGATGGTTAGTCTGACAAAATAATCACCATCTTGATCCAAAATTTGGCCGTTCAAAAATCCACCAATTACTTGAGCAGGATTTCCCGCCGAAAAACCGACCTGTAAAGGGTCATTAGCATTGACGTCATGTTTAAAGTCGAGGGTTCCATCCGGCCTGATCACTTCAATAGTATAAATGAAACTGCCCGGAATAGCTTGTTTATTTGGTCCGGCTAAATCTTGAACATATATCGTAAACCCTAAGTCGTATTTTGATGGTGATTTTTGGGTGCTGAATTCGCCTTTACTCGCATTTACACAGTCATTATCGGGCCCAATTCCCGCTACATACCATTGGTAAATAGATTCGTATTGCAGATCTTCTATGTATACGGTGGTTCCGGTGGTGATTTTATTCTGAATAATCGGTTCATATATACGTGCTCTACTCTTTTTATATAGGCTATATCTATAATCATTTATACCTGGAATGGCGTCCCAAGTTAAGTTGACTGACCGATTGTTTCCTAAAGCAACATTCTGATTGATAGGGATTAGATTGCTTGGTTTTGGTAAATGAACAGCATAAGTACCGATGGATGCAGGTCCGAAAACCAATTGGTTATTTCGGTCTTTGACACCCGCACTCACTTGCCATTCATAATGAGTCATTGCATTGCTCACTTGGTTAAGTGGAGGCGATTTTGATTCTTCGGTCACCCCAGTGCTAATGATTTGCTGAGTTTTAAGGTTTTTAACGCTGTATTGATACCCAGCAGCTCCGTCTACTGTCGACCATTTCAAAATAACTTCTTTTCCTATTTCTACACAATTTAAAGGTTTCAATACGGGTTTAGGTATCAAGTTCTTATCTAAAATAATATGAAATGGGGCTGGAGTTTCGCCTTCTTCTGTAACAGGGATAAAAGGAGGTACAGGATCTTTAATAGGCACGAATGTCCATCCATAAACATGACCATCCTCCAAAAAATCTTCATCACTAAGGTGAATACCCACATTTCTTGGCTTAGGATGATAATTTTTCCATTCCGGATCTTTGAAATCACCGTTTAAAAAGAATCGGCTCAAATACCGGTCTGCCCTCGGTTCTTCGGTAATTGCACTGATTTGTAATGTACCCAACATCGGCACATGTGTATTATCAGCGGGTATACCGAGTGTTACCTTCGGAATGTCCGTGTTAAAATTAATGGCTTCAGAAAAATCGCCGAATGCATCCGGATATTGCAATTTTTCTTGTGTATTGAGCAGTACATAATTGACTATTCCTGTTGTGGGATCTTCAATTATTTTAACACCTTCTGTTGATCCGGTTTTTGCTTTTGCCGCGATTTTCCAATTGTAGGATTTATCTTTTCCCAGTGCAACTTGATGGTAAACGATGGCTTGTTCTTCATCATAAGGCCGGTTGATGTTCATGTCCTGTTGAGCTGAGTTCCCAATATTTTCTTCAATTTTCATGGAGTAACCATCGGCCCCAAGGATACTGTTCCACTGAAAGGGTGTTTCCCAGGCCCTTGCCAGGCTCCCATTTCCAGGGGACAGGTCATCAGGAGAACTAATCTGAGCAGTGTTGAAAGTACGAGTAGGCGTCCACTTCTGTTTATTTTTTAAGGATAAACAAAATACCGGATCGGGGCTGCTATCGCAATTGCCACTCACACCAATTCCGAGGCTACCTGCCTCGTATAAATGAGAACGAAAATAATAAGTTCTCCCAGGTTGTAGATTTACCCTGCCGAAACTCATTCCATTGTTTAAGTTGGGTGTGCTGTAGTTTAAGAATCGATATACAATGGCCTCATTTTCATCAAAATTAGGGCTCTCGCTCACTTCGAAAATCCGGCTACTTTCATACAGTGGGTATTCAACTTCAACCCCTAATTTTGCCGACCAAGGGTAAATGGTCTGACCGTTTTCGGGATGAGTTTTCAGATTCGCAGCATACTCCGGCAGATCCATTACGGCTGCCCATGCATCGTGAAGGGCAATGTACTCTTTGCTTTTTTGATAGTAACCTAAACTGTGCAGTACTTGATGACAAGCCAGCCTGAACTGTTCAAATGTACTGTGTAGGGGAACCAATTGATAAGCTTTCCATATAATTTGCAGGGCCAAACCATTAGCAATTGGAAAAACGAAATAAGTTTTTCCTTTCTCATTCTTATAGCCTTGATAGGCCTCAGTGCCGTTTAACAATAAGTAATACCAAAAATTGAGTAATGAAGCATTTCTGGATGGGTAAATCAGGTCCCAGTTCGCACCCTGATATAATTGGGGCTGGGCAGAGAACTCCGGGTGTGCAAAATCAAATAAACTGGGGTTATTGGGAATGTTTTCTCCTAATGTCCAGATTTGGGGCTTGATATATGGTAGACCCATTTGGAATTGATTTTTTACATTGAGCGCAAATATTTGAGCAATACCTGTTCTTATGGCTTCCCATTCCGGATGCGTATAATCTTGTGTTAAATTTTGATCAGATTTAATGAAATGATTGATGCCTTGAAAGTAAGTTTGTACCACTGCGTCCAAATCAGATGCTTCGGGTGTAAGGGGGTAATAATACGTTTGACTAGCGATATCAAATACCGCTTTTTGATGTGATACATCCCCTAAAACATTATTAATTGGGACATTAGCATCTCCTGCCGGTCCGATGTAGTTGAAATGATCTTTAAACCAATTGTTGCTGTATTCACTCGCCCATTGAATCCCTACAGCAGATTTGGAATAGTCTATATTATTTTCTGAATGAAAAATCTGGTTTCCATCACTGTCCACAATAAGTTCTGCGACATTAGTTTGCGGGTTGAATAGTTTAGTCTGGATACCTGGTTGGTCAGTGCAATTTTTTAATGAAAATAAGGGATGACTGCTGGGATCCTGATCAAGGGTGCTTTTAAAGGTTTTGAATTTTACCGTGCCATTAAACCACGTAAGCCCCGAATTAGTGGTATTACAATCAGGATTATTCACATTTGGATCCCATTTTTTACCAACTCCAACCGCAAACCAGGCATTCATGATTTGTATATAAGCGTGGGAGCCCACAGGATGTCCAAGTTCCTGAATAACTTGCAAAGTGGCCTCTCTCGCATCCTGAAAAGTAGACTGGTAGGTCAATTTTTCAGTAAAGGTTTTGAAAACAAGTTGAAGTGCTAATTTATAGCTAGTCTCTTTATCTCCCGGAATTAGTCTGCTGATATGGTATACATAATCATCACCCCACAGATCGTCAATTCTGCCCGTACTTACTGTATTGATCAAATAAAACCAAAAATTCATCACTTCAGCGTTGGCATGAGGGTTGTAATTTGGCCTGTCTGGATAACTGTAAAACCTTCCCTTGTACGTGTTTGGATAGCTTCTGTTTTTAGGGACATCAAATGGTCTTATTGCAGTATTAGTGAGACGATCGCCCTGATGTATACCGATAATCCAGTTTGGATACTCAAATTTACCTCGGGCATACCAGTTATCCATAGACAATCCCATGATATCACAAAAAGATTCAATTAAGGCATCCATCTCCGGATGTGCCAATGGGTTAGGTATAATTGGGTCATCTATCAGATCATCGCCCGAGGGTGGTGGCCCTAAAGATTCAATGATGATTCCATGCGAAATTTCATGCCCGATAATATCTCTACTTACTTCTGGATGTAAATACGAGTAAGTATTGAAACTGATAATTTTCTTTTCTGTACTAAAACCTGTCGGCAACACGTGACTAACTACGGCACTGATGCAAACATTTCCAGCCTTATCAAAGCCATTCCAATTGAACATTTCATGCGTGAAGGCATTAAACTTTTGTATTCCCTCCAAAACATTCACCCCCAAATCGCTATCAAAGGCGTTATAAAACCAAGGTTCGGGTCGTTTATTTAGATGTAGTAAAGTGTTAAAGGGTCCAGTATAATTTAAGATATTCCCATTCATAGGGATGATGCTGGCAAATGGGATAACTCCGTATACATTTGTTTCCGGATCTTCATACAGCCCAACCACTTCATTACTGGCATAGATCCCCAGTGCGGGAGCCTTACTAGCACATAAGGCAATACCAGTGGTATAGGGTGGGGTAAATGGCATTGGAACAATATTGCCATCATATTCATTCAATACAAAGGGTAAATAAACTGTTCCATATAGGTCTTGTTTACCATAGTAGTTAGTAGTAGCCTGTTTTATAAGGTATGGAAAGGAATTATAGAGCGTACCTACAACACCATTTCTATACATGTCGTTTCGTAATGAATCAAATTGCCCATAGGTGGCTTGTGTTTCAAAGCACAAGCTGAGGGTCATTAGTAAAAGTGAAATTAGCTTGATTTGTTTTTTGATAAGGTTATAGGTGAAATAATTAGATAAGCTACCCATATTTCACAATGATTTTGCTCTATAAAAATCTGTGAAAAAAATTAGGATAAAATAAATAACAGACGGACAACTGTGTTGAGACGACAGAAAGTATAAATTATCCGACGAAATGTATAGAGCAATAAATTAGCAGTAGGGGTATTTATTACTTCATTTTTGCTTCATTCCAAAAAACATCCATTTCGGCCAGGCTCATGTCTTTTAGATTTTTGCCAAGTTCCTGAGCTTTGCTTTCCAGGTATTGAAAGCGTTTGATGAATTTTTTGTTCGTCTTTTCGAGTGCATCTTCGGGGTTGATGCCTACAAAGCGGGCATAATTGATTAGCGAGAACAGAAGGTCGCCGAACTCTGCTTCCGCTTTTTCTTTATTAATTGCTTCGCTTGTTGTGGCATTGAATTCTGCTTTGAACTCTTGCAGTTCTTCTTCCACCTTTTCCCAAACCTGACTTTTTTCTTCCCAGTCGAAACCTACGCCCCTTGCTTTTTCCTGTATGCGGCTGGCTTTGATTAATGCGGGCAATGATGAAGGTACTCCAGAAAGCACCGATTTGTTACCTTCTTTCAATTTTAGCTGTTCCCAGTTCTTTTTCACCTCCTCCTCATTCTGCACCACCACATCGCTGTAAATATGGGGGTGACGAGAAATTAACTTGTCACAAATGCCATTCAATACCTCCGTAATCGTAAAATCATTGGTTTCGGAGCCAATACGTGCATAAAATACCAGGTGGAGCATGATATCTCCCAATTCCTTGCGGATCTCTTCCTTGTCGCCATCTAAAATCGCATCCGACAGTTCGTAGGTCTCTTCAATGGTGAGGTGACGCAGGCTTTCGAAGGTCTGTTTCTGATCCCAGGGGCATTCTTCACGTAAAGTATTCATGATGGTTAACAAACGCTCAAATGAACCTGCTGGGGTGTTTTCTGAGGGAGGAGGGGTATGGGCCATGTGGTAAAAATACAGAAATGAACATAAAAAATCCCCTTGGAGAATTTTCCAAGGGGATAATCTTGTGTTTCGTTAAGTTTAAAGTTTAGAAGTGATCTCGGCACTCAGTGGATCAACTTTCGAAGGGAAATATGCTACGTAATTTCCTTTTTCATCGATCAGGAATTTGCCGAAGTTCCATCCAACGGTCACATCCTGAACCCCGTTATTTTCTTTCTGGCACAGCCACTGGTAAACCGGATGCTGACCTTTACCCTTTACATCGATCTTCTCGGTCATTTGGAAAGTTACACCATAATTTTTTTGACAAAATGCACCGATTTCATCAGCAGTGCCAGGTTCCTGACCAAGGAATTGGTTACAAGGTAAGCCAATGACAATGAGCTTGTCTTTGTAGCGCTCTTGCAATTTCTGCAAACCATCATATTGTGGTGTATAACCGCACTTAGAGGCAGTGTTTACCAATAATACTTTTTTGCCTTTGAAATCTTTGAAATTGATGGTTTTCTTGCCATCCAGACTTTTAATAGATAAGTCGTAGAAAGATTTACCGGCTACGGTATTCACTTCATTACCTTTTTGAAAAAAGTTCAGGTAGTATAAAACTGCTGTTCCGGAAAGAATCAATACTGCAGCAGAAAGTAATATCTGTTTCATATGGGTTTTAAATTTTAATCTAATTTAAATGATATTTTGATGATAAAAAGTATAAATAGTGTCAGATTCGACTCTGTACAATTTGCGTACTTTTGTGATATGAATTTAAGCCCCAAGCCCGCAAAAGATTCTTTCATCGTGATGAATGAGTTGGTTTTGCCTAACGATACCAATACTCTAAATAATTTGATGGGTGGTCGTTTACTGCATTGGATGGATATCGCGGCAGCTATTGCCGCACAAAAGCATTCGAACCATATCGTGGTAACCGCTTCGGTAGATAACGTATCTTTTCACCATCCTATTAAGCTGGGCGACGTGGTCACCCTTGAAGCTAAGGTAACCCGGGCTTTCAATACTTCGGTAGAAGTGCGACTGGATGTATGGGCAGAAAATATCCCTTCAGGCAGTCGATTTAAGTCAAACGAGGCTTATTACACCTTTGTGGCCCTAGCCGATGATGGGAAAACGGTTCCGGTACCTCCGGTAAGTATTGAGACCGATGAAGAAAAAAAACTATACGATGGCGCACTCCGTCGTCGTCAATTGCGCCTTATTTTAGCCGGCCGTATGCAGCCTGACGAGGCCACCGAACTGAAAGCACTTTTTGTAAAAGAGTAGGCTTAGCTGCCCAGTTCGATGATCCGGTCGAACTCTTCCGCCTTGAGCGGCATCACCGATAACCGGCCCTGACGCACCAGCGAAATGTCTTTTAGACGATCGTCGGCTTTGATTTGAGCCAGTGTAACAGGATTTTTCAGGGTTTCCACCGGTACCAGATCTACCACCACCCAATTCGTATCGTCGGTGGTTGGATCTTGATAGAACTCTTTCACCACTTTGGCAATACCGATAACACACATGCCTTCGTTACTATGGTAGAATAGCACGAGATCACCTTCTTTCATCGCTTTCAGGTTGTTGCGAGCCTGGTAATTGCGAACACCATCCCAAAAAGTGCGTCCGTCTTGGTTGAATTTTTCCCAGCTGTATTTAAACGGTTCCGATTTAACTAACCAGTAGTTCATATGTTTCAATTAATGGATGATCTTATAAATTAATTCTTTCATGAGATCGCCGTCGCTCAAATTTCCGGTGGCGTCTACACCCTTCGATTTCAGGTCGTATTCTCTTAAAAAGTTAAAAATACGGAAGAGCTTGGCCTTGTCATAATTTCGGCCGGCGAGTTCATAATCTTTGACAAAATAAGGATTAACCCCCAGCTCACGAGCCAATCCTTGCGGACTTCGGTCGATGGCATAATGGTACTTTAACACCTTGCTGAAGTAAGTGTTCAGTACCCCCAAAACCATTTGAATGGGATTTGATTTCGGATTGGCACCGAAATAATCCAC
>CAZOLA010000009.1:0-83686 GCA_964580845.1 uncultured Sphingobacterium sp.
AGTCTGTGATAGACCGAACAAAAAAGCCCTCCGATTTTCGGAGGGCTTTTTTGTTGTATAGTGATCAAGTCCCTTAATTTTTCTTTTTTAAGGTAATTTGCACTACACCGTTCTTTGCCTTTTCGCCATAAGCAGCAGTTGCCGATTTATCTTTCAAGATACTCACACTGGCAATATCGGTCGGTTTGATACTGTTCATGTCGAATCCTGCTTCCATTACTTTACCATCCACAACGATCAGCGGTTTCGTGCTACCTTCTTCTAGCACCAGATCTTCTGGCAACAAAGGTCTACCCTCAACTACCATAGTGCCTTCTTTTTGTTTTTTGGCTTCTACCCATTCACCCCAGCTAATTTTCCCTTTGGTATTATTCTGTTTGATTACGGAAGTGTCTCCATTACCAGTGGCGGATTTTAATTGAATTACCATCGCACTTTTTTTACGACCTTTTTCAGGGCCCAGTATTCCAATCAATTGAATTTTATTTTTATCAAGCTTCTTCACCTCTGATGCACTTACCTCCTTGCCGTTTACGATATAAATCATGTCTTCATAACTACGATTTTCTGAATTGGGGAGTGTTTTGACATTTTTCGTTTGGGGTGGAGTAGGAATAGTGTCTGTTAACACACTTTTTTCTAGTTGTTCCGTAGTTTGTTTGCTCACAAATGCCGAGGATAAAACAAGCATTCCTAAGAATAATGGAGCGATAAGGCCGTATTTTAATAGGGCCACTTTTTTCGATTTGTTTTTTTGTAACATCATAATACGTTGTTTTAAAATAGATTGGTTAAAAAATGAATTCGTAAGATTTAGGACTTTTGCGCCGAATTTTTTATGAAACAGCAGCATCGCGTAAGTCGATTTTTCCGGAAGCGTTTCGCTGGCTATCGCATCAGCAATGTATTCGTGAAGTTTGCGGATGTCGCTTTTGTAGAGGTAAGCGATCGGGTTGAACCAATTGATAATCGCATTGAGTTCAAAAAATAGGACATCGGCCGAATGAGCTTGCTTCACATGCACCTGCTCATGAACCATGATCGCTTCTCTGCCTTCCAGATCTTCATCTACCGCGATATAATTAAAAAATGAACAGGCCTGTAAGCTGTTTTGCGGATTTTTCACCCAACGATAGGCTTTGATCAATCGATAAATTAACCTGATGAGTAAAATGCCAACTACGGTAAAATATACCCAGCTTAATAGTTCACCTAAACTAAGGGTCTCCACTTCGGCTTGCGGCACAAATAAAAATTCGTAGGCTTGAAGGTTGAATTGCGAAGCAGCCTGCTGAATCTGTTCGGGTGCAAATAAATCTTTTAACCAGTCTGATTGTAAAACTGGAATGCAAAAGGAAAGCAAGGTGCTGCCAATAAGATAGCCACGATTTAAACCAAAGAAGGTTTCTTTGCTCAACAGTAATCGGTAAAATACATAAAATGCGATCAGGTACAGATTTACCTGGATCAAATAGAGGATACCGTTCATGATTGATTGTTTTTAAATTTTTGTATCAGTTTCAAAATCTCATCCGCTTCTTTCAGGTCAATCTTATCTTTCTGCACAAAAAAGGACACCATGCTTTCTACCGAACTCCCAAAATAATTGGATAATAATTTCTCGGTTGCATAGCTCTTATAAGCCTCCTTGCTGATAAGTGGAGCGTAGCGGTGGCTCTTGCCAAAGGCCTCATGCTTCACAAATCCCTTACTTTCTAAAATCCTAATAATGGTAGAAACGGTATTGTAAGCTGGTTTGGGCTCTTCCAATTTTTCGATCACCTCTTTCACAAATGCAGCTTTTAAATCCCACAATACTTGCATGATCTGCTCTTCGGCTTTGGTCAATTCTTTAAACTCCATTTTTAATATTCATTTTATTTGGTTCAAACATATAACTAAGTTTTTAGTTATACAACTATTTTTTTAGTTTATTTTTATTTGCCGATTTAAATCATCAGTTTTAAGCATGAAAATCGCCTTCCATGGTGCCGCCCGTAATGTTACCGGTAGTAAGCACCTGATCACTTTGAAAGACCAAACCCGTATTTTATTAGATTGTGGACTTTTTCAGGGCCGTGCTTCTGAAACTGCGGAATGGAATGCACATTTTGGTTTCGACCCCAGTCTGGTTAATTTCCTGATTTTATCTCATGCACATATAGATCATTGTGGTTTAATTCCCAAATTAGTGGCCGAGGGTTTTGAAGGCCCTATTTTCTGTACACCTCCCACATTCGATCTGGTTAAAATATTATTGCTCGATTCGGCCAAAATTCAAGAACAAGATGCTTTTTATTTGAATAAACAAAGGGCTAAAAGGGGGCAGCCATTAATAGAACCGCTTTACAGGGAAGAGGATGTACTGGTGGCCCTTCATCAGTTCAAGGTTTTGAACTATGAAACCGATCATCGGCTCAATCCAGAGGTCAATCTTCGTTTTACCGATGTGGGCCATATTCTGGGAAGTGCTGCAGTCCATTTGGCCATCCATGAAGAGGGTAAAACAAGTCGGATTACCTTCAGTGGGGATGTGGGCCGTTATGGTGATTTATTATTGAATTCGCCACAGGTCTTCCCTCAGGCAGATTACCTCATCATTGAGTCAACTTACGGCGATTCTTTTCATGAAACCGCTGAACCAACTGAAGAAAAATTATGGCAAATCATTCAGGAAACCTGTATCGAAAGAGGTGGAAAAGTGATCATTCCGGCTTTTAGTGTGGGCCGTACCCAGGAAATATTGTACAATTTAAATGCACTTGAATTAAAAGGTCGCTTGCCTAAGGTTCCCTATTATGTAGACAGTCCATTGTCTGGAAAAGCGACACAGGTTGTCAAAAAACATCCCGAAGTATATAACCATGGTGTAAAAGAAGTAATGATGAAGGATCATGATCCTTTTGACTTTGAAGGCTTGGTTTTTATTGAATCTGTTGAAGATTCAATTGCTTTGAATGATGATCAAAGTCCTTGTGTCATCATTTCAGCTTCGGGTATGGCCGACGCCGGAAGGGTGAAGCACCATATCAGGAATAATATTTCCAATCCAAATAATACCATTTTACTGGTGGGCTATTGTGAACCAAATTCACTGGGTGGCAGGTTGATGTCGGGCCAGGAGGTCGTTTCAATTTTTGGAGAAGAACACTGGGTGAACGCCCAGGTAAAATCTATCCGCTCCATGAGTGCGCATGGCGATCGGAATGACCTGATACAGTTCCTCAGCTGTCAGCATCCCGCAAAAGTAAAGTCCTTGTTTTTAGTACACGGAGAGTACGATGTACAGTTAAATTTTCAGCAAACCTTACAAGAAAAAGGCTTTCAAAGAGTCGAAATACCCAACCGCCACCAGGAATTTGACTTGGCATAAATCAACAGCGCCCCGAAGAAATTTCTTCGGAGCGCTGTTTTATTTTATCAATAATTAGCGGCTTGCCTGTGGTTTAGGTGATTCTTTTCTAGGTAGCATTTCCGCTCTTTGAGCGGTGTGGTACACAAAAGATGCAATAATGGTAGCTGCTTGTTTCAGATCGTCTTCGATTAAACGGTCGTAAGTATCCATGTTGGTGTGGTGTGTACGAGTATTGTACTCAATGGGATCTTGTATGAACTGAAATCCAGGAATACCCACTGCATCAAAAGATAAATGATCCGTACCGCCCGTATTGCGGGGGCTGACGGTTTTTGCACCCAGATCTGCAAAAGGACTTAACCAGGTTTTAAATATGGGAGCTAATTTTTCGTTACCCTGTAGATATACTCCCCTAATTTTTCCGGTTCCGTTGTCGAGGTTGTAGTAAGCCGAAACTTTGGCCTGTTCCGGTTTCAGCTCCATGGTTTTGGGATCTCCAAAATGTTGCAGTACATAATTTCTGGAACCATATAAACCTTGTTCTTCGGCGCTCCACAAGGCAATTCGGATGGTACGTTTTGGTTTGAAGTTGATGGCTTTTAAAATCCTCATGGCTTCCAGCATCACGGCCGACCCGGCTGCGTTATCTGTAGCCCCTGTAGCTGCATGCCAAGAGTCTAAGTGGGCACCCAACATCACCACTTCTTCTTTCAATTTTCTATCAGTTCCCGGAATTTCTGCAACCAGATTATGGTCTGAGAAATCATTTTCGATAAACCTGGTTTTCAAATCAGCCTCCATCTCAACCTGCTGTCCGGCCTTTACCAACCTTAAAATGCGTAAATAATCTTCCTGAGAAACTTCCAGCTCTGGTAAAACTGGTTTTGCATCTGCAGCATATGAAGCACCATTGCTGGTAAAAAAGGTGCCATGGTTTCCTCTTCCGTTGCTTAGAATAAGACCGGCATTTTCCTGCACGAGCATCTCGTTGATTTGCGCCCTTAAAGCTCTTTGTTTGCGTAAAAGAGCCATTTGATCGTTGTTAAATGCGCCTGCCCCACTGGGTCGTGGACTTGCCGGAGCCGTCATTTTCTCCAGATCTTCATCGGTAAAACGGGTTCCATCCGATTTAAAACTCGTATTCAGGGTATTGTTTACATCAAAAATGATCACCTTACCCTTCAGCTTCCCTTTGTATTTTTCTAAGTCGCTAATGGTATCAGCCTTAATTAAAACTACTTCTGCTTTGATCAAGCCTTCCGTACCCGGGGTCCATGCTTTTGGAGAGGCAATGATGGCATGGTAATAAGGAACGGTAATGGCCGCATAATTTTTTTGGATTTCCCAACCCTTGCCAAATTTACCCCATGGCTCCAAACCAGCATTGCTGATTCCCCAGCTTTTTAGGGCATTGATAGCAAAATCTTGCGCTCTTTTTAAGCCAGGCGAATTGGGTAAACGCGGACCAGCTACATCGGTAAGGTTAAATGCAGTTTGCATCACCTGCGATCTGTTGAGTCCCTCTTCTCTAATTTTTTGAATGGCCTGTTGGTCCAGCTGCTCTTCTTGTGCAAAGCCCGCTTTGCTAAGGCCGACGAATAGCAGCATTGAAAGAATAAAAAATCTTTTCATAAACTTATTTTTTGGTGTGCTTTTAACAAACCTATTTATAATTCTGGATTATTATCCTAAATTCAACATAACATTTTTATTATAAAGCAGGAAAATCATGAAGCCTTATGCATTACTGTTCAGCTTGTTTTTTGCACTTGGTGTAAGTGCGCAAACCACTGTTCAATCTCTGGATCCAACGATTAAAAATATGGTTGAGCAAGTTTCTGCTCAACAAATAGAAGCAACAGTTAGAAAGCTGGTGAGCTTTCATACCCGCCATACCCTGAGTGATACCCTGAGTACAAAAACCGGGATTGGGGCTGCCCGAAACTGGATCAAGGCTGAAATGGAAAAATATGCTAAAGAATCTGGCGGAAGATTAAAGGTTGAGTTTGATACCTTCACGCAGCCAGCTGATGGCCGGCGGGTGAGTGTACCCACCGTGATGAAAAATGTATTGGCTATTCTCCCGGGTACCGACCCAGCGGATGATCGTGTTTTTATTGTTTCGGGCCATTATGATTCAAGGGTTTCTGATGTGATGGATGCCAAGAGCTTTGCACCCGGTGCCAACGACGATGCTTCGGGGACGGCCGTAGCCATGGAATTGGCCAGGGTCATGAGCAAACAGCGCTTTAACGCGACCCTTATTTTTGTAGCCATGGTAGGTGAGGAGCAAGGTCTTTATGGTGCCACCAATCTGGCCAAACGAGCAAAAGCCGAAAAATGGAACGTGGCCGGTATGATCACCAATGATATTGTGGGCAACACCTATAGCTCTGAAACCGATCTGAAAGATAATCGGAGTGTTCGGATCTTTAGCGAAGCTATTTCGCCAACCGAAACCAGTGCTCAAGCTAATTTGCGAAATAGTACCGGTTCAGAAAATGATGGCGCAGCCCGTTCTTTTGCCCGTTATTTAAAGGAAGCGGGTGAACGTTATGTAGACCAACTGGATGTGAAATTGATCTATCGCCGCGATCGCTATTTGAGAGGTGGCGACCATACACCTTTTTCTCAGGAAGGCTTTGCAGCCATCAGGGTAACCGAAATGAATGAGAATTTCATCCGTCAGCACCAAGATATTCGTACCGAGAATGGAATTAATTACGGCGATCTGCCCGATTTCGTAGATTATAACTATACCCAAAAAGTTGCTCGTATGAACCTGGCCGCCTTAGCTAACCTAGCCTTGGCACCCAGAGAACCACAAAAGGTACGCATGCTCACCAATGAACTGACCAATAAGAGTACCTTAAAATGGGAAGCCCCTGTTGGAGAAGCACCTTTTGGGTATTATGTGACGATGCGTGAAACCAGCAGTGCGGTTTGGGAAAAGAAGTTCTTTGTGAAGGATACGAGCCTCACCTTAAACTATTCAAAAGATAATTACTTTTTTGGTGTACAGTCGGTAGATGCCGATGGACATGAAAGCTTGGTCATTATACCACAACCAGGCAGGTAATCTTGCTTAAAAAATAAGGGCAAAAACAGTTTTTACCACTACCTGAAATTCAGGCACACTGAAGTGGATGCTTGCATTGTATTTTTCAGCAGGTACTTGCAATTCGGTATTGCTGGCCAGATAGATCAGGCCTAAGAGCATGGGAACTAATACTAAAACGAAGGGAGAGATAGTAGTTTTTTCCTTTTTCATGGTCAATTTTTCTACAAATAACGGTGAAATAAATCAAATATTATCCATTTTCTTGTAAAAAATATTTCTTAACGACCTGATCCTGAGTGAGGTTAAAGCATGGTTTTCAGTTTCAGGATGGCCGCCACACTGATGGAATCCGTAATCTTCCCTTCAAGCACCATTTGATAAGCCTCTTCAAATCTTACTTTTTTGATTTGCAGCTGTTCAGTTTCTTCTGGTTCTGCTGCACCAAAAGATAGATCCTGAGCCAGGTAAATAATAGCTAACTCGTCACTCACTGAATTGGAAAGGTGCATGCGTTGTATTTCTTTCCAATTTGCAGCGCTGATGCCCGTTTCCTCCAGGAGTTCCCTTTTAGCGCTTTCCAGCGGATCGGTACCCAGGGGGCAACCACCTTCCGGAATTTCCCAACTGTATTCATTTAATGGGAATCGATATTGACCTACCAGCCAGGTATTTTGTTCATCGTCAAGCGCCAAAATGCCGATGGCCAGATTTTTAAAATGCACCTTACCATAAATCCCGGGATTACCTGCCGGATTGAGTACTTGATATTCATTCAGACTGATCCAGGGATTACTATAAAGCTCTTTCTCAGATAAAATGGTCCAGGGATTTTTATTTTCCATACTGCAAAATAAAAAAAGCCTCCCGATTTTCGGGAGGCTTTTGACAGGTCCTCATAAAAGTTTATAATCCAAAAGCGGCTTTTACTTTATCCACATAGTCGAGTTTCTCCCAGGTGAATAATTCCACCTCCAGGGTTTTACTGTCGCCATTGCTACCGTTGAATGTTTTCTTAACGGTTTCATTTTTACGTCCCATGTGGCCATAAGCGGCAGTTTCGGAATAAATAGGATTACGCAATTTGAGACGGGTTTCGATGCCATAAGGCGTCATATCGAAAATTTGCTCAATCTTTTTTGCGATTTCTCCATCACCTAAACCAGTTTTGGCAGTGCCGTAGGTGTTCACATAAATTCCCATGGGCTCTTTTACACCAATGGCATAAGAAACCTGTACCAACACTTCGCTGCACAAACCAGCTGCCACCAAATTTTTAGCGATGTGGCGAGTTGCATAAGCAGCAGAGCGGTCCACTTTTGAAGGATCTTTCCCAGAGAAAGCTCCCCCTCCATGTGCGCCTTTTCCACCGTAGGTGTCCACAATAATTTTACGTCCGGTTAGGCCGGTGTCACCATGTGGTCCGCCGATCACAAATTTCCCGGTAGGGTTGATATGGTATTTGATCTGATCTGTGAACAAACTTTGCAGTTCGGGCTTCAATTGCGCCTTGACTCTTGGGATCAGGATGTTGATGATGTCTTTTTTGATTTGCTCCTGCATGGCCTTCTCCTCGGCAAAATCATCGTGCTGAGTGGAGACCACAATGGCATCGATACGGATGGGACGGTGATCGTCGCTGTATTCGATGGTTACTTGCGATTTAGCATCGGGACGCAGGTATTTGATCTCTTTGTTTTCGCGACGCAATGCTGCCAGCTCGATCAGGATCTTATGAGATAAATCAAGGGCCAATGGCATATAATTTTCAGTTTCATTGGTTGCATAACCAAACATCATACCTTGATCGCCCGCTCCCTGATCTTGTTTTTCTTTACGATCAACACCCTGGTTGATATCGGCCGATTGTTCGTGAATGGCTGATAAGACACCGCAAGAGTCGGCTTCAAACATGTATTCAGATTTGGTATATCCGATTTTACGGATCACTTCTCGGCTAATTTTTTGAACATCCAGGTAGGCTGAAGATTTCACTTCGCCGGCTAAAACCACTTGTCCGGTAGTAACCAGGGTTTCACAAGCTACTTTGGCATCGGCATCCCAAGCCAGGAAGTTATCAATAAGCGCATCAGAAATCTGATCGGCTACTTTGTCTGGGTGGCCTTCAGAAACAGATTCAGAGGTAAATAAGTAAGGCATCGTATTTTAATTTTTAAATTTCAATAAAAATAAAATGCAGAAAAGGGATTGAGAAGGGTAAAAATCGAGTTTTTTAGCACTTTTTTTTACGTGGTTGCAATCAACGCAAATCGATCCACTTTTTTGCAAAGGCAAAAGTAGAACAATTTTTATATTCTTAATTATTTGAGTTTAATTTGTTGGTCAAAAGAGCCATCAATGCTTTGAAAAAGAAAGTCGCTTTCATCATCAATCCTGTTTCGGGCGGAAAATCAAAAGGTCAATTGCCCGAGTTGATTGAGCAGCACCTGGATCGTGCTCAATTTTCTTATCAGCTGTGCTATACCGAATTTGTGGGCCATGCCAAGATGTTAGTGAAGGATTTATTGACCGATACCGATCTGTTTGTGGCAGTTGGTGGTGATGGTACGGTGAATGAAATTGCATCTGTATTGGTTGGATCTGATAAATACCTCGGTATTATCCCCATGGGATCGGGGAATGGGCTGGCTACCTTTTTGAGTATTCCATTTCAGGTAAAGGAAGCCTTGGGGCTGATCAACCGATTCAATTTTACAAGGATTGATGCGGCCACGCTCAATGGCCATCCTATCTTTAACGTGAGTGGAATTGGTTTCGATGCCCAAATCAGTTCCCGATTTGCCCGAGATAAAACCAGGGGTTTATGGGGTTATATTAGAAATACCTTGGCAGAGCTCTTAAAATATCGCCCTCAATGGTATGTTTTAAAATTAGACGGAAAAACAATTCAGCGGAAGGCCTTCATGATCAGTTTAGCCAACTCGAGTCAGTATGGTAACAATGCGCACATTTCTCCCAATGCCTCTTTAACAGATGGTTTGTTAGATATATGTGTGGTAAAGCCTTTTCCGTTGTACATGTTTCCTGCTTTGGCTTACCGGATGTTTAGTAAAACGGCCGACCGCTCCGCATATCTCGAAATTTTTAAAATTAAAGAAGCCTTTATCCAAAGAGATGTGCCCGGACCGGTGCATTTGGATGGTGAACCCATAGAACTGGAAGCCGAATTGCACATTGTGGTCAAACCCGCTTCCTTGAATGTGATCAATTAAGCATGTCGAAGAAAACAAATAAATGGAATGGGATCATGTACTCCACCGATCCCGATTTTAACTACGAACCTGAACCTTTGGAGGAAACAGAGACTTTGCCTGCATCTCAGCAAGACCTGAGAATACAGCTTGATCGTAAACAAAGAGGAGGAAAGTCGGTTACGCTGATTACCGGATACATTGGCCGAACTGAGGATTTGGAAGCGCTGGGTAAGAAACTGAAACAAAAATGTGGGGTAGGCGGTGCCGTAAAGGATGGTGAAATTCTGATTCAGGGAGATTTCCGCGAAAAAATCCTACAAATACTTTTGGCGGATGGCTACAAAGTGAAAAAAATAGGTGGCTGAAATACTCAATTTAACAACCATAAGTTACTGATAAACAATGTATTAAATCTTAGTGTTTTTTTTACAACAAGCTAAAATTTAAAACCATTTTATTACCAAGACGTTGTTTTCTTCCTAATTTTGTTGTGCTGATTTTTTCTCAGAAACCGTTAAAATATGAGCCCAAAACCTATGAAAAACACGCAGCTGGATTACCTGCATTTACAAAATTGCCCAGCTGTACATTATCAACTCAGCATTCCGGAATTAGTGGAGCAAGTATTGGCGAATAAAGAAGGCTTGTTGGCCGACTCTGGAGCATTGGCTGTTGATACTGGAGAGTTCACCGGTCGTTCACCGAAAGACCGTTTTATTGTTGCTGACTCCATCACTGAAAATTCAGTTTGGTGGGGAGACATCAACATAAAATTCGATTCTCAAAAATTTGACTCGCTTTATCAAAAAGTAATTGCTCATCTTTCTGCAAAGCCCATCTATGTTCGCGATGCTTATGCTTGTGCCGATGGCAGTTATCGATTAAACATCAGGGTGGTGAGTGAGACCGCTTATCAAAATCTGTTTGCGCACCATTTGTTCCTCCGTCCTGAAAACCCGGATCCGGCCGATCGTCCTGAGTGGACTGTGATTGCTGCTCCCGGTTTCAAGGCCGACCCTGCCATAGACGGTACCCGTCAGCATAATTTCAGTATCATCAACTTCAGTAAAAAGATGATTTTGATTGGCGGAACTGGCTATACCGGTGAAATTAAGAAAGGAATTTTTTCTGTATTGAACTTCCTATTGCCTAAAAATCATCAGGTTTTATCTATGCACTGCTCGGCTAATCAGGGAATCAATGGCGGAGATACGGCCATTTTCTTCGGTTTATCTGGGACAGGAAAAACCACCTTATCGGCCGATCCCTCGAGAGATTTAATTGGAGACGATGAACATGGCTGGGGCAAGGATACTGTTTTCAATTTTGAAGGCGGATGTTATGCCAAATGTGTAGATCTGACCCCGGAGAAAGAACCAGAAATATACCGTGCCATCAAATTTGGTTCCTTGTTGGAAAACATCAATTTTTATGAGGGGGGCCGTACGGTAGATTTTGCAAATATTCAAAAAACGGAAAACACCCGGGTTTCTTATCCTTTACATTACATCAGCCATGCTAAAATACCTTCAGTAGGGCCTAAACCAAAAAATATTTTCTTTTTAACTGCCGATGCTTTCGGGGTATTACCGCCTATCTCTAAATTGAATGCGGCCCAAGCCATGTATCATTTCATTTCGGGCTACACTGCAAAGGTAGCGGGTACAGAAGCTGGCATTAACGAACCACAAACCACTTTTTCAGCTTGTTTTGGTAAGGCATTCTTGCCCCTGCATCCTACAGCTTATGCCGAACTTTTGGGAGAAAAACTAAAAACAGAGGCTGTAAATGTTTGGTTAATCAATACCGGTTGGACGGGCGGACCGTATGGCGTTGGTCACCGAATGAAATTATCGTATACCCGGGCAATGATTACTGCTGCCTTGAATGGATTATTAGATAAAGTGTCTTACGAAGAACATCCGGTTTTTGGCTTAATGATGCCTCAATCTTGTCCTGAGGTACCTGCAGAAATATTGAACCCAAGAAATACCTGGTCAGACAAGCAGGCATATGATTTAAAAGTCGCTGAACTTGCCCAGGCTTTCGTTAAAAACTTCACACAGTTTGCCGAATTTGCATCAGAAGAAATATTGTCTGCCGCACCCCGTACAACTGTATCTGCATAGAACCCATATTAATTTTTTGCTTCGATTTGCAATTGCAAAAAAAAATAGTTTTCATTGCAGAAGTTTATTTGAAATAAATAGGGTAATAAAAATGTGACTTTAGCTGTTTATTTGCTGAAAGTTATATTTTTGTTATCCGTTAAAAACGAAAAACCAATAATTCATAATTAAAACAAAACCAAAAACTAAAAATTAAAACAATGGCAAACGCATCTAAAGCAGCAAGTGCTAAAAAAGAAAATTCTGGTTCAAATCTTTTTGCGAGTTTATCTATCGTAATCTGTATTCTTATCGGTGTTATTCTATGGAAATTTGTAATGGGTAGCCCTGCAAACTTCGAAGGTGGAGACCCTGAGAACGGTCATCCGCTACCTGGTAACTACTTTGGTATGGTTTACAAAGGTGGATATGTAGTTCCTGTGTTAATGGGATTATTCTTAATGGTAGTAGTATTCTCATTTGAGCGTTATTTCGTGATCAACAAATCAGCCGGAAAAGGTAATGTTGACGCTTTTGTTAAAAAAATTCAGTCTTTATTGAGCGCTGGTAACATTGATGCAGCTATTGCTGAGTGCGATAAGCAAGAAGGATCTGTTGCAAACGTGATCAAATCTGGCTTGAAAAAATATAAAGAAGTAGAATCTGAAAAAAATATGGATACTGACCAAAAATGCTTGGCTATCCAGAAAGATATTGAAGAAGCAACTGCATTAGAAATGCCGATGTTAGAGCAAAACTTAACTGTAATTGCTACTTTGGTATCTATCGGTACTTTGATGGGTCTATTAGGTACAGTAACCGGTATGATCAAAGCCTTCTCGGCTTTGGCAACTGCAGGTGCGCCTGACCAGTCTCAATTAGCGAACGGTATTTCTGAAGCCTTGATCAATACTGCAACTGGTATTGCTACTTCAGCTTTAGCTATCATTATGTACAACTTGTTTACTTCTAAAATCGATAAGTTAACTTACTCTATCGATGAGGCAGGTTTCTCAATTGTACAAACTTACGCTAGTACACATAAATAATAGTTTTTGAGTTTTAAGATCCCGGAACTCGACAGAGTTTCGGGATTTATCATCAACTATCATGTACTTTCAACAGTTAAACAATATTCAAAATGCCTAAAGTAAAAGTTCCCAGAAAGAGTACGGCAATTGACATGACCGCCATGTGTGATGTGGCATTCTTGTTGCTTACCTTCTTCATCCTCACTGCAACGGCTCGCCAACCAGAACCATTGCCAGTTGATACCCCGGCTTCTACAGTTAAAATTAAATTGCCTGAGACCGATATCGCCACTTTAACCATTGGTCAAGGAAAGGTTTTCTTTGGTGTTAAAGGTCAGCAGATCCGTATCAACATGCTGAATCGTATTGCCGAGAAATACAGTTTGCAGTTTACCGAAGAAGAAAAATTACGTTTTTCAGTTATCGAATCTTTTGGTGTGCCAGTTGGAAATCTTAAACAACTGATTGCCTTGAGCGGTGATGAACGTAACCAGCCAGGTCTCCAAACCGGTATTCCGGCTGATTCTACCGACAATCAATTAAATGAGTGGATTTTAGCCGCCCGTTATGCGACCAAGGAGTTGAATAATACAGACCTTCGTTTCAGTATCAAAGGAGATTCGAGAGAAGAATACCCAGAGATCAAAAAAGTGGTTGATATTCTTCAAAAACAAAATATCAATAAGTTCAGCTTAATTACTTCGCTGAGACAAGCAGAAAATTAAAATCGTAAACATTAAATATTAAACGATGGCAGAATTAGATACCTCCTCGGGTGGTGGTAAAAAAGGCGGTGGTAAGGTAAGAAGTAAAAAACAATCTACGCGTGTTGACTTAACCGCGATGGTAGATTTGGCTTTCTTATTGATCACCTTCTTCATGCTTACTACTACCTTAGCGAAGCCACAGGCCATGGATTTAGCCATGCCCGATAAAGATAAGGACAAGCCAGAATCTAAATTAGAAATTGCGGACAACCGTACCATGACGATTCTATTGGGTCAAAATAACCGATTAGAATGGTACATGGGTTTGGTAGACAATCCTAAAACCCCTACTGTTGATAATTATGGTAGAAACGGAATTCGCAAAGCGATTCTCGAAAAAATTAAAGAGGTTAGAGGAATTACCGGAGATCCGAAAAAAGGACTCATCGTGTTGATCAAACCGAGCGACAAGTCTAATTACAGAAACTTGGTAGATATCTTAGATGAAATGAAAATTACCGGTGTGCAAACCTACGCGATTGTAGACATCACTGATCCGGAAATTGGATTGATGAAACGTGACGGGATTTACAAATAATTTCAGTAAATTAAATTACGTAAGCTAAAACAAATTATTAACTCCCATAATTATTATAAATAAGATGTTAGGGTCTAAATTAGATATTTTTAAACCAGAGTGGCTCGAAGTAGTCTTCGCCGGGCGCAATAAAGCTTACGGTGCATACGAGCTTCGTAAGGATAACCCTAAAACCACCAGCCGTGCCTTATTGGTAGGTAGTTCCCTTTTTATTGTATTGGTTACTACACCATTAATTGTACGTTATATTTCAGGTATTTTACCTGACGATAGCGAGCAGTTTAAGCAAACTGAAGTGGTTTTATCGGCGCCGCCACCCATTGATAAAGAAACTCCTCCACCTCCACCAGAGCCACCAAAGCCAAAAGTGGATCAGGTACGTTTCCCGCCTCCGGTGGTAGTACCTGCAGAAAAGGTGCGTGACGAAGAGCCACCAACCGTGGAAGAATTGAAAAAGGCAGATCCTGGTCAAAAAACCATTGAAGGTGACCCGAATGCCGAAATCAGAATTGACGAACCGGTAGGTAACTCCGATGTAGTAGAGGACAATAGTATTGTCGATTTTGCTAGCGTTGAGGTGATGCCAGAATTCCCGGGCGGTCAGTCAGGTTGGGGTAAATACTTGCAGAAAAACATGAAATATCCTCCTATTGCTCGCGAAAACAACATTACCGGTCGTGTAATTGTAAGTTTCGTAGTAGAGAAAAACGGAGATTTAACTGATATTAAAGTGTTGAGAGGAATTGGTGGTGGTTGCGACGAAGAAGCAGTTCGTGTATTGAAAGCAGCACCAGCTTGGAAACCAGGTGTACAAAATGGTCGTAATGTACGTGTTGCTTACACCATGCCAATCTTCTTCCAGTTAGCCGGACAATAATTCCATGTCAAAATATGTGAATGAACAACAGAAATCGCTGTCACAGCGATTTCTGTTCGTTTTACGCCTTCTGATGTTTACCTTCTACCTCGTTGCAGGTTCCATGTTTATTCTGTGGAAAGATATGCCGGTAGAACTTGCCAGAAACTATCGCATCGCCTTTGGTGTTATTTTGATAGTTTATTCATTTCTCCGGTTCATTAGGTTAGTACAAGACAATAAGGGTTGATCATGTTTAATAAATTATCATTTGTTCTGCTGTTGTTCACAGTCGTATTCACTGCCTGTCGTCAGGGTGATGCTGATACGGAAGAAAAAAGCTATACCAAAGGCAGTGTTAACCTGGTGGTTGATGAAACTTTTGCACCCATTATTGAAGATCAATTAATGGTTTTTCAAAGTGCCTACCCTAACGCAAATGTTCAAGCCATCTATAAGCCCGAAAACGAGTTATTGAATTTGCTCATTGCAGACAGTGCCAAAGTTGCTGTGATGTCTAGAACACTGACAACGGAAGAGGCGAAATTCTATGAGCGTAAACAAATTAAAATTAGGGTAAACCGTTTTGCATTAGATGGTATTGCTTTAATTACTCATAAAAACACTTCAGATACGCTGGTAAAAGTACAGGATCTGCTCATGAGTATGCAAGGTAAGCCGGGAAGCATCAAACAACTGGTATTTGATAATCCCAACTCGAGCACCGTTCGTTATTTAAAAGAATTGGCTGGCGTAAAACAATTGCCTTCCACCGGCATATACGCCCTGAAATCGAATCCGGAAGTTATCAAATATGTAGCCACTCATCCGGGCAGCATCGGTGTAATCGGGATCAATTGGATTGATCAACCTGATGCCGATTTGGCTCCCTACGTTTCCGATCTAAGGGTAATGGGCGTGAAAAACTTGTCTGGCAAGCCGGGCGATGACCGCTATTATAAACCCACTCAAAATGATTTAGCCTTGGGATTATACCCGCTAATTCGTAATTTGTATTTGATTAATTGTGAGGGTGGACCCGGTCCGGGCACAGGTTTTGTCACATTTGTAGCCAGCGAACGCGGACAGCGTTTGATCCTTAAATCAGGCTTACTTCCAGATAAAATTCCCTCGAGAGAAATTATTATTAGAAAATAAGAATAAAAATTAGATATTCGAACCATGGAAATGATGAAAAAAGTGTTCAAGGCAGGCCTTATGCTTGTATTGTTGGGTTCATCCGTTTTTGCACAGTCATTAACTGATGCCAGAAAATCTATAGATGCGGAGCAGTATCAGAAAGCAAAATCACAGCTGAAAAGTTTAATCAGCATGCAGCCAAACTTAGGTGAGAGTTACTTCTTTTTAGGACAGGTTTACTTAAAAACAGACTATGATGATTCTGCTAAAGTGGTATTTGAAGAAGGAGTAGTTAAAAATCCTGCTTTTCCGCTTAATTACATCGGTTTAGGTCAGGTAGATTTAGAGAATGGAAACGAAGCTGCGGCTAAAACTTATTTTGATAAAGCAGTTTCATTGTCTGATAAAAAGGACAATAGAGCCAACCTTTACATCGGCCGTGCTTATGCATCTGCAAAAAAGCCAAACTATGAATTGGCCATTTCTAATTACCAAAAAGTATTATCCACCACTAATCCTAAAGGTGCTGAATTGTTTTTAGCAGAAGCCAACCTTTACCTGGGTGATGCTTATCGTGGTCAGATGAAAAACTCGGAAGCTTACAGCGCTTACCGCACTGCTTTCGATCTCAATAAAAACTTATTGCGCTCTAAGATAGAATTAGGCGTGATCAATAAAATGTCGAAAGCCTTCCAGGAATCGGTGGATGAGTTCAACAGCGTTTTAGCCATCGACCCTAATTATGGACCGGCATACCGCGAATTGGCTGAAACCTATTATTTGTGGGCCAGATCAGATGGCCGTAATTACGATGCTAAAATCAAACAGGCATTAGATTACTACAAGAAATACTTGGAGTTAACCGACATGTCCTTAGACTCACGCATGCGTTATGCCGATTTCTTGATCTTGGCTAAAGATTACAAAACATTAGAGCAGGAAGCGCAAGCCATGGCCCAAATGGATAAGGCCAACAAAAGAATTTTGCGTTACTTGGGTTACTCTGCATTCGAGAACGGAAATTATGAGGCCAGTATACAGGCCATCAAAGATTTCATGTCAAAAGTAGAACCTAAGCGTATCATTGGTAGAGATTACAGCTACCTGGGTCGTGCAATGATCAAGCTGGGCCAAGATGCCGAAGGTTTTGAAATTGTACAAAAAGCAGTTCAGTTAGACTCTAACTTAGTTTCTGGCATGAGTGAAATTGCCAAAGAGCTATATGGTTTGAAAAAATATGATAAAGCTGCTGCTGCCTACGAAATTGCGGTTAAAAATCCGCAGAGAAACTTATTAGATTATTATTACCTCGGTTCTTCCTACTATTTCGATTATGGAGCTAAGAAAACCGCCGGTCTTCCTGCCGATAAAGAATTGCTGGTAAAAGCCGATTCTGCTTTCAGCTATTTAATTCAGCGTTCACCAACCACCCATGCGGCTTGGCAGTTCAGAGGGCGTATCAACCGTCAGTTGGATGATGAAAATGAAAGTCAGGGTTTGGCAGTTCCTTTTTATGAAAAATACGTTGAGATTGTAACGGTTACTAAACCAGAATTAGCTGCGAAAAACACTCCCGGAATCATTGAGGCTTATACTTACCTGGGTCAGGTAGCTGCCAAAAAGGATAAAGATTACGATAAAGCTAAAACGTATTTTGGCAAGATTTTAGAGTTAGATCCGGCCAATGCCGTAGCCATGGAAGCTATGAAAGCCATCGGCGGTACAAAATAAAAAAATGACATTCATTTAAGCGCCTTAATCATCCGATTAAGGCGCTTTCTTTTTATATTTGACGCACCAAAATCAAACGATGGAAGCACAAAGCACTCCCGTAAATTACTTGCCAATTATTTTTCAAATGATTGTGGCACTCGGTTTCGTAGTGGTCACCATGGTGGTAACCCACTTGGTAGGTCCCAAACGCAAAACTGCCGATAAATTGATTCCTTTCGAATCGGGAATCGAGTCCATCGGTAATGCCCGTCAACCTTTCTCTATCAAGTATTTTTTGGTGGCTATTTTATTTGTGTTGTTTGATGTGGAGGTGATTTTTATGTATCCCTGGGCTGTCAATTTCAGAGACTTTGGATGGGCTGGTGTTATCGAAATGTTCATCTTCATGGGTACCCTTTTATTAGGCTTCATTTATGTGCTGAAAAAAGGTGCGCTGGATTGGGAATAAGGTGTTTAAACATTACATTTGGGCGCTAAATAAATAAGGCCCTAAGATTATAAAAAAGGCAATTATGAGCGAAATTAATATAGTTGAAGCTCCTCCCGGGATAGAAGGCTCCGGTTTTTTTGCTACTTCTTTAGATAAAGTGGTTGGCTTGGCTCGTTCACATTCCTTGTGGCCCTTGCCATTTGCTACTTCTTGTTGTGGCATCGAGTTCATGGCTACCATGGGCTCGCATTATGATTTTGCCCGTTTCGGTTCCGAGCGCCCGAGTTTTTCGCCACGCCAGGCCGATTTGCTGATGGTGATGGGAACTATTGCCAAGAAAATGGCTCCGGTGCTACGCCAGGTATATGTACAAATGGCCGAACCACGCTGGGTAATTGCTGTAGGTGCCTGTGCATCGAGCGGAGGTATTTTCGATACTTATTCTGTTTTACAAGGTATTGATGAAGTAATTCCGGTAGACGTTTACGTACCCGGATGCCCTCCACGTCCCGAAGCCATCATTGATGGATTTAATAAAATACAGGAGCTGGTGAAGAACGAATCACTGCGTCGCCGCGAATCTCCTGAATACAAAGAATTATTAGCAAAATACGGAATCCAGTAATGGACAAATTAAATAACCAGTCATTAATTCAAAAGCTGACGGCTCGTTTCGCAGATCAGATTTCTGTGCCTGCAGAACCCTATGGCTTGTTAACTTTTGAAACCGGTAAGGAAACGATTGCAGAAGTGTTGAAATTCTTAAAAGAAGATGCAGCATTGCAATTCAATTACCTCACCGATATTACCGGAATCCACTACCCAGAAAAAGAATTGGCAATCGGGGTGATTTATCACCTGCACAGTTTGCGCCATAACATCCGGGTACGGATTAAAGTATTTTTATCGGCCGACAAGCCGAGCATCCCAACAGCATCTCATTTATGGAATGGTGCCAATTGGATGGAGCGTGAAACCTATGATTTCTTCGGAATCAATTTCGAAGGACATCCGGATTTACGTCGTATTTTAAATGTAGATGAGATGACGGTTTTCCCGATGCGTAGAGAGTATCCATTGGAAGACCCGAATCGTGTAGATAAAAAAGATTATTTCTTCGGCAGATGATGAACCATCCGGTATTTACAGATAACGACCCGCAAAAAGAGACGCATACCCTCAATTTAGGTCCCACCCACCCCGCTACGCATGGTGTATTCCAAAACGTATTGGAGATGGATGGTGAACGTATTGTGAGTGGCGTATCTACCATTGGCTACATCCATCGTGCCTTCGAAAAAATTGCGGAACATCGCCCATTCTACCAAATCACCCCATTAACCGACCGTTTGAATTACTGTTCATCGCCCATTAACAACATGGGCTGGCACATGACGGTAGAAAAACTGCTCGATATTCAAACCCCGAAACGTGTCGATTACCTACGTGTCATCATTATGGAATTGGCTCGTATTTCCGATCACTTAATTTGTAATGGAATTTTGGGAGTAGACACCGGAGCATTCACGGGTTTCCTTTACCTGATGGAAGAGCGGGAGCACATCTACGAAATTTATGAAGAAATTTGTGGTGCCCGTTTAACCACCAATATCGGTCGTATAGGTGGTTTTGAGCGTGACTTTAACGATATCGCTTTCGCGAAGATCCGTAAGTTCCTCAAAAACTTTCCGCCAATTATGAAGGAGTTCGAGGCACTCTTTAACCGTAACCGTATTTTCATTGAGCGTACTTCAGGCGTGGCGGCCGTTGATCCGGAAACTGCATTGAATTACAGCTGGAGTGGTCCAATTTTAAGAGCCACCGGTGTTGATTATGATGTTCGTGTAAATGAACCTTATTCTTCTTATCAGGATTTTGATTTCGAAATCCCGGTAGGAACAACTGGCGACGTGTACGATCGTTTCATTGTACGTAATGAAGAAATTTGGCAGAGTTTGCGCATTATTGAGCAGGCGATGGAGAAAATAGAAAAAGAACCCAAAGGCGTTTTCCATGCCGAAGTACCGGAATTTTACCTGCCGGCCAAGGAAGACGTATACAACAATATGGAAGCCTTGATTTACCATTTCAAAATTGTGATGGGAGAAATCGAGACTCCGAAAACAGAAGTGTACCATGCAGTAGAAGGCGGCAACGGCGAGTTGGGCTTCTACCTGGTAAACGATGGCGGACGTTCGCCATATCGTTTACACTTCCGCCGTCCGAGCTTCATCAATTACCAGATGTACGCTCCGATGAGCAGCGGCATGTTGCTTTCTGATGCGATTATTAACATGAGTAGTTTAAACGTTATTGCGGGAGAGTTAGATGCTTAAGGTAACTGAAACCCATGAAATCAATTTCTCGACCGGGCTGATTGCTCAGTTTGATGAAATCGTAAAACGTTATCCCCAAGGAAAACAAAAGTCGGCCCTCTTGCCGGTATTGCACTTAGTACAGGCCGAGTATGGCTGGTTAAGCCCTTCGGCTATGGACAAGGTAGCTGAATACCTGAATATCAAACCGATTGAAGTGTATGAAGTAGCCACTTTTTACACCATGTTCTTCCTGCAGCCGCAAGGTAAATACGTTTTGGAAGTATGCCGCACCGGGCCTTGCCAATTGGTGGGTTCTGATAAAATGATGGCACATCTCGAGAAAAAATTAGGGGTAAAAGAAGGCGAAGTAACCAAAGACGGTTTGTTCAGTTGGAGAGGCGTAGAGTGTTTAGCAGCTTGCGGTATGGCTCCGGTTTTACAAATCGGTCCGGATTATACCTATTACGAAAACTTAACAGAAGATAAAATCGATACCTTAATTGAGGAGTTAAAGAAAAAATAAATGGCTCGTAAACTATTATTTGAACACATTAACGTGCCGGGTATCAACACCTTCGAGGTGTATCGTCAGCAAGGTGGATACCGAGCGGTAGAGAAGGCCTTAAAAACCCTTTCGCCCGATGATGTGGTAGAAGAAGTGAAGAAATCAGGCCTGCGTGGCCGTGGTGGAGCAGGTTTTCCTACCGGGATGAAGTGGAGCTTTTTGGCCAAGCCGGAAGGAGTGCCGCGTTATTTGGTATGTAACGCCGATGAATCAGAGCCGGGTACCTTCAAAGACCGCTACCTGATGACCCATATTCCTCACTTATTAATTGAGGGAATGATCGTATCGAGCTATGCTTTGGGTGCCAATACCTCCTACATCTACGTTCGTGGTGAGATGATGCCGCAGATCCGCATTTTGGAAAAAGCGATTGCGGAAGCCAAAGCAGCCGGATTTTTAGGTAAAAATATTTTAGGTTCAGGTTTCGACCTCGAACTGTATGTACAACCCGGAGGTGGTGCCTATATCTGTGGCGAAGAAACTGCTTTGCTTGAATCGTTGGAAGGTAAACGTGGTAACCCACGTATAAAACCACCATTCCCGGCAGTATCTGGTTTGTATGGTTGCCCAACGGTAGTGAACAATGTAGAATCTATTGCTGCGGTGGTGCCTATCGTAAACGAAGGTGGCGATGAATATGCCAAAATCGGTATCGGACGTAGCACCGGCACCAAATTGATCTCTGCTTCTGGCAATATCAACAAACCTGGCGTGTACGAAATCGAATTAGGTGTTTCTGTAGAAGAATTCATTTATTCAGAAGATTATTGCGGCGGTATGGCCAATGGCAAACGCCTCAAAGCGGTCGTTGCCGGAGGTTCTTCAGTGCCAATTCTGCCTGCCAACTTGATCTTAAAAACCGTAAATGGTGAAAACCGCCTAATGACTTACGAGTCACTTTCAGATGGTGGTTTCGCTACCGGAACCATGTTGGGTTCGGGCGGTTTTGTGGTATTGGATGAAGATGCCTGCATCGTTCGCAATACCTGGAACTTCAGCCGTTTCTACCACCACGAAAGCTGCGGACAATGTTCACCTTGCCGTGAAGGAACCGGTTGGATGGAAAAAGTACTGCACCGTTTAGAGTATGGCCACGGTACCATGAGCGACATCGACTTATTGGTTGATGTGTCTAAAAAAATTGAAGGAAATACCATTTGTCCATTGGGAGATGCGGCAGCCTGGCCGGTAGCCAGCGCCATCCGTCACTTCCGCGATGAGTTCGAATGGCATGTAACGCATCCGCAGGAAGCACTAAAAGGCAATTATGGCCTGGCACATTACGCCGATCCACTTCCAGCTATTGCAGCAACAGTATAAAGATTTTAATCGTTCACCATGTCTGATAAAGTTAAAGTAACGATAGACGGAATTTCCGTAGAAGTAGAGCCGGGAACCACCATCCTGAATGCTGCAAGGCAAATTGGAGGTGAGATCGTTCCGCCGGCCATGTGCTACTATTCCAAACTGCAGGGCAGTGGTGGTAAGTGCCGCACTTGTTTAGTAAAAGTGAGCAAAGGTTCTGAAAAAGATCCTCGCCCGATGCCCAAGCTGGTAGCCAGTTGCCGTACTACCGTGATGGATGGCATGGAAGTGGAAAATATTACTTCGCCAGAAGTGGTGGAAGCCCGTAAAGGGGTGGTGGAAATGTTATTGATCAATCACCCATTAGATTGCCCGGTTTGTGATCAAGCAGGGGAGTGTAGCTTGCAAGACTTAGGTTTTGAGCACGGTGCTGCACAAACCCGCTACGAATTTGACCGCCGTACTTTTGAGCGGATCGACATCGGCGATAAGATTCAGTTACACATGAATCGTTGTATTCTGTGCTACCGTTGTACCTACGTAGCCGACCAGATTACCGATAACCGAGTTCATGGAGTTTTGGGTCGTGGTGACCATGCCGAAATATCTACTTACATCGAGCAGGCAATTGATAATGATTTCTCCGGAAACGTAATTGATGTATGCCCGGTAGGTGCTTTAACCGACAAGACCTTCCGTTTCAAAAACCGTGTTTGGTTTACCAAGCCGGTAGATGCGCACCGCGATTGTCCAACCTGTTCGGGTAAAGTGACTTTATGGTACAAAGGCGAAGAGGTAATTCGTGTAACCGCCCGCAAGGACGAGTATAACGAAGTGGAGGAATTCATTTGCAATACCTGCCGCTTCGATAAGAAAAATACCAGCGACTGGGTAATTGAAGGCCCTCGTGCTATTGCCAATACTTCGGTAATTTCATCTAATCATTACGAGACCTTGAAGCCGCTTCCGGTGATACAGCAGAATCCGGCACTAATGGCGGCAAACAAAGAAGAATTCGAAAGAACTAAGAAAAGCTAATGGAAATTGCATTCGTTATTGAGAAATTTGTGTTCATCACGGTGATTTTTGCCTTGAGCTTGCTGGTAGCGATGTACTCTACCCTGGCCGAGCGTAAAATCGCGGCTTTCCTTCAAGATCGTGTGGGTCCGAACCGTGCTGGCCCCGGAGGTATGTTCCAGCCTTTGGCCGATGGAGTGAAAATGTTCCTGAAAGAAGAGATCATTCCTACCCAATCAAACAAATTCCTCTTTATTGCCGGTCCATCTCTGGCCATTTTGACCGCTTGTATCGGCTCTGCTGTGATTCCATGGGGTCAGGATATCCAATTGTTCGGTAGAACCATTGCTTTGCAAGCTGCCGATATCAATGTGGGTATTTTGTACATTTTTGGTGTAGTTTCCCTAGGTGTGTATGGCATCATGATCGGTGGCTGGGCATCGAACAACAAATTCTCGCTGATGGGTGCCATCCGTGCCGCCTCACAAAACATCAGCTACGAAATTCCGATGGGCCTATCCATCATCGCCTTATTATTGGTAACCAACAGTTTGAGTTTAAAAGATATTGTGGAGCAGCAGCACGGTTTCCAATGGAACGTGTTTTATCAGCCTCTAGGATTCTTGATCTTTTTAGTTTGCGCTTTCGCGGAAACCAACCGTACCCCTTTCGATTTACCGGAGTGTGAAACTGAATTGGTGGGTGGTTACCATACCGAGTATTCGTCCATGAAACTGGGTTTCTTCCTGTTCGCTGAATACATCAACATGTTTGTATCCTCAGCCGTAATGGCCACTTTATATTTTGGTGGTTATAACTATCCTGGTATGGATTTTATGAATAATTTATTAGGCCCAACCTTTGGCCCGCTATTGGGAATGGGTGTATTGTTCATCAAAATATTTGCGTTCATCTTCTTCTTCATGTGGGTGCGTTGGACCATTCCGCGTTTCCGTTACGATCAGTTGATGAACCTGGGCTGGAAGGTGTTGATTCCTTTGGCCATTGCCAATATTGTGTTGACCGGAATTGTGACCGCTTTAGTAAACGGATTTTAAAATGGAAGCATTAAGTAACAGAAAGAAAGTTTTAGAGCAGAAGCCGATGAATTTCTGGGAGCGTATGTACCTCCCGGCAATCTTCAAGGGTATGGCCATTACTTTTCGCCACATGTTTAAACCGAAGGAGACTGTATTTTATCCAGAGGTACAACGTGAGTTTTCGGAAAACTGGCGTGGGATGCACTCACTCAAACGAGATGAAGAAGGTCGTGAGCGTTGTACTGCTTGCGGACTCTGTGCCTTATCTTGCCCGGCCGAGGCCATTACCATGGTAGCTGCCGAGCGTAAAAAAGGCGAAGAGCATTTGTATCGCGAAGAGAAATATGCCGCAACTTATGAGATCAACATGTTGCGTTGCATTTTCTGCGGCTTGTGCGAAGAGGCCTGCCCAAAAGAAGCCATCTACCTGGATGGTCCGATCGTTCCGGCCGATTTCCTGCGTAAAGATTTTATTTACGGAAAAGATAAACTGGTTGAAAAACCATTAACCGAATTGACCAAGTAATGAGCCAGTCTTTATTTTACCTGATCGCCTTTTTATCGATTTTCTTTTCGTTACTGGTGATCTTTACCAAAAATCCGGTGCACAGTGTGCTGTACCTGATCATTACCTTTTTCACCTTTACCATTCATTACATTTTACTCAATGCCCAGTTCCTGGCCATTGTGAATTTCATTGTGTACATGGGGGCCATCATGGTATTGTTCCTGTTTGTGTTGATGTTGCTCAACTTGAACAAGGATGCCGAACCGGCTAAATCTAACCTGCTTAAGATTGCAGGCGTAGTGGCTGGGATGTGCTTACTGGTTACGCTCGTAGGTTCAGTTAAAGCACTGAACGTATCCAATCCGGTGGTGCTGACCAATCCGAATTTAGGTCTGGTGAAAAACCTGGGTAAAGTATTGTTCAACGAATTTTTATTACCGTTCGAAATTTCTTCCTTGCTGCTTTTATCGGCCATGGTGGGAGCGGTATTATTAGCCAAAAAAGAAGCCTAATCGCATGGAAAATATTACACAAGCCATTCAGGGCGTTCCATTAAATCATTATATCCTGCTCAGTGCTATCATTTTCGCCATCGGCGTTATGGGCGTATTGATCCGCAGAAATGCCATCGTGATCTTCATGTCGGTAGAGCTGATGCTGAACGCGGTGAATTTATTGCTGACCGCTTTCTCGGCTTACCGTGGCGATGCAGCCGGACAGGTATTTGTATTTTTTATCATGGCATTGGCTGCTGCAGAAGTTGCGGTGGGTCTGGCCATTATTGTAATGGTGTATCGCAACACGAACTCCATTGATATCAATGTATTGAACAAGTTAAAGTGGTAATCAGCGCATGATCAATTTAGTTTACTTAGTTCCTGTTTTCCCGCTCATTGGTTTCCTGATCAATGGTTTGGGCAGAAATACTTTATCTAAAACCCTGGTCAGCTGGATCGGCAGTTTGGCTATTTTGCTGTCCTTCGGATTAAGCCTGGGTATTTTCTTCGAATTGCAGGCCGCTGCTCAGAAAAGCTACCTGGTACCACTTTTCGACTGGATTAATGTGGGATCCTTGCAGATTCCGTTCTCTTTCCTAGTTGACCCATTGAGCTCAATCATGCTGCTCATCGTTACCGGGATTGGTTTCCTCATCCATGTGTATTCCAGCGGTTATATGCATGAAGATGCCGGATTTGCCAAGTTTTTCGCTTACCTCAACCTTTTCATCTTCTTTATGTTGCTGCTCGTGTTGGGCTCCAATTATGTGGTGATGTTTATTGGATGGGAAGGCGTAGGTTTATGCTCTTACCTGCTCATCGGTTTTTGGTTTACCAACGGCAATTATGCCAGTGCAGCCAAAAAAGCCTTTGTAATGAACCGCATTGGTGACTTGGGTTTCCTGTTGGGCGTATTCTTGATCTACAGCACTTTCGGCAGCGTAGAATTTGCCAAAGTATTTCCTCAGGCGGCTTTAATGGCTCCCGGAAATGCCACTTTAGCATTGATCACTATTTTATTATTCATTGGTGCTACCGGTAAATCGGCACAGTTGCCTTTGTTTACCTGGCTGCCAGATGCGATGGCAGGTCCGACCCCGGTTTCGGCACTCATCCACGCCGCTACCATGGTGACTGCAGGCATCTACATGATCACCCGCTCGAACATCTTGTTCACCCTGGCCCCATTTACCACCGAAATTATTGCCGTGGTCGGTTTAGCTACTGCAATTGTAGCCGCTTTAATTGCGTTAACGCAAAACGATATTAAGAAGGTACTGGCTTACTCCACCGTATCGCAACTGGGTTATATGTTTTTGGGATTGGGTGTGGGTGCCTACACTGGAGCTTTCTTCCACGTCATTACTCACGCTTTCTTCAAAGCTTTATTATTCCTGGGTGCTGGTTCGGTAATTCACGCCATGCACCACGAGCAGGACATGCGCAGCATGGGGGGCTTACGTAAAAAATTGCCCATCACTTTCCTGACCATGCTGAGCGGTACCATTGCCATTTCCGGTTTGCCGCCATTCTCAGGATTTTTCTCAAAAGACGAAATTTTGGCACATGCTTACGAGCATAGCCCGGTATTGTGGGCCATTGGTGTTGGTGGTGCCATGCTGACCGCTTTTTACATGTTCCGCATGTTGTTCCTGACTTTCTTCGGTACTTTCCGCGGAACCAAAGAACAGGAAAAACATTTACATGAATCTCCGGCTTCGATGACCATCCCATTGGTGGTATTGGCCATCCTTTCGGTGGTTGGAGGATTTATCGGTGTACCTGAAGTATTGGGCGGCCACCACTGGCTGGCGCAATTCTTAAGCCCGGTACTGACTTACACGCAGGCCGTATCCGGCGAAGCCGTAGCTTTAGACCATGCTACCGAATACCTTTTGATGGGAATTTCTGTAGGTGCCGCTTTGATTTCCATCGCGGTAGCTTATGTGATTTATATCAATCGCAAATCAGTTCCGATTGCCGATACAGAGGAACGATCTTTCTTATCGAAATTATCATACCATAAATTTTATATTGACGAATTATACGATGCGATTATTACCCGTCCGCTGGATGCGATTTCTCAATTCTTCTTCAAGATAGTAGACAAACTGGGCATCGACGCTATCGTAAATGGTCTGGGTGACGGTGCTAAAGAAGCCAGCAAAGGTTTGCGATTAATCCAGACCGGAAATGTAGGTTTCTATATTTTTATGATGGTGGCCGGTATTGTGGCACTACTGATTTACGGTTTTTATCATATTTAAAAGGACAGCATAATTCATGGATATACTTTTACTCCTTTTATTACCCATCGCGGGGGCTTTAATTACCGCTTTAATGGGTACTTCTGCAAAAGCGAAGTACGTAGCCCTGGGCTCCTCGCTTATTTCATTGGCTTATGCCGCCTGTCTGCTGATGCGTTTTCAGCCGGAGGCGGGCACCCAGTTTTTGGTAAACCAGCCTTGGTTGACAGCCATGGGGGTTAATTTTAAAGCTGGTATCGATGGTATTAGTTTATTGCTGGTGTTATTAACCAACGGACTGCTACCATTAATTGTACTGGCTGGTTTCAAGCAAAACCAATCGGGTACTTTTTATGGCTTGATGCTGTTTATGCAGGCCGGTTTGCTAACCGTATTTACTGCCCTGGATGCTTTCCTGTTTTATGTAGGCTGGGAAGCCGCATTGATTCCGATTTATTTCATTTGTGCCCTGTGGGGCGGGGAGAACCGCATCAAGGTAAACCTGAAATTTTTCGTGTACACCATCTTCGGAAGTTTGTTCATGCTGCTGGCCATCATTTACCTGCACCTGCAAACCCCGGGCAAAACTTTTGATATTCAGGACTTCTACGCCCTGAACCTGGATGCCACTACACAAAGCTGGATTTTCTGGGCATTCTTTTTGGCTTTCGCCATCAAGATGCCGGTATTTCCGTTCCACACCTGGCAGCCGGATACCTATACCGAGGCGCCAACTGCCGGTACCATGCTGCTGTCTGGTATCATGTTGAAAATGGGTATTTATGGCGTGATCCGTTGGTTGATTCCGGTGGCACCGCTGGGTTTTAGCCAGTGGGGTCAAACCGCTTTGATCTTGTCGATCATCGGGGTGGTGTATGCCGCAGTCATTGCTTTTACGCAGAAAGATATAAAACGTTTGGTGGCTTATTCTTCTATCAGCCACGTGGGCCTCATTGCTGCCGGTATTTTCGTATGGAATGTACAGGGCTTACAGGGGGCTATGATCCAAATGTTGAATCACGGGATCAATGTGGTGGGCACGTTCTTTGTGCTGGATATCATCATCCGCCGTTTAGGCACCCGCGAAATTGCTTCGATGGGTGGCATTGCCAAATCGGCTCCGCAACTGGCCATCACGTTCTTAATTATTTTATTGGGCACCGTAGCCCTGCCGCTGACCAATGGTTTCATCGGTGAGTTTTTATTACTGATGAGCATCTACCAATATAACCTTTGGTTAGCTGTTGTAGCCGGATTGACTATCATTTTCGGTGCGGTGTACATGTTGCGTATGTACCAAAATGTGATGCTGGGCGAAGCCAACAAAAACACTGAGAAATTTGCAGATATCGATTGCACCGAGAAATGGGTGTTGTATACCATTTGTGCATTGGTCATCTTCATCGGCCTATATCCGCAACCGATCTTAAACATTTCTGAACCTGCCGTGAGCCAACTCATAGAAGTGGTGAACGCTAAACTACTAGTGAAATAATCAGATGAACGCTATTATCGCCTTATCCATTTTAGCTCTATTGGTATTGTACCTGGGTTTATTTAAAGCCTCAAAAGCGCTGTTGCCTGTTACCTTAATCGGTCTGCTTGCCGCTCTGGGTTTTAGTGTGGCCGAGTGGAACCAGAATACTACACCGATTTTCAGCGGCATGATGCAGTTTGATAATTTTGCGGTTGCTTCCAGCGCCATTTGTATCATTTCTACTTTCCTCATTCTGGCTATTTCCAAGCAATCTTTTGAGCGCATCAGCGAGCATGTGGCCGAGTATTATGCAGTCATTTTATTTGCCCTTGCAGGGATTTTGGTGATGCTATCTTACCACAACTTGTCGATGCTGTTTATCGGTATTGAGATCATGTCGGTGAGTTTGTATATCCTTGCGGGAATTAAAAAGAAAGATGTGGCTTCGAACGAAGCTGCTCTGAAATATTTCCTAATGGGGGCTTTCTCTACCGGATTCTTGTTATTCGGTATAGCGCTTTTATATGGCGCTACCGGTTCATTCGATCTGGCGGCCATTCGCGATTATGTCATCGTGGGAGCCAAAACCGGAATTGACCCCTTATTCTACACCGGACTTTTATTGATGCTGGTGGGACTGAGCTTCAAGATCGGTGCCGCACCCTTCCATTTCTGGTCGCCGGATGTGTACGAAGGTTCACCAGCTTTGATTACTGCTTTCATGAGCACCGTGGCCAAAACTGCCGGCTTTGCAGCCTTCCTGCGTTTGTTTCAGTTCTGCTTTGCGCCATTACATGATTTCTGGATGCCGGCCATCCTCGTAATCACTGTGTTGACCTTATTGGTGGGTAACATCACGGCTTTGTACCAGCACAGCTTTAAGCGTATGCTGGCCTATTCGGGTATTTCGCATGTAGGTTATTTGCTGTTTGCCATCATTGCCCTGAGTGCAGATTCGGCCAATTCCGTATTTGTATACGCTACAGCTTACTCCATTGCTACTATTATTGCTTTTGCAGTTTTGATTTTGGTAAAGCGCCAGACCAAATCTGAAGAGTTTGATGCCTTTAATGGTTTGGGTAAAAGCAATCCATTCCTGGCTTTTGCCTTAACGGTGGCCATGTTATCATTGGGCGGCATTCCACTTACTGCCGGTTTCATTGGTAAGTTCATGATGTTCACCAATGCCCTGGGCGAATACCGTATCTGGCTGGTTATTCTGGCGATGCTGAACGCCGTAATAGGTATTTTCTATTATCTGCGTGTGGTGGTAGCCATGTATTTCAAGCCCTCAGAACGCCAAATTATTGCTGTTTCGCCTAATTTTAACTGGGTGATTGGTATTTCTGCCATCATTACCATTCTTTTAGGAATTTATCCTAATTTGGTGGCTAATCTGTTCTAGCGCAATCTGATTTAATATCGTAGCTTTACAGGTAAGAGCCTATGCACCAATTCTGGGATTACCTTCAAACCCTTGTTGACCCCGTACAAGTACTCCGGGAGGGTGGCTTTTATCTTTTACTTTTTGTCATCTTTGCCGAAACAGGATTATTCTTCGGATTTTTCCTTCCTGGTGATTATTTGCTCTTTTTAGCAGGGATGTTTGTGGCCACCGATAAATTGAATATCAGCATTTTCGGCCTGATCATCGGTCTAATTTTAGCCGCCATACTCGGTAATTTTGTGGGCTATTGGTTCGGACGAAAGACAGGCCCTTTGTTATACAACAGAAAAGACAGTTTTTTCTTCAAACAGAGCTATTTAAGAGCTGCTGAAGAATATTACCATAAGCAGGGTGCGTTTGCGCTCATCATGGGTCGTTTCATTCCCATAGTTCGCACTTTCGCCCCTATTTTTGCCGGAGTGGTAGGTTTAGACTCCAGAAAGTTTGCTTTTTATAATATTTCAGGTGCCATTCTTTGGATTACATCCTTAACTTTGTTAGGATATTTTCTGGGTCGTAAATTTGCACAGGAAATAAACGATTACCTCCTGTATATCATAATTGGGTTTGTAGTCGTTACAGCTTTACCATTGGTCTGGGCATTCATAAAAAAACATTTACCCGGATCGAAGTAGGGCCAGCTGATTAGAACAACACAAATGAGTAGTGACCACCCCTGGCATCAAGTTTCTCCTGGCGAAGATTTACCTTCCCTTGTTAACGCCATTATTGAAATCCCGAAGGGTTCTAAAGCCAAATACGAAATCGATAAAAATTCTGGTTTAATCAAATTGGACCGGGTTTTGTTTTCATCGGTGATGTATCCGGCGCATTACGGTTTCATTCCTCAAACTTATTGTGATGATAAGGATCCATTGGATATTTTGGTTTTGTGCTCTGTGGATGTTTATCCATTAACGATTATTGAGGCAAAGCCGATTGGAGTGATGCACATGGTGGATCAGGGCGAACAAGATGACAAGATCATTGCGGTGGCACAAAACGATCAATCTGTCAATTATATTGATGACTTGAGCGATCTCCCGCCGCATGCTATGAAAGAGATTGTACGTTTTTTTCAGGATTACAAAGCCTTGGAACAAAAAAAGGTAAGCATCGAACATTTGTTGGGCAAGCGTTACGCCCATAAGGTGATTGAAGAAAGTATCAAGTTGTATCAAACCACTTTTAGAAAAGCTTAACATGGGTTTTCAAATATTCCTGACTTTTTTCTTGGTTTTTTTGAACGGTTTTTTTGTGGCTGCCGAATTTGCAATTGTGAAAGTTCGTGCCTCACAAATTGAAATCAAAGCCAAAACCGGTCATCGGGTGGCTAAAATTGCCAAACACATTACCCAGCACCTCGACGGTTACCTGGCCGCTACACAGTTGGGCATTACCCTGGCTTCGCTTGGCTTGGGCTGGGTGGGTGAAGAAGTGATGGAGCACCTGTTGCAAAACCTTCTGGTATCTTTTGGTGCTAGCCCCGAAACAGTCACTTCCTTTTCTGGAACGGCCGCTCCGGTCATCGCATTCACCTTCATCACGATCATGCACATTGTGTTTGGTGAGCTGGCTCCCAAGTCATTTGCCATTCAGCGTCCGGTAAATACCACACTGGCTATATCCGCTCCGCTACATATTTTTTACCTGGTTTTCCGTCCATTTATTTGGTTATTGAACGGATTTGCCAATTTCATTTTGAAGTTATTCGGCATTCATCCTGCCGGTGGTCATGAAGCACACCACAGTTCTGAAGAATTACAATACTTATTAGATCAGGGAAAGGAAAGTGGTGCATTGGATACGAGTGAGCATGAACTGATCAAAAATGTGTTCGACTTCAACGAACGGGTAGTTAAGAACATCATGGTGCCCCGTACCAAGATTTCGGCGGTTGATTTGGATACGCCTCCGGCAGAAATACTGGAATACGTCATTAAAGAAGGGTATTCTCGGATACCGGTATTTGAAGATACCATTGATAAGATCGTGGGGATTATTCATGCCAAAGATATTTTGCCATTACTGGCAGATAAAAAGGATTTGGTATTGAAAGATTTGATACGCAAACCTTATTTCATCCCTGAAACCAAAAAAATCAACGATCTGATGAGTGAGTTTCAGCAGAAACGCATTCAAATTGCCGTGGTGCTGGATGAGTTTGGCGGAACTGCCGGGATGGTGACCCTTGAAGATATTGTAGAAGAGTTAGTTGGTGAAATTCAGGATGAATACGATGAAGAGAAACCAATTGTAGAAAAGGTTTCTGAAACTGAATTTATTGTGAACGCCTCTGCCAGCGTATACGATGTGAATGAATTCCTGCCTCACGATTTACCCGAAGATGGCGACTATGATACCATGTCGGGTTTGGCTGGGCATATATTTGGCAAAATACCCGATGTGGGTGAGCGCACCGAATTTCAAGGCTATACTTTTACTGTTTTGAAAAAAGCGGAACAAAATGTAGAATCGCTCAAATTGGAATTGGTGATCAATCATGACGATGCCGTAGACGTTCGTTAAGACAGCAAATGCATATTTTTTACACACCCGACATTGTTGCTGAAGCCTATACCTTGAGCGAAGAAGAGAGTAAACATGCCGTACGGGTATTGCGCTTGCAAGTTGGAGATGAGGTGGTATTAGTGGACGGGAAAGGCGGTTATTACCAAGCCCGTATCCTGGAAGCGAGTCCTAAAAGGACACACCTGCAGGTTTTTCAAACCCAGCAGGACTTTGGTAAGCGAAACCATTATTTACACATCGCGGTAGCACCTACAAAAAATATTGAGCGCATGGAGTGGTTTTTGGAAAAGGCCACGGAGATGGGAATTGATGAAATTACGCCGATCATTTGCGAGCGTTCTGAACGTAAGGAAGTGAAATTGGAGCGATTAAACAAAATTATTACTTCGGCTGTAAAACAATCCATCAAGGCGTACCATCCGCAACTCAATGAAGCCATCAGCTTTAAAAAACTGCTGGATCAGCCCTTTGAAGGCCAGAAATTGATCACCCATTGTATGGATCATGAAAAATCGTCTAGCAAACAAATCATTCAGACCAACAAGCGTTATTTGGTTTTAATTGGTCCAGAAGGAGATTTTACCCCTACCGAACTGGCTCTGGCAAAAGAAAGTGGCTTTCTGCCATTGAGTTTAGGCGAAAGTCGTTTGCGAACCGAAACAGCCGCCCTTGCTGCATGTTTTGAGATTAACTTTTTGAATCGTTAACTTAGCACCTACAGGAAATTTACAAGCCATGCACCAAGTTAAAGTAAACGGAAAGTTCGATTATAATCTTGACTTATCTAAAGGTTCATGGCTATTGAACGGTAAGCATCTCAGCTTAGATCAATATCCAATCAAGGAAAATATTTTCCACATCATCCATGAAAGTAATTCTTATAAAATAGAAGTGCTTGCCTTTTCCCGAGCTGAAAAAACTGCGACTATAAAGGTAAATGGGAACCTTTATACCTTGAGTATTAAAGATCAGTTAGACGAGCTATTGCAGGCTTTAGGTTTAGATAATTTGCAGTCCAATAAAATTGCTGAATTAAAAGCGCCTATGCCTGGATTGGTTCTTAGCTTGATGGTTAAGGATGGCGACAGCGTTCAAAAAGGAGACAATTTATTTGTGCTCGAAGCCATGAAAATGGAAAATATCATCAAGGCGCCTGCCGATGTTGTCATCAAATCCATAAAAATTAAGCCCGGAGATAAGGTAGAAAAGAACCAAGTACTTATTCAATTCGCTTAATCGCTTTCTTTTTCCCTCATATTTTTTTACAAATCCTTGATTAAGTTTATTTTTTTATAACTTAGAGTAATTAAACTTAATTCAAAACAATTATTATGAAAAAAACTTTACTATTCTTAACGGTACTGTTACTTTCTATTAGCACTGTTTTTGCGCAAAACAGAACAGTAAGCGGGAAGGTAACATCAGTATCTGACGGATTGCCACTGCCAGGTGTAAGTGTTTCCGTTAAAGGTAGCCCTAATGTCGGTACACAAACCGATTTGCAGGGTAATTTCAGATTAACAGTTTCTGCTAATGCCAAAACGCTTGTGTTTAAATACATTGGCTTCAAGTCGGCGGAAGCGGGAATTACTGGTGATCAGGTTAATGTGCAATTGAAAGAAGATGAGAATCAATTATCTGAGGTAGTTGTAGTAGGTTACGGCACCCAGAACAAAAGAGAGATTTCTGGTTCAATTGCTACAGTAAGTAGCAAAGACTTCGCTCAAGTGCCAATCGCTTCTTTCGATCAGGCATTACAGGGTCGTGCACCGGGTATCTTGGTTCAGGCCAACTCTGGTCAGCCGGGTGCCGCTGCAGCGGTAACCATTCGTGGTAGAGGTTCTGTACTGGGAAGTAATACGCCATTATACATTGTTGATGGAATTGAAATTACCGCCAATGACTTTGCAACCTTAAACGCAGCCGATTTCGAGAGCATCAGTATTTTAAAAGATGCGGCTTCAACTGCTCAGTACGGTTCAAGGGGTGCTAATGGTGTTATTTTGGTAACCTCTAAAAAAGGAAAGGCCGGTGCTGCTAAATTATCTTATGATGTACAGTACGGTTCTTCTACTCAACCAAGAAGTAAACTATTGTTAATGAATACTGGTCAGAAATTAGCCTATGAGTTAGCAAATGGTAACCCTTATGGATGGACAGCTACTGAACAGGCTGAGTTGAGCTTGGTTAACACCGATTGGGAAGATGTTTTCTTCAGAACTGGTAAAACTGCTAATCATACCTTAAATGTGTCTGGCGGTAATGATAAAACCACTTATTTCATCTCAGGATCTATCTTTGATCAGACAGGTACTGTGGAAACTACCGAACTTTCCCGTTATACCGGTAGGGTTAACATCGATAACAAGTCTGGGGCCTTTAATTTTGGTATCAACTCTACTTTTGGTTATTCAGAATTTACCAATACCTCTGAGGCTAATACAAGTATTGGTGCTCCTTTGAATGCTGCTCGTTGGTTAAATCCGTACGAAAAACCATACGATGCCAACGGTAACTATACGGTAATTACTTCTGGTCAGCCACATGCTTTACAGGAGTTATTGGAAAACCGTAACGATCGTAAACAATTTAAAGCGGTTGGTAATATTTATTTGAATTACAATGTACCATTCCTTAAAGGGGTGAGTTTAAGAAGTAATTTGGGTGGTGATTACAGAACTGATGAATTTACGTTCTTTACCGATCCTACCACCGCTACGGGCTTGGCTCAAACCGGAGCTAGAGGTAGCTTAAACAGAACGATGGATCGTTACTTCCGCTATACTAGCACCAACTCCTTGAACTACTCCACTACCATTGCTAAAAAACACAACTTAAGTGTTTCCTTATTCAATGAGATTGTGAAAAGAAAAGATGCCAACTTTGCTTTCACAGGATTTGGCTTGGGTGGTGCGTTCGAGAACGAAGCTGGTATCACACCAGGTAATGCTACTAACGGATTCATCCCATCTGTAGGTGGAAGTAATACCATTAATGCACTTGTTTCTTACTTTGCTGACTTGAAATACTCCTTCAACGGAAGATATTTCTTAAACGCAACCGTACGTCGTGACGGCTCATCTCGCTTCGGTGCCAACAGGCAATTTGCTAATTTCAGCTCTATTGGAGCCAGCTGGATCATTTCAGACGAAGGCTTTATGGCCGGTTTGAAAGATAGCTTCCTGGATGAATTGAAATTAAAGGCAAGTTACGGATCTGCGGGTAACCAAGCAGGTATTGGTAACTTCCAGGCAAGAGAATTATTTGGCCGATCTGTGTATGCAGGTGTAAGCGGTTTGGTTCAAACCCAATTGGCAAACCCTGAATTACAGTGGGAAAGAAAAACCACCTTCAACGTTGGTGCAGAATTTTCTGCATTCAAAGGTCGCTTTACCGGTACGGTGGAGTACTATAATGCCCTTACTTCTGACTTGTTCTTGAACAGACAATTATCAAGAACTACCGGTTATAGTTCATTAGCTTCTAACATTGGTGAATTAGAGAACAGAGGTTATGAGGTTTCTTTAAACGCAGAAGTGTTAAAAGCGAAGGATTTCACTTGGGCTGTGAACGGCAGCTTTACCTACAACAGAAACAGAGTGAAGAAATTAGTGGGTAATCAGAAAGAGATCATCAGTGGTAGCTTTATCAATAGAGTAGGCGAAACAATGAACTCCTTCTATCTGGTACGTGCTGCAGGTGTAAACCCTGTGAACGGTAACCAACAATATTTGAAATTAGACGGCACATTAACTGAGACTTTCAGCCCTGCTGATCGTGTGATTTTAGGAACCGCTGAGGTGCCATATTTTGGTGGTTTTGGTACAACTATCAGCTACAAAGGATTTGAACTCTCCAGCTTCTTTAGTTTTACCAGAGGAAACATGTTGTTTAACAACGACCGTGTGAACGTGGAGAACCCTGCTTATTTGTGGGATAACTTGGCGAAAAACGTAGTTCGTGAGTGGCGTAAGCCGGGTGATATCACCGATATTCCAAGAGCAGGTAACAGATTTGAATCTGGAACTACTCGTTTCTTAGAATCAGGTAATTTCGTACGATTCAGAAATGCGATGATTTCATACAACGTTCCTAAACAGGTAACGCAAAAGTTGAAATTGAGCAGTTTGAGAATGTTCATTCAGGGTCAAAACTTGTTCACCTGGTCTGACTTCCAGGGCTATGATCCAGAGCTTTCTACGGGTGTAAACACCGGTGCTCAGTACCCAGCTTTAAGAACCTATACTTTTGGTTTAAATGTTGGATTATAATTCAAAGATTTAATTGTTTAATCTTAAAACACGATAAAATGAAATTCAATAAAATAATTGCAGCTTTTGGCTTAACCATGGCACTGTTGGTGCAGAGTTGCAGTGATGTTATCGATGTAGAACCAGAGTTCTCAAAAGATGGATCACAGATTTTTAATACGCTGAATGATTACCAGTTTGCACTGACCGGAGCTTACGCTTTATTCAGACAAGTTGGTTATTTCGGCAGCGGTGGTCAAACTACCAGCACCTGGGCAAACTTGCCTGATATGATGACTGATAACCTGGTTCGTACCGGTGAAGATTTGGCCAACTGGCAAACACAAGTAAACTGGATTTACACCACTGCAGAATCTGATGTGGAGATTGCCTGGATATCGGCTTATTCTGTAGTAGCACAAGCTAACTTAGTATTACGTGGAATCGAAAAATTCTCCGCTACTGATGCAGCACGTGTAAATAGAATCAGAGGTCAGGCTCTAGCCATCAGAGGAATGGCGCACTTCGACTTGTTACGTTTCTGGGGAGAAGAGTATGACAGAAATTCTACTAAATGGGGTGTTCCATACGTAACAGAAGTGAACATCGAAGCTAAACCTGCGAGATTAACAGTTAAGCAGTCTTGGGATAAAATTTTCGAAGATATGTTAGCAGCTGAAACCGCTTTAGCCTCAGTAACAGGTATCAACAGCAGCTCAGATCGTTCATTCATTGATGTTACGGTAGTGAGAGCTTTATTGGCCAGAATGTATCTCTATGCTAAAGATTATCCAAAAGCTGAAAGCTATGCTTCATTGGTAATTACTGCTATGCCTTTGGCATCTAAGACTAATTTCCCTAATATTTGGAAAGATGCTTCAGTTGCCGAGGTAATTTGGTCCGTGGCTTTCAACCCAGGTGAAGGTTCTCCATCTACCGGTTTACACAATGCTTCTGCAAATCGTAACCGTTTCCGTCCGCAAATCCAATTGGAGGCAACCTACGATCAGGTAAATGACATCAGATTTTCATCTTATTTTGCCTCTCGTACCTTGGGCGCTGCATCAAGAAGAATTGTTACCAAATTCTTTAGCCGTACCACTACACCAGATAACTTGGTGAACTGGAAGGCGATAAGAACTGGTGAAATGTACTTGATCAGAGCGGAAGCAAGAGCCCTGCAAACGCCTGCTAAAACAGCTGATGCCATGGCTGACTTAAATACACTTAGAGATGCAAGGATCAATAATTATGTAAGTGAGAATTTGACAGGTTCTGCATTAATTGATGCGATTGCTTTGGAAAGAAGAAAAGAGTTAGTGGGTGAAGGTCACCGTTGGTTCGACTTGAAGCGTACTACCAGAACCATCAACAGACCAGATATTATTTCTGGTGTATTGACTACAGCCAGCTTGGCTCCTGCAGCTAGAGAATGGACATGGCCTATTCCACAGGCTGAGGTTGATGCCAATGCAAATATCAAAGGTCAACAAACCACCGGATATTAATCATTATCCTCAATAATTGAAAAGGGCCCCGATTTATCGGGGCCCTTTTTTTTCAAACTAATGGATTCGTTTCATTCATCTTTCGATAGAGATTACCGGAACTCAATTGCGGACGAATAAATACTTGTTACAAACCAATCATAATTGTTAATTTAGGGCATTAAGGCACCGCAAATTTACCCATATGAGATATCGACAAAGTATTAAACTAATTGTGTTTACGCTTGTTCTGACTTTGGCTAATACCATTGCAAATGCGCAAATAAGGACGCTTCCGGATGGAAAGCGAGCGAATAATGTGGTAACTACCTTGCCTTTTTTGCTGATTGCTCCTGATGCAAGGGCCGGAGCCATGGGTGACGTAGGTGCCGCTACCAAGCCCGATTCTTATGCTATTCATTGGAATGCCTCTAAAATGGCTTTTCTTGAACAAACAAATGGCCTTTCTTTATCTTATTCTCCTTGGCTAAAAAACCTGGTCCCCGATGTCAATTTTGCCTACATAACTGGATTCCATCGATTGGATGAACGTAGTGTAATGGGCGGATCAATCAGGTATTTTTCAATTGGGGAGTTTCAGTTAACAGATGCTAATCAAAATCCCTTGGGAGTAACCACCCCCAATGAAATTGCCATCGATTTGGCCTATTCTCGTCAATTTGGTGAATATTTCTCATTGGGTATGGCCTTGAGATACATCAACTCCAATTTGCAAGATATTTCCTTTGCTCAGATGGGACAAAATGCCGTAAATGCTGTTTCTGCAGATGTTTCTGCTTATTTCCGTAAACAAGTCCAATTCCTAAATACAGAAACCGACTTGAGTTTAGGTCTAAACCTCTCCAATATTGGCAATAAGGTTCGTTTTGTGGGTTATGCCCCGCAAGATGCTTCGTCCACGTATTTTCTGCCAGCCAACATGAGATTAGGTACTGCTTTGGCTTTCCGCTTGCCAAGTGAAGATAAATTTACCTTTGCGCTCGATTTAAATAAACTGATGGTTCCAACATCGCCAATTACCGATGATGATGGTAATATCCTACAGGGACAAAGTTCAGATCGTTCGGTTATCTCAGGTATGTTCAATTCATTTTCAGATGCTCCCGGAGGCTTCTCGGAAGAATTACAAGAGATCAGCTATTCGTTGGGTTTAGAATACAGTTTTAAAGATAAATTCCCGATCAGAGCCGGCTATTTTTATGAGCATCCGAATAAGGGCGACAGGCAGTTTTTTACCTTGGGCACGGGTATTTATGGGAATAAATTCGATTTAGATTTATCTTATATTCTTGCTAATCAGACAGAAAGTCCATTAGCAAACACCTTGCGTTTTTCCATGTCGTATTATTTCGGCCAAAATCAAAAGAATAAATAATGAAGATTAGGGTAGGTTTTGGATTTGATGTTCATCAATTGGTTGATGATCATCCTTTTATTCTGGGTGGGGTTCGGCTGGAACATCATGCCGGCGCATTTGGCCATTCTGATGCAGATGTATTGGTTCACGCTATTTGTGACGCCATTCTGGGTGCAGCCAACCTACGCGACATCGGCTTTCATTTTTCTAATACCGATGAGCGTTGGAAGGGGGTAGATAGTCTGATTTTGTTAAAAGAGTGTGTCCGATTGATTGCTGAAAAAGGTTGGAAACTGGGTAACATTGATGCCATGGTTTGCTTAGAAGCCCCAAAAATCAATCCGCACATTCCGGAAATGAAAAAACGTATTGCAGCAGCCATTAACCTGGATGAAGAGGATATTTCCATTAAGGCTACCACCAATGAGCAAATGGGTTTTATTGGCCGACAAGAAGGATTGGTGGCCTATGCCGTATGCCTAATCGAGAAATCGTAAATTAAAAAAATAATATTCAAAATGATAGTCACCACAACAGCCACAGTAGAAGGAAAAAAAGTAGTTAAATACCTGGGTATTGTAACCGGAGAAGCCATCATCGGTGCCAATATTGTGAAAGATTTTTTTGCAGGTGTGAGAGATATTGTAGGCGGTAGGTCGGGTTCCTATGAAGAAGGCCTGAGGGAAGCCAAAGATATCGCCCTGACCGAGCTGCAGCAAAATGCAGCTTCATTAGGTGCAAACGCTATTTTAGGAGTAGATCTGGATTACGAAACCATGGGAAGTTCCGGCAGCATGCTGATGGTTTCCGCCAGTGGAACCGCAGTGATTATTGAATAGATCAAAGATCTGTTCTTATTTTTCAGGTTTCAGCTCCGAAAAATCCACGCTGCATTTACAATTGCTTCCGCAAGCACTCTTGGCTTGAAAACTTCGGTAAATGAGGCGCCCCACATACCATAAAGCGGCTGTAAATAGTACAGTGACGATGATTTCTTGGGTTTCCATGATTTCACAAAGGTAAGATTTTGGCTTATCAATTTTTTCAAAATCAGTTCAAATGATGCCAAAGCATTCAATTACGGTTTGAAAAGCCTACCTTTGCAGAAATTTTTTTATTACCATTTCATGCAAAAAATCAGGAATATCGCGATCATAGCGCACGTTGACCACGGAAAAACAACCTTGGTTGACAAGATTTTACATCAAACCAATTTGTTTCGCGATAATCAGCAAACCGGCGAACTCATTCTCGACAATAACGATCTGGAACGTGAACGCGGTATTACTATTGTTTCAAAAAACGTCTCCGTTAACTACAAAGACGTAAAAATTAATATCATCGATACGCCAGGCCACGCCGACTTTGGCGGTGAGGTAGAACGGGTATTAAAAATGGCCGATGGCGTTTTACTTTTAGTTGATGCCTTTGAAGGGGCCATGCCCCAAACTCGTTTCGTGACTCAGAAAGCACTTTCATTAGGTCTGAAGCCAATTGTGGTGGTAAATAAAGTAGATAAGGAAAACTGTCGTCCGGAGGAAGTTTACGAATCGATTTTCGAACTATTCTTCAATTTGGAAGCAACCGAAGATCAGCTGGACTTTCCGGTGATCTATGGTTCTTCAAAAAATGGCTGGATGAGTACCGACTGGAGACAACCCACTTCAGATATTACCACTTTGATAGATGCCATACTGGAGCACATTCCTGCTGCTCCATTCCATGATGGTACCCTGCAAATGCAGATCACCTCATTAGATTATTCCTCGTTCGTGGGTCGTATTGCCATTGGCCGTGTAGCACGTGGTGTAATTAAGGAAAACCAGCCGGTTTCTTTAGTGAAACGTGATGGAACGATTCAAAAATCAAGAATTAAAGAATTATACACTTTTGAAGGATTGGGTAAAATCAAGGTTTCGGAAGTAAAAGCTGGTGATATTTGTGCGGTGGTAGGTATTGATGGTTTTGAAATTGGCGATACCATTGCCGATTTTGAGAATCCGGAACAATTGGACGTCATCAAAATTGATGAACCTACCATGAATATGTTGTTCACCATTAATAACTCACCGTTCTTTGGTAAGGAAGGAAAATTTGTAACCTCACGCCACTTGCGTGATCGTCTATACAAAGAGATGGAGAAAAACCTGGCACTTAAAGTGGTGGAAACACCTTCGCCAGATGCTTACCTGGTTTACGGCCGAGGTATTCTGCATTTGTCGGTTTTGATTGAGACCATGCGTCGCGAAGGCTACGAATTACAGGTAGGTCAGCCTCAGGTGATTGTGAAAGAGATAGATGGGGTGAAGTGCGAACCGGTGGAGACCCTGATTGTAGATGTACCGGGCGATGTAGCTGGTAAAGTAATTGAATTGGTTACACAACGTAAAGGTGAATTGCTGGTGATGGAGCCAAAAGGAGATTTACAGCATTTGGAATTCGAAATTCCTTCTCGCGGTATCATTGGTTTGCGTAATAACGTTTTAACTGCTACCGCCGGAGAAGCCATCATGGCACATCGTTTTAAAGCCTACGAACCTTGGAAAGGAACCATTCCTGGTCGCTTGAATGGGGTATTAGTTTCTATGGAAAAAGGACAAAGTACCGCCTATTCTATTGATAAACTCCAAGACCGTGGTCGCTTTTTCATCGATCCGGGAGTAGATGTTTACGAAGGTCAAATCATGGGTGAGCACATCCGTGATAATGATTTAGTAGTGAATGTGGTAAAAGGCAAGGCACTTACCAATATGCGTGCTTCTGGAAGTGATGATAACGTTCGCATTGCTCCGGCCATTAAATTCTCTTTAGAAGAAGCCATGGAATACATACAGGCCGACGAGTACATAGAGGTAACACCTGCCAGCATGCGTTTACGTAAAATATACCTCACTGAAAATGAACGCAAAATCAACGCTAAGAAATTTGCAAATTAAGTAGTAAAGTTCTGTAATAAAAACAGCGCTTTCGGTTAATCCGTGAGCGCTGTTTTTTTATACATTTGTTATACATGAAGATTCCGGCAATACCAGGTTTCGATCAACAAGCATTCGAAAAATATTTCAAGAATACCGGTTGGCTCTTATTTGGTAAGGTGCTAAGCCTGGTGGTTGGCTTCTTAATTGCTCGATATTTGGGCCCTGCCACTTTTGGTGAACTTAGCTTTGCCGATGCTTTTGCAGCAATTTTTGCGGCTATCGGCACTCTGGGACTTGATAGTTTTATTATCCGAGAAATCATTCGGCACCCAGAGAAAAGAGACGAAATACTGGGAACATCCCTGGCTATGCGTTTAGCAGCAAATCTGATCATCATCCCGGTTTCGCTCATCACCTATTTAATTTTTCATTATTTCAGTGGAAACCCGGGCGGGAATTCATTGGCCATCTTGGTCAGTATTTGTGCTTCGGCCTATTTGTTTAAATCTTTCAATATCATCGATTCTTATTTCCAATCGCAGGTAAATTCTAAATATGTGGTATGGGTCCAAAATTTCTGTTTGCTTTTTTCAGCAGTGATTAAAATTGCTTTAGTGTATTGGGGAGCGCCCGTCATTTATTTTGCCTGGGCATTAGTTTTTGATAGTGCCCTGCTTGCTGTGGGTTTAATTTGGATGTACCAAAGGCAACAAATGCAGCTGCAGCGCTGGACTTTTAATTGGGAACGAGGCAAATCGCTGCTTCAGCAGTCGTGGCCCTTAATTCTCACTGCCGTGATGATTTCCATTTACATGAAGATAGATCAGGTGATGTTGAAATCTTTGGGAAGTAAAGAAGTGGGTATTTACAGTGCTGCCGCCCGTATCAGCGAATCATGGTATTTCATTCCGGTGGCTATTGTAACTTCGGTCTTCCCGGCAATTATTCATGCCCGTAAAACTGATATGGAGCGATATTATAAACGCCTCCAAAACTTGTATGATTTATTGGTAGGAATCAGTGTTCCAGTTGCCATATTGATCAGTTTCAGTGCCAATATCCTCATTCATTTATTGTATGGCGAGCAGTATGCGGGTGCCGGCGATATGCTTTCTATCCACATTTGGTCTGGAATTTTTGTTTTTCTTGGGAGTGCCAGTAGCCAATATTTATTGGCCGAGGGCTATACCATGATTTCCTTCACCAGAACCGCTGTTGGAGCTTTAGTCAATGTATTACTCAACTTATGGCTTATTCCTCTGTATGGGGGTTGGGGCGCTTCAGTAGCCACCTTAATAGCTTATGGTATTTCCACCTTTTTTGTTTTGTTTATTCCACAAACCCGGCAACAGGGCATACTCATGCTCAAATCTTTATTCTTTATATCCATCATTCAAAAAATTACTAAACGTTGAAAGCAAGATATTCTAAACTGAGCCTGCTCAATTGGAGGAAACTGAAAACTTTATTATCATTTGGCACGAAGGGTTATTTGGCCGATATCGGTTGGATCGAGTCTTATGATCGGCAATCATCGGTTGATGCCCATGGAGAACCAATGCCATGGGTAACTTACTCATTTATTGATTTTATAAAAGACAGGATTTCTGATCAACACTTGATTTTTGAATATGGATCAGGGAGTTCCACCTTGTTTTATGCAAAGAGGGCAAAATCAGTAGTTTCAGTTGAACACGACCAAGCTTGGCTGGATAAGATCAGCGCCCAAAAGCCGTTTAATTCAGAAATGATTTTTTCTGCCATGGAACCCAATGGTGCTTACAGTAAAATGCCGCTTAGCACCGGCAAGCAATTTGATATCATCATCGTTGATGGTCGTGATCGGGTGAATTGTTGTATCAACGCTTTACCAGCTCTGAGCAAGCAGGGGGTTTTGGTTTTGGATGATTCGGAGCGTGATTTTTATCGCCCTGCGATAGATTTTTTGACAAAAGCCGGTTTCCGCGAATTGAGCTTTAGCGGCATTTCGCCGGGACTGTTTTATTACAAAACGACTTCTGTATTTTACAGAGCCGACAATTGTTTGGGTATTTAATATGCTTGAAAATTACATCAGCAAAGGGATTAAAACCGCATACGACCAATTTTATCAGTCGCATGATGAACAATGGCGTTTGCTGGGAGCCAAGTATAAGGCCGCTCATATTTTAGAACTTTGTAAAGGCCGTTCATTTCAAAAAGTACTGGAGTTGGGTGCGGGCGATGGCAGCATTTTATATTATTTAGATCAGTGGAGCTTTGCTCCGGAATTACATGCGCTCGAGATCTCGAAAAGTGGGGTCGATCTTATTCAATCTAGAAAACTCAAGTCTCTTAAATCGGTGCAGGAGTTTGATGGCTATCAAATCCCTTTTGCAGATGACGCTTTCGATCTGGTCATCCTTTCACATGTGTTGGAGCATGTAGAACACGAACGGATCTTGTTAAGAGAAATAAAAAGGGTTTCGAAGTTTCAGTTGATTGAAGTACCGCGAGATTATCGTTATAGTGTTGACCGCCGGATGAAACATTTCCTGGATTATGGCCATATCAATATGTATACTCCTACCTCACTGAGGTTTTTGTTGCAATCGGAAGGGTTTAGGGTATTGGCAGATAAGTGTTCACTCATCCATCCGGAAGTAACCCGTTTCAACACTTTTATCAATCAGCAAAAACCTAATCGATTGATTGCTCGTTTAAAGATCAATTTAGAATACGGTTTGAAGAAATTATGGTCCAATTTGGGTGGGCGTAAACAGCAGGAAAAGCTGACCAATGCCTACACGGTTTTAACCACTAAAGAAAACGACCTGCAAATATTTTAAGATGCAAAAATTTGCCCCTATTGCCTTATTCGTTTATAATCGGCCTGAACACACCCGCCGAACACTTAAGTTTTTGCAGCAAAACCACTTAGCTGCCGAATCGAGACTTTTTATCTTTTCAGATGGTCAGAAACACAAGTCTGATGAGGCTAAAGTGAATGAAGTAAGAGCGTTAATTAAACAGGTGGATGGGTTTAAATCGGTTGACATCATCGAGCGCCCTAATAATATGGGCTTGGCCAATTCCATTATCAGCGGGGTTACGCAGCTGCTTAAAGAATATGGAAGGATCATTGTTTTTGAAGACGATTTAATCAGCTCTCCTTTCACGCTTCAATATTTCAATGAAGCATTGGACCGTTACCAGCAGGAAGATAAAGTGATGCATATCGGGGCTTATATGTACCCTCTTAAGCCCGAACAATCTGAGCAATTGCCCGAGACCTTTTTTTACAGAGCTGCAACCAGTTGGGGCTGGGCTACCTGGGAAAGGGCCTGGGAACATTTTAATCCGGATGTAAATGAGCTGATGAAGCAATTCAGTCAGGAGATGAAATACCAGTTTGCCATAGAGGACAGCATGAACTATTGGAAACAAATGCGTGAATTGAAGTGGGGAAGGAACAATTCATGGGCCATCCGCTGGTATGCTTCCATCTTTTTGAAAGGCGGATTAACACTCAACCCAGCTCATTCTTTGGTGAGCAATATTGGGCATGATGGGAGTGGAGTGCATTCAGGGATCAATGAGATTTACAATGTGAGCATCCACCCGAAACCCGTTTTATTTTTTCCGGATCTTTTAGAGGAAAATAAACCAGCGTATGAGGCCATCAAACATTTCTTGAGTAAGCGCAAGGGAAGTTTAATGCAACGCTTGCTGCGTTTCTTGCGTCAGCGGTTCAGATTTTAAGCCAATTTTGCTTCTATTAAGATATATGGAGACAAACTCTTTGATTCGAAGGGGATGATTTTAGTCAATACTTTTCCGGCGAACCAGGTAGTTTTAAGAAATCCTTTAACAAATAGGTTTTGCTGCTCCCAATTTTCCAGCCAGGTACTGAATCTGCCGTAATGTACCGACTGAATCACCTCCAAGCCCAAATCTTCCACTATTTTTTTCAATAGCGCCGGGTCCATACATTCAATTTCATGTTTTTCGTAATTGCTGGGATCAAAAGTTTGCTGCACCCATCCGTTAAATCCTCTAAAATTTGGCAGGGTGATAAATAAGGTTCCTCCGGGCTTCAGAAATTGGACATGTCTTTGGATGATATCTCGGGTATCTTTAAAATGTTCAATCAATCCGCAGGATAATACCAGATCATATTTTTCCTTGGGCACATGGTTGAATAGATCTGTTTCTATGATCTCAATCTCCCGGCTATCTAACTCATTCATCCTGCAAAGCTCATTGATAATGCCTGGATGAATAAAATAATCGAGCAAACAAGCCTTCACTCCCTGGTGTTTTTTCAAAAAAATGGTATAATAACCCGGAAAACCTCCTAATTCAATGGCATTTTTAACCTTTCGGTTGATGACGATACGCCTTAGTTGCTCATGAAATAAATAGTTGGCTGGAACAGGCTGTACCAATCCTTTTTTTGATTCCCAATAATTCGTCCAAAAGCTCCGGTCGGTCAACTCATTAGTCATATGGCTAAAATAACAATATGAAAACGATAAATATGTATTTTTGATTCGATTTGAAAGTTCTACATCTCAATACTTACGAAAATAACGGTGGTGCCGGCCGGGCCTCAGCCCGTTTGGTAAAAGCTCTCCGTTCACAAGGTGTTGCAGCAGAATTATGGGTCAATTACACTTTCGAAAAGGAGAGCAAAGTATTTAGTTTTTCAAGTGGGTTTTTAGCAAAATATCTCACCGCGTTTCAGATCGTGGCCGAACGCATTTTGACTCAACTTTCACTCAAGCCAGAAAAAACACCTTTCAGTATTCCATATTTTGGTAGAAATCTGGCGGATCATCCAGCACTTAAATCTGCTGATATTATCCATCTCCACTGGATCAATCACGCTTTTATGCGTCCGGTTGACCTGGCTAATTTGAAAAAACTAAACAAGCCCCTGGTTTGGACTTTTCATGATAGTAATGCCTTTACCGGCGGCTGCCATGTTCGATATCACTGCAAAAACTTTGAGGAGGAATGTGGAAATTGCCCCCTTTTAAAATCTGCTGGTCCGATGGATCTTTCACACCGAATTTGGCACTCTAAATTCATGGCCTACCAAGATTTAGATTTTAATGTTGTGGCTCCCAGCCGCTGGATGGCCGAATCGGTGAAGCGCAGCAAACTTCTGGCCGACAGAAAGGTGCAACAAATCCCCAATACTTTAGATACCGAAGTTTTCAAAACCTACGATAAATTGCTTGCCAGAGAAGCATTAGGGCTTGCTAAAGATCAGTTTTTGATTTTGAGCGGATTTATGCCTTCTAAAAATGATAAACATAAAGGGACTCCTTATCTCTTGGATGCCATGGCACAATTGTCAAAAAATGATAATTGCGAATTATTAATTTTTGGGAATCGCGATCAGCATACCATGCCTGATTTCCCAATAAAAACCAATTTTTTAGGGACTATTAACAAAGAGGAGCGATTGGCGCTGGCCTATAGTGCTGCCGATGTGTTCATCAGTCCTTCGCTCGAAGACAATTTGCCTAATACGGTGATGGAAAGTTTGGCCTGTGGTACGCCGGTAGTGGCTTTTAAAACGGGTGGTATTCCAGACATGGTGCAGCATCAGTACAATGGTTATTTGGCTGAATACCAATCGGCTACTGACCTGGCCATGGGTATCGACTGGGTGATGCATCACCCAGAACCCCAAAAATTAGGTATAAATGCCCGAAATACTGTTGAAACACATTTTTCTGAGGCTCTTATTGCACAAAAGCATATTGAATTGTACCAATCATTACTGAAATAAAACATGTTCCAGCCGAAGTTAAGCGTCATTACCATCGTGTACAATAATGTTCGGGATATTGAACGGACTTTGCTTTCGGTGCTGAACCAAACTTATCCCAACATCGAATATTTGGTTATTGATGGTGCTTCTACCGATGGTACTTTGGAGATCCTTAAAAAATATGAGTCAAGATTATCAAAACTGATAACTGAAAAGGATCAAGGGATTTACGATGCCATGAACAAGGGCTTGGCATTAGCTACAGGCGATTATGTATTGTTCATGAATTCGGGAGATGAATTATATGCTCCTGATACCGTTGAAAAAGTATTTTCGACTGCTATAGATGCCGATATTTACTACGGTGAAACCGAAATGTATGATGAAAAATGGCAGAGTTTAGGCCGACGCAGACACCGGGCTCCTGCAAAATTTAATTGGAAAAGCTTTCGTTTCGGGATGAGTGTGAGCCACCAGGCGATTTACATCCGGCGTAGTTTAACCGAAGCCTACGATCTGCAATACCAACTCAGCTCAGACATTGATTGGGTGATCAGGGCGGCTAAAAAAGCTGAAAAAATAGTGGGCGTGGAGGCTTATGTGGCTAAATACCTGGTGGGGGGCATGTCTAAAAAACGTCATCGTCAAAGTTTAAAAGAGCGATTTGCGATTTTTAGCAAACATTATGGATTCATACCTAATGTTTTAAATCATTTTGCGATGGCAGTCAAATTAATGAGCTATTACCTTAGAACAGGTAGAACCAACGATTAACGGGCTTATTCATAGATTTGGAAAAACTTACCCCCATTGTTTTTCCACCATATTTTTCGACCGTTCATCCCTCTCAGATCTCCAAATAAACCATCTCCAACCACATCTATATCTCCATCGTTATCATAGTCGAATAAGTGGATCCACTTGATCCAGGCATTGGTTCCGCTACCGGTCGCGATGTCAAAATAAGTATTGGTCACCTCCTTGAATTGGAGTTTATCGTTAAGAAATAGCCTGAGACCATATCCGTTGTACCCCGATTTATTGCTCATGGTTAAGATATCAGTCTGTCCATCTTTGTTGAAGTCAAAAAAGGCGATGTCCATTAGTTCTAAGCCAGATTCAATTGGTAAGGAGATGGCACTGTTTCTATTAAATTGGCCATTTTCTTGCGGAATGAGTAATAATTTATTTTGCCCACCAAGCAGCAGATCTAGTTTTCCGTCTTTAGTAATGTCAAAGAGTTCAACCGTATAGTAATTATCATCGGAGGTATTAAAATTCTTAAAAATATGATTCGATAAAACAAATTTGCTGCCACCTTGATTGAGATAGGCAGTCGGATGTATGGGAATGACCATACTGCCGCCTGAATAGGCTACAATATCTATGAATCCATCGTTATTGATATCGCCGGTGGCTCCTCCATGAAAATATCCAATATCTTCCCGAAGATTCTGATAGCGTTTCTCTTTTACGTGAAAAATACCGATGGCATCTCCAGGGAACGGGGGGCCGTCATATCCGGATGAAAAGAGCACCAACTCGGGTGTCTGATCGTTATTCAGATCTGTAACCACATTTTTCCGAACTTGCACTAGCCCAACCTGCAAGTCGTATACTTTAGGATCTTTTTCGTACTCAGAAAATAAATGTAATCCAGGGGCATTGGTAGGCCAGGGGTTTTTCCAATAGTAAGCCCAGAGATCTTTTAAGCCATCTCCGGTTAGATCGGTATAGATATAAGCTCCCAGATCATTCCAGTAATAGCTTTTATTGGCAGACCAGGAAGCGGTAGTGGATCTGTTGTAGGGAATTAATTCGCCATTCGTTCTCAGCTCGAAGCCCCAGTAAAGCGAGTTTTGAACTTCAAATATCCGATCAAAAGACTTATTGGTGGTAAACCATGAGGTGGTCTTGTTTATTGCAGAAACCGAATCGAGATGATTGACTGTAAAAATCGGATTGATGCTATCCTTTTTCGTCTCCTTGATTTCATTGACCGGATCTTTTTCAATCTGTTTGACACCCTCTTTCTTACAAGAAATAAAAGTCAAGCAAATGATAACCAGCAGTGCAATAATCTTTTGCATGCTCATTCGAATCAGGCTTCTTCTTTCTTTTCCTTAAACACAGCAAATCCTAAGCCCGCGATCAGTAAAATAGAAGCCAGCAATGATATCTTCTCCCCGGTGTAGTAAGAGGCCGGCTCAAATTTGAACTCCAGTTTGTGATTGCCACCTGGCAATGCCGCTGCTCTCAAAATATAATTTGCACGGAAATGAGGAATTTCTTCACCGTCAACATAGGCTTTCCAACCTTTATCGTACCATATTTCGGAGAATACGGCTACCATGTCTTTGCCGCTGGAGTATTCGTAACTCAAATGATCTGGGCGATAATTTACCAGTTTTATGATTCCATTCGGATCAAATCCTACTTTTTTATCATCAATTAATGATTTGAACTCGTTGCCTACAAATGCTTCGTTTCTTGGGTCGAAACTGCTGATGGCCGTCATTTCCTCGTCGGCATCTTTTACAAAAGTTACACTAGATACGAACCAGGCATTACCACAAGCTGTACCACGGTTCTGCATTTTTTGCGACTGGCTTTGCGGGTCGTTCAAAATCACATACTTGGTGTTCAGCATATCGAGCACATCTTCATTGATGGCATTGTTAAATTGCTTGTCAAGTACTTCCTGATAACGCTTCAATTTAGCTGCATGATATCCACCCACCGTTTTGTGGAAATAGGAGGCGTTGGCACTCGAGAATGTAGGAATACTGAGATCCAGAATACGGTAACCCAAACTGGTATCTTTTAAAATGAATTGATCTACCGCTCTTGGTTCAAATTGTTGTTTTAAAACCGATGATTCAACAAAATTCTCATTATTTAAATAACGACGATCCACGCTCCACAAATCAACCAAGATGGCAATACCCAAAAACAGGATAGCCAGGTTCTGACTAAGTTTATTTTTAATCATGGCCCAAATTAAACCGGCTGTAATCAAAACGAATATCAGCGATCGGAATGCATCAGTTCTGGCCATGCTGATACGGTCATTTACCAGACTTTGTGCAATGGACTCAGCAAAATTTCGGTCTCCACCCGTTACCTGACTCAATTGTTCGATTAAACCTGCATGTGCTGAAGATGTAAAACTGAAGAACAAATCAGGTAATGCCAGTAAAAACACAATCAATCCGGCCGTGATATAGAGGGAATAAAGGAACTTTTGAAATAACTTTTGTTGATTTTCTTTCGACTCCGTCAATTCTTTAACCGCCAGTATCGCCAGTAGGGGGAATAAAAATCCGGCGATCACCAAGATAGATTCTACGGCTCTGAATTTATTGTAAAGTGGGAAATAGTCGAAGAACAGATCCGAAACTAATGGCCAGTTTTTACCAAACGATAAAAGCAGACTCAACAAGGTGGCAGAAACGATCCACCATTTCATACGTCCTTGTACAATAAAAAGTCCTAAAACAAATAGAAAACAGATGACAGCACCGAAATAATAAGGACCCGAGGTAAATGGTTTTTCTCCCCAATAAGTTGGTAATTGTTTAGCAAAACCAACAGCCTGTTCACTGGGCACCCCTTTAGAGCTGAGTAGTTTCACTACTTCCGATTTTTCATCTAACTGACTGGTGCCGCCACCATAAAAATTGGGGATAAGGAAGGTGATATTTTCACCCACACCTTGGCTCCACTGGTAGGCATATTCTTTGTCTAAACCGTTTGATGGCTGAGTTTTGCTATAGGTTAAATTCGATTTCCCACGAATTGATTCTTGTCCATACTCATAGGTAGTCCATAGCATGGCTGCATTTACCGCAACAGCGATCAATACCGAGCCGGCCAAATAAATTGCTGGCTGATAAAGGCTTTTAAGATTTTTATTTTTAATAGCATGGTAGATTTCAATCCCCACGAAAATCAACAAAGCGATGAACAGGTAGTAGGTCATCTGGATATGATTGGCTCTGATCTCCAATGCCAGTGCCAGTGCCGTAATCGCCGCCCCCAACCAATACCTTCCGCGAAGCGTTAATAAAATACCGGCTAAAATGGGCGCAAAAAAAGCGATAGCCAGCGCCTTGTTGCTATGGCCCGCTTCGATGATGATGAAATTGTAAGATGAAAATGCAAAGGCAATGGCTCCTGCGGCAGCCAGCCAAGGTTTCACCCTCAGTACATTAAACAGCAGGTAAGCTCCCAACAAGTATAAGAGCACCGTATCTATTGGATTGGGAAAAATACTTTTAAAGAAAGAGATGATATAAGTGGTTACGTTGTAAGGATACTGTACCCAGATTTGGTAAGCAGGCATCCCGCCAAACATGGAATTCGTCCACAAAGGAGCTTTGCCATCTAAGGCCTTGAAATCCATAATTTCTTTCTGCATGGCTTGAGCCTGCAAAACATCGTTTTGGAGCAAGCCTTTTCCTTGTAATGCCGGACTGAAATAGACCAGACAAAGGGTGATAAAAATCCCGATAACAATCAGATGGGTGGCATTGCGTTTGAACCAGTTATTCATGCTTTTCTACTTTATGAATTCCAAAAATAGAAAAAAGCATAAATTAAAGCCTGCTTATCTGTGCTTTAATAGAAGATCATCACTTGATCTCTTCAAAATCAACAAATTCTCCGGCCTGCTCAGCTTTTTTGCTTTTTCTCTTGGGTGGTATATGATCTACCTGAATACTGCCTTCTTTTCTGCTGGATTCTTGTGGAGGAGCATAAGCGTCCTGCGCCTTCTTTTGCATTTTTTTAATCAGTTGTTTAAATAAAAGAGGTAAAAAAAGACGTAATAAAACACGTAGAATCCAAATGACCAGAATGAAGTAAAGTAGGAATTGAATGAGCCCCATAGTATGGATTTTGCAACAAATTTAGATGAAATTATTGGCTTCGCTTTTAGTCAGATTAAAAATCATCTTCTTGAATGATCTCCACTACCCGGCCAATCTGCCCATCTTCCAGCCTAACTTTTATCCCCCTGCTATGAAAGGCTGCGCTGGTAAGTAAATTTTTCACAATCCCTCGTGTACGTTTGCCGTTTCTTTGGTCTTTTTTAAGGATGATGTCCACCATTAAACCCGGATAGACATCTTTTCGATTCTGACCCTTCATTTAAACTCCTTCCTTATCTTTAAGAATACTTTCTAAAGCAAACATTTCGTCACGTAGCTTGGCTGCCAATAGGAAATCCATGTCCTTGGCGGCTGTATTCATTTCCTTTTTGGTTTTCTCTATGGCTTTCTGTAATTCCGGTTTGCTCATGTACTGAACAATCGGATCGGCTGCTACGCTGGCGGCGTGGTCTTGCTCAATGTAGGCTTTTGGTGTACCCCCTTTAAAATCGAGCACAGAAGTTTGTTCCAAAATGGCTTCTTTCGATTTACCCACTGTTTTAGGGGTGATACCATGCTGCATGTTGTAGGCAATTTGCTTCTCCCGGCGCCGATTCGTCTCGTCAATCGTAATCTTCATGCTTTTTGTGATGCTATCTGCATACATGATCACTTTACCGCGGTCGTTACGGGCTGCCCGCCCAATGGTTTGAATCAAGGAGCGCTCCGAACGTAAAAATCCTTCTTTATCAGCATCTAAAATAGCCACCAAGGAGACTTCGGGGAGGTCCAAGCCCTCTCGCAATAAGTTGATACCCACCAACACATCAAATTCACCTAAACGCAAGCCACGGAGAATTTCTACACGCTCTAAAGTTTTCACTTCTGAGTGTATATAGCGTACCCTGATGCCGAGTTTGGTCATGTATTTGGTCAATTCTTCGGCCATGCGCTTGGTGAGAGTGGTCACTAAAATCCGGTCGCCCAGTTTGACGGTTTTATCTACTTCATCCAGTAAATCATCTACCTGATTAATAACTGGTCGTACTTCTATCAACGGATCCAACAAACCCGTAGGCCTGATCACCTGTTCTACCACTACACCCTCGGTTTTTTCCAGTTCATAATCGCCGGGTGTGGCACTTACATAAATGGTTTGCGGAGCCAAACTTTCAAACTCATTGAAATTGAGCGGTCGGTTGTCTAATGCTGCAGGCAGGCGGAAGCCATATTCCACCAAAGAGAGTTTGCGGGATCGATCACCGCCATACATGGCACGAATTTGAGGTACGGTTACATGGCTCTCATCAATCACCATTAAGTAATCATCAGGAAAATAATCCAACAAACAGAAGGGGCGCATGCCGGGTTTTCGCCCGTCAAAAAAGCGGGAGTAATTTTCAATACCGCTGCAGTAACCCAATTCACGCATCATCTCCAGATCATAGCTCACCCGTTCTTCTAAACGTTTTGCCTCTAAATGCCGCTGATCGGCCAGTAACTGATTTTTTCTGCTTTCCATTTCCTCCCCGATTTCCCACATAATTTGGGTCATCCGGTCTTTGGGTGTAACGAACAAATTGGCAGGAAATAAAGCTAAATGAGTCGTTTTTTCGAGGGTTTTTCCCGAAACAGGGTCAATGCTGCTCAGCTCTTCAATATCGTCTCCAAAAAATGAAACCCGATAGGCAAAATCCAGATAGGCCGGATAAATATCTACCGTATCTCCCTTGACCCGGAACGTTCCCCGCTTAAAATCGCTGGTGGTACGTGAATATAAAATCTCTACCAATCGGTGTAAAAAGGCATTGCGACTGATGCGGGTACCCACTGCAAAACGAAAAATGGAATTGGCAAAATCATCGGGATTCCCCATACCATAAATACAGGAGACAGAGGAAACCACGATGAGGTCTCTCCTTCCCGACATGAGTGCAGAGGTGGTTCGGAGGCGCAATTTTTCGATCTCCTCGTTGATGGAAAGATCTTTTTCGATATAAGTATTGCTGGTAGGAATATAAGCCTCCGGCTGATAATAGTCGTAGTAGGAAACAAAGTAGTTGACAGAATTTTCAGGGAAAAACTGTTTGAATTCACCATAAAGTTGTGCAGCCAGCGTTTTATTATGGCTCAGGATGAGCGTAGGTTTTTGGGTTTGCTGGATAACATTGGCAATGCTGAAGGTTTTTCCCGATCCGGTGACACCCAGGAGCGTTTGGTAATACTCCTGTTGGCGAACACCCTCAACCAATTGCTTGATGGCTTCGGGCTGATCGCCCGTAGGTAAGTAATCGGAAGTGAGTTTAAATTCCATCAGGTGTAAAGATACGACGCGTTTTAACAGATTAAGTCCAATAAAATTGTAAATTTAGCTATGCCCTTTATTTTGACTCAGCAGCCTTCCATTGGGAATCATTTTTTAGCCGAATTGCGTGATGCGCAAATTCAGCAAGACAGCATGCGCTTCCGAAAAAATTTGGAACGCTTGGGAGAGATCTTTGCCTATGAAGTCAGTAAAACTTTAGGTTTCAGCCACAGCGATATTGAAACTCCCTTGGGTACGGCTACCACACCTCTGTTGAATGAAATGCCTGTTTTGGCAACTATTTTGCGTGCCGGGTTGCCACTTCACCAGGGTTTACTCAATTTTTTTGATGGGGCAGACTCCGCTTTCATCGGGGCATTTCGTAAAACGCACAAGACCGGAAAATTTACCATTGAATTGAAATATTTTACTGCTCCTAATTTGAATGGCAGAACCTTGATCCTGGCCGATCCGATGATGGCCACCGGGCAGAGTATTGTGCTTTGCTGCAAGGAATTGACCAGGCAGTATAAAATAAAAGATCTCCACATCGTGTCGGTTATTGCCAGCACCGAGGGTTTGGCTCATGTGCAAGCGCACCTGCCCCAGGCGAAAATTTGGTTGGGCGACTTGGATGATGAGCTCACTTCCAAATCATACATTGTTCCAGGTTTGGGCGATGCCGGTGATTTAGCCTTTGGAGAAAAAGTTTAATTGTGCAGCTTTGTAAGCTCGCATGAAGTACAAACATTTATTTTTTGATCTCGACCATACCATTTGGGATTTCGACCGAAATGCAGAAGAAACGCTGCAAGAACTTTACCATACCTATCAATTAAAAAACCTCGGAATCCATTCGCCCGATGCGTTCATTGAAACTTATACCCTCAATAATCATCAGCTATGGGCCGACTATCACCTGGGTAAAATATCAAAAGAGGAGTTGAGAGAGACCCGATTCAGTAAAACTTTCCTGGATATGGGTTTGCATCCCGACCTCATTCCGCATCAATTTGAAGATGATTACGTGCGGATCTGTCCAACCAAAACCAATCTTTTTCCCGAAGCACATGAAACCCTGGCCTATCTTCAGGACAAATATGTGTTACACATCATTTCGAATGGTTTTAAAGAATCTACCGAAATGAAAATCGAACTGACCGATTTAGCCAAGTACTTCGGAAACATCTTCATTTCTGAAGTGATCGGTTTCAATAAGCCCGATGCGGCTATTTTCCAGCATGCTTTAGGACAGGCTGGAGCTGAAATACATCATAGTTTGATGATTGGCGACAGCCTGGAAGCTGATGTACGTGGCGCTTTGAGTTTTGGTATGGATGCGATTTATTTCAATCCGGATAAAAAAGAAAAACCGGAAGATATACCCCATCAAATTCATCACCTTAGTGAATTAAAACAATTACTATGAGCATTGAGCAAATGATTGCCCAAACCTTGAAGATCATTGATCGTTATGAGCAATTCTTAATACAGGTTACAGAACAGGATTTTCAAGTTAATCCTGCAGCAGGGATCTGGTCTTATTCAGAAGTCATTTCACATATTTTCACGGCTAACCATGCGTGTTTAATCGCCATTCAGAATTGTGTCCAGGGAAAGGCAATTGAGTCAAGAGAGCCTGCCAGCATTTCTGGTCGCTTGATCTTATTTTTTGGAATTTTTCCCCCGGTTAAAATTAAAGCACCTGAACGCATTGCGGCCATGGTTAAGAAAATTACAAAGGAGCAGGCGCAGATTGAACTGCAAAAGTTCAGGGAAAATTTAATGGAACTGCTCCCGAAAATGGAACAAGCTTCGCCTACGCAAAAGGCCAAGCATCCCCGATTGGGACTTTTTAATGTACGCCAATGGCTTCGATTCATTCAAATTCATACGCTACATCATGAAAAGCAGCTTTATCGGGTTAAAGGGATGCTCGAAAAATCTCGATAATTTCATCTAAGCTTAACTATTTGTTCACATTCAGCAGCTTTCTTTGCTGAAAAGAATAATACTGATGTTAAGTGATTTAGCCCCTTTTGTTTTTGCGAGTTTACTGCTGTTGGTGGTCGGTTTTTGGTTCAGTCCGTATGAACTTAAAATGGAGGAGCACGACGACGAAGAAATCTTGTATTTATAGATTTTTCATCCGGCCTTTCGCAGAAATTATCTTATAATTGTTTTGATCTTCGTATCCACATATGATCAAACAATTCAGGACTTTTCATCCTTTTAACATACCGCTGCTCATACTTGGCGCTTTGTTTTTGCGCTTTGTTCTTTGGGATGAATCACTTGCTCCTGCTGATCTTTCATTTCATCAATTATATCAGCATTTGTTGCTGGATCATCCCCCTTCTCTACAACTGGGCGGAGGAACTCATTTTATGCTTAGTGTGAGTATCCTGATTGTTCAGGCATTTTGGTTCAATACAATTGTAAACACGCATAATTTGATTGGGAAAGCGAGTTTTTTACCTGCCTTGCTATTTATCATCTGTGCCAATCTGATAGACTCATTTGTTTATTTTGGACCGGTGCAGGTACTCAATTTTTTTGTCATCTGGCTCTTGAACCAATTCTTTAAAATGTATCGGGTTCAGGAAATCAGACCTTTGATTTACAATGCCGGAATGATTGTTGCATCAGGTGCCATCATTTATACTCCTTTCATTTTAATGCTGCCACTCATCTGGATCAGCCTGCTGATTTTCAGACCATTCAATTGGAGAGAATGGATGCTTGGCCCCTTAGGATTCCTGACAGTTTTCTTCTTTCTGGGTTTTTATTATTACTGGAATGATGCACTGGTAGTCATTCAATCAGCCTGGATCCATCCTATCAACCTGGCTCCAATTAAAACTTTCAATTTTTGGATCCTATTACCCTTAGGCATAGTGAGCATCTTAAGTTTCATTCAATTGAGAATGAACTTTTTCAAGAGCGTGGTCCACATCCGAAAATCGTATCAGTTATTGTTCATGTTCTTTTTAATGGCTTTACTTTCAGCCAGTCCGAACTTAGGCGCATCGAGCAATCATTATTTGTTGGCAGCAGCACCCCTGGCAGTCTTGTTCTCTTATTACTTCATGCATGCCGATAAAAGGTGGATTTATGAAGGTGTTTTTTTCTTATTGCTGGCCTCTATTTTCATTTTTGAGTTCTTCCCGGGCTTTAACTTTTTTTAACAGATCCAGCCTCCGAAAATTCACCAAATTCAATAGCTTTGTAATATGAAATTTGGTGTAGTTACCTTCCCCGGATCCAATTGCGATCAGGACATGATCGATGTGCTGAGCAACATCATGGGTCAACAAGTAGAAAATTTATGGCATAAAAATCACGACCTCAAAGGGGTGGATATGGTGATTTTACCCGGCGGATTTTCTTACGGCGATTACCTTCGTTCTGGTGCCATCGCTCGTTTTTCGCCTGTAATGCAAGAGGTAATTGCTTTTGCGAAAAAGGGAGGTTATGTAATGGGCATCTGCAACGGATTTCAAATTCTTACCGAAGCCGGTTTGGTTCCCGGAGCTTTACTGCACAACCGAAACCGTAAATTCATTTGTAAGAACATCTATCTCAAACCAGAAACCAATAACAGTTTGATAAGTGCCGAACTCGATTTAAATAAGGCGCTCAAAATTCCGATTGCTCACGGAGAAGGCAATTATTTTGCTAAGCCAGAGGTGCTGCAAGCAATGAAAGACCAGGATCAGATCTTGTTCCGTTATTGTGATGAGCATGCGCAAGTGACCGAAGCAACGAATCCCAATGGATCAATCGACAATATCGCGGGAGTTTGTAACGAAGTCAGAAATGTATTTGGCATGATGCCCCATCCTGAAAGAGCTGCCGATCCGGTTTTAGCCAATCAGGATGGTTTGGGAATTTTTGAATCTATTTTAAAAATGGCCCTGGCCTAAGCCCGTGAATAACCTGGTCATCGATATCGGGAACTCAGGTCTCAAGTTGGCGATTTTTCATCAACGTAAACTGGTCCAAAAACTTCATCTTCAGCAAATAGACCTCGATCAAATCCAGCAGCTCGTTGATGACTATGGAGTTGAAAACAGCCTGGTCTCATCCGTTAGTCAAAACGCGGAAGAATTATCGAACTTCCTCAAAACCATTACTGTATATCAGTGTTTTTCATCCCGTACGGCATTGCCTTTGATCAATCAATATAAAAGTCCCGAAACATTGGGCTCAGATCGACTGGCCGGCCTCATGGGAGCCCGCTATTTATATCCGGAAAAGCCGGTTTTGGTAATAGATGCCGGTACCTGTATTACTTATGACTTGATTGATGAGCAAAGTAGGTACGAAGGCGGCAGTATCAGTCCGGGAATTCATATGCGATTAAAGGCCTTGCACCATTTTACTGGTAAACTTCCTTTGGTTGATTTTGAATCCGATTTCGAAGATTTAATAGGGAGAGATACCCGTCAATCTATATTGTCGGGAGTGATCAATGGCGTGCTAGCCGAAGCGGAAGGTTTTATCCAAAAATATAGCCAGCTACACGCTCATTTGCAGGTGATACTTTGTGGCGGAGATGCCCGTTTTTTTGATACTCGCCTTAAAAATAGCATCTTTGCCAACCATCTTTCTTGTGAACCCGATTTAGTGCTAATAGGTTTGAATGAAGTTATCTGTCATCAACATGATCAATAAAATTAAATATATCGCTGTATGCCTCCTTTTACTTCTTGGGGTAGATCTGCATGCACAAAATACCACCAATTCGCCCTACAGCCAATTTGGCTTAGGTGACATGAAACCCGCATTAATTGCTCAAAATATCGGCATGGGTGGCTTGGCTATGGGTATTCGGAAAGCAGGAGGCTACAATAACATTAACGTGGCCAATCCGGCAGCTTACAGTGCGATCAACCTAAGCACCTTTGATATTGGCGCTACCATGGATTTTAGAACACTCAGTAAATCGAGTATGTCTGAGAGAACTACCAATGGTACACTAAGTCATTTATTGATCGCTATTCCGGTCAATCCTAAATCGGCACTTAGTTTTGGTTTGATGCCCTACTCCGATCTGGGCTATCAGTACCGTACCCACAAAATGTTAGACGATGTGAAAGTAGATCAGGTTTACGCAGGTGAAGGAGGTTTATCGAGAGCGCATTTGGGTTATGGTTATCAGGTGACTAAAAAATTAAGTTTAGGTTTCAATATGGCCTATATCTTTGGAAATTTGAAGAATAAACAATCTACTGAATTTCCGGAAGACATAACAGCCTTGAGTTCCAGAAACCAAACAGAAAAGAGCGTTGGAGGATTCAATTTGCAATACGGAATTCAATATGTGGTGAATCCGGAAGGAAAGAATGTGTTGACCATCGGTTATTCCGGCACCAATTCGTCGAATTTAAACACTAAAGGTTCTATGACGAGTTTCCGCTACAGCTATGACGCCATCAATCAGACCGAATCGGCTCCAATTGATACCATCTTCTTCGATCCGGAAGTGGCATCAAGTATGCGTATTCCGCAAACACACAGTATTGGATTTGCCTTCGAAAGAGCTAATAAATGGGTAATGGGTGCCGATTTTACCTACAGCAGGTGGTCTCAATTTAGTGAAGGCGGCGTGAATGCCGGATTAAATGATAGTTTTGGAATTGCCTTGGGAGGTCAATATACTCCAGATTATACAGCTGTTTCTAACTATTTTAAATTGATCGATTACAGCTTGGGGGTCAGATTCAATAAAACTTATATTGAGGTACAGGATCAGCAAATCAATCAAACAGCCCTTTGTTTCGGCTTAGGTTTGCCTTTGCCTTCCAACCGTACTGCTTTTTATAAAATCAATTTTGCTGCAGAGTGGGGTAAGAGAGGAACCTTATCAAATAACTTGGTCCGTGAAAATTACCTGAACCTGCGTTTGGGCTTTACGCTCAACGACCGGTGGTTCATCAAACCTAAATACGATTAATCTTTTTATTACAGCGGAATGAAAGTCCGTTTCATTTATCTGAGCCTGCTTTCTTTAGGCATTTTCTTGATCAGTTCTTGCGAGAATGATCTCAGGGAGGTGGAACGCGTCGCATCGCAAAAATCACAGATCCCAATGGATCGTACCACTGGTGTGGAGCTCATTTATAGCGATGGTGCTGTGGTCAAAGCCAAATTAATTACACCCGAATTACTCCATTTCAAAACGAATGCGCCTTACTATGAGATGAAAAAAGGGGTCACTATTATTTTTTTGGATGCCAATCAGCAGGAATCAAGCAGGGTGGTGGCCGATTATGCCATACGTCGTGAAAATGAAAAAAATATGGAACTCCGGAACAATGTAGTGGTCACCACCCGAGAAGGCAAAACCTTTAAATCGGATGAACTGATTTGGGATGAAAATTTACGCCGATTCTATTCTAACAAAACGGTAGCCATTAAAACAGTCTCACAAACTATATTCGGAACCAAATTTTGGGCCAACGAAGATTTCAGCTATTATGAAATAGAACAATCTACCGGCAATTTTAATGTAGGTCAATAATCATAAGTTTTTAGCGCTGAATCACAATTTTATACCAATTTTTCTGAAAATTTGTATCTTGCGCCTCTTTTGAAGAAACTAAAGCTAATCATATGGGAATAATGGGTTTCCTGCGAAATAGAGCAGGTGTTATCATTGTCAGTTTAATAGGACTTTCTATCGTTGCTTTTTTAATCAGCGATGCCGTTCGTTTGGGTAGTCCATTTTGGAGTGCCGGCAATAATCAAGTTGGTGAAGTAGCGGGAGAATCGATTGACATTCAATCGTTCAATGCCAAAGTGGAGGAAAACGCCAATAATTTCAAGCAACAAATGGGACAATCTTCCCTGAGCGCTCAAATGATGGCTTATGTGGTAGAAAATACCTGGAATCAGACAGTTTCTAAGATCTTACTCGAAAAAGAATTGAATTTGCTCGGCTTACAAGTCGGCAAAACGGAACTGAATGACATGATCAGTGGTAAAAATCCAGATCCTCAGGTATTACAAGCCTTTGGTAACCCACAGACTGGCCAAATCAATCGCGATCAGTTGAATCAGTTCTTAAACAATATAGAGAAAGAAGATGCTGCAAGTCCAATGCGTCAGCAATGGGGCAATTTTTTACTCAACCTTACCCAGAACCGTTTGAGTGAGAAATATTTCAACCTCGTAAAAAACAGTTTATACGTTACTACTTTAGAAGCCCGTGAAGATTACCAACAGCGTAACAAACTGGCCAATTTCAAATACTTAAGTTTGGATTATACTTCTATCCCCGATCAACAAATTAAGTTGACCGACGAAGATTTCCAAGATTACTACGAAAAGAATAAATATCGTTTTAACAATAAGGTTGAAACCCGCAGTTTCGAATATGTAGTGTTTGATGCCAAGCCATCTAAAGCAGATTCAGCAGAAATCAACGCGAAGATTGTTAAGCTGACCAATGATTTCAGAGTAAGTGCCAACGATTCTTTGTTTGTAGGTATCAACTCTGATACCAAAACACCGATTGCTTATGTACGTAAAGGCCAATTGGAGCCCGCTTTAGATTCTGTCGTATTCAAAGCAGCTGCAGGAACCCTGTTAGGCCCAATATTTACCGGTACTTCTTACAAACTGGCTAAAGTGCTGGATGTAAAAGTGGGTCCGGATTCAGTTTCGGCCAGCCATATTTTAATTAACCCGGCAACAGAGGGTGGTTTAGATAAGGCTAAAGCGAAAGCAGATTCTATTCGTAACCTGATTGCCAAAGGTGCAAGCTTTGCAGTATTGGCCAAGCAGTTTGGAACCGATGGAAGTAAAGATAAAGGCGGCGATTTAGGAACTTTTGGAAGAGGTGCCATGGTGCCTGCTTTCGAAAATGCAGTTTTCAACGGTAAAACCGGCGATCTAAAAGTAATTACTACCCAATTCGGAGTACATGTGATTAAGATCAATGCTCAAAAAGGGTCTTCCAAAGTGGTGAAAGTAGCTTTAGTAGACAAATCATTTAGCAGCAGCAGTAAAACTCAACAAGCAGCATATGCAAAAGCTTCTGCTTTCTTAAATAAAGCAAGCGATGCGAAAGCTTTTGATGAATTAGTTAAGCAGTCGGGCTACAACAAACTCATTGCACAAGATGTAGTAGGAACTCAGGCTGATCTTGCTGGTTTAGAAAATCCTCGCGAAATTATCCGTTGGGCTTATCGTGCCGATCTTGGTGATGTGTCTGATCAGGTGTTTGAGACAGGCGACCAATTTGTGATCGCGAAGCTTAGCGATGTGAAAGAGAAAGGAACACTTTCTTTAGAGCAGGTGAAAAAAGAAATTGAGCCGCAGGTATTCAAAGAGGTTAAAGCTAAGCGTTTGGAAGAAAAATTGAACCAGGCTTTGGCTGGAGCGTCCAGCTTAGAGCAAGTGGCTCAAAAAGTGGGTAAACCAGTTATCCCTGTTGAAAATCTGGTTTTTGCTAATCCTATTTTACCAGGTATTGGTCAAGAGAACAAACTGGTGGGCGCTATCTTTGGAGCACAGCCCGCAAAAATATCTAAAGCTATTAGAGGAGAAAGCGGCGTGTATGCTTTTGTGGTGAACGGATTTTCAAATCCTGCTCCTCTTTTAAATCCTGCCAAACAAAAACAACAATTGGTGCAGTACCTTTACCAACGTGGTGCCGGTGCGGCCTTTGGGGTTTTGCGTGATCAGGCTGATGTCAAAGATTACCGCGTAAAATTCTTTTAAGAAGCTTATTTCTTAACTTTATATCCGGAAAGATGTTAGATCTTTCCGGATTTTTTATTTTTCAGCTATGGACCTCGATTTAAATCTCAGAAATAAAGTTGCTGAAAGCGGCATTGTGAGTGTGGATCTGTCTAAATTTTATCCAACAGGTGAACGTATACTGTACGACATCAAGGACAACCTGTTTCAGGGATTGATCTTACGTGAAAAAGATTTCAGAGAATATGTAAAGTTGCACGACTGGGCAGCATACCAAGGTAAACACGTAGCTATTTATTGCAGTGTCGATGCCATTGTGCCTACTTGGGCATATATGTTGCTGGCTACCAAATTAAGTCCTTATGCAGCAAGTGTTATTTTCGGCGATTTAAATTTACTCGAAACAGTCTTGTTTGATAGGGCCCTTGCCAGTTTAGATCTGGAAAGCTATCGCGACCAAAGGGTCGTGGTGAAAGGTTGTGGCGAGATCCCGGTCCCCGATTCGGCGTATGTAAGCCTGGCAGCTAAGTTAGTTAGTGTGGCAAAAAGTGTGATGTATGGGGAGCCTTGTTCCACTGTGCCGCTCTTTAAAAAGAAAGATGTATAAATTCATCAACATGAAAAAGGTCTTTTTGTTTCTTTTGCTGCTTTGCAGTTTGGCCACAGTTCAAGCGCAGGAATTGAAGAATAGTACCGAAGTTGCCTTTCACCCTGGAGAAGAGCTCATCTATAAACTCAGGTACGGCATTTTCACCGCTGCAGAGGCAAAATTAAGGATTCTTGATACCGATCTTAAGTTTGACGATCGACCGGTGTTTCACCTCATAGCCGAGGGTAGAACTTCGGGCACCTTTGATATCTTTCATCGGGTGAGAAACAGATACGATTCTTACATCGATCGGAAAGAATTAACACCTTACCTCTACACCGAAAACATACACGAGTCGAGTTACCGCAGAAATGACAAAGCCCGTTTTTATCAAGAGCAGCAAAAAGTAGTCTCCAACAAAGGCACTTTCAAAGGCCCCGCTCAAACTTTTGATGTGATATCGGCGTATTATTTTGCCCGCAGTATCGATATCTCTAAAATTAAAATAGGAGACAAATTCTCCATGTCTTATTTCCTGAGCGATGGCATTTCTCAGTTAGAAATAGAATACTTAGGTAAAGAAGTGGTGAGAACAGCTTTGGGTAAATTCAACTGCCTAAAATTTAGTCCTTCCATCCAACCTGGGCGGATCTTCAGGAAAGACAGCAGGTTATACCTTTGGATTACCGACGATGGTAACCGTATCCCGGTAAAAGCTCATGTTGAAGTGTTGGTGGGTTCCATCACCATGGAATTGGTCAATGCGAAAGGTCTTAAGTATCCCTTGGCTGCTAAAAAAGTAAAACCATGATTGAAGTAGGCCATGTATTGGTCCATGAAGACCTCATTTCTGAGCAATTTGTGTGTAATTTAAATGCTTGTAAGGGGGCATGTTGTATTGAAGGTGATGCTGGTGCGCCCCTTGAAAATGCAGAAAAAGCTATTTTGGAAGAAGTCTACCCAATGGTAAAACCCCTCATGACCGCCAAGGGTATAGAGACTGTAGAAGCCGAAGGTGTTTATGTGAAAGATTTTGAGGGCGACTACACTACTCCGTGTGTAGATCAACACAAGGAATGTGCCTATGTAATTTGGGAAAACGGCATCACTAAATGTGCCATTGAGAAAGCCTATGAAATGGGAATGGTGAAGTGGAAGAAGCCACTTTCTTGCCATTTATATCCCATTCGCATTACTTCCTATCCGGAGTTTGATGTATTGCATTACGATCGCTGGTCAATTTGTAGTGCAGCCTGCTCACATGGAGCTGAATTAAAAGTACCTGTTTATCAGTTCCTCAAGGAGCCCCTCATCAGGAAATACGGGGAGGCCTGGTTTGCTGAATTAGAGGAAAAGGTGCAAGCATCTCTGTAGAAATTCTTATTTTTAACCATCAACCTATAAATCCACCAAATGAAAGGAATTATTCTTGCCGGCGGTTCCGGTACCCGTTTACATCCCTTAACCTTGGCGGTAAGCAAGCAATTGATGCCTGTTTACGATAAGCCGATGATCTATTATCCGCTTTCTACACTCATGCAGGCTGGGATCAATGAAATTCTGGTGATTTCTACCCCGCATGATTTACCTCATTTCGAAAAGTTATTGGGTAGTGGGCAACAATTAGGTTGTAAATTTTCTTATGCCGTTCAGGAGGTTCCCAACGGATTGGCGCAGGCCTTTGTGATTGGTGCCGATTTTATTGGTAATGATGATGTGGCCTTGATTTTAGGCGATAATATTTTTTATGGTGATGGGATGGATCGCCTGATGCAGGAATCGACCAAGCCCGATGGCGGTATGGTGTTTGCCTATCCGGTTTCTGATCCGGAGCGTTATGGTGTAGTGGAGTTCGATGCCCAACAGCGGGCCATATCCATTGAAGAGAAACCCGCCAGCCCTAAATCGAATTATGCGGTACCGGGTTTATATTTTTACGATAATTCGGTAGTAGAAATTGCTAAAAACATCCAGCCATCGGCTCGTGGCGAATATGAAATCACCGATGTGAACAAAACCTATTTGGCCCAGGGCAAACTAAAGGTAGCGGTTTTGAGTCGTGGTACAGCCTGGCTCGATACCGGCACTTTCAACTCTCTCATGCAGGCCGGACAGTTTGTGCAGGTGATAGAAGAACGCCAGGGCTTAAAAATAGGGTGTATTGAAGAAATAGCCTATCGCATGGGCTTCATCAATAAAGAAGAATTAAAAGCAATTGCCGAACCATTGGTTAAAAGTGGTTATGGACAATATTTACTCAGAATCATTCATCAAGGTTGATGGGAGATATTTAATAGTTAAATTTTAAGAATGAAGGTTGCATTAATAACGGGTATTACAGGTCAGGATGGGGCATATTTGGCAGAATTTCTGCTGAAGAAAGGGTACTTTGTTCATGGTTTGAAAAGAAGAAGCTCTTCCTTTAATACCGAGCGGATAGACCACCTTTACCAGGACCCCCACGAAGAGCAAGTTCGTTTCAAACTTCATTACGGTGATTTAACAGATTCCACTAACCTCATACGTATTATACAGGAGACGCAACCCGACGAAATTTATAACCTGGCAGCTCAAAGCCATGTAAAAGTGAGTTTCGACACTCCCGAATACACTGCCAATGCAGATGGAGTGGGAACACTCAGAATCCTGGAAGCAGTTCGTTTGCTCGGGATGACGAAAAAAACCAAGATCTATCAGGCTTCCACTTCAGAGCTTTATGGATTGGTGCAAGCGGTTCCTCAAAGCGAAACAACACCTTTCTACCCACGCTCACCTTATGGCGTGGCTAAGTTATACGCTTATTGGATTACGGTAAACTATCGTGAAGCCTACGATATGTACGCCTGCAATGGTATCTTGTTCAACCATGAGAGTCCCATCCGTGGAGAAACTTTTGTAACCCGTAAGATTACCCGTGCTGCTGCAAAAATAGCGCTCGGCCTACAGCAAACGCTCTTTTTAGGTAATTTATCTGCTCAGCGAGATTGGGGACATGCCAAAGATTATGTGGAGGCTATGTGGCTTATTTTACAGCAAGAAAAGCCTGAGGACTATGTGATTGCAACCGGTGTGACCACTACGGTGAGAGACTTTGTGAAACTGGCTTTCGAAGAGTTGGGTATTGAAATTGAATTTAGTGGCAAGGCCGAGAACGAAAAAGGAGTGATCATCAACGTGAACGAAGCCCGTTGCCAAGAATTGGGCATCAATCCGGATCAGCTGAAACTGGGTACCACCGTAGTGAAAGTGGATCCTAAATATTATCGCCCTACCGAAGTCGATCTTCTACTAGGAGATCCAAGTAAGGCCAAAAAACAATTGGGATGGACGCCAAAGTACGATTTGCCGGCCTTGGTACAAGACATGGTGATTGCCGATCTGCATCTAATGAAGAAAGATGAATTTCTAAAACAGGGAGGCTATAGAACCAATAATTATTTCGAATAATTCATTTTTTGACAGAATTGATCCAAACCCGGCCTTGCGTCGGGTTTTTTGTTGATTTTAATACTATATAATACTTACTCAAAAGTAAGTAACTTATTATAACTAACTATTAATAGTTATATATTTGTTATAAATTTAACCCGATTGCAGCGGATACCCTCCACGGGCTCAATGCATGCAGCCGTATGAGTGGAAAGCGGGACGCTAAATGATAAAAAGTATAGCTTGTGACTTTTAAAAAGCTTTAGGAAGCCATGGTTTGTGTAGCACGGCTATGGGTCAACTCTTTCACCTTTTGTTGAATAGCTGCAGCGTCGTAACCACATTCAGCCCATAACTCTGGTTGTTCTCCATGTTCAATCACCTGATCGGGAATACCGAGTCTGATCACCCTGGCAGTGTAATTATTTTCGGCCATGAACTCGATTACGGCAGATCCCATACCTCCCTGGATGCAGCCATCTTCTACCGTAATTACGTTTTTGAATTTAGAGAAAACTTCGTGTAGTAATTGTTCGTCAATGGGTTTGGCAAAGCGCATATCGTAATGCGCCGGATAAATTCCTTCGGCATTCAATTCCTGGCAAGCTTTTACTGTTTCGTTCCCAATGTGGCCAATACTTAAAATCGCCACCTCTTCGCCATCGCAAATTTTACGTCCTTTACCTACCGTGATGGCCTTTAATGGGCGTTTCCAGTCGGGCATTACCCCATTACCTCTAGGATAGCGGATGGAAAAAGGTCCCATATTTTCTTGCTGGGCAGTGTACATGAGGTTGCGCAGTTCTTCTTCATTCATGGGGGCCGAAACCACCATGTTCGGGATACAGCGCATGTAGGCCAAGTCATAAGCACCATGGTGCGTAGGTCCATCGGCTCCGGCTATACCGCCGCGGTCTAAACAGAAAACCACATTGAGTTTTTGTATGGCCACGTCGTGTATCACCTGATCGTAGGCACGCTGCATGAAGCTGGAATAGATATTGCAGAAGGGGACCATTCCCTGCGTAGCCAACCCGGCAGAAAAAGTAACGGCATGTTGCTCGGCAATACCTACGTCGAAAGCTCTTTTGGGCATGGCTTTCATCATGATGTTTAATGAACAGCCGGAAGGCATGGCAGGCGTGATACCCATGATTTTATCATTTTTTTCAGCCAGCTCTACAATCGTATGTCCAAAAACATCCTGGTATTTTGGTGGTTGCGGTTTGTCAGAAACCGATTTCTTGATTTCGCCGGTTATTTTATCAAATAAGCCGGGCGCATGCCATTTTGTTTGATCCTGCTCTGCCAAAGCATAACCTTTACCTTTTACAGTTACGCAATGCAGCAATTTAGGACCGGGAATATTTTTTAGATCGTTGAGCACTTTTACCAAGTGTTTTACATCGTGACCGTCTATTGGTCCGAAATACCTGAAATTGAGTGCTTCGAAGAAATTGCTTTTTTTGAGGAGTGTTCCTTTGATGCTCTTCTCAATCTTCTTAACCAGCTCATGAGCGTTGGGGCCTAAGCTGGAAAGTTTATTTAAAACCAATGAAACATCATCGCGGAAGCGATTGTATGTTTTAGAAGTGGTAATGTCTGTGAGGTATTCTTTCAGTGCTCCAACATTTGGATCGATGGACATGCAATTATCATTGAGAATAACCAACAGGTTAGAATTCTCAATACCGGCATGGTTGAGTGCCTCAAAAGCCAAGCCTGCCGTCATGGCACCGTCGCCAATTACGGCCACATGCTGGCGTTCAGTATTGCCTTGGTATTGCGAAGCAACGGCCATTCCAAGGGCTGCAGAAATAGAAGTTGAGGAGTGTCCCACACCAAAGGTATCGTATTCGCTTTCGGATCTTTTTGGGAAACCACTGATTCCTTTGTAGATACGGTTGGTATGGAAGTTTTTTCGTCGTCCGGTCAGTATCTTATGACCGTAAGCCTGATGGCCTACATCCCAAACCAGTTGGTCATCGGGGGTATTCAGTACATAATGTAAAGCTACGCTGAGTTCTACTACGCCTAAACTGGCGCCAAAATGACCGCCATTAACTGAAACTACATCAATGATGTATTGACGCAACTCCTGGCAGATCTGCTCCAGCTCGCTTTCATCAAATTTTTTTAAATCAGCGGGCAGGTTGATCCTCTCTAATAGTTCACCGGCTTTAATTTCCATTTAGTATAGATGTTCAAAAAGTGTTGGAACACAAATTAAGCAAATTTGCGCCTAATAATCTTACAATTTAAATATTTTGAATGTAAAACTTATTAATTGGCTTAATTTTGTTTCAACCTTATGCAGGCTTCAGAAAATTTTGAAATCAGGCTTCCCAAATTTGAGGGTCCTTTCGATTTGTTGTTATTTTTTATCGAAAGGGACGAGCTGGATATTTACGATATTCCCATTGCCAAGATAACCGATGATTTTCTGAATTATATCCACCAGCTCAATGCCATGAACATGGAGGTGGCCAGTGAGTTTATTTATGTAGCTGCCACCTTGATGCGAATTAAGGCAAAAATGCTATTGCCACGACAAGAATTAGATGATGAAGGCAATGAAATTGATCATCGTAAAGACCTGGTTCAGAAACTCTTAGACTACAAGCGTTTCAAATTGGTAACAGAAGAGCTGAAACTGTTGGAAGAAGAACGCTCCTTGAAAGAGAAGCGGGGGCACCTAGCTTTTGATTTGCAACAAATTAGCCAGCAGCATACACAACCGGGCGAAGAACTCGCCAGCGTTGATTTGTACAAATTGATGCTCACTTATGAGCGGATCATGAACAAGTACGACATCCGATCTAAGGAAGTGAAACACACGGTGGTTCAGTATCCCTATACCATCGAAGGGCAGAAAAAAGTGATTATGGATTTGTTGGCACTCAATCAGCAGTTAGATTTCGATTACCTCAAGAAACAATCAGAAAATAAGGTACATTTCGTTTATAATTTTTTGGCCCTGCTGGAAATGCTACAACAGCAATTGGTTTCGATACAAACCGGTTTGGGTTTTAATAATTTTTGGGTAGAAGCCAAATCGGTCTGAGCCCGATTTCCTGAAATTTTTCTGCTGCTCATTGGATTAAATATGTATTTTTAAGCCACCTATTTATAAAGATTTCATGAAGAGAGATAAACTCATTTTTCAGCTGATTGAAGAAGAATTACAGCGCCAAGAGACGGGTATTGAACTGATTGCTTCCGAAAATTTTGTTAGCCCGCAAGTGATGGAAGCTGCTGGGTCGGTTTTGACAAATAAATACGCGGAAGGCTTACCCGGTAAAAGGTATTACGGCGGCTGTGAAGTGGTAGATGAAATTGAAAACATTGCCATAGACAGAGCCAAAGAATTATTCAACGCTGCCTGGGTAAATGTGCAGCCACATTCGGGTGCACAGGCTAATGCAGCTATATTCCTGGCACTATTGAAACCCGGCGATAAGATTTTGGGATTTGATCTCTCTCATGGGGGCCATCTCACCCATGGTTCTCCGGTAAATTTTTCGGGTAAATTATACCAACCCTTCTTTTACGGGGTAAAACCAGATACCGGATTAATTGATTACGAACAGCTCGAAAAGGTAGCGCTAAAGGAAAAACCAAAACTGATCATTTGTGGGGCTTCAGCTTACTCAAGAGAATGGGATTATGCGTTCATTCGCAAAGTGGCCGATCAGGTGGGTGCGCTGGTTTTGGCCGATATTTCACATCCTTCTGGTTTAATTGCCAGGGGCTTGCTCAACGATCCGCTGCCACACTGCCATGTGGTGAGTACCACTACGCATAAAACTTTACGTGGCCCGCGTGGAGGGATGATCATGATGGGAAAAGATTTTGAAAATCCTTTCGGTTTAACTACCCCAAAAGGGGAGATCAAAATGATGTCTTCTCTCTTAGATGGTGCCGTTTTTCCGGGTACCCAGGGTGGTCCGCTAGAACACATCATTGCTGCCAAAGCCATTGCATTTGGCGAAGCGCTGAGTGATAGCTACATGAAATACATCATCCAGGTAAAGAAAAATGCGGCGGCCATGGCTGCTGCCCTCATGGAGAGGAATTATCAGATCATTTCGGGTGGAACTGATAATCATTTGATGTTGCTCGATCTTCGAAATAAAAATATCAGCGGAAAGGCTGCCGAAGCAGCTTTGGGCGAGGCAGGTATTACGGTGAATAAGAACATGGTGCCTTACGATGATAAATCTCCATTCGTTACTTCGGGTATCCGTTTAGGAACTGCAGCAATTACCACACGTGGTTTGAAAGAGAAGCACATGGAATTGATTGTTGATCTGATCGACCAAGCCCTCACACAAGCGGAGAATACCAAAAAACTTCACAAAATCCATCAGCAGGTTTCTGAACTGATGTCTAAATATCCGCTATATAAAGCTTGAACATTTAAACACAAAAGAGCCGGAAATACCGGCTCTTTTGCTTTCTAAAAATTAACGCATACGTTAGGATTATTTGGGAGAAATCTAACGCAATCCTTTATACGTTAAAATGATAAGTCGGGTTACAATTATTTTCAATTTTTATTCGGCGTAAGCCAAAGCAGCTATACTGAGCGTTATTTTAGCTTTTTCTTGTAAACAAAGGGCACAAGCTTCGATGGTGGAGCCGGTAGTGATCACGTCATCAATCAGCAGAATATGTTTTCCTTCGAGCGCTTCTGCTTGATGGATGGAAAAAGCTTCCTGCATGTTCTCGTATCGAGAAAACCTACTCTTTTTTGTCTGACTTTCGGTATGTAGATTTCTGATTAAATGGGTGCTCGATAGGTCTACCTGAAGGACCTTGCTCATCCCTTTTGCAATCGCTTCACTTTGATTATAGCCCCTTATTTTTAACTTTTTTGGATGTAGGGGTACGGGGATGATGAGATCGGGTTTAATGAAACTTCCAGTTTGCGACAATTCGTAGCCATACAATTCCCCCAATCTTACCCCCAGCTGTTCTCTTTTTCGGTATTTAATTTGATGCAGAAGTGCTTGTACCCGACCACCCTTTTTGAAGTGGAGATATGCACCTGCCTGAAAAAATGGAATCCTGCCCCAAAATTGCCTGGCCACTTTGTTATTCGGATCGGCATGAAAGGTGGTTAAAGGGAGTTTGTAAATGCAGGAAGTACAGATTTCTGATTCGCCCTTGAACAAATTTTTGGCACAAGCACCGCACAAGTCCGGAAAAAATAAAGCCAGAAAATCACTAAAATATTCTTTGAGCATAGTCGGATACCTTCTACGCTATAAAACACGAAATGTGAAGAATTATTGTTTTTTAACTGCCAGCTGGCCGCAGGCTGCATCGATGTCTTTTCCACGGCTGCGTCTGATATTGGTGATGATGCCTTTGCTCCGGAGGAAATCGGCAAAGACTTCTATTTTATCGATAGCGGCATTTTGGAAAGCAGCAAAAGAAATCGGGTTGTACTCTATGATGTTCACTTTGCAGGGAACGTGTTTGCAGAATCGTGCCAGTTCTTCGGCATCCGAAAGCTCATCATTAAAATCGTTGAAAACGATGTATTCATAAGTTACCGGATTCTTTGTCTTGGTATAATAATATTTCAATGCTTCGGTCAAAGCCTTCAAGCTGTTCTGCTCATTGATGGGCATGATCTCGTTTCTTTTCTGATCATTAGCCGCATGCAGAGAAAGCGCCAGGTTAAATTTCACGCCATCGTCGCCCAGTTTTTTGATCATTTTGGCAATACCCGCAGTAGAAACCGTAATGCGCTTGTACGACATATTCAGTCCATCTTCGGCTGTAATACGTTCAATGGATTTCAATACATTCGCATAATTGAGCAAAGGCTCGCCCATACCCATATAAACAATATTGCTAAGCGGCAATTGATAGTTTTCTTCTGCCTGACGGGAAATCAAAACCACCTGATCAAATATTTCATCCGCGTTTAGGTTACGCTTGCGATCCATATATCCGGTAGCGCAAAATTTACAAGTCAAACTGCAGCCCACTTGCGAACTAACACAGGCGGTCATTCGCTCGGGGGTGGGAATGAGCACACCCTCAATCAGGTTCTCATCGTACAGCCTGAATGAGTTTTTAATGGTCCCATCGGCACTAAATTGAGAATCATCAATGCGGATATGATTAATTTGATATTGTTCTTTTAACTTTTCTCTGAGCGCTTTTGGCAGGTTGCTCATCTCATCAAATTGCGTACAGGCCTTGGCCCAAAGCCAGTCGTATACCTGTTTAGCCCTGAATGCAGGTTCACCCATTGCCTTAAAATGCTCGCTCAAGGCCTCGGGAGACAGACTTCTGATATCTATTTTTGCTGGTTCTGCCATGAGGAGACAAACTTATCCAATTTTTAAAAATTAACTCTATAAAATAATTTTTATAGTTTAAACGAAACAATTTTCTATTATTTTTGATTATATATTATTATTCCACACCATTCTTTTAGCGACTGCGACACCTAAGCACGAGTGATGATGTGATAGCTTGAAGATTATGCCGAACTATTTCTCTGCTGATTATGTTTTCCCGGTGAGTGCTAAGCCTATTCCCAATGGGGTAGTTGCCATTAGTTCACATGGCGAAATTTTAGGTGTTTACGAAAAAGACCATCCCGATCTGAAAAATCAGTCTATCGAAAAACACAAAGGGATCATCGTTCCAGGTTTTGTGAACAGCCACTGCCATTTGGAGCTTTCTCATTTAAAAGGGAAAGTTCAACCAAATATGGGCTTGATAGAATTTATAAAAGGCGTTTTAGGCCTTAAACAATTTGAGCAGGATGAAGTTTTGGCGGCCATGCAAGCTGCCGACGAGGAAATGCAGAAGAACGGGATTGTGGCAGTGGGCGATATTTCTAATCATATCCTTTCTAAATCTGTTAAGGAGAAAAGTAAACTGTACTATCATACTTTTATTGAGTTGATTGGGATCAATCCCGCTGTAGCGAAAGAGGTATTTCAAAAGGGTTTAAAATTGAAAGAGGAATTTGCACCCTTGCCCAATTCTATTACTCCACATGCGCCTTATTCAGTCAGCAAAGAACTGATCAAGGAGATTGCCCATTTCGCCGCCAAAGCAGAAAATATCATCAGTATCCATAACCAGGAAAGTGAGGAGGAAAACAAATTTTTTAGGTATCGAACCGGAAAATTTTTAGACCTATACGAATTTTTAAAGCAAGATATCAGCTTTTTTAAGCCACAAGCCCGAAATTCACTGCAAACTTTCACCCCATCTTTTCCTGAAAATCAACGTATTCTACTGGTGCACAATACCTATACCAGCCTGAAGGATCTTTATTTTGTAAAACGTTTCAATCGGGATGTATATTGGTGTTTCTGTCCCAAGGCCAACCTATACATAGAAAATCGCTTGCCCAAGGTAGATTTATTCCTTCCTCAGGATTTCCACCTGACGGTTGGTACCGACAGCTATGCTTCTAATGACGGACTTTGTGTGTTATCAGAACTGAAGGTGTTACATGAATATTTCCCCAAATTAGCCTTCAGCGAAACCATCCGTTGGGCCACCCTCAACGGTGCCAAATTCCTGGGTATCGATAAAACCTATGGAAGTTTAGAAAAAGGTAAAAAACCCGGTTTGAATCTGATCACTTACACAAACGATCTTCAACTGACACGTAATTCTGGTGTTAAAAAATTAATATAAGCACACAATATTTGCGCATTTGGACTGAAAGCGTCAAATTAGACAGATGAATTCAGTCCAAAAGCTTTTTGGAATCAAATATCCGATCATACAAGCAGGCATGGTTTGGTGCAGTGGCTGGCGTTTGGCAGCAGCAGTTTCAAACGCTGGTGGCTTAGGACTCATTGGAGCCGGTTCTATGTATCCAGAAGTTTTGAAGGAACACATCCGGAAATGTAAGCAGGCTACCCAGCAACCCTTTGGTGTCAATATTCCGCTTCTGTATCCTGATATAGATCAGTTAATGGAAATTTTAGTGGCAGAAGGGATAAAAATTGTCTTCACTTCTGCCGGTAATCCGGCAACCTGGACCCCTTTCTTAAAAGAGAAAGGGATGACGGTGGTGCATGTGGTGGCAAACACGAAATTCGCTATGAAGGCGGCAGATAGCGGTGTAGACGCCATTGTTGCCGAGGGATTTGAGGCCGGTGGCCATAACGGCAGGGAAGAAACCACTACTTTATGTCTGGTACCCATGCTCAAAGAGGCGGTGAACTTACCCATTATTGCTGCCGGAGGAATTGCCAGCGGTAGATCAATGTTGGCGGCATTTGCTTTAGGAGCAGATGGCGTACAAATTGGTTCCCGGTTTGCAGTGGCCGAGGAATCATCGGCACATGAAAACTTTAAAAAAGCCATTTTAGATGCCAAAGAAGGCGATACCAAGTTGCGTTTAAAATCGCTGGTGCCGGTGCGTTTACTCGAAAATGAATTCGCTCTTAAAGTGGCCGAAGCTGAGCAGGCTGGTGCCAGTAGGACTGAATTAGCGGCTTTATTGGGAAGAGCCAGGGCTAAAAAAGGCATGTTTGAAGGTGACATGAAAGAGGGAGAATTAGAAATCGGTCAGGTATCGGCGATGTTAGACCGCGTACAGCCTGCTAAAGAAATTCTCAGCGAAATATGGACAGAGTTTTTACTTGAAAAACAACGATTAGCGGATTTAAACTTTTAGAGATGAAACACCTCCAAGTTAGTGTGTATGGAAAGGTTCAGGGTGTTTTCTTCAGGGCCAGTACCAAAGCTGTGGCCGATGTACTGGGTGTAAAGGGCCTGGTGATAAATCAGCCCGATGGCAGCGTTTATATAGAAGCGGAAGGCGATGATTTTTCATTGGAAGAGTTCCTTGATTTTTGTAAGCAAGGACCGGAAAAAGCCCAAGTGGAAAAAGTAGTGATCAATGAAGCTGAACCGAAAAACTATCGTAATTTTGAAATAAAGAAAAAGTTAGTCAGCCCCTAAATCCTTTAGCTTAAGCCCTTGTCTACAGCCAGAAAATTTGCCGGTCAAACAGCTATTTACGGAATCAGTACTGTGGTTTCGAGGGTGCTCAATTTTTTTCTCACCCCGCTTTATGTAAGGGTTTATCCGGCTAAAGCTTATGGTATTTTTACCACGATGTACAGTTGGGCATCTTTATTGAATGCCCTGCTCTCCTTTGGTATGGAAACCACCTTTTTCCGATACCTCCATAAGTATGAAAATGATCGCGAAAAAGTATATCAAAACACTTTCTTCAGTATTGCTTTGCTGGCATTTTCATTTTTTCTTTTTGCATTTTGGTTTGTAGATGACATCGCCCTGTGGATGCAACGTGATCAAATTGCCTACCAACCCGATTACGCTTTATATGTAAAGTTTTTCATTTATATCTTGGTGATTGATGCGCTCAGCGTCATTCCTTTTGCCAAGCTGAGGGCCGAGGGTCGATCACTGCGTTATGCCGGTCTCAAGTCTTTGAATGTTTTCTTATTCATCGTCTTCAACCTGTTTTTCATCTTCGGAATACCCAATATCCTTGAAAATAATCTGATAGGTGCCGAATTTTTTAGCACCTGGTATCGGCCATCATGGGTGGGATACGTGTTTATTTCAAATTTGCTTGCCAGTGGTATTACCTTTCTATTGCTCAGCCCAGAACTTGCTAAACTTCGTTGGCAAATAGATACTGCTTTATTAAGGGAAATGTTCAGTTACAGTTGGCCAGTTCTAGTTGCGAACATCTCCTTCATCATCAATGAAAATATTGATAAGATCTTAATTGGGCGCTTATTGCCTGTTAGTATCAGTCAGCAAGAAGTAGGCATTTACGGAGCCTCCTGCAAACTGGCCATATTTTTAAGCATTTTTATTCAGGCATTTCGTTTGGGTGCCGAACCTTTCTTTTTTTCGCATGCCAAAAAAGAACAAGCCAGGCAGACCTATGCAAAAATTATGCATTATTTCGTCATTGCCGTGTGCCTGATCTGTATGGGCTTGGTAGCGAATTTGGAGATCCTCAAATACTTCATCCGCGGCAATGCGGAACAACAGCAATTGTATTGGTCAGGATTGCAAGTGGTGCCCATATTGCTCTTTGCCTACATCAGTTTGGGTATTTACATGAATCTTTCCATCTGGTATAAACTTTCAGATCAAACCCGTTACGGCTTATACATTTCGGCGGTTGGAGCCATCCTCACCGTTGGCTTAAACATTTGGCTGGTTCCTCATTACAGTTACCTTGCTTCTGCTTGGATTACATTATTGGCCTATGCCACCATGATGCTGCTTTCGTACTGGCTGGGGCAAAAAAATTACCCCATTCCCTATCCTGTAAAACGCATCGCCGTTTATCTATTGCTCACGGCTTTTATGGTATTCGGTTCTTTTTATTTATTTAAATCTGACCTGCTTGTAGGTAACATATTATTTGCTCTCTTTGTAATGGGAACTTTAATGGTTGAACAAAAAGGGATCAGGCAATTATTAAAGCTTAATAAACAATGACGGTTAAAATCATCAATAAATCGCACCATGCCCTGCCGGCTTACGAAACTGCATTGTCTGCCGGTATGGATTTGAAAGCTTTTGTGACATCAACCGTCATGCTGAAACCCATGGAGCGTCAATTGATTCCGACGGGAATTTACCTGGAATTACCCGTAGGTTATGAAGCCCAAATCAGGCCTCGGAGTGGCTTAGCCTTAAAATTTGGTGTAACGGTACTCAATACGCCGGGTACCATCGACGCCGACTACCGAGGGGAAATTAAAATCCTCCTGATCAATTTTTCGGATAGCGATTTTTTTATTCAAGATGGTGACCGAATCGCCCAGATGATCATTGCCAAGCATGAAAAGGTAGACTGGGAAGAAGTAGAGGTATTGACCGAAACGCAAAGAGGAGCCGGTGGTTATGGCCATACCGGTGTATCCAAAAATTAAGAAAGATGAAATTTTTGAAACCAATTATTTGTTATCACTTGCTTTTTGCAGTTCTTCTATTCACCGGAACTTCCTGCAAAACCAAGAAGATTCTCCCCCAGCCAGATAATAGTGCCCTGGAAAGAGGTAATGCCGAAAAGCTGACTGCCATCAAACAAGCCCAAGTCGATTTCGATACATTCTCAATCAAGGCCAAGGCCGAACTCAATTTAGATGGCAATAACAATGAGGTGAACATCAATATCAGGATGCAGAAAGATAAAAAAATCTGGATCTCTGTAACTGCACTTGCCGGGCTGGAAGCCGCAAGGGTACTCATTACGCCTGATAGCATCCATGTATTAAATCGCTTGGAGAGCATCTATTTAAAAAAGCCCTTCAGCTTTATTCATGAATACACCAATCCGCAAATCAATTTTCAAACAGTAGAAGCTATTTTGCTGGCTAACCCCATAGCGGAAGCCATGGTGCAAAAGCCCGAATTTAGCATGCAAAATGAGCAGCTCACCTTATCGGGGATTTCTTCCAGTCTTGCGTATCAGTTTCAATTCAACGATATTTTAAGGGTTTCCAGCACCTTGTTGAAAGATACCCTGAATGCCCAGCAGTTAGAAGTAAAGTACAGCGACTTTTACATGGAGGCATCAAGCCTGGTTCCTCACGTATTGAAATTGCAGTCTCAAGCAGGCAGTAAATCCATCAAAGCGGAGATGAGGTACAGTAAAATTGAGAAAGATATTTCGATCGATTTCCCCTTTAGTGTTCCCAAAAGATTTTCAGTGAAAAGGTAATTTTAGATACATTTGCGCAATGAGGTGGCTAATACTTGTTTTGTTTCTTTCTTTCACTGCTACAGCTTCTGGGCAAAGCAGTGCCGAACTCAAACGCCGCAAAGAGGCCTTGAGTCGTGAGATTGAAGAGCTGAACCGTACCCTCAACAAAACCTCCAGCAATAAATCTTTATCCCTGAAACAAATCAGGGCTTTGAATGCCAAAATCAGGCTCAGGGAGCAAAAAATCAGAACCATCAATTCAGAGATCAACCTGCTCGACAATAAAATTTCTGAGAATACGCAAACTGTAATCAAATTGCAGTCTGACCTTAATCAGCTGAAAAAGGAATATGCCGAAATGATGCGATTTGCACAACGCAATCAGGGGGCTTACAGCAAGTTGATGTTCATTTTTGCTGCCGAAAACTTTAATCAGGCTTTTAAAAGAGTCAAATACCTACAGCAGTTCACTAACTACCGTAAAAAGCAGGCAGGGTACATACAAAGCACACAACGTGATTTGAATCAGCAAATTGCTCAGCTCGATAAAAACAAGAAAGAAAAAACCTACCTTTTAAACGACGAGCAAAAAGAAAAACAAACGCTCGGTAAAGAGAAGAATAAACAAACCCAGGTTTTAAGCGGACTAACCAAGCAAGAGAAGCAACTCAAACAAGAATTAAGTAAAAAACAAAGAGAGTCTCTTCAGCTGAATAGGGCCCTTCAAGCGGCTATTGCCCGTGAAATTGAGGCCGAACGGAGAAAGGCCGAAGATGAAGCCACCAAAACAGAAGCAAGAACAGGAGTCGCCGCCAAGCCGGTAGCCAAGGGCTCCAGTATTTTGTCGGCAACTCCCGAAGCAGCCAAGCTTTCTGCCGATTTCTTGGGTAACCGTGGGCGCTTGCCTTGGCCGGTAGCCAACGGCAACATCAGCGAAGGTTTTGGCCGCCACAGCTACGGTGCCAATGTAACTATTCAAAACAATGGTGTGGACATTCAAACTGCCCCCGGATCGGCTGTGAGAGCTGTTTTTGGTGGAGAAGTGAGAAAGGTATTTATGCCGCCGGGTACTTCTACATATGTGGTGATGATCCGTCATGGAGAGTATTTTACCGCTTATTCAAACCTCAAATCCGTGAGCGTATCGGCGGGTCAAAAAGTAAGTCTGAAGCAAACAATTGGTACCGTAGCAACCGATCCAACGGATGGCAGTACCGAGGTGCATTTTGAGCTTTGGAAAGGCGGTACCCCTCAAAACCCGGCAGGATGGTTGGCTAATTAAACCCTGTCTTCCATCAAAAAATCTTATATTTGCACCATACTTTAAACTGATGCAAAGTTACGTGTTCTTATTCCTCAACATTGGCACCCCAGAATTAATGATTATTCTGCTGGCTATTTTGTTGTTGTTTGGTGGGAATAAGTTGCCCGAGCTTGCTCGTGGTTTAGGGAAGGGGATTCGAGAGTTTAAAGACGCTTCAGAAAATGTGAAACGCGAAATTCATCGCAACATGAATGAAGTGAAACAAAACATAGAGGAATCAGCTCAGGATTTAAATCCAGACGACGCTCCCAAGCAACAAGATCAATCATCCTTAAAATAAGATATTATGTTCAATTCGATATTTTTAATCGGTTTAGGTACCCCAGAGTTAATCGCTATATTGCTGGTTGTATTATTACTTTTTGGTGGTAGAAAAATTCCTGAATTAATGCGTGGCCTTGGTAAAGGCGTTAAAGAATTCAAAGACGCAAAAGACGGAGCCACCGAGGCTGCCGAAAAGGAAGAAAAATCTAAATAATTTATTGGGGAGAATGTAAATTTCTCCCTTAGCTTTTATCCCCAAACGTGTTGGAGATCCGGCCATTTTAATCTGATCAAACCATTGAATTAGATGAAAAAAGCATTGGTATTTATTGCGGTATTAAGTTTGCAGGCAAGCATATTGCTTGCAAGTACGCGGGAGCTGTCCAGTTTCGCTCTGGCGAAGCCTTTAGCAGCAGATTCGCTAAATACAAGGGTTAAATCATCAGACAAATACCGCTCAGATTCTATCAAACAAGCGATTGCTACCACCAGAAATGCGCCCGTACAAAGCTTCATTGATGTTTTACTCAAACGTAAAGAACAGGTGGGTAAGTTATTGGGCTTGTCTAACTATTATTTTCCGGTTTATGAGCGGGTACTTAAAGAATTCGGTCTGCCCGAAGAGCTCAAATTTTTATCCGTTATTGAGTCGGCTTTAAACCCGCATGCTGTTTCGAGGGTGGGAGCCACGGGTCCATGGCAATTTATGGCACCTACCGCCAAGGCTTACGGACTAAAAATTAACCAAGAGGTTGATGAACGCAAAGATCCGGTACAGGCCAGTAAGGCTGCTGCTGCCTATCTGAGAGATGCCTTTGATCAATACGGCGATTGGCTCCTTGCCATTGCCTCTTATAATTGTGGAAGGGGTGCCGTTAGTCGAGCCATTGCAAAAGCCGGCGGCAAGGCCGATTTTTGGGAGATCAGCCGTTTTTTACCTGCAGAAACCCGAAATTATGTACCCAAGTTTCTGGCCACCGCCTACATCATGGGGAATTATCGACAGTTTGATATCAACCCCTTGGCTCCGGCATTTAATACGTTAACAGATGTGATCGATGTTATCAAACCTGTATCACTGGCAGCAGTTGCACGGGCCACAGGGATCGATCTGCACCAACTTATTTTACTGAACCCATCTTATAAAAAATTAATTATCAACGGATCTGCCGAAGCACCCAAGCCGTTGGTTATTCCAACAAATAGCAATCCCGATTATTTTGCACTTTATCAGGTCTTAAATGGGAATACCTCTAATAATTTTGTTGCCCCTCAAAAAAATAACAGCCAGTCATCTACTTCTAAAACTATTTATCATATTGTAAAACGGGGAGACAACCTGAGTAGCATCGCCAAAAAGTTTAAGGGTGTAACCGTAAACCAAATCAAAACCTGGAATAAACTACGCAGTACGCAGCTGCAAGTGGGTAAGCGTTTGATCATTCACCAGGAATAGCTTTCGTCGGAACGAGTCGGGTATTTAAACCCATTCTTCCCGAAAAGAATTGTAATTTTGAAA
>CAZOLA010000010.1:0-83493 GCA_964580845.1 uncultured Sphingobacterium sp.
GAAATGGCACTGAAAACAACGAAATAGGGACTTAATCACTTCAGAAATAAAAAAAGCCTCCATGGAGGCATTTTTTGATAGCAGAGTATTGCCAAATACTAGTCCTGTTAAACTACATACCTTATCTACCACTTGACCTCATTGTAAAAATGAGGTCAATTATTTTATTTTCAACCATCACTTTGGTTATCCTAGTCGCAGCTATAGTTACATTTGCTGCCGAAATGCGATTCATAAGAACCCACATAATTATCCAGATAAGTTGGATTGTCATGTCATTTATAATTTTAAATTATACTTTGTCAGGTTCTGATTCTGCATCTAAAGCCAATAGAAATTTTGATGAGTGTAATATATTAACAGGTTTTTTTGAGCAGTTACCTAAAGCTTTTTTGAATTATGAAGGTTTAGGTCATAAAAATCATACCTCCGATACCGATAACAGTGGAAATTTCTTTTTAAAAGAAGTAAATGAATCTCCTGAATATCCTTTAATTCAGACATTTATTTTTGTCTCTCATCAAATTGTTACTTCTAAAGTGGTACTGTATAAAGAACTTTATAAAGCACACTTCTTCCTAGAACTAACACCCCCTCCACCAAAGTTTAGTTAGATTTTAGCTCTTTATTTTTTTTAGTTCGCATGAATCTTAAAAAAAAGATTCCCATGCCTATTTGCTCCTATCATTATCATTAAGTTAAACTAAAGATGAAAATAATCTCAATGTTGAGTGTTATTGCATGTACATTTCTTGTTGCATGCTCAACAAATACAAAAAAAGAAATAGAACAAAAGTTTCAAGTTTTCAATCCTATTTTAAAGGATACCCTATATGATAGGGAATATATCGCAGAAATTAATGCCATTCAAAATGTAGAAATACGTTCGCGAATTCATGGAATCATTGAAAAAATTCATGTGGATGAGGGACAAATTGTAAAGCAAGGTCAACCTTTGTTTACCATAAGTAATAGTTCTTTCCAGCAAGATTTAGTTAAGGCACAGGCCATGCTAAGAAGTTCAATTACAGAATTAAAAGCTGCAGAAATAGAGTTTCAAAACACCAAAAGATTAGCAGATAAAAATGTTGTTTCACCAACTGAACTTGAAATGCTGAGAGCTAAAATTGAAATAGTGAAGGCTAAAATTGAAGAAGCTAAAGCAAATAATTTGCAGGCTAAGTTAAATTTATCATTCACCCAAATTAAGGCACCATTTAATGGAATAATAAATCGTATACCTAATAAAATAGGAAGTTTGGTTGATGAAGAAGCATTGCTAACAAGTATTTCTAACGATAAGGAAGTGTTTGCTTACTTCAATGTATCTGAAATCGATTACCTTGAATTTGCGAGAACGAAAGAGCGAGGTAAAGCAGACCAAATAACGCTCATACTTGCTAATAACGATGTTTATAAGTACAAGGGAAATATTGAGACTTCTGAAAGTGAGTTTGATAAAAGTACGGGTAACATTGCCTTCAGGGCTAGATTCATTAACCCAGAGCACCTCTTAAAGCATGGAAGTAGTGGTAAAATAAGAATCAATACAGAACTTAAAAATGCCATGATTATTCCTCAAAAGTCAACATTCGAGATTCAAGAAAATCTTTACGTTTTTGTGGTAGATGCCAATAACATTGTGAAAATGAAAAGGTTTATACCCAAGCTCAGGTTAGAAAATTTCTATGTGGTTGAGTCAGGGCTTAAGTTAAATGATAATATACTTTATGAAGGTATACAGCTTGTAAAAGATGGCGACAAGATCAAAACCCAAAAAATTTCGGCATCCCAAGTTTTTAAAAACTAAAAATTACAGGTAAACCAGAAAAATATGAAATCGTTATTTATTAGAAGGCCTGTATTATCAATTGTAATATCGCTTATTATCACATTATTAGGGCTGCTTGCACTAGTTCAACTGCCTATGACGCAGTTTCCAAATATTGCTCCACCAGAAGTTACTGTTACCACAAAATATACAGGTGCAAATGCAGATGCGGTTGTGAAAGCTGTTATTACGCCTCTTGAGAAAGCCATAAATGGGGTTCCTGGCATGGCATACATGACTTCTGTGTCTGGAAATGATGGAACCGGGGTTATCCAAATTATTTTTAGTTCAGAAACCGACCCTGATATTGCAGCTGTAAACGTTCAGAATAGGGTCTCATCAGTAATGGATGAATTACCTGAAGAAGCTATTAAAGCCGGAGTTATTGTAGAAAAGGTTCAAAACAGTATGTTGTTATACCTAAATCTACTTAGTAAGGATGAAGAAACCGATGAGAAATTTCTTTTTAATTATGCGGACATCAATCTTTTGGCCGAGCTGAAGCGAATTGAAGGAGTAGGTTTTGCAGACCTTATGGGGTCTAGAGAATATGCCATGCGTATTTGGTTAAATCCAACGAAAATGACAACCTATGCCATTTCTACAGAAGATGTTGTAAATAGACTTCGTGAACAGAATATCGAGGCAGCACCTGGTAAAGTGGGAGAAAGTTCTGGAAGAAAAGCCCAAGCACTTCAATATGTTTTAAAATATACCGGAAAATTTAATACAGTAGAGCAATATGAAAATATTATTATCAAAAGTAATGGAGGTGGCGAATTACTAAAGTTAAAAGACATTGCTACTGTAGAATTTGATTCGCAGGAGTATGATGTACTTTCTAAGGAAAATGGAAGACCTTCTGCTGCCATTATGCTAAAGCAAAGACCAGGTAGCAACGCTCGTGAGGTAATTAGCAACATCAAAAAACGCATGGAAGAACTGAAAGTAAACTTCCCTGCAGGTATGGAATATACGGTAAGTTATGATGTTTCGGCTTTCCTAGATGCTTCCGTATCAGAAGTTATAAAGACCTTAATTGAGGCATTCATTCTGGTTGCAATTGTGGTATTTATTTTCCTTCAAGACTGGCGCTCTACATTGATACCTATTTTAACGGTTCCAGTTTCTTTAATAGGTACACTTTTGGCCATGCAGATGATGGGTTTTTCTTTGAACTTAATTACACTATTTGCTTTAGTACTGGCCATAGGCATTGTGGTTGATAATGCTATTGTGGTGGTAGAAGCCGTCCACGTTAAAATGAACAATGGCAATGTCAAACCGCGTTTGGCAACAGAATTGGCTATGAATGAAATAACTGGAGCCGTTATAGCCATTACCTTGGTGATGTCTGCTGTTTTTATTCCAGTATCTTTTATTTCTGGTCCTACAGGTATTTTTTACAGAGAATTTTCTTTAACAATGGCAGTTGCGATTGTTCTGTCTGGTGTAATTGCCTTAACACTAACCCCAGCATTATGTGCTATTCTACTTAAAAACACCCATGGGGAAGCGCATTCTAATGGTATGCTGAATAGATTTTTCAATTGGTTTAATCATTCCTATAATGGTGTAGAAAACAAATATGCTAGCTTAATAAAGAAAATAGCAAATAGGAGAGTTATAACTTTTGGTAGTCTAATTTTTTTCCTTTTGGCAACAGGAATTTTAGGCAATATAGTTCCTGGCGGTTTCATACCTAATGAAGATCAGGGGACTATTTATACCAATGTAACCAGTCCATCTGGTTCTACACTTGAAAGAACAGAAAAAGTTGTTGATAATATTCAGCAAGTTGCTCAATCTTTAGACGAGGTATCTTCAGTTTCAACGCTTGCGGGTTTCAGTATACTATCAGATGGTACGGGAGCGAGTTACGGAATGAACCTTATCAGTTTAAAACCCTGGAATGAAAGGGAAAAAACGGATAAGGAAGTTATTGAGTTACTTAAGCAGAAAACATCACAAATTAAGGATGCCCGTATTGAATTTTTTACACCGCCGCCTGTTCCTGGTTATGGAAACTCAAGTGGATTTGAGTTAAGATTGTTGGATAAAACAGGTAAAGGGGATGCTAAGCAATTAGAGCAGGTTGCAAAAAACTTTGTGTTAGAGCTAAATAAAAGGCCAGAAATAAATAACTCCTTTTCTTCTTTTGATGCAAGCTTCCCGCAGTTGATGGTTAATATCGATTACATTAAAGCCGCTCAGAAAAATGTAATTGTAGACGATATTTTAAGTACCCTACAAATTCACCTAGGGAGTGAATATGCTACCAATTTTATTCGTTTTGGTCAAATGTATAAAGTAATGGTGCAGGCATCTCCAGAGTTTAGAGCTCTCCCAGAAAATGTAATGAATTTACATGTTAAAAACCGGGATGGAGAAATGGTTCCTATAGCTTCTTTTATAACCATAAACAAAATATATGGGCCAGAACAAATTACTAGATATAACATGTATTCCTCAGCATTGGTAAATGGTGAGCCTGCAAATGGATACAGTAGTGGTGATGCCATCAATGCGATTAAAGAAACTGCCGCAGAAAAATTACCCAAAGGCTATGATTATGATTGGGCAGGATCATCACGTGATCAGGCAAATGCCGGGAACGAATCTATCATTATTTTCATCATATGCTTGCTGTTTGTTTACCTACTCCTTTGCGCACAATATGAAAGTTTTCTGCTACCATTACCAGTTATTCTTTCTTTACCTACAGGAGTATTTGGTGCGTTGTTATTGCTTATGGTTTTCCAACTTGAAAATAATATATACGCTCAAGTTGCTATGATCATGTTAATAGGGTTATTAGGAAAAAATGCTATTCTCATTGTTGAGTTCGCTGCACAACGCCATAGCCAAGGTAAATCGGTTTTAGAAGCAACAATAGAAGCTTCTAAACAACGCTTACGCCCAATATTAATGACATCTTTTGCATTTATTGCGGGTTTAATTCCTCTTATGCTTGCAACTGGCGCAGGGGCTATTGGTAATAAAACTATTGGAACTGCTGCGGCCGGAGGGATGCTTTTTGGTACCATATGTGGCGTTATCTTAATTCCAGGATTATATTTTGCTTTCGCAAAAATAGCTGAGAATTTTAGCTCCGATAGAAATGATGAAAAACCTTTTACTGAAAACTTAAATCCTTGAAAATGAAAATTAAAGGAATATACGTTGGCTTGTGTTTACTTACAGGTATAATATTTAATGCTTGCAAAGCCTTAGACACAAACTTATCCATACAAAAAAAACCATTACCTCCTAGTTTTTATAACGATTCAGATAGTTCTGAAATAACGAAAATAAATTGGAGAACCTATTTCAACGATCCTATTTTAAGCGGTCTTATCGATACTGCTTTAGTAAATAATCATGATCTTAACATTGCAATTCAAAAAATTGAAATTGCCAGAGCGGGTGTTACAAATGCAAAAGCTAGCTTAATTCCACAGGTTAGTGCAGGTACTAATGGCGGTATCCGTCGTTTTGGACGATATACTATGGACGGGGCTGGAAATATCTCTACAGAAATGACCCCAGGTAGGATAGTGCCCATCAATTTGCCTGATATCTTTATCGGTTTTCAGGCAAGTTGGGAAATAGATCTTTGGAAAAAATTAAAAAGCAAACAAAAATCAGCTATTAATCAATTTCTTGCAAGTGCAGAGGGGGTCAAAGTTGTTACTGCTTCATTAGTTTCAGATATTGCCACTTCCTATTATGAATTGCTTGCGCTAGATCATGAGTTAGAAATTATTCAGCAAACTATTGAAAGGCAAAAAGATGCCTTAGAGGTCATAAAACTAAAAAAAGAAACAGGTAGAACAAATGAATTAGCTGTACAGCAATTTCAGGCTCAACTCCTAAACACTCAAGCAATTGAGAAAGAGCTATTACAACAAATTACAGAATTTGAAAATCGAATTAATTTTTTATTGGGAAGATTTCCCCAAAAAGTTGAACGATTTAAAGAAACTCTTTTAGCGGATATCCCAAGTCAAATTAAAACCGGTTTACCTTCACAACTTCTTGAAAACCGTCCTGACATCCGCGAGGCAGAATTACTACTTGAAGCCAGCAAGTTTGATTTAAAATCGGCAAAAGCCGCATTTTTGCCAAACATGAACCTTGTTGCCGGGCTAGGCTTTCAGGCCTTTAAGCCAGAGTTTTTGTTTTTAGCTCCAGCATCTATCACTTACCAAGCGCTTGGAGGTTTAATGACACCTTTAATAAACAGGAATGCTTTAAAGGCTAATTTTAGTTATGCCAAGGCAAGTCAGCTAAGTGCCATGCATCATTATCAAAAAAGTATTCTTGTTGGTTATACTGAAGTTATGAATCAATTATCAGCATTAGAAAACTTAAAAAATTTGCATGTTTTAAAAAAGGAACAGAACAGTGTGCTGAACAAATCAGTTGAAATGTCGACTGAGCTATTTAGCACAGGAAGAGCAAGTTATCTAGAAGTATTGCTAGCTCAGCAAAATTCTCTTCAAGCAAAATTTGAATTGATAAGTGTGAATAAAAGACAGCATATCGCTGCAGTAAACTTATACAAAGCTTTAGGTGGAGGGTGGTAGAACATAAAATGTAGATTCAGGGGTAATGTTCTCCAAACTAGCTGTAGTCTAAAATACAGAACAAATAATGGCCAAACACAATTCACAAAACCACCAGTTGATCCAAAATCAACATTTTTCTAGACTCTATTTTGTTGTTTAAACTCTGAATCTGATTAGCTTTAAAACACACTTACATCCCAATAAGTTACACGTATCCCATTGGTTATGTTTTGTTTGGTATGTGTTCCGTAAAAGCAAAGTTTGTTGTTTCTCATGAATGGATATAAATAACTGGGAACATTTGGGTTGCCGTCTACATCCAGATTATATCCATTGAAAGGACTGAAATTTCCTTTGCCATCGTTTAAATGGATTAAATGGTTTAATCTAGTCTTAATCCATGCTCCCTGCTGATTTTTAACTCTAAATAAGTCACCTCCACCATTGCCATTAAGAATAATGTCCAAGTATCCGTCGTTATTCACGTCTTTGCATATGAACTCCGTAAAGTCCAATTGATCTTGCGTGTACTCGATTTTGTCTAAGTATCCAAAATTGCCATTTCCATCACCCTTCCAAATCTCAATAGTTCGAAGCGGAGTAATCCTTTCATTAAACCCTCCTTCTCTAGCTATGGCAATATCTTTTTTACCATCTCTATCAAAATCGTGAACTTCAATTGAAGTTGCACCCAAATCTATATTGAAAAAAATATTGGGGTTTTTATTATCAAAAACGATTTCAAACTGATTGGTTTGTTTGTCGAATGAATAAACCGCAAGATTGTTTCTTTGTAAAGGATTTGCCGAACCAAAGTAACCTCCTGTAATTATCTCAGGAGTTTTATCCCCAAATAAATCTGCAACTTCTACGGCAAAAGCACCTATCCTTGGTTCCCATTTATATAAATCATCTCTTTTTGTAAATGTTCCGTTAGCATTTTGAATGAAGATGGATAAGGGCGTAGCACAAACTACATCCATTAATCCATCATTATTTACATCTCCACCAGAAATGTCATGACTCCACCTTAACTCCGAGTTGATTTTCTTCCACGAAAGTGTGCCGTTCTCCATGGTAACCCAATAATCTTGTCCGGGAACAGCAATCCCACCGGGTAACTCCGTTGCGTCAGCAACTAGATAAGACTTATTACTTACAATGTGTGTATTTCTTGAGTTGCCAATTTTAATGTCTTTATAGATTTTATCCAATTTCCATCTTCCGTTTTCTCTTTTCATTTGAATCGGTCCAACGTGTTCAAACGTATTTCCTACCAAGTCTGCAGATGGATTGTGAATGATATATTCTTCTCCATTGGTTGTCATGTGAATTTTTGCTGGGAAATGATAAATAGATGCGGTCAGAGCCTGTTGACTAACTTCGGGATAAATGATATCTATATCTATCGTATTTGAGATGAATCTTTTTTGAGGATCGTTGATAAATTTTATCGATTTACTAAGTGTATTGGCAGGAGTTGATTTGGAGGTAATACTGACAGAAAGTGAGTAATTTCCGGATTTTCTATGTCCGGGTATTTTTAGATTGAGACTTGAGCCAGTTAGATTAGTATCCCGCTTAAAAATTTGTTTGGTACTATCTGTCCAAGTACTTAAAATAGATAATTTAAGTCCTGCTGCGGGTATTTTTGATGAAATTGTAATGGTCAATGGCAAAGTATCTGTTACATTGAATGACTCATCATCGAGATCGGTTGTAAATTTTATGGGTTCTTCCTGAACAGAAGGCGTCGTTTCAGTTTTCTTACATGCAATTGCACATATAATAAAAAAGACTAAAAATCTTACTGGGGTTAATAGTTTCATGTTAAATCAATCTGGTTAACTCAAAAATTACCAAAAGTGCTGAGACTAACCAAGTAATTAATGTGAACTATGTTACACGCGTTTTTGTCACGTAAAATCTTGGGAATCACAGCCAAAAAATCAGAAAACCAACCAGTTGGTCCAGAACTTAATCTCTGAAGATTTCTTAAACAGGAAAGAGGAGCTAAAGAAATAAAAACCTTCCGGAAGAATTGAAGTTTCCTCACGCAGAAACAAAAAAGACTCTACGGTATTTCGTAAAGTCTTGATTGTGTGGTAGCGGGGAGCAGGATCGAACTGCCGACCTCAGGGTTATGAATCCTGCGCTCTAACCAGCTGAGCTACCCCGCCAGGTCCAATTTAAATTGGTTTGCAAATATAGGATAAAATACCTTTCTTTAGAAACAATTGGTAAATTTCGCCCGTCGGTTACCATTAAGTATTGTTAAAATGCAGGAAAAGAAAAAATTTACTTTTGAGTACGAAATCAAGTCCTCCCCAAAAATTTTATTCAGTTTTTTAAGCGAACCGAATGGTTTAGCCCAGTGGTTTGCCGATGATGTGAATTACAGAGATCAGGTATATACTTTTACTTGGGATGGTGAAGAACAGAAAGCCAAGCTATTGAGCATCAAAGAAAATAAATTGGTTAAGTTTAAATGGTTAGATGATGAACCACATTGTTATTTTGAGATGGAAATTGTGCAGGATGAATTGACCAATGATGTGGCTTTACTGATCACCGACTTTGCTACCGAAGAAACATTTGCCGAAAGAAAATTAATATTAGATAACCAGATCCAATATTTAATTAGCGTTCTGGGTGCATAGGGTATAATTTCCCTATTTTTGTCATGTGAAAAAACTTCACTTTTTACTTCTTAAAGCATTCATCAGGCCTTTTATTGTCACTTTTCTCATTGTGATGTTCATCCTGTTGATGTTATTTTTATTCAAATACATCGATGATTTAATAGGTAAAGGCTTCGAGTGGTATGTAATTTTGGAGTTGTTGATGTATGCTTCGGCTACCAACGTAGCCATGGCACTCCCGCTGGCCGTTCTCCTTTCCTCCATCATGACTTTTGGCAGCTTGGGTGAAAATTATGAGTTGGTTGCCATTAAATCGGCAGGGATCTCTCTACGCCGGGCTATGTATCCACTCATTATCTTGATTGGCATGTTGAGTGTGGCCGCCTTTCTTTTTTCAGATTACATGCTACCTGTTGCCAATTTAAAAATGGGTTCACTGCTTTGGGATGTGAGGAATCAAAAAGCAGCTTTTTTAATTAATGAAGGGATTTTCAATAACAGTATTCCGGGTTATTCCATACGAGTTGAAAAAAAAGATGCTGATGGACAAACCCTGCATGGGGTGGTGATTTACGATCGGATGAATCCCAATGGTAATGTGAATGTGGTGATGGCTAAAGAAGGAAAGATGTTCAAAACCGCCGATGATTCGTACCTGATCCTTAAGCTAAAAGATGGAATCAGGTATGAAGAAAGTTCCAGCGATGGGTCCTATAACCCTCGTCAACGCTTCACCAGATCTAAGTTCAAGGAAACTGAACAGAAGTTTGATTTATCGGGCTTTAAAATGCAGCGTACAGACGAGAATTTGTTCAAATCTAATTACGCCATGATGAACATGAAGCAATTGAGCTACTACCGTGATTCCATTGCATTTCAGTCGGATAGTAATAGGCAAACTGTTTATCAAGCATTAAAATACAGGTATAAAATTTTAGAGATTGATACCCAGGCTAAACCGGCAAAAAAAGGAAGTTTAAAATCGGGTGATATATTGACCTATCTGCCTGTCAAAGATCGTTCAAGAATTTACGGCATGGCTACAGAACAAGTGAGAGGAGTAAGAGATATACTCTCTTCAAAAACGCTTTTAGATGCCGACTATGCCAGTAAAATCAGGAATTTTATAGTGGAGTATCACAAAAAAATATCACTGGCCGTTTCTTGTCTTGTGCTCTTTTTCATTGGTGCTCCGCTCGGCGCCATCATCCGAAAAGGAGGATTAGGTTTACCCGTGGTCGTGTCTGTGATTTTTTTCTTAATCTATCACATCATTTCCACCATTGGGGAGAAATATGCCAAGGAAGGATCGATCTCTCCTGTTCTGGGTATTTGGATTGCGGTAATTGTGCTATCCCCATTGGGTGCATTCCTCACCTATAAAGCCAGTGTAGATTCCGTCTTATTCGATGCTGAACTATACAAGCAATGGTTAAAGAAGCTTTGGAGGCCAAGGGTCAAAAAAGCGAATGCTGAATTGTCATAATATCTACCCTTTTATTGCAATGAGCACAATTTTGCTTTTAGAATAGCTAAATTTGCGTACATCAATACTTCCATACAGAAGTTAAATTAAGATCATGCTCAACACGATTGAAGAGGCAATAGCCGATATTAAAGCCGGAAAAGTAGTTATTGTGGTAGATGACGAGGACAGAGAGAACGAAGGTGATTTTTTAACTGCTGCCCGAAATGCTACTCCGGAAGTGATCAATTTCATGGCCATTCATGGTCGCGGATTGATCTGTGCTCCCCTCACCGAGTCGCGTTGCGATGATTTAAAGTTGGATCTGATGGTGGGAAAAAATACCGCCACGCACGAAACTAATTTTACCGTATCTGTTGATTTAATTGGTAATGGATGTACTACCGGAATTTCAGCTTCTGATCGGTCTAAAACGATCATGGCTTTGATTGATCCCGATACCAAACCTGAAGAATTGGGACGGCCCGGTCACATCTTCCCCTTACGTGCTAAAGAAGGTGGTGTTTTACGGAGGGCAGGTCATACCGAAGCTGCGGTTGATTTAGCCAGGATGGCTGGATTTGAACCTGCCGGGGTAATTGTGGAAATCATGAATGAGAACGGAGAGATGGCACGTTTGCCCGAGCTAATGGAAATCGCTAAAAAATTCGATCTTAAAATCATTTCCATCGAAGATCTGATTGCTTACAGACTCAGCAACGAAAGTTTAATTAAAAAAGAAGTTTCCGTTCAATTACCCACAGAATGGGGAAATTTTGATCTGGTAGCTTATACTCAAATCAATACCGGGGAGCAGCATTTGGCACTGGTAAAAGGAACCTGGTCTGCCGATGAACCTGTGCTGGTGAGGGTTCATAGTTCTTGCATCACCGGAGATATTTTTGGCTCTTGCAGGTGCGATTGCGGACCTCAGCTTCATGCAGCCATGCAAATGATCGAAAAAGAAGGCAAGGGAGCCATTATTTATATGAATCAGGAGGGTAGAGGCATTGGCTTGATCAATAAATTGAATGCTTACAGTTTGCAGGAAAATGGATTCGATACCGTAGAAGCAAATTTGAAATTAGGCTTTAAAATGGATCAGCGTGATTATGGCGTTGGAGCACAAATTATTCGCAGTCTGGGGATCACCAAAATGAAATTGATGTCCAATAATCCCACCAAGCGTGCCGGTTTAATTGGTTATGGATTAGAAGTGGTAGAAAATGTTCCGATTGAAGTGCCTTCCAATCAGCACAATGAATCTTATTTGAAAACCAAAAGAGACAAGATGGGGCATACCATCATGAAAGACCGCTCTTAAGGTCTTTTCTTGTTTTTTTCAGATTCTTCCTTGGCTTTGCTCATGCTTTGACGCAATCGTTCTTCTCTGCGTTCTTTGCCGATCAGCTGATTCAGGAATTCTCCTAAATTGTCGAAATCGCGACGATAAACCAAACCAATAGCACTTACATATTCTTGGTTGGTAATGGTTAATGAGTTACGGTTACCCAGGCGATTGGATCCTCTAAGTACGAGGCTCCCGTCTTTTTTAATGAGGTAAGAAGCCTCGAAATCTCTGGCAACCTCATTTCCAAGCACATCAAAATCAGTAATCGCGGCCCGGCGGTCGGTTACACCACCGGTTAATACCAAACGGTCGTTCAATAAACGGAACGAAGCGCTGGCCTCATTCAAAGAGCGAATGTTGAGGTCAACAAAATTCAGATTCAAAGATTGGCTGAGAATGTTGTTCAGCTGATTGAAAGCGATTTCAGTTCCCGCACTGATCACCGTGGTGTTGATCTGATTGGTTAAAGTAGCCGAGCCATTACCCGGCGCAAAACTACGCCGAACGATCAAGCTCAATGCCTGTTGATTGACATTGTTTACATCACTCAAATAACCCTGTAATTGATCTTTTACATAAGAATTGGTCGGGAAATTGAGCCCAAAACTGATATCTGGTTTGAGCAGGTTTCCGCTCAAATTCATTACGGCCTCTGCTTGTACGCGGCTATCATCCGGAGCAAGTCCGGCAGCGGTATACAGTGGACTCAGGCTGGTTCTTACTCCATAACTCGCAGCCAAATTAATAGTGGCCGAACTCGGGTCTCCCGTCCACCTGATGGAGCCGCCTTGCGTAATATCAAATACTTTATTGATGTAGTCTTTGGCGGTAAATTCAAATTTTCCTTCAGAAATCAAATAATCACCAAACATCCCAAAATCACCCAAGCTGGAGATGTTCAAACTCAAATCTCCCTTTCCTCTTCCTGTCAATCGGCCCAAGGAAGTATAAATATTTGCTTCGGATGCCTCATCCACACTCAAGGAAAAATTCATACTCAAACCCTTGAAGAAGTTTTCTTTTCTGATTTTCTTGGTGCTGTCTCTTCCTACAAAAAGAATGAAATCGCTCTCGCTCACTTTCTCTGACGAATTTAATGGAATATTGAAAACAGTACCCGCTTCTGTTTTTGCATCGATGTTAATACTCATGTTATCGGTAGGGCCATCAAAGCTGAATACACCGGTGCTAAATGCGGTACCGTAATAGGATGAATTGTCTTTCGGTGTGGTGTTGAGGGCCATGAATTTATTAGCCACCAAGGTTACATTGATGACTGGGTTATTAGGATTACCCATATCCACTGTCCCGTTTGCCAGTGCTTCATTATCATTGATGTCTAGAATGCGCAAGTCATTCAGGTCGATGATACTTTGGTTCACCTGAAGCTGCTGATTGATGCGGTAGTTGGTTTTCAAATAATTTACCGTCATGCTGGCATTATTTAGACCCAGGTTACCATTGATTTGCGGATTGGACGGTTTACCGGTCACTTTTAGTTTGCTGGAAATACTCCCTTTTAAATCCGATACTAAATTTTTTATGAAAGGCTCCAAAATAATTAGAGGGCTCTTATCCAGATACACATCTAAATCTAATTGGTCTCTGCTCGGATCAGCATCGTAGGTGCCCTGAATATCTAAGCTCTTGATACCCCGATTGGTGATTCCCATATTTAGAGAAGCCAATTTAATGTCATTGTCATAATCCGCTCCTAAATTCAAATCGCCAATAAAGTTGTCATTATAATCCAGAGAATCGATTTTTAAACTGGAGGCGATTCTTGTTTTGCCGCTCAGTGCCCTCAAGCCCGCTTGTCCGTTCATTTCGCCTTTCAAGCGAATGTCCATCGCTTTAGTGAGCGGGTTGAGCGTGTTTAATTTGAACTGACGGAAGCCCAATTTGAGCATATCATTCGGATCAGAAGAGATTACCCCATCTGCCGTGATCAATTGATTGTTTCTAAAAAGCCCGAAATTACTGATCAATGTTTTTCCTTGATCAAATCTAATCTTCACTTTATCCTGAATCCTCCAGGTTTCTCTGTTGATCACTACATCAGAGGGCAGGATGTTCAGTTTTGCCAAACTATCGGCACTAAACTCCACTAAACCGTTCAAATCGAGTTGGTTGTTCGCATCCTTATCAGAAAGTTTGATGTTAAGGCTCAAGCTGTCGTTGCGAAGAATATTTGCTACGTTGACGTTTTTCAGATAAATGCTGTCGGTCAGATCGATACGGTCTGAAGTGAGGAAAATATTCATTTGGTTATCCTCGGTTGATTCATCGACAATTAAGTTATTTGCCTTGATATTTTGGTATTGTATGGCTCGAGCAAAACCGTTGATGGTAGAAATATTACTGTCTGAATCGAATTTGCCATTCAGGATGGCCCCTTCCGGAATACGGAGTTCTTTTACAAATAAACCGATGGGTTCAAAATTCTTCAGATTTACGTTCAACTCAAATTGCTGCGCTTTAAACGGCAAGATTTGAGTTTGAAAAGAAGGAATGTATTTTTTTACGACCGATTTAAAATAGGAAGGAAGTGTCCCCAAATCATATTTGCCCCTTAAGCTTCCACTTAACAAGTCAGATTCGGCGATAATTGCCCGGTTATTGCCTAAGCCTTTACCAGCTAAATAAATAGAATCGATGAAATGATAGGTGCCTTGTTTGTTCAAACAAACATTCCTGGCCATGATTTCTCCCTGTATATTTTCCAATTGGTTTCCACTGAAATTGGTATATAATTCGCCGTCAATCAAGATGCTGTCTTTGAGTAAGTTAAGGGCAAATAGATCTGCTTTCTGCACCTTGGCTGCAAAATTAAAGATCGGTAATTCCGGATTGAGGTCCATCTTGCCATTAAAACTCAGGTTCAAATGTTCATCATTAACGTTGATCTGACCGCTAAAAACTCTTTGTTCCACCGCTCCGTTTACCAATACATCGCGGTAGCGATAGCGTTTAAAATCGATGAAATTGATATTTAAATTCAGTTGATTTTGGAGCTCTTCCAGCTTAAATCCTTGTCCTTTAAAGGTGCCGTCGATATTTATTTTCCCCAAATCAGTTTGGTTTAAAAAAGCGCCTAAGTCAAAGCTTTCCGTTTTGATCATTCCTTCATACTCCGGGATTTGACGATCCCTCATATTCATTTTAAGGTCTGCGGATAAATTACCGAGTTTCGTTTTAAACTCACCCTTAGTGCTGAAGTCATCGGTAAATCCACTGAATAAACCTTTAAATGAAATCTCGCCGAGCTGAGCGAATGCATCCGGCAATTGATTGTTTTTGTTTCCGGTAATTCTTTGCAGGATTAGCTCATAGTCTTTTTTAGTAGTTGCTAATTCCTCGAATTGCAATTCGAAAACGGTGTTTTTGATTAAAGGCAAGCCCTTTACCGTAAAATCACCTTTGATCAAGGTTTTCTCACCCGATGAAATACTCAACTTCTTGCCTTTGAGGTATTTGACATAGCCGCTGATTTGGCCGTTCAGTTTAACATCAATGTAATTTTTGCTCAGTTCGGGGGCGAAATATGCAATATCGGTTGACAAAACCCTTGAATCAAGGAAACGGGCATTCATCTGCACCCGGTCATTGAAATGATTGAGATCATCAAAACTTTTGAACTTCATCACGAAGTAATCCCTGATCGTGGTTTGAGGGGTGACCAGCAATAAGTTCTTAAATTCCATTTTGTTGGAATCGATGATGGCAATGGTGCTTAAATTTTTGAGATAAAATCCTGATTTTTCACGGAAGCTCAGCCCCTTGATCTCTGCTTTAGCAAGGTGATTTTTGGTGTCTAAATTGGCAATTGTTACCCGGAGGTTTTTAATGTCTAGGTTATTATAGTCAATGCCACTCTTGCTAGGTAAAGCTTTGAGATTTTTGTATTTAAAATTAACTCCCTTGAGCACAATTTCCTTAAAAGTAAGTTCATAGGGTTTACGCTCTTTTACCTCAGGACTACCGGTATTGAAGTAGTTGATGATGAAACTCAGGTTGCTAGAATTGTCTTTGTATTTCTTTAAAAAGAATTGGGCATCGCTCAAACTGGCAGTCTGCACAGCGATTTTTCTGCTATTGATCGAAAATTCATTGATGTTTAGGCTTAACTCACCCGCACTGAGCAGGGTATCTTTATCCAGATCTTGAATGAATAATCCTTCAAGTACTAAAGATTTAAAAGGTTTGATGTAAAGTCCCTTGATTTCTACCCGGGTTTTGAGTTCTTCGGCAAGGTAAGCTGCCAGTTTTTGTGCGAAATAGGTTTGAACAGGCCTGAATTGAAGCGAAAATACCAATACCGCAAACATCAATAAAATCGATGTAAGCACCCATAAAGTTATTTTCAATGCTTTTTTGATAGCTTTGTTTCGGAATTTAATTTTTCAACAAAAAACAATTTATACAGTTTTGGCCATTATTCTTGGAATAGAATCTTCTTGCGATGAGACTTCTGCTGCTATTTGTATAGACGGTGAAATTCGTTCTAATATTATTGCAAATCAGCTTGTTCATCAACATTATGGCGGTGTTGTTCCAGAATTAGCTTCGAGAGCCCATCAGCAAAACATCATACCCGCCATTCAGGAAGCCTTTTCTGTTGCTAAAATAAGCAAAAATGAGGTAGATGCGGTAGCATTTACCCGTGGCCCCGGACTTTTAGGTTCTCTTTTGGTAGGGACCTCCTTTGCCAAAGCTTTTGCGCTCGCCAAAAATATTCCCCTAATTGAGGTAAACCACATGCAGGCGCATATTTTGGCTCATTTTGTTGATGATCCGAAACCTGATTTTCCTTTTTTGTGTTTAACCGTTTCTGGCGGGCATACACAGATTGTGAAAGTGAATGACTATTTCGATATGGAAATTGTGGGGCAAACCTTGGATGACGCAGCTGGTGAAGCTTTTGATAAATCAGCTAAAATCCTCGGCCTGCCTTATCCCGGTGGTCCTTTGATCGATCAATATGCTCAATCCGGATCGGCAGCGGCTTTTTCTTTCCCGGAGCCTCAAATACCGGGCTTAGATTTTAGTTTTAGTGGCTTAAAAACCTCTATTCTGTACTTCGTTCAGAAAAACGTGAAAGCAGATCCGGACTTCATACAAAAGAATCTCCCGGATATATGCGCCAGCATTCAGCAAAGGATCATTTCTATTCTCTTGGCTAAGCTTAAAAGGGCAGCTGCAGAGTATCAAATCAACCATATCGCAATTGCTGGCGGTGTATCTGCCAATTCGGGTCTACGTAATGCTCTCCAAGATTTGGCTGAAATAAAGGGATGGAAGGTATTCATACCCAAATTTGAATATTGTACTGATAACGCTGCCATGATTGCCATTGCCGGTTATCATAAATTTTTGAAGAAAGATTTTGTAGATCAAAGTATTGCTCCGCTCGCCAGAATGGTTTTTTGAACTATGGCTCATAAAAAAAGCCTCCGTTAAACTGGAGGCTTTTTTTTATTATTCTGGTTGTATTTCCAGCTTATCGCCGGTGACCACTTCTTTGATTTTTGTTTCCAATTCATCCATTAAATCCGGGTTCTCTAGCAACAATGATTTAACCGCATCACGGCCCTGGCCTAATTTGGTATCGTTATAGCTGAACCAAGATCCTGATTTTTTAATGATGTCGAAATCAACTCCCAAGTCGATGATTTCTCCTGCCTTGGAAATCCCTTCTCCAAACATGATATCGAACTCTGCAATACGGAAGGGAGGTGCCACTTTGTTTTTCACAATTTTTACTCTTACACGGTTTCCTGACACCTCATCGCTTTCTTTAATCTGAGAAACACGACGAATATCTAACCGCACAGATGCATAAAACTTTAATGCGTTTCCTCCGGTAGTGGTTTCAGGATTTCCGAACATCACCCCAATTTTTTCACGTAATTGGTTGATGAAGATACAGCAGCAACCAGTTTTGGCAATAGTGCCGGTTAGTTTACGCAGTGCTTGCGACATTAAACGGGCCTGTAAACCCATTTTCGAGTCACCCATTTCACCTTCAATTTCCGCCTTAGGAACCAAAGCGGCCACCGAGTCAATTACGATGATATCAATGGCGCCTGAGCGGATCAGGTTATCTGCAATTTCCAATGCCTGCTCTCCGTTGTCAGGCTGTGAAATCAACAAATTTTCTACATCTACACCTAATTTCTGAGCGTAATACTTATCAAATGCGTGTTCTGCATCAATAAACGCAGCAATACCACCTTTTTTCTGTGCTTCGGCAATTACATGAGTAGCCAGGGTAGTTTTACCAGAAGATTCAGGTCCGTAAATTTCAATTACACGACCTTTAGGCAAACCTCCAATTCCCAGTGCGATATCTAAACCCAATGAGCCGGTAGAAATTGCTTCTATTGGTTCTACTGCATCATCTCCCAATTTCATGATGGCTCCTTTGCCGAAGGATTTTTCTAGTTTATCTAGCGTTAATTGTAAAGCTTTTAATTTATCGGTATTGCTCATATTTTTAGTTTATAGAATTCAAAAATATATAAAATTTATAAAATGCTAAAAATTTTATCAAAATATTTTCAACATTTTAAGCCTTGATACTCATTTTCTTAAGTATGCGCCCATTTTGCTTTGCCGTATTCTTTTTCTTGAGCGCTTCCAGCTTGCGCAATTTAGCTTTTTCTGCTTTTAATAAAGCACTTTCTGTATGCTGTTGCTGATAATATTTACAAAACCAACTTAGTGGGCATTGCTCACACTTCGGGCTGCGGGCAAGGCAGGTGTAGCGACCATGTAAAATTAGCCAGTGATGTGCAACATGTATTTTATCTTCGGGTAGATATTTAACCAATTGTTTCTCTACAGCCAGGGGTGTTTTGGCCTTGGTACACAAGCCTAAACGCCGGGCAACCCTAAAAACATGTGTATCTACCGCCATGGCGGGTGCCTGGTAAATGACCGATGCAATTACATTTGCGGTTTTCCGACCTACTCCGGGTAATTTTTGCAAGTCTTCAACAGCAGAAGGCACCTCTGCACCAAACTCATGAATGAGCTTTTGGGCCATACCCACCAGGTGTTTAGCTTTGTTATTTGGATAGCTTACCGAACGGATATATTCGAAAACTTCATCAGAACTGGCCTTTGCAAGTTGATGGGCATCGGGGAAACGTTCAAATAATTTCGGGGTTACCTGATTAATTCTTTTATCGGTGCATTGAGCCGATAAGATGACTGCTACCAGAAGTTCGTAGGGATTGCGATAATGCAGCTCGGTTTCGGCATTGGGTTGATGCTTAGAAAAATGATCTACAAAGGCCTGATAGCGTTCTTTAAGGAGCATGCTCAAATATAAGCAGGAAAGGCATATTCAGCTCAAATATTTGATAGCATCTTGGCGTGAGATAAAATTTTGTCGATGGTTATTTTAGAAGGTTCACTGATGAGTGCATCTAATTCTTTCACCATAAATTGTGGAATTTCTTGCTCATCTTGTAGCGTAAAATGCTCCTTCATTTCCTGAAGAGGATCGTTGGTAGCGTATGTATCTGAAGGGCTGATTACTTTAGGCATGAGCATTTCAATTTTACTTTAAAACGCAAGATCAAGCCATCATATTTTACAGCTCGGCTTTTTTTAAAGAAATTTTTTGCTCAGACTCTTAAAACTAACTCTTTAGCCTGCATCATTTTGCGCAAATTATTAAGGGCATAGCGCATTCGGCCTAAGGCTGTATTGATGCTCACTCCTGTGATATCAGAGATCTCTTTAAAGCTTAATTCACCGTAATGGCGCATAATTAAGACTTCTTTTTGTTCCGATGGCAGTAGTTGTATTAGTCTTCTCAAATCGGTATAACTTTGCTCTTTCACCATTTTGGTTTCAATGGGTTCATCATAGAATTTAAGCACATCGAAAATGTCAAATCCTTCAACATTAGTAATTTGAGGGCTTCTTTTTTCTTTCCTGAAATGGTCAATCACCAGATTGTGTGCAATCCGGATGACCCATGGGAGGAATTTTCCTTCTTCATTGTATTTTCCTGCCTGCAGGTTGTTAATTACTTTAATGAAGGTTTCCTGAAACAGATCTTCAGCCAGGTAATGGTCTTTGACCAAGAGGTAAATGGAAGTGTAAATTTTTGACTGGTGACGTCTGATTAATTCTTCTAAACTGGGCTGGTGGCCTCTGATAAAACTGTGAACCAACTCCTGGTCGGTTTTCACTTGGAGCTTCATAGGATTGATCATATGATTTTTCATTTTAGGTGATGGATTATGTTTTTCAGATGGTAGCTGTCCGATACCTTTTCCCTTCACATTTATTTTTGATTTAAGCATGCTGATATCATCCAATTATTTTGCCAATATCAAAGAAATGACACCTTACATACCAGATAGAACCGACGATAGACGTATTTTAGCGGACGAAATGCATTATATGCCGATGAATGGTTTTTGGCATTTCAGAAAATTGTTCATTTTAGAAAAAAATGAAGAGCGAAGAAGCAGTTAAAGATTCCAGAAAATACATTGTGATCAAGGGTGCACGTGTCCACAATTTGAAGAATGTGGATGTGTCTATCCCTAAAAACCAATTGGTGGTCATTACCGGCATGTCTGGTTCAGGAAAATCATCATTGGCGTTTGATACGCTGTATGCAGAAGGGCAGCGGCGTTATGTGGAAAGTCTTTCGGCTTATGCCCGTCAATTCATGGGCCGTATGAATAAGCCCGAAGTAGATTATATCAAAGGAATTGCACCAGCCATTGCCATTGAGCAAAAAGTAATCACCAGCAATCCACGCTCAACGGTTGGAACCTCCACAGAAATTTATGACTACTTAAAATTGCTCTATTCGCGTATTGGCAAAACCATTTCTCCTGTTTCCGGAACCCAAGTAAGAAAAGATACCGTAACGGATGTGGTGAATGCCGTGAATGCTTTGACAGAAGGAAGTACCGTCACCATCTTATGTCCTTTATTTCCACATAACAACCGTAGTCTAAAAGAGGAATTGGCGGTATTGCTCCAGAAGGGATTTTTGAGGGTGGTTTATCAAAACCAGTTTCGTAAGATTGAAGATTTACTGGAAGATGGTTCAGTGAGTAATCAGCAATTGACGGATCATCAAACTATACAAATTGTAATCGATCGAATAAGTGTGAGTCATGATGAGGAGACCCAAAGTAGGGTGGCCGATTCTGTTCAAACGGCATATTTTGAAGGCAAGGGAGATTGCATATTAGACATAGATGGCCAACAACAGACCTTTAGTGATCGATTCGAAGCCGATGGCTTGAAATTTGAAGAGCCCAGTCCTAATTTTTTCAGTTTCAATAATCCTTATGGTGCCTGCAAGCGTTGTGAGGGTTATGGCAAAGTGATGGGGATTGATGAAGACCTGGTAGTGCCTGATAAAAGTAAGTCGGTTTACGATGGAGCCATTGCCCCCTGGAGAGGAGAAAAAATGCGGGAATGGTTGGATCAATTGGTTAAAAATGCCATTAAATTCGATTTTCCGATCCACCGGCCCTACAGTCAGCTCAGCGAAGAACAGCAAAAATTACTATGGTCTGGGAACCAATATTTTCAGGGTCTCGACGATTTTTTTAAGTACCTCGAAGAGCAAACCTATAAAATTCAGTACCGGGTAATGCTGTCCAGGTATCGGGGTAAAACTACTTGTCCCGATTGTAAGGGTAGCCGATTGCGCCCGGATGCAGCGTATGTGAAAATCGCTGAAAAGTCGATTACCGATGTGGTACTCATGCCGCTCGATCAGGCACTGCATTTCTTTAAAAATCTCGAACTGGATGCACATGAACAGCAAATTGCTAAGCGACTGTTAATGGAAATCATCAACCGTATTCAGTTTTTAAACGATGTAGGCCTTGGTTATCTTACGCTCAATCGTTTATCTAACACCCTTTCTGGCGGAGAGTCACAACGCATTAACTTAGCTACCTCCTTAGGTAGTTCGCTGGTGGGTTCTATTTATGTTTTGGATGAGCCGAGTATTGGTTTACATCCCAGAGATACCAACCGCTTGATTGGTGTGCTTAAATCCTTACGGGATGTGGGTAATTCCGTTCTGGTGGTGGAGCATGAAGAAGAGATGATGCGTGCTGCCGATCATATTTTAGATATCGGCCCCTATGCCGGTACTCATGGAGGTGAACTGGTTTTTGATGGTACTTTTGACCAAATTTTAAAACATCCACACAGTTTAACCGGTAAATATTTAAGCGGTGAGGAACAAATTCCGGTTCCCCAACAAAGAAGAAATTGGAGCAATTTTGTAGAGATAAAGGGCGCCCGCGAGAATAATCTCCAACATATTGATGTTAAATTCCCATTGCATGTGCTCACCGTAGTTACGGGTGTTTCTGGTTCCGGTAAAACTTCATTAGTAAAACGGATTTTGTATCCGGCTATTCAAAAGGCCATCGGAAATTACTCAGGGGAACAGACCGGAATCTACGACAGTTTGGAAGGAGACTATTCGACCATTGAACAGGTGGAATTAGTAGATCAAAATCCGATTGGTCGCTCATCGCGTTCTAATCCGGTAACCTACGTGAAAGCTTGGGATGAAATCAGGAATTTAATGGCTTCGCAGCCTGCGGCCAAAGCTGCTGGCTTAAAACCCTCGGCTTTTTCTTTCAATGTTGAAGGAGGTCGTTGTGATGTTTGTCAGGGTGAAGGAGAAGTGAAAGTGGAGATGCAGTTCATGGCTGATATCTTTTTGCCTTGCGAATCGTGTGGTGGCAGACGTTTCAAACAGCATGTACTCGATATCAATTATCAGGAAAAGAATGTAGCCGATATTTTAGAACTCACCATTGATGAGGCTTTGAACTTTTTCTCCAATGAGCCTAAAATTGTGGCCCGCTTACAGCCCCTGGCAGATGTAGGCTTGGGGTATGTACATTTAGGCCAATCCTCCAATACTTTATCGGGAGGAGAAGCACAGCGAATTAAACTAGCCTCTTTCCTGGTGAAAGGAAATCAAGCTAAACAAACCCTTTTCATTTTTGATGAACCTACCACGGGTCTTCATTTTCATGATATCAAAAAATTATTAAAATCTTTTGATGCACTCATCAGTCAGGGAAATTCCATTTTGGTGATAGAACATAATATGGATGTGATCAAATGTGCCGACTGGATCATTGATATTGGTCCGGAAGGTGGTGATTCTGGTGGACAAGTGGTTTTTGAAGGCACGCCTGAAGGCATCGTTACAGAGCCCCGATCTTATACTGGCCGATATTTAAAAGAGCGACTTAATTCTGGAAAATAAAAAATACAGTTTTGTTAGGGCTCGGCAATTTTAGCATCTTTGAAACCGGCCTATATTCAACCTAAGCATTGTTTATGCTCATTTTAACATTTTTTATAGGGTTTTTAATGAATTTTGTGGGATATATTCCGCTTGGGAATATCAACCTCACGGTAGTGAAGCTGGCCATCAACCGCGGTATAAAGCAGGTGATGTATTTTCTGGTGGCTTTCTCTTTGGTGGAGTTCATCTTCACCTTCTGTATCATGAAATTTTCTGAATGGTTGAGTGGCAGCGCAAATTTTCTTACGATACTCGATTGGGTATTGATCGCGGTGTTTTTGATCATGGGAACCTTAACCTGGAAAAATCATCAGAAACCGCCCAAAGAAGATTTTTCTAAAAAAGACAGCATCAAGCTGGGTATAATCATGGGCTTTTTGAACCCCATGCAATTGCCTTTCTGGTTAATAGGAGGAACTTATGTAATTTCAAAAGGTTGGATTATGACAGGGAATACGGCACTGGTCATTTTTAGTGTGGGCTCCGCTTTGGGCTCTTTTTTGTGCCTTTATGCGTTCGCTCATTTTGCACGCTATATACAAAGCAAATTTTCGTTGAGTAGCCAGTTCATCAACAAGAGTATTGCTATTTTACTTTTTACACTTGCATTTTACCATGTGGGTAAATTGCTGTACGTCTGGTTGATTTAGTTTTTCAGTAAGCTAATGGTCGAGATTCGGTCTTGACCCAATTGAGATTTTAATTCCTCTAATGAATTAAATTTTTGATCTTCTCTGATGAAATGAAAAAAATCCAAACGGATGATTTCTCCGTAAATTTCTTGATTAAAATCAAAAATATTCACTTCAATATTCCTGCTCATTCCATTTACGGTTGGTCGATGACCAATGTAAGCCATTCCGTCATAAAGGCTATTTTGTACTTGTACTTTAACGGCGTAAATACCATCAGAAGGGATCAATTTGAAGCTTTCTTCTACAAATAAATTGGCGGTTGGATAGCCCAATGTGCGTCCGATCTGGTCACCTTTAATCACTTTTCCGTGTAAACAAAAAGGATGCCCTAAGAACTCTTTGGCAGTGGCTACATCTCCTTTAAGAAGTGCTTCTCTTATTTTGGTAGAACTAACTGCCACTTGCTGTACATCTTGCTCCGGAATCACTTCCACTTCAAAACCGTGGATTTTTCCTAAGGTTTTTAATTCTTCTATTCCACCTTCCCGGTTTTTGCCAAAACGGTGATCATAGCCGATAATGATTTTACGGGTGCCAATTTTACCGACCAAGATTTCTTTTACGTATTCTTCGGGAGACAGGTTGGAGAAGTCGCGGGTAAAGGGGGTAATGATGAGATGGTCGACGCCCAGCTTTTCTAATAATTTGGTTTTCTCATCAATGGTGGTAATCAGTTTTAGTTTTTGATCTTCCGGGTGCAGAATCATCCGCGGATGCGGAAAAAAAGTAAGTATAACCGATTCGCCTCCAATCGCTTTAGCGCTTTCTATGATACTGCTGATGATTTTTTGGTGTCCGATATGTACGCCATCAAAAGTGCCAATGGTGACCACCGCATTTTTTAAGCTCGAGAATGAATGAATATCGGAATAGGTTTTCATAATTGGCAAAATTAGATGTTTTCGCCCTGTTCTTTCAAACTCCGGATATGGTTTACTAATTCCATCACCTCAAAAGCCTTCTCAAGCAGCAGGTCTCCACTTCTGGTTCTACACAATTTAGATAGATAAGCGCCACAACCTAGGGCTTTACCAAAATCATTCGCTAAGGACCGGATGTAGGTTCCCTTGCTGCACACCACACGAAAATCTACTTCGGGGAGTGCGATACGGGTAATTTCAAACTCAGCTATGTGAACTTTGCGACTTTTCAACTCTACCTCCTCACCACGTCGTGCTTTGAGATAGAGTCTTTCACCACCCACTTTTACCGCAGAATGTGCGGGAGGGTATTGTTCAATATCACCCCTAAACTTCTGACAGGTTTCTTTGATTGTTTCTTCGTTTAAATGATCGGTTCCCGACTGGTTTTCAATGGCCGTTTCCAAATCGTATGACGGAGTGGTAGCCCCCAGCGTGAAGGTACCGGTATATTCTTTCTCCTGAGCCTGAAAACTATCGATCTGCTTGGTCATTTTTCCGGTGCAAATGATCAATAATCCGGTCGCCAGCGGATCGAGCGTACCTGCGTGACCCACTTTCAGTTTAAGGGGTTTCAAACTATTCCTGATTTTGCCTACCACATCAAAGCTGGTCCAACGGTAAGGTTTATTGATGAGTAGAACCTCGCCTTCAGCAAAATTAAATTCGGGAAAAAGTGGATGTTCGGTACTCATTTAAACTACCCTTAAATCGTAGCCGCTTAGCAATAAAGTTAAAATGAGAATTCCCACGATGATCCGGTACCAGCCAAATAATCGAAAACCATTTTTTTGCAAGAAACTGATGAAAAATTTGATGGCCAGCATGGCTACCACAAAAGCTACCAGGTTTCCTACCATCAGTAGTTTGATTTCTTCTGAATTGATGGTGTATCCTGCTGAATAATAATCATAGAGTTTTTTCAGGGTAGCGCCAAACATGGTAGGTATCGCCAAAAAAAATGAAAATTCGGCAGCTAATGTTCGGGATAATTGCTGGCTCATTCCTCCCACAATGCTGGCAGCTGAACGTGAAGTTCCGGGAATCATGGAGAGGCATTGGAATAGACCAATTTTAAAGGCAGTAGCATAGCTGATGTCTTCGTTGCGTTCAATTTGGTTTGCTGAAAACCATCGGTCTACAAACAATAAGACAATGCCTCCAAGTAGCAGCGAAATGGCTACTCCCAGCGGGCTTTCGAGTAATTGATCGATTTTATCACTGAACAAGATCCCAAAAAAAACAGCGGGCAGGAATGCTATTGCCAACTTGAAATAGAAATCCATGCTCTGGAAAAAACGCTTAAAATAGAGTACCAAAACCGATAAGATTGCCCCGAACTGAATGGCTACTGTAAAGAGTTTAAGAAAAGCATTGCTGGTATCCATGCCCAATAGGCTGGAACCCAAAATCATGTGTCCGGTAGAGGAAATGGGTAGAAATTCGGTGATACCTTCGATAATGGCCAATACAATGGCTTCGAAAATTGTCATGCTTTCTTTTTAAGAATGGCAAAAAATCCGATTCCGAAACCAATCAATACTACCATTGGGGCCAATACAATTTTGCGGAAATCGTAGATGTCGGTATCCCCAATCATCAATACAAAGCCCAATGCCACCACCAGGATACTGAGCAGCATCAGTTGGTAATTCTTCTTACCAAATACAAGATCTTTGTTTGTTTGTTCTTTAGACTGATTTTTGGACGATGCCATATTAGTATAATTCGTGAATTTTTAATCTTAAAAATCTGTTTACAGCAAACCAAGTACTCAAGCCAGAAATGATCACTCCGGCTACGATAACGCCTGCTGCAACGCTCATAAATTGAGTCCAATCTTTGAGTGCCCCAATTTCCGGGATTTCATTAATTACCAGATACATGATCAATACCATTAGCGCAATAGCAATTAAACTGGCTACTAAGCCATGTATAATGCCATAAATAATAAAAGGTTTACGGATGAAAGCTTTGGTTGCTCCAACCAATTGCATGCTTTTAATCAGGAATCGTTGAGAAAAGATGGCCAGTCGAATGGTGTTGTTGATGAGTGTAATGGCAATTAACAACAAAATTAAACCGAAGCCTACAAAGCCAATACTGATCAATTTGACATTCTGATTGATGATATCGATGAGTGATTTTTGATAAACCACTTCTTTAACCAGCTCGTTTTTTTTCAATTTAGCAGCTAATTTGGTAATCATCGCATTATCTGCAAACTCTGCTTTTAGATGCACGTCTAAAGAGGGGAGTAGCGGGTTATATCCCAAAAATTCTACAAAATCTTCTCCCAGGTCTTTTGTCAAATTACGGGCAGCTTCTTCTTTACTGATGTACTGAGTACGCAGCACCTCTCCATTGGCATTGATTTGTTTCTGAAGCTCCAGTATTTCAGATTCCTTGGTTCCTTCATTAACAATGATATTCAATACAATATTTTCCTTCACGTAATTTGACAAGTTGTGCGATTGCACTAAAATCAAGCCTAATAGGCCACCCATCAACAATACCAGCGAGATGCTGATAACGGTTGAGAAACGAAGGGTTTTATTTTGTTTTGGAGGAATATTGCTATCCATGTCTACCTGATTCTGTAATAAGATTCACGAAAGTAAATAATTAAAGGGAAAATTTTACATCCCGAATTAGCTTTGTCAGTACTTCTACAGGGCCCCTTTGTTTGAAACAGCTATCATTTAAAGCCTAATTTTAGTATTTTCGCGGTTCAACTTTTATAACTAAATGGATTATCAGTACCGGGAAATAGAACAACGCTGGCAAAGATTTTGGGCCGAAAAGCAAACCTATCGTGCAAGCAACCAAAGTGCCAAACCTAAGTTTTATGTGTTGGATATGTTTCCTTATCCATCTGGGGCTGGTCTGCATGTAGGCCACCCGCTGGGTTATATTGCTACTGATATTTTTTCCAGGTACAAAAGGTTAAAAGGGTTCAATGTATTGCATCCCATGGGTTATGACTCTTTCGGTTTACCTGCCGAGCAATACGCCATTCAAACCGGCCAGCATCCGGCTGTAACCACAGAGGCAAATATCAATCGCTACCGCGAACAATTAGATAACCTGGGTTTTTCTTTCGATTGGAGTCGCGAAGTACGTACGAGCGATCCGGCCTATTACCGCTGGACTCAGTGGATTTTTATGCAGTTGTTCAATTCCTGGTACAATGTAGCTGCAGATAAAGCTGAGCACATTCAGAAATTGGTGGCGCATTTCTCAAGTAAAGGCTCGGAAGGAGTAAAAGCGGTGGCCGATGAAGATGTATTGAGTTTTACCGCTGATGAATGGAATGCATTTAGTGAGGAGCAGCAACAGCGTGAATTGCTCAAATATCGCCTGGCTTACCTCAAAGAAAGTACCGTAAACTGGTGTCCGGCTTTGGGGACTGTTTTGGCGAATGATGAGGTAAAAGACGGATTTTCAGAGCGTGGCGGTCATCCGGTTGTTCAGAAAAAGATGATGCAATGGAGTATGCGCATTACGGCTTATGCCGATCGACTGCTCCAAGGCCTAGATACCATCGACTGGCCGGAGCCTTTGAAAGAGATGCAGCGCAACTGGATTGGTAAAAGTGTGGGAGCGTCTGTTAAGTTTGGAGTTGGGAGTTTAGAGTCGGGAGCTGAAAGCCATATCGAAGTATTTACGACACGTGTGGATACCATTTTTGGTGCGTCTTTCTTAGTGCTTGCACCAGAACACGAATGGGTTACTCAGTTGACTACTCCTGAGCAGGAAAAAGAGGTAAAATCTTATATCGAGCAAACACAAAAAAAATCGGAATTGGATCGTATGGCCGATACCAAAACTGTATCTGGCGCTTTCACAGGATCTTATGCGAAACATCCTTTCACCGGAAATCCGGTGCCCATCTGGATTGCCGATTATGTGTTGGCAGGTTATGGAACGGGTGCGGTAATGGGTGTGCCGTCAGGCGATCAGCGTGACTGGTTGTTTGCCAAGCATTTCAATTTGCCGATTGTGCCAATTTCAGATGCACAGAAGGACTTAGATCAACAGGCCGATCCAACTAAAGAAGGTAAATACATCAATTCAGATTTCATCAATGGTTTAACTTATCAAGATGCAGTCGATACTTTAATTACCAAATTGGAGGAGAAAGGGCAGGGTAAAGCCAAGGTTAATTTCCGCTTACGCGATGCTATTTTTGGTCGCCAGCGTTATTGGGGAGAGCCGGTGCCGGTGTATTTTAGAGATGGGCTGCCTTATTTGATTGAAGAATCAGAGCTACCTTTATTACTACCCGAAGTAGATAAATACTTGCCTACCGAGAGTGGTGAACCGCCATTGGGAAGGGCTAAAAACTGGAAATATCAAGATCAGTACGAATACGAATTAAGCACCATGCCGGGTTGGGCCGGCTCCAGCTGGTATTGGTATCGATACATGGATGCTCAAAATGATCAGGAATTTGCTTCCAAAGCAGCCATTGATTATTGGCAGGATGTAGACTTGTACATTGGTGGATCGGAGCATGCCACCGGTCATTTATTGTACAGTCGTTTCTGGAATAAGTTTTTGAAAGATTTGGGTTACGTAAAAGTGGAGGAGCCTTTCAAAAAGTTAATTAATCAAGGGATGATACAAGGCCGTTCTAATTTTGTTTATCGATTGATAGATGAACAGGGTAAGGGAACCAACACCTTTGTTTCTTACGGGCTGAAAGAGCAATACAAAACCACAGCCATTCATGTGGATGTGAATATGGTGGAACAAGATCAATTAGATCTCGAAAAATTTAAAAATTTCCGTCCTGAATTTGCCAAGGCCGAATTCCTTTTAGAAAACGGTAAATACATCTGTGGTCACGAAGTAGAAAAGATGTCTAAATCGAAGTTCAATGTGGTGAACCCAGATGACATGGTAGAGCGCTATGGCGCCGATACTTTGCGACTATATGAAATGTTCCTCGGACCTCTTGAGCAAAGTAAACCCTGGAATACCAACGGGATAGAAGGCGTATTCAAATTTTTGCGGAAATTCTGGAGATTGTTTCACGACGAACAGCATCATTTCAAACTGAGCGAAGAAGCTCCCAGCAAGGCAGAACTTAAATCCCTCCATAAAATCATCAAGAAAGTGGAAGAAGATGTGGAGCGTTTCTCCTTCAACACTTCAGTTTCCAGTTTCATGATCTGCGTTAACGAGCTGACCGATCTGAAATGTAATAAGCGCCAAATTTTAGAGCCATTATGTATTGTGCTTTCTCCTTATGCACCTCACATCACCGAAGAACTTTGGTCGCTTTTGGGTCATGAGCCCGGCAGCATTAACTATGCTACTTATCCGGTATTCCATCCGGAGTTTTTAGTGGAGGATGAATTTGCCTATCCGATTTCAATTAATGGCAAAATGCGGATGAATCTTAATTTACCATTAAGTTTAGAGCTGCCTGAAATTGAAAAAGCGGTTTTAGAAAATGCAGATGTACAACGCTATCTGGAAGGTAAATCACCCAAAAAAGTCATCGTGGTGAAAGGACGTATCGTAAACCTGGTGATTTAAGCCGTCTCATTTTGTAATTGCTTTGTTACGGTAATCTTGTAACAAAGTCTGCTTTTTTGCGCCATATCCCTAAATAATTCAAATACAATCATGAAATATCTATCCACTTTTATTGTTGCCTTATTGTTTTCGAGCATTGCTTTTGCTCAAATACCAAGTGGAGGAGCAAGTATAACCGGAAAAATTAACGGGCTTATTATTGATTCACTCACGCAGAAGCCGGTTGATTATGCAACCGTTAGTTTAGGCAGATCGGGTTCTACCAAAAACACCAACGGTTCGCTTACGGATGAAAAGGGAGCATTTAAAATTGAAAATATTGCACCAGGTACCTATCGTATCACCATCAGTTTTTTAGGTTATCAAACCAAAATCATTGATCAAATTAAAACCACTCCTCAAAAGCCAGATCTTAATTTAGGAAGAATCGTATTGTCGCCCAATTTGAAGGCCTTAGGAGAGGTGGTAATTCAAGGACAGGCAGCGATAGTAGAAAATAAAATTGACCGGGTGGTTTTTAATGCTGAACGCGATGTAACCATTGGCGGGGGTAATGCCACCGACGTGCTGCGTAAAGTGCCTTTACTTTCTGTAGATATTGACGGAAATGTTTCCCTGCGTGGGAGCCAAAATATCACTGTATTGATCAACGGTAAACCCTCTGGTTCCATGGCTAATAATATTGCCGATGCTTTGAGAATGATTCCTGCGGATCAGATCAAGAATGTAGAAGTAATTACCAGTCCATCGGCCAAATATGATGCAGAAGGCACTTCAGGTATCATTAACATCATCACCAAAAAACGAAATGCAGAGGGTGTAAGCGGTAGCATTGGGGGCGGTTTGGGTATCAGACAAAATAATGGCAATGCCAACCTGAACATCAAAAAGGGCCGCTTAGGTTTAACAGGAAATATAGGCGGTAATGGCTCCTGGCCTCAGATTAGTAGGGTTTCGGTTGATCGATCGGATGTGAACAATGACCTTACCTTCAGTCAGAGAAGCTCCAGCGAAACTTATCGTTTGGGATACAGAGGCTCTGTGGGGGTAGATTACGATATTAATAATTTTAATACGGTTACCTCCAGTGTGAATTTCAATCAGATGAGAAATAGTTTTGCCGGAGATGTTTTCTCTACCATCTTTAGTGGTGCCAACCCGGTTGAAGCGAACAGTGCCACCGACAGAACCATGAAAATGAATGGGTTTGACTGGAGTACTGATTTTACCCATAAATTCAAGAAAACTGGTCAGGAGATTTCAATTGCTGGGCAGTTGAGTCAAAATAAAAATATACAAGATTACACCACCTTGTATACGGGAGGTTTCAGGCCGAATGAGATCGGCACAAACGATGCTAAGAATCAGGAACTCACCCTGCAGGCAGATTATATACACCCTTTTAAGAAGTTGACTTTTGAAACAGGGGCAAAGGCAATTTTGCGAGATATCACTAGTCCAACATTGGTGCAACAAGAAATAAATGGTTCATACCAGCTGAATCCTAACCTGTCTAATACTTACGATTATATTCAGGATGTGTATGCCGCCTATGTGACCATGGCTTTCAGTATCAATAAAAAATACCAGGTTAAAATGGGTGGAAGAATGGAGCTGACTCAAATTCAGGGGAATCCGAACACACCGCAATCCTTCAGCAATAATTATCAAAATTTGATTCCCAGTTTTGTGATTTCAAGATCTTTGAAAAATTATCAAACCATTAAATTGAGTTATAACCAAAGAATCCAAAGACCGAGTTTGTTCTTTTTAAATCCGTTCAGAAATACCGCCGATCCCTTGAACCAATCGGAAGGAAATCCAACCTTGTCGCCAGAGTTATCACATAATGTGGAGTTGGCCTATTCCACTTTTGTGAAAACAACGGTCATCAATGCCGCTATTTATTTCCGACACACCCAGGATATCATCGAATCATTGGTGGTACCAGCGGTTGATCCGGTTTCACAGGCCAATATTTCTTTGCAAACATTCAAAAATGTGGGTAGAAACAACTCTTTCGGGATGAACTTCTTCGGTTCAGTCAATCCGGTTCAGAAACTTACCTTAAGAGGTAATGTGAACATGTTTTCCTACAATGTTTCTCCAAATCAAGCCAATTCAGGCCTTACATCGGCTACCACTAAAACCTATTTCATGTACAATGCCTTTTTAAGTGCGAGTTTGAATTTAAAAGGAGGTTTTGCTGCCGAAACTTTCTTTATCCTCAACTCTCTGCGTCGTACGGCTCAAGGTACCAACCCTTCATTTAACATGTGGAACATCGGATTCAAGAAGGAAATTTTAAAGAAAAAGGGAACCATTGGTATGAATGTGATTGATCCGTTTAATGAGCGAAAAAATTTCAGATCGGCCATCAATAATACATCCTTCAAACAAAACTCTAATTTCTCGGTGCCATTCCGTTCAGTGGGAGTCAATTTCAGCTGGCAGTTTGGAAAAATTAATTTCAATGCAGGGCAGCCTAGAAAAAAACGCGGGGTCAATAATGATGACCTCAAGCAAGGAGATCAGGCCATACAGTAAACTAATTACATCCTATGCTCAAAATGCCGGTCGATTAAACAATTGATCGGCATTTTCTGTTTTGCATTTTGTACTACATTAATGACGGTTTGGCCCTCAAAAAAAACCGTTCGTCGGAAATTATAGGTTATCATCATTTTTTGGTGGGAAATTGGCTACGATTGAAAAAACCTTTGATCTTATGAAAAGCTCAATCCAACTCTCTCCTCAAATTATTCTGCTGCTTTTTTTAATTTTTTGTGCCCTCCCAAATTTTGCCCAGACCGGCTTGGAAGGCTTTAACTATCAAACCATTGTGCGAAATAGTGGAGGTGCTCCGATAGCAAATACCGCCATAAATTTTCGTTTCACCATTGTAGATGATTTGAATGCGATTCAGTACCGTGAAACAGTGCTGATCACGACCAACAGTAGCGGCTTGGCCAATCACGTGGTGGGAAAGGGACAAGTGGTTCAGGGTACTTTTTCAGCTGTCCCATTTCAAAATGCCGATCAAGTTTTACAAGTTGATGCCGACGTAACTGGCGGCGCTAATTTTAAAAATATAGGCAACATGATCTTAAGGAGTGTGCCTTATGCCCTATTTGCCGCCAGTGGGAATCCAGGACCGGCAGGTCCTAAAGGTGACCAGGGCCCACAGGGCATTCAAGGAATCCAAGGCCCTCAGGGGCTACAAGGCCAAACGGGTGCCAAGGGCGATACGGGTGCACAAGGGCCTAAGGGAGATACCGGTCCAGCAGGACCGCAAGGACCTTCGGGTATTGTAAAAGTTTTAGAGTTTGATCCAGTAAATGGCAATGTGTTGCCAAATTTGGCGTCGATGACACCAGTAGTTCCCAATGCCTGCCGGACCCAGAGCTATACTGCTGGCAGTGGAGAATATGCGCTCATCAATACCCATGGTAGTTTCTATCCGAGTAATGCCGCAAATGGTTTATTGCAAATTCGGGCTGGGATAAGTACCGATGGAGGAGTCAATTTTACTTCTATCTCCAATCAGCCTACTGTGGAGTCGCTTTCAGATGGAGGTGCAACGGCGGGAGTTACAAAATACTTTCCTTTAACTGCCGGAGTTAGCTATGTCTTTGGGACCATTTTTGAGTCGAGTGCCTTGGTTCCCATTACAGGACTTAGGTCTACCTGTAGTTGTACGGTTAGTATTGTAAAGCAATAATACTGGTTTAATGTGAATTGCTTTCCTACTTTTGTAGGCAGCATGGAAAGCACCGAAAAAGAAGAGCTCTACACACTGATTGCTCATAAACTACGCTTCGTGGAGGCCCCGATAAATTGGATTGGGATTAATGATCTACGGTCATTAACATTTATTAGAAATGATTATTTCGAGCCCTTGAAGGTAAAAAACCTGATGCAGGGGTCATTGTCAGCAATTCCCAAAGAAACCAATTTGATATTGATTCAACTTCAAAATCAAGGAATACAGCAAGCAATTTCAGCTTTGCCTCAAATTATTGCCCTGCCTGGATTGCACGAATCTTTGGCCAAGGTCAATGGTAACTTGTTTATAATCGACGATCTGGTTTTTAATGCAGCTTCAGACGTAAAACAACTGGAAATTTTGGCCGAAGTTTTCTACAACAAGTTTTTCGCGTTCGGTCACGAAGGGGAGGCCTGGGTGAAGTTGAGTATTTAAAACTCAAAAATTAATGAACAGATCCATCTGTTGATCTGTAAATTTAACGGTATCCTCTTTCCATAATTCCCCATCGGTATTTAATTCCTGATCGATGGCAGAAATATGGATGCGCAAAGAAAGCACATTGAGATGGATGTAATGGCAAATGCCTGTAAAATGCTCCAAACCACGCACATTGCCATATTTTCCTGAAGATAGACCGACTAAAGCAGCTTTCTTTCCTTTAAAACTCTCAGGAAATTTGCAGGCATCGACGAAAGTCTTCAAAACGCCAGGGAAACTGCCATTATACTCCGGTATGACGAACAAAAATTTATCGCTGGCGCTGATCTGATCTTGTATTTTTTGAAATTCAGGGCTTCTTTTACCATATAGATCGGAGCTGATCAGATTTGCCGGTAAATTTTTTAGATCTAAAACCTGAGTTTGACATCCTTTATTTGCCAGTTCCTTTTGATAATACTGGGTGAGTTTCAGGGTATTACTCTCTGGCCTGTTGGTGCCTGCAATAAGTGTGATCATCGTTAGAGGAGTTATTTTAATTGAGCGCCGCTTTTAGGCTATTAAAATGAGTTTAATTTGTATCTTAGTGGGTTATTAAACCCGATTTTGTATCGGCAAATTAACATTAATTTTTCCCAGTATTGGGTATCCAAAAGCAATTATTATATCTGATTTTTGTAAATATTTCATCTGAGAATGTGTAAAATCATCGCGTTAGCAAACCAAAAGGGAGGTGTGGGTAAAACTACTTCATCCATTAATCTGGCTGCAAGTTTATCTGTTTTAGAATATCGCACCTTGTTGGTTGATGCCGATCCGCAGGCCAACTCGACCTCTGGTATTGGTTTCGACCCCCGCACTATTAAATCGAGCATTTACGAGTGCATCATTAATGATATTGATCCACGCGATGCGATACGCAAAACAGAAACGCCTAATTTAGACCTACTTCCAGCACATATCGATCTGGTTGGCGCAGAAATTGAAATGATCAATCTTCCGGAACGAGAGTACCGGATGAAGACGGTTTTAAATAAAATTAAAGACGATTACGATTTTATCATTATCGATTGCTCGCCTTCTTTAGGATTGATCACCATCAACTCCTTAACTGCCGCCGATTCGGTAATTATTCCGGTTCAGTGCGAATATTTTGCATTGGAAGGTTTAGGTAAACTTTTGAATACCATTAAAATTGTTCAAAACCGCCTGAACCAACAATTGGCAATCGAAGGTATTTTGTTGACCATGTACGATGTTCGGTTGAGGCTGGCCAATCAAGTGGTAGAAGAAGTGAAGACGCACTTTCAGGATTTGGTGTTCGATACCATCATTCAAAGAAATACCCGTCTGAGCGAAGCACCAAGCTTTGGGGTTTCGGTCATCATGCATGATGCAAATTCTAAGGGAGCCATCAATTACCTCAACCTGGCCCGTGAAATTATTCGTAAAAATGGAATGGCGCCTGCCGAAGAAGTTGTACAACAAGCCACCGTATAAAAGATGAATTACCAGAAGAAAACAGGCTTAGGAAAAGGTTTAAGTGCACTGCTTGATGATACCGAAGTAGTACAAAGCTCCTCGTCGCTGGGTAGCGTGTCGAGTGCCGTTAATCATATACACCCTGTACTGCTTAGCCAAATTGTGGTGAACCCTTACCAGCCCCGCACCGATTTTGATCAGGAGGCTTTACAAGAATTAGCCGATTCGATCAAATTGCAGGGTTTGATACAGCCTATCACGGTTCGTCAGGTAGGGCAAAATAGCTATCAATTAATTTCTGGTGAACGACGTTTCAGGGCTTCGAAAATTGCCGGTCTGAATGAAATTCCGGCTTATGTACGTAGTGCTAACGATCAGCAAATGCTGGAAATGGCCCTCATTGAGAACATTCAGCGTGAAAACCTCAATGCCATGGAGGTGGCCCTCAGCTTTCAGCGAATGCTCGATGAGTGTAATTTGAAACAAGAAGAATTGGGTGAAAGAGTGAGTAAAAATCGCTCAACAGTAACTAATTACTTGCGCTTATTGAAATTGCCGCCAGCCATACAAGCCTCCATTCGCGATAATCAGCTTTCGATGGGTCATGCTCGTGCCCTGGTCAGTGTAGAAAATGTGGATCATCAGTTATTCATCCATAAAGAAATTTTAGCCAAGGGGCTTTCCGTTAGAAAAGTGGAAGAATTGGTTCGTGAGATCCAGTCCTTAGGAGCAAAAAAGTCACAGAAGAAAGGAGATGACTTCATTTCCTTCCAATACCAAAAGGTGCAGGATGATCTGGCATCCAGATTAGGAACCCGGGTTAAACTAAAAATGAAAGGTAAAAACTCCGGCCTAATTGAAATTCCCTTTCTATCTGAAAACGACTTGAACCGTATTTTGGAACTCTTAGATTGGTAATGCCGATTCGTTTCCTCCTCATATTATTGCTCTCCGCTTTAGCTTTGCCGCTTTACGCACAGCGTGATTATAAGCAGGTGCAACCAAAAACCGATAGTGCTAGTTTGACCAAACCAACTCAGGGCCCTCCTAAAGACGCCGCCCGGCTTCGATTGGAAAGTTTACCTAAAAAAGCTGCCAGGAGCTCGGCCATTTTACCAGGTTTAGGTCAGGTGCAAAATAAAAGATGGTGGAAATTGCCTTTGATTTATGGAGGGTTTACCAGTTTTGTAATTGCCTACCGAAATAATGATGATCAATACCATGTTTTTTTGAACGAAATTCAATATCGTTTAGCCAATAACGGTAATCCCGGTAACCCCGATTTTGCTGGATACAGCTTTGAAGGTTTGGTAAGAATCAAGGATAATTTTAGAAGAAATCGCGAACTATCCATCATTGGCGGGGTGGTATTGTATGCGGTAAATATTATTGACGCCTATGTAGATGCCAAATTTTTTCGATTCGATATCAGCGAGAATTTGACTTTACAGATCCGGCCTTCTTTACAAAACCAATGGACACATTCGGCCATGAGGCCTCAGCCTGCACTTAGCCTTAAACTCAGTTTATGAAAATAGCTTTAATAGGTTACGGTAAAATGGGTAAACTCATTGAGCAGCTTGCCTTGGAGCGGGGACATGAAGTTGTCCTCATTATCGATACGCATAATCAGTCCGATTTGCAATCGGATCGTTTCAAAGAAGCAGATGTGGCCATTGAATTCAGCACTCCCCACTCGGTATTATCAAATGTGGAAGCCGCCTTTACCGCCCAGGTGCCCATAGTGGTTGGTACCACGGGTTGGTATGAGGAGATTCCGGCTGTCAAAACAAAATGTGAATCTGGTAACAATACCTTGTTGTATGCATCTAATTTTAGCATTGGAGTGAATGTTTTCTTCCATGTAAACAAAGTGTTGGCTCAACTGATGAACCGCTACCCGCAGTATGAGGTACAGGTGGAGGAAATTCATCACACCCAAAAGTTAGATGCACCGAGTGGAACGGCTATTACCATTGCAGAAGGCATCATTGAAGGAATGGATCGAAAAAATAAATGGGTAAATGAAGTGGTGGGACAGCATGATGGTCGGATTAACCAAGCTGATGAACTGTTAATTGAGTCGCACAGAATAGATCAGGTGCCTGGTACCCATACAGTGGTATACAGTTCTGAAGTGGATGAAATTGAATTTAAGCATACCGCACACAACCGTGCGGGTTTTGCTTTGGGAGCCATTATTGCCGCAGAATGGTTAGAAGGTAAAAGAGGCTTTTACTCCATCAGCGATATGTTTGATTTTAAATAGCTAAAAAACATAAAAAATGAATTTGAAGTTCTGGGAAAAAAAGCCCGCCGATCAGCAAAAAGAAAAGAAAAAGAAAAGTGCCGCCAGAGAATGGGTGGATGCCATTGTATTCGCCGTAATTGCTGCCACCATTATCAGAACCTTCTTTATTGAGGCTTACACCATTCCAACCGGATCAATGGAAAAGAGTCTCAAAGTGGGAGATTTTTTATTTGTGAGTAAAGTAAATTATGGTGCTCGTTTGCCTATGACACCTGTAGCCTTTCCTTTGGTACATCATTCCTTGCCAATTATTGGTACGAAGGCTTATTGGGATGGAGTGCAATGGAAATACCGTCGCTTGCCGGGTTTTAGTGAGATTAAACGCAATGATGCAGTGGTATTCAACTGGCCCATGGAAGCAGATGAGCCCTATAACCGACCGGTTGATAAACGCGAAAATTACATCAAACGCTGTTTAGCCATTCCTGGAGATACGCTCAGGATCATCAATACTCAGGTTTTTGTAAATGGCAAACCTGCTGAGCAGCCTCAGTTTGGCATGACCACTTATTATGTTCGCACAGACGGAACCGACTTTAATCCGAGCGTTTTTGAAGTCATGCGCATTGAGGTACAAAGAGCCAGTGCCGATGAGTATTATTTTAATTTAACTGCCGAAGAGGCCGCAACAATTAAACAATGGTCCAACGTAAAAGTGTTCCAGCCTGTTATACGTCCGGTAAACGAACTGGAGCCACAAATTTTTCCTCAAGATCCTCGCTTTACATGGAATGAAGATAATTTTGGACCGGTGATCGTTCCCAAAAAAGGTTGGACCGTTAAATTAGACAGTACCACTATTCCTCTGTATTTTCGGGCCATTTCAATTTATGAAGGTAACAAAGTGCAACGCGATGGAAATAGTTTATTCATCAACGGTAAAAAATCCGACACCTATACTTTTAAGATGAATTATTATTGGATGATGGGAGACAATCGTCATAACTCATTAGACTCTAGATTTTGGGGTTTTGTTCCGGAAGATCACATTGTGGGGAAAGCACTTTTCATTTGGATGAGTTGGGATTCACAGGGTACTTTCTTTGATAAAATTCGTTGGAATCGGATATTTAAATCCATCCATTAATTCGAAATGAGGGCTCAAGGCCCTCATTTCTTTTTTGGTTTAAATTTACTTGGTAATTTCGGTGCTTTTCGCTTCCCCTGAACATCGGGATTTTGATTTCCCTTGTTAATAGTTCCCTGTTTATTGTCTGTTTGATAGGAGAATTGTCCGCCACTATTCGAGATGCCGGTTTGAGGTTCCTTTTTCTTGACCATTGCTTAATCGATTAATCGACTAAATAACGTTTGATCAACCGTTTTAGTTTGAGGTCAATGCAGGTATTTCAAGTTTAATTGCTAAAGCATTGAGATCCTCAACAACAGCGTTCACAAGCGGAATGCCATTCGATTTTCTGGACTTTTCGGCTTCAAATTCTGGTTCGCCCGGAATGATCACTTTTTGATCGCGATTAATTGTTTTTGCAGATTTAAACCGACGGATCCAGTTGTCCATGTGCGATTTGAATTCTTCTGCCGGCCGGAAACCGTCTAACCTCATGGCTCCTATAAAATGCCCGATACCTAAACCAACCGGATCGGCAGGAGGTTCCAGAAAAGATACAAAAGGCGGCACCCATGGCCCATAATTAGCACCTGAAAGCACTGCCGACAAGATATCTACCGTAGCACCCAAACCGAAGCCTTTGTGGCTTCCGTGCTCCACATCGCTTCCCAATGGCAACAAGGCGCCGCCTTCTTTCAATTCGTGTGGATTAGTGGAAGAATGTCCTTTTTGATCAATGATCCAGCCATCCGGAATTGCTTTGCCGGTACGCTGGGCAATTTCTAATTTTCCGTTCGCTGCTGCCGATGTGGCCATATCCACCACTACCGGTTCGTATTGTCCGGCTGGGAAAGCATAGCACATTGGATTGGTTCCCAATAAGCGTTCATTGGCATAAGTGGGTGCTACCAATGGACTGGCATTGGTCATAGCAAAACCGATCATGTCTTTTTCTACAGCCATTAATGCATGATAGGCCGCAATACCAAAATGATTTGAATTGCGCACCGATACCCATCCGGAACCACAATTTTCTGCTTTTTGCATCGCTACTTTCATGGCAAATGGAGCAATGACCAAACCCAGTCCGCCATCGCCATCTATGGTAGCCGTACTAGCTGTTTCGTGTACTATTTGGATGTTGGGCCGAGCATTTATTCTTTGTTTTTCCCACAAACGCACATAGCCGCTCAATCGAGCCACCCCATGCGAATCGATCCCACGTAAATCAGCTTTGATTAAAACATCTGTAGCCAGTTGCGCATGTGCATCCGTGCAACCCATGGCTTTAAAAACCGATTTAGTAAAATCTCTAAGGTTATTTTCGTTGAAAATTGTAGAACTCATTTGGACAGGGTAATGAGGGTAAATTTGAAATCCAGTGGCTGGAATGCAGTAATTAACTGCTCAATAAAGACGGAGCCAAATGAGCTAAAGTATAAGCCGAAGTTTTCTGAACGTTCCTGAAGTCCATGCTGAGGAAAAAAGTCGGCATGTAATTTCTCGAGTTGAACCATCGCTTCTTCGTGATTCCGTTTTTCTGCTTTCAGTAATTTGGTTTCAAGGCGATTTATGGCTTTGTATAATCGTGCTTCCACTGCTTCGGTACTGGGTACCAAAGTTTGATCAATGGCCTTTGCCCGTTCTTTTATTTGTTCAAATATCGACCTGAATGCTCCCGTTTCCTGATCTAAATTCAGGATATGATTCGAATTTTTTAGCAACCAGGTCTTTTTTAATTGATCTAAAGATTTAAATACATCTCTATAATCAACACTTAAGCGTTTTATTTTATGTTCCTGCTCCTCAGAAATGATTTGTGCTGAGTTGCGCAAAATCAGGATCGGGAAATCAAGTTGGTAATGAGTAAAAGTGCTCTTTAATTCCAGCCAGTATAGCATTTCAGCCCCACCACCAATATAAGCCAGGTTAGGCAGGATGCATTCCTGATAAAGCGGACGCATGCATACATTGGGACTGAACTTTTCCGGATGTTCCTGAATATGTTTACGCAGTTCGTCCGGGTTAAATTGCAGGTTGGTGTTCAATACCCGGTAAAATCCGTCTTGAAAAATAATCCGCTCCCTGATTTCATCACTCAAGTAAAAGAAATTGATTTCTCTGGGATTTACCTCCACCTCTACACCTGATTTTTTTAGTTGAAGATTTGTTTCAGATATCAATTGAAAGCTGTGCTGTTCAGAGATGTCTGCTTGAACTATTTTAATGAACTGTTTTTTAAGTTCCCGATGGTCTGCATCTAAAATGATCAGCCCATATTTTTCAAATAATTGATTGACGAGATAACGGGTGGCATCTGCCAGGTTGGTGTGCTGTTCGTAAGCTTCTTTTACCCAGCCGGCTAATTGCAAGGCATTGGGCGATGCTCCCAAAATACCTTGATATTGATGCAGGATTTCGGTGATACCTACGGTACTTAATCTGCCGGTTGCGCCTTTACACTCCTTATCCCAAGCAATTTTTTTACCCCCTACATAGGTATGGTTAATTTCCTCAAAATCATGATCCTCTGTAGCCATCCAGTATACCGGGATAAAATTTTTATCGGGGAATTGAGTTTTAAGCTCCTGCGATAATTTTATCGCGGTAGCTATTTTGTAAATAAAATAAAGCGGACCGGTAAAGATATTTAGCTGATGACCGGTGGTGATGGTAAAGGTATTTTCTTGGCGAAGCAAATCGATGTTTTGTTTGACTTTATCAGCCATTGGGGAGCTCAAGCGGTCATACTGTTCATGGAGCACCTGCACCAGCACTTGCCGATTTGCTGTGATCTTTTTCCCTTCTAATATTTTCTTGAAGCCATCTATGCTGGGAGACTGCCCATAAAAATCTTTCAATGAGGGGTCTTGCTCCAAGTAACGGAGCAATCCTGATGAAAAGCTTTGGGTATCTTGGTAATCGATGTAGCTGGCTTTCATCTTTTGATTTTATTTTACCAAGTGGCCGTATAGGTCAAAATCTTCAGCACGGTCTATTTTTACCTCTACAAAACCACCAACCGGGGCATAATTTATTTTCGCATCGATGAGCACCTCATTGTCTACCTCCGGTGAATCGAATTCAGTTCGGCCCACAAAAAAATCGCCTTCTTTTTTATCAATCAGTACTCGGAAGGTTTGACCCACTTTCGCCTGGTTTTTCTCAAAAGAAATTCCCTGCTGTATGTCCATAATTTCTTCCACACGTTGTTGTTTTACCTCTTCAGGTACATTATCTTCCAGACTGTGAGCATGTGTCTTCTCTTCATGTGAGTAGGTAAAACAACCTAAACGATCGAATTCGGTAGCCGCTACCCATTCTTTCAACTCCTCAAAATCTTGTTCAGTCTCTCCCGGATAACCGCAAATGAGTGTGGTCCGTAGTGCAATTTCAGGCACTTTGTTCCGAATCTGATCGACCAGATCGATGGTTTTCTGCTTGGTAATGCCTCTCCGCATCGATTTTAACATTGGATCGGAAATGTGTTGAAGCGGCATATCCAGGTAATCGCAAATATTTTCACGCTCCCTCATCACATCCAGAATTTCCATCGGAAAACCGGAAGGATAGGCGTATTGCAGGCGGATCCATTCGATGCCGTTCACATCAGAAAGCTTACGTAATAAATCAGCTAGTTTTCGTTCATTGTAGAGATCCAATCCGTAGTAGGTTAGATCTTGTGCAATCAGGATGAGTTCCTTAGTGCCATTTTTAGCGAGCATTTTGGCTTCTTTCACCAAGTCATCCATTGATTTAGAGACATGCTGTCCTCTCATTAATGGGATGGCGCAAAACGAACAAGGACGGTTACAACCTTCGGCAATTTTGAAGTAGGCAAAATGGGAGGGAGTGGTTAGTAAACGTTCGCCAATGAGTTCGTGTTTGTAGTTCACGCCGATCTCAGCCAGTAATTCAGGCAGATCATTGGTCCCAAAATAAGCATCCACATTACTGATTTCTGCAGCTAATTCTGGCTTATATCTTTCAGATAGACAGCCGGTTACGATTACTTTCCCGATCTTCCCCTGTTCCTTTAATTCGCTGTATTGTAAAATTGTATCAATGGATTCCTGTTTCGCATTATCGATGAACCCGCAAGTGTTGATGACTACGATGTCGTTTGCACCTAATTCTGCCGACTCATGAGCCACATTGAGTTGCCCCGCCTTCAGCTGTCCCATCAATACTTCAGAATCGTACACATTCTTAGAACAGCCAAGCGTGATGACGTTTACTTTTGGTTTTTGAATAGTTGAATCGGTGATTTTGGTCTTCATCTGCTTTTTACTGATGGAATAAGGAATCTACGAACGCTTTTTTATTAAATAACTGCAAGTCATCAATGCTTTCGCCAACACCGATGTATTTTACCGGGATTTTGAACTGATCGGAAATGCCAATGACTACGCCACCTTTTGCGGTTCCGTCTAATTTGGTCAAGGCCAGAGCATTTACATCGGTGGCTTCGGTAAACTGTTTACACTGTTCAATGGCGTTTTGTCCGGTTGATGCATCGAGCACCAACAAGATTTCGTGCGGGGCCCCCGGTACAATCTTATCCATTACCTTCTTAATTTTGCTGAGTTCGTTCATCAGAGTCACTTTATTGTGCAAACGACCAGCTGTATCGATGATGGCCACATCATCGCCATTGGCTGCTGCCGATTGTACGGTGTCAAAGGCTACGGAGGCCGGGTCAGAGCCCATGGCTTGAGCTACTACTCTTACGCCAACGCGTTCGCCCCAAAGTTTAAGTTGATCTACAGCTGCAGCACGGAAGGTATCGGCAGCTCCCAACACCACTTTATTGCCGGCAGCTTTGAGTTTATGAGCCAATTTACCAATGGTGGTGGTTTTGCCAACACCGTTTACACCCACCACCATGATCACATAAGGACTTTGTTTACCGTATTCGAAATTTTCAAAATCGTTGCTGTTGTTTTCAGCCAGTAAGGCTTGAATTTCTTCTCTTAAAATCTCATTTAGTTCAGAAGTGTTCAAGTATTTATCGCGAGCTACTCGTTTTTCAATTCGCTCAATGATTTTTAAAGTGGTGTTGACGCCAACATCAGAAGTAACCAGGATCTCTTCCAATTCATCTAAAACGTCTGCGTCTACAGTAGATTTTCCTACAATGGCTTTAGTCAACTTGGAAAATAGTCCTGACTTGGTTTTTTGCAGACTTTTTTCAAGTTCTTCCTTGCTTTCCAGTTCCTCAGGTGAGGGTTCTTCTTGTTTGAGGGGTTCAGTATCTGCAGTTGGAATATGAACAGGTTCTGTTTCAACTGCCGCTTCCGTAGGTATGATTTCCTCCTGTTGTACTTCAGGGGTTCGTGTAGGCACTTCTTCCACCATCACTTCCACAACCTTTTCCACTGTTTCGATCGCTTGTGCCGGCTCCGCAGGCTGTTCTTGGGGCGTCACCATTGTTTCCTCAACAGGTTGAACCACAGTTTCTGGCACTACCGCCACTTCAGCAGCTGGTTTAGGTTTTTTTCTGAATAAGTCAAATAATCCCATAATGCGAAATTAAACAAAAAAAGCCGCCCACGAATGTTCGGGGAGGCTTTTGAAATACTTTTGAAAATAATTATTCGGCGTTCTGTGCTTTGGCATCAGCGATCGCATCTTTAATGTGATCGTTGTGCACAATTTGCTCTTTAAAGCTGTATGCACCAGTCTTAGGCGATTTAGTCATGGTAATCACCTTTGAATATTCTTTACCGGTTCCGGTTTTCAGGGTTGCTACTACTTTCTTAGCCATGGTTTATGCGTTTATATCGGTGAACCGATGATTACTTAATTTCTTTGTGTACTGTCACTTTGCGTAAAACAGGGTTGTATTTTTTTAACTCCAGACGCTCTGTGGTGTTTTTCTTGTTCTTGGTGCTGATGTAACGAGACATGCCTGGCATACCGCTTTCTTTGTGCTCGGTGCATTCTAAAATAACCTGAACTCTATTGCCTTTCTTAGCCATTGTTCTTTTCTATTAATGCGTTTGCCTATTAAATGTATCCTTTTTTCAGGAATTTATTAATTACCGCGGTGATGCCATTTTTGCTAATGGTTTTGATGGCTGAAGTGCTTACTTTCAGCGTAATCCAACGGTCTTCCTCAGGGATGTAAAATTTCTTCACCTTCAGGTTAGGATAAAATTTACGATTGGTTTTCACGTTCGAATTCGACACGTGGTGACCTTTAATCGGCATTTTTCCTGTTAAATCACAAACTCTCGACATGACTGTAATGTGTATCGTTTATAAATAAACCCTTGTTTTAGGGCTTGCAAATATCAGGATTATATATTTAATACACAATACTTGAATGGAATATTTCTTTAATTTTTTAAAGCGGAGATTCGGATGTTGATTCTTAATGTTTTTCTAGCTAAACTCGATAAAAATTCCTGAGATGAGTTTAAGAATCCGCAGTTTCGAAGAATATACCCAGGTTTACCAAAAAAGCTTAGAGCAACCCGAAATATTTTGGGCAGAAATTGCCGATAAATTTGTGTGGCAGAAAAAATGGGATAAGGTATTGGATTGGGATTTCCGCAAAGCGGATACCAAATGGTTTTCGGGTGCCAAACTGAACATTACCGAAAACTGTTTAGACCGGCACCTGGAAAAATTAGGCGATCAGCCTGCAATTATTTGGGAACCCAACGATCCGGAGCAGCATTACCGTAAAATCACCTATAAGGAGTTGCATGCCAAGGTTAGTCAGGTGGGTACCATGCTTAAAAACAATGGCGTAAAAAAGGGCGACCGGGTTTGTATTTACATGCCCATGGTGCCTGAGCTGGCTTTTGCTGTGCTCGCTTGTGCCCGTATCGGCGCCATTCACTCTGTAGTATTTGGCGGATTTTCGGCGCAGTCAATTGCCGATCGCATTCAGGATGCCCAGTGTGAAGTGGTCCTTACTGCCGATGGAGGTTTCCGTGGCAATAAGGATATCCCTTTGAAAAATGTAATTGACGATGCCCTGGTGCAGTGCCCGTCCGTACGTCGTGTAATTGTTTTGACCCGCAGCCGTACCCCGGTATCCATGATCAAAGGCCGAGATTGCTGGTGGGAAGATGAAATTAAAAAGGTAGAAACCATGGGTAATCCGGAATGTGTGGCAGAGCCTATGGATGCCGAAGATGAACTGTTCATTCTGTATACTTCCGGCTCAACCGGAAAACCTAAAGGTGTGGTGCATACCTGCGGTGGTTATATGGTGTACACCGGCTATACTTTTGCCAATGTATTTCAATATGAACCAGGCGAACTGTTCTTCTGTACGGCAGATATCGGCTGGATTACCGGACACTCGTACCTGGTGTATGGCGCCTTGCTGCAAGGAGCTACTACCTTAATGTTTGAAGGGGTGCCCACCTGGCCTGATGCCGGACGCTTTTGGGAAATTGTAGATAAATACAAAGTTAATATCCTTTATACGGCACCAACCGCCATCCGTTCGCTGATGGGCTTTGGCGATGAGCCGCTAAAAGGTAAAGACCTGAGTTCGCTCACCAAGCTGGGCTCGGTAGGAGAGCCGATCAATGAAGAAGCCTGGAACTGGTTCAACGAAAAAATTGGTAAAGGAAAATGTCCGATCGTGGATACCTGGTGGCAGACTGAAACCGGAGGTATCATGATCTCGCCTTTGGCAGGCATTACTCCAACTAAACCAGGTTATGCCACTTTGCCGCTCCCGGGTATTCAGCCTTGCTTGGTGGACGAAAACGGCAATGAAATTGAAGGTAATGGCGTAAGCGGTAACTTATGCATCAAATTCCCTTGGCCTGGGATCATACGTACAACATATGGCGACCACGAGCGTTGCCGCACTACGTATTTTTCGGCCTATGACAACAAATATTTTACCGGCGATGGTTGCTTACGCGATGAAGATGGATATTATCGAATTACAGGTCGTGTAGATGATGTGATCAACGTTTCGGGCCACCGTATTGGAACGGCTGAGGTAGAAAACGCCATCAACATGCACGCCGATGTGATTGAAAGTGCCGTAGTGGGTTATCCGCACGAGATCAAAGGCCAAGGCATTTATGCCTACGTGATTTTGGGCTCTTCGCTCCACGATCATGACCTTACCCGACGCGATATTTTGCAAACCGTAACCCGCATTATTGGGGCTATTGCCAAACCGGATAAAATCCAGTTCGTGTCGGGCTTGCCCAAAACCCGCTCCGGTAAAATTATGCGTCGAATTTTGAGAAAGGTGGCTGAAGGAGAGACAGAAAACCTGGGAGATACCTCCACCTTGCTCGATCCATCGGTGGTAGACGAGATAAAAGCCGGCGCTTTGTCGTAAAAGGTTAAAGGCATTATTTCTTATTTTAGCGGGATGAAAAAAGAAAAACCCGTCATCCTGGTAGTAAACGATGATGGCATTGACGCACCTGGTATCAAGGCCCTCATCGACATGATGAAACCTTTGGGGAAAGTGGTGGTGGTAGCTCCAGACAGTCCGCAATCGGGCATGGGCCATGCCATTACCATTGGCAAACCCTTACGTTTAACAAAGGTACATTTGTACGAAGGTGTAGAGATGTACAAAACATCTGGTACGCCAGTTGATTGTGTGAAATTAGCCGTTCACAAGGTTTTAAAAGGTAAAAAACCCGATTTGTGCGTGTCAGGCATCAATCATGGGTTGAATAATTCCATCAATGTGATTTATTCAGGCACCATGTCTGCAGCTATGGAGGGAGCTATTGAGAGCATTCCTTCCATCGGTTTTTCTTTAGATGATTTTGGCTATGACGCCGATTTTAGTCCTCTGACTAAATTTGTGCAAAGCATTACCAGGCAGGTGATTGCCAATGGACTTCCGGTAGGTACCCTGCTAAATGTGAATTTTCCAAAAGGAGATCAAATTAAAGGCATTAAAATCTGCCGGCAGGCGAATGCCAAGTGGGCGGAGGAATTTGATGAAAGACAGGATCCATACAAGCGAAGCTATTACTGGTTAACCGGCGTGTTTCAGAATAACGACCACGGTCAGGATACGGATGTTTGGGCCTTGGAGCATGGTTATGCTTCGGTGGTGCCGGTACAGTTCGACTTGACTGCTCACCATGCCATTCCTTTACTAAATACCTGGAGCTTTGATATTCAGCAAGGATAACGTTACCACTGACATGATCGATAGCTTATTTTCTATTAAATATCGCTCATGAAATATTACCTGATATCCGGCGAGGCATCTGGCGATCTGCATGGTGCCAATTTGATGAAAGCGCTCAAAGAGAAAGACCCTGCTGCCGAGTTTCATTTTTTTGGTGGCGATTTGATGCAGGCGCAGGGTGGAGTTTGTGACAAGCATTATTCGGAGATGGCATTTATGGGTTTTATCGAGGTGCTGGCCAATTTGAGGACCATCGCAAAAAATCTCAAACTGGCTAAACAATCCATAAAAGCTTATCGGCCTGATGCCTTAATTTTAATCGATTTCCCTGGCTTCAATCTAAAAATAGCGGAGTTTGCCAAGTCGGAAGAAATCCCGGTGCATTATTACATTTCGCCAAAAGTTTGGGCTTGGAACCAGAAGCGGGTGCTCAAGATCAAGCGTATCGTCGATCATTTGTACTGTATTTTGCCTTTTGAGGTAGATTTTTACAAGAGCTGGAACATGGAGGTAGATTATGTGGGCAACCCTTTGATGGATGCCATCAGTTCTTATCCCTTCAATCCTCATTTCCGTAAAGATTATCAATTGGATAATCGCCCAATTTTGGCACTTCTCCCCGGAAGCCGTAAAATGGAATTAAAACATATTCTGCCACAAATGATCGCTGCCAGCGATCGTTTCCAGGATCAACAAATCGTCATCGGGGGAGCACCAAATTTCCAACCAGAAGATTATGCTACTTACCTGGGCGATAGGAAAATTCCGATCGTTTTTAATGCGACATACGATTTGCTAAAAAATGCTCAGGCTGCTTTGGTAACTTCGGGAACGGCAACTTTGGAAACGGCTTTATTGAACTGCCCGCAGGTGGTTTTGTATCGCGGAAGCAAAATTTCGGTAGCCATAGCCCGATTATTGGTTAAAATCAGATTTATCTCATTGGTGAACCTGATCATGGACCGTGAAGTAGTTAAAGAACTAATTCAGGAAGAAGCCCATCCAGATAGGATAGCTGAGGAGTTAAATGTGCTATTAAATGATTCTCCGGCAAGAAAGATGATGCTTGAAAATTATAAAGTGTTGGTTCAAAAGGTGGGTCCTGCAGGTGCTTCAGAACGGACTGCTGCACTTATTCAGAAATATTTGCGCAAATCAGATTAATTCCCGAAAATTGCAATCCCAATGGGGGATTAGCTCAGCTGGCTAGAGCGTCCCGAAAGCATTCGGAAAGGTCATCTTTCCGCGATACCATTAGCCAGAAATATAAATGGGGGATTAGCTCAGCTGGCTAGAGCGCTTGCATGGCATGCAAGAGGTCATCGGTTCGACTCCGTTATCCTCCACCAAAATTAAAGGCTCCCCGCAAGGTGAGCTTTTTTATTTTAATGACATTTTTTTTACATAAACTATTCCGTCGACAAAAATTCCACTTTTATGTTTGCGGTGTGAAAGGGATTCTAAATCAAATTTTAGCATGTTTAGTGATTTTCTCTTTTTCAGTTGTTATCTCAGCTGATTATTGGAGAAATCCCAATTTTGCTTCGATTGTGATACTGGAAATCGAGCCAAAAAAGAGCAGCGAAAAACGTTCTGAATCAGCTAAAGAATTAAAACAATTATTCAAAGAACCCCTTATCGCACACTTCCGTACTACCTGTTTCCCAGATTTATTTCATTCTAAAACGTCTGACGGGTACCTGGAGATGTACTCTAAACCACATCTAAGCATATCTGATCTCCCGCCGGAGTTTTCCTGATCTGATTTTTTGCATTGTCCGGGTCATGATGCAAAATTGCCTGCATATGGGTTGTAATTTGTAACTTGTCATTTTATTAATTATACAATACGTATTTATGAATCCAATAAAGCGCCTCTGGGAGCTTATATTACTAGATAAAAAAGAAATAGGGTCAGTCTATTTTTATGCAATATTTAGTGGCTTGCTTCAGCTAAGTGTTCCCGTAGGTATCCAGGCGATTATCAGCTTTGTACTCGGGGCCTCCATGGTTACTTCCATCTATATTTTGATCTTACTGGTTGTAATAGGAGTTTTTTCTGTAGGCTTTATGCAGTTGAACCAGATGAAAATCATCGAAAAAATTCAACAACGCATTTTTACCCGTTATGCTTTTGATTTTGCGGAAAAAGTCCCCCGTTTCGATCTCATTAAGATGGATGGATATTATCTTCCGGAGAAGGTAAATTATTTTTTCGATACGCTGAACGTGCAGAAGGGCCTTTCTAAATTATTGCTCGATGTGCCTACGGCCAGTATTCAAATTTTATTCGGATTGTTATTGCTTTCACTCTACCATCCTGTTTTCATTGTTTTTGGATTGCTACTCATTTTAATTTTATGGTTAATTCTGAAGACTACGGCCAATAGTGGTCTATCTACCAGCTTGAAAGAGAGTACTTACAAATATTCAGTGGTAGCATGGTTGGAAGAAATGGCAAGAGTGATCAGATCTTTTAAATTCAGTCAAGGATCACATCTAAACCTTGAAAAGACAGATGAACGTGTATCAGGTTATTTGAATGCCCGCACAGAGCATTTTAAAGTTTTGCTCTTTCAATATAAAGCTCTTGTAGTTTTCAAGGTGGCCATTACTACGGTGATGTTGACCGCCGGTACTTACCTTTTACTGAACCAACAACTGAACATTGGGGAGTTTATTGCAGCAGAAATTGTGATCCTTACCGTCATCAATGCCGTTGAGAAATTAATCGGGAGTTTAGAAAGTGTGTATGATGTGGTAACCGGTTTAGAAAAACTGGCCATAGTGACCGAAAGTCCGTTGGAAAAAGACGGTGAGGTTGACTTAGATCCACACAGTAAAGGCTTGGAAGTCCAATTTAGGGATTTCAGTTTCAGTTATCCTGATGGTAAAAGGGTGCTTAACGATCTAAATTTTAACATTCCTGCCAATAGTATGGTTTGTGTGAGTACCCAAGCCGGCTCAGGTAAATCAACTTTTTTAAAAGTATTGAGTGGTAATTACTGTGATTTTGAGGGAGGCTTGCTTTTAAATAAACTACCTATCAATTCTTACCAATTGGAAAGTTTGAGAACCCAGATTGGGATATTCCTTAATCAGCAAGACATATTTATGGGAACTGTTTGGGAAAATATTACCATGGGTAGATCAGAAATCAAACAAGAAACGGTGATGGGAATTGCCAATGGCTTAGGGATAGCCCGTTTCTTAGATCAACTACCCAACGGTTTCAAAACCAAACTCGATCCGAGTGGTAAGAAAATGCCCAGCACCTTGGTAAGATCAATCCTATTGCTGAGAGCATTTGCCAATGAGCCTAAGTTAATTTTGCTCGAAGATCCATGGGAAGGTTTAGACACAAGTGTTCAGGAAAGTATTAAAAACTATCTTTTCAATCAGCTGACCAACACAACCGTAATTGTAACTACAAAAGATGATGATTTTGCTCGTAAGTGTGATGGACAAATAATTTTAACAAATGGTAAAGCAAACTTTGTCACTAAGAAATAAATATGAAAAATTCTAAAAAGCAATTTTCATTTAAGTCGTTTGAACAGATCTATCTGGTGGACAGAAACAGTAATGTTAAGTACTGGTTCTTCGGCATTATAGGATTCCTGCTAATGATTCTCTTATTGCCTTGGACACAGAATATCAAGGCCAAGGGAGTGATCACTACTTTGTATCAGGATCAGCGCCCTCAAGATATTCATTCTCCAATCCCAGGTCGTATAGTAAAATGGTGGGTGAAAGAAGGTGATTATGTAAAAAAGGGAGATACCCTTTTACAGATCTCAGAGATCAAAGAAGATTACCTCGATCCTAGACTGGTTGGACGTACGCAGGAACAATTGCAGGCTAAGAAAGGGTCCATTGATTTTTACGAAGGAAAAATCGTAGCAACTGGTTCCCAAATTGAGGCTTTGAAACAAGCCAGAAAATTAAAACTGGAGCAGTTGAATAACAAACTGATTCAGTTAGATAATAAAATCACTGCAGAATCTGCTGAAATCACGGCTGCAAACAATGAATTTAAACTGGCAAAAGATCAATATGAACGTCAGCAATTGATGTTTGAGAAAGATTTAGTTTCCCAAACTCAATTGCAACAAAGAAATATTGCATATCAAAATGCACTGGCTAAGAAAATAATTGCTGAAAATAAACTAGCCCAAACTCAACAAGAAGTACTCAACACCAAAATTGAAAAAAACAGTGTGGAGCAAGATTATGCGGAGAAAATCAGTAAAGCTGAAGGTGAACGTTTTCAAACCATGAGCCAAGTGGCTACTGGCCAAGGAGAGGTAGCCAAACTCGAAAATCAATTGAGCAATTATACTATTCGAAATGGTATGTATATCCTATTGGCACCCCAAGATGGTCAGATTGTACAAGCCAATAAAGGCGGTATAGGTGAAGTGCTAAAAGAAGGAGAACGAATTACCATTATTGTGCCTCAGGTAAAGAATTACGCCGTTGAAATGTTTGTTCGTCCTGTTGACCTTCCATTGGTCAATGTAGGGCAGTCGGTGCGTTTCATGTTCGATGGTTTCCCAGCTATTATATTTAGTGGTTGGCCGAATGCCAGTTACGGAACTTTTGGTGCCAAGATTGTGGCTTACGAAAATACCATCAGCCCTAATGGCTTATTCAGAATTTTGGCAGTTGAAGATCCTAAGGACAAACCATGGCCGCCACAGTTGAAAATAGGCAGTGGTGCCCAAGGGATTGTGCTCTTGAAAGACGTGCCAATTTGGTACGAATTGTGGCGAAACGTAAATGGATTCCCGCCAGATTTTTATCAGATCAAGGCAGACGTAAACAAGGATGCTCCAAGCAAAACGAAGAAATAATGAAACTTAGGTATTTCCTGTTGATTTTTTTGATTGGTTTTTCTGGGAAGCTTCATGCTCAGGATTCACTTATTTCGCTGAATGCCGAGCAGGTTTTATCGATTGTTAAAGCATACCATCCGGTAGTGAAGCAAACAGATATCTCCATTGCCAGAAGTAAGGCTGAGATCACACAGGCTCGGGCGGCATTCGATCCGATTATCAGTAATTATACTGCCCGAAAAACTTTTAACGGGCTCAATTACTACGATTATAATTCACCACAAGTAAGTATCCCAACATGGTATGGGATAGAGATTTATAGCGGCGTAGAAAATTTGAGTGGTAACCGCTTAGACCCCACTGAAACTGCAGGGCAGTCCAGTTACCTGGGTATCAACATTCCATTAGCCAAAAACTTATTGATTGATAAGCGAAGAGCGGCCCTGAGACAGTCAAAAATAATGAACACGCTGGCCAAAGTGGAGCAGCAATCAGTGGTCAATAATTTATTGATGGAAGCCATGGAGGCCTATTGGCACTGGGTAAAGGCTCATCAAACGCTTACCGTTTTAGAAAATGTGGTGCAGGTAAATGAAAAGCGATTTAATTTAGTTAAACAAGCTTATTTGTTAGGGGAGCGACCAGGTATTGATACCGTTGAGGCACTGGCACAACTGAATACTTTTAAGTTTGAACGAAATCAACGCTTGCTTAACTTTCAAAACGCCGGATTAGAGCTATCAGCTTATTTATGGAAAGCAAACGGAGAAGCTTATGTTTTGCCCGAGCAGGTAGTTCCTCAATCTGGTTGGGAAAGTGAACTCAATATCCAAAATTTCAGCTTGATGCTAAATGATCTAATGGATGCCGCTGAGAAAAATCATCCCGATTTAAGGCAATATGATTATAAAATCGAGTCGCTCATTATTGACAGAAGATTAAAATTTCAGGATTTATTACCGAAAGTCGATTTGAGTTATAATCACCTGGCCAAAGGTTCGCAATGGTTCCCAAACAATGGCATCAATAACTTGTTCGAAAACAATTTCCAATATGGTTTAAAAATTGCTATTCCTTTGCGTTTTTCGGAGGGTAGAGGAGCATATAAGGTAGCTAATTTGAAATTGCAGGAAACCAGACTCGACCTAAACCAAAGCCGTTTAAAAGTTCAATTAAAAGTACAATCGTACTACAATGAATTTTTAAACCTAAAGAATCAAACCAGTTTGCAAAGTTCCAACTTTGCCAATTATCAGCAGTTAGTACAGGCAGAGGAAACTCGATTTTTCAACGGTGAAAGTTCCATGTTCTTGATCAATGCCCGAGAAACCAAAGCACTCGAAGCACAAGAAAAGCTGATCGAACTCAAGGCCAAATATTTTAAGACCATTTATGCCTTGCAATGGAGCGCTGGTTTATTGAATTGATTTTTTTAATTTCCTGAATTGAAAACGGACCTTTTTAGGGGCAGGACGGTTCTGATCGCTACCATGCATCAGAAGGAAAAGGTGATAGCACCTCCATTAGAAAACGTACTCGGGCTCAACTCAAAATTATGCCCATCGCTCAATACCGATTCATTCGGCACTTTTTCTGGAGAACAAATTCGTACAGAAAGTCCCCTTGAAACTGCCAGGGCCAAGTGCTTAAAAGCTTTAGCCATCACTGGGCTTGATTTGGCTATTGCCAGCGAAGGTTCGTTTGGTCCACATCCCTCTCTTTTTTTTGCCGCAGCCGATGTAGAAACACTGGTCATGATTGATCAACAGCATCAATTGGAATTTGTGGTCACCGAAATTAGTTTGAATACTAATTTTAATGCAAAATCTATTACCAATCTGCAAGAATTAAAAGATTTTGCTCAACTCACGGGCTTTCCTGAACATGGATTGATATTGCGTAGAGCTATTGATTCGTTCGAAGATCAACTCAAGGGAATTACAGATGAACAGGTGTTAGAAAGTCACTTTGATCATTTGATAAATTTACATGGACAGGCCTATGTAGAGACCGATATGCGTGCCATGTTTAATCCCACCCGTATGCAGGTGATTGCACAGGCAATGGACAAATTAATTGCTTTGCTTGGTAGTGAATGTCCGCAATGCCAAACCCCCGGCTTTGCAGTATCGGAAACCATTCCTGGACTTCCTTGCGATTTGTGCGGTTTACCTACCCGTTCAATTTTATATCATCGGTTTCTATGTCAGAAATGTAACTTTGCGGAAAATAAAATATATCCGCATCAGAAGGAGAAAGAAGATCCTATGTATTGTGATTTCTGTAATCCCTGAATTTGAAGTTCATGATCAGTAAAGATATCAATCAGGCTGTCCAAATTTTAACAAGCGAAGGCATCATCGGTTTCCCTACTGAAACTGTTTATGGTTTGGCCGGAAATATTTACAGTGAAAAAGCGATTGCGGATATTTATCGAATCAAACAGAGACCACGCTTTAATCCACTTATTGTGCATCTTAAAGCAGCCTCTGATTTGGATACGGTAGCTACCGATATTCCGCAAAAAGCTCGGGAACTGGCTGCGGCCTTTTGGCCTGGGCCTTTAACGATGGTATTAAAAAAGCAAGCTCATATTCCCGATTGGATTAGTTCCGGAAAATCAACAGTTGCAGTTCGGATACCTAATCATCCCTTGGCTCTTTCCTTACTTCAGCAAATTGATTTTCCATTGGCAGCACCAAGCGCTAATCCTTTCGGTTCCATCAGTCCTACCACTGCAGCACATGTGGAGGATTACTTCGCTGATCAAATCCCCATGGTATTGGATGGCGGAGCCTGTCAAAAGGGAATCGAGTCGACCATTATTGGTTTCGAAGGCAATGAACCCATCGTTTACCGTTTGGGTTCTGTATCTCTTGAGGAAATTGAGGCCGTTTGTGGGACCATTCAAGTTCGTAATCATAAAGAAGAAGCACCAGAGGCACCGGGTATGCTCGCCAAGCATTATTCTCCCTCTACTAAGCTTATATTAAGCGATAATCTACCATTATCATTAGAAGTTCATCATGGGAAAAGGATAGGCGTGTTGAGTTTTTCAAACGTTTTTGACGCTCCCTCGATCATCAGGCTTGAAGTTTTATCAGCTAAAGCAGATTTAGCAGAAGCTGCAAGTCATTTGTATGCAGCCATGCACCGATTGGATCATGCAGACATCGATTTAATCATCGCTGAGAAACTACCTGATGTAGGTCTTGGGAAAAGTATAAACGACCGGCTCAAGCGTGCCGCCACACAATAATTACTCAAACACTAAAATAATATCAACTATTTACTAAATTTCGGGTATGAATTTTGACCTCCTGATTTCCAATTTAACCAATCCGGCATTTTTGTTTTTCATTCTCGGAATCGTTGCCGTAAAGCTGAAAAGCGATCTGGAAATTCCACAAAGTACTTCCAAATTCATCTCACTTTACCTACTTTTTTCTATTGGATTTAAGGGCGGACAAGAACTCTCTCACGAAACTTTTAGCATTGAAATTTTCTGGTCCATTTTATTCGGTATGGCCATTTCCATTATCATACCTATTTACACGTTTTTCATTTTAAAGCGAAAGCTCAATGTGTACGATTCCGGCGCTATTGCTGCTGCTTACGGTTCGGTGAGTGCGGTCACCTTTGTTACCGCAGTGGCCTATCTCGATTCTTTAAATTTAACTTTCCACGGACACATGGTAGCCATTATGGCTTTGATGGAATCACCTGCCATCATTGCCGGATTGATTTTGATCTCCCTGTATGTGCAGGATGCTCAAAGAGAAATGAGCAACTGGACAGTGGTGAAGCACTCTTTCACGAATGGTAGTGTGCTATTGATTTTAGGAAGTTTGATCATCGGCTTTTTAGCAGATGCACAACAGGCAGAGGGTATTAAGCCGTTCACGAATGATATTTTTAAGGGTTTTCTTGCCATTTTCCTGCTCGATATGGGTATTCTAAGCGGTAAGAAGCTCAGCTCTTTTGTGAAGAATGGCTGGTTTCCGGTTATTTTTGCCATTTTGATTCCGCTTGTAAATGGTTGCGTATTTGCATTACTCAGTTCTTGGGTTACTGATGATGTGTCCAACCGTTTTATGTTTGCGGTCTTGGCCTCCAGTGCCTCTTACATTGCTGTTCCGGCTGCAATGAAACTAGCGGCACCTAAGTCAAATCCAGGACTTTACATCCCGATGGCATTGGCAATTACATTCCCTTTCAACATTACTTTAGGAATGCCCATTTACCTTTCATTGATCAATCAATTTAGTTTCAATTGAGGGTTTTGGTAACAAATATCACCCTCATAAATTATTTTAAAGGGTAGTTTTGGCAAAAACAATGCAATAATCATGCAGCTAATCGCTTTCTTCCTCACTGCTCTGGTTGGTATTTCTTTAGGCCTTGTAGGCAGTGGGGGTTCTATTTTGATGGTTCCAATTCTGGTTTATGTAATGGAGATGGAACCGATGATGGCCACTTCTTATTCCCTTTTCATCGTTGGTATCACCTCTTCGATAGGAGCCTTCACCAATTACCAAAAGGGACAAATTAGTATTCAAACAGCTTTCTTGTTCGGATTGAGTTCTATTGCGACAGTTTTCTTGACTCGAAAATTTCTGATTCCATTGATCCCCGATCCAGTCATGACCATAAATGGATTTCAGCTTAGTAAATCCTTGAGCACCATGGTCCTTTTTGCCATACTCATGTTGTTTGCCGCAACTGCAATGATCAGGAATACAGGAACTCAAGGAAATCTTTCATCTGATCAGAAAAGTAGTTTTTTCAAACTATTTACATACGGTATATTAATCGGACTGGTAACCGGCTTTTTAGGTGCTGGCGGTGGATTCCTGATCATTCCAGTGTTGGTCTTGATCCTAAATATGCCAATGAAAAAGGCCGTTGGCACTTCCTTGCTGATTATCGCTCTTAATACACTAATTGGATTTACAGGCGATTTGGGGCAATATGAAATTCAGTGGACGGTATTATTGAGCCTCACTGCCATATCCGCATTAGGTATTTTTGTGGGTGGATGGTTGTCTAAAACCATAGATGGCGCTCAGTTGAAAAAAGCTTTTGGATGGTTTGTGCTGGTAATGGGTGCGTACATTATCCTCAAAGAGCTATTCCTAAAATAGCATTCCAATTCCTTCTCATACAGATTGTAACCTTTGTTACCGTTTTGAGTTATGCACCTGCATTAACTTGCAGTGTCAATTATTGGAAATGAAAACAATCGAAATTTTAGTGGAGAACATCAAATGCGGAGGTTGCATGAACAGCATCCAAACTGCTTTGATGAAAATGGATGGAGTGGAGCAGGTTGAAATTTTGAAAGAGGAAGGCAAAGTAAGCCTGGTTGGCAAAATGATGAACCGGGATCAAATCATCTTAAAACTGGCCGATTTAGGTTATCCTGAAAAAGGAAACAACAGTTTACTAAGCATGGCCAAATCAATGCTCAGTTGTGCAGTTGGCCGTATATCTGAATAAAATGAAATGGTTCCAACGCAATTTTCTATACTTTTTGGGAGCTACTATTGGTGCGCTTGCCGGTTTTCTCTATTGGTCAGAGATAGGCTGCATCACTGGAACCTGCTCCATTACTTCCAAACCCCTCAACAGCACTCTTTATGGGGCTTTGATGGGGAGCCTTCTATTTGGGCTGTATGTTAAAGAGAAAAAATCAAAAAAATAAAATGAGTTTCTTAAATTTTTTATTCGGTGGCGGTGATACCGTCGATTTAAAAAGCCTGATTGAAGAAGGCGCTTTTTTAGTAGATGTAAGAAGCCCCGGCGAATTTGCTTCGGGCCATGTAAAAGGTTCAGTAAATATCCCCTTAGATAGTGTTCAGGCACAGATCGCTAAGTTCAAGGGTAAAAAGCATATCATCGTATTTTGCCGAAGTGGTAACCGAAGTGGTATGGCCAAAAATATCTTGGAGCAAAATGGCTTCAAAAACGTGGTGAACGGTGGTACTTGGGACCGAGTAAACCTGTTCGTCTGATGATGATTTAATCAGCAATAACTCATGCAAATAACATGCGGAATATGATTAAATTCGTTTCCGCATCTTATTCTATACGCTATTGCAATTGTAAATGAACTTAGGAATCCTTTCCCATTTATTCGAACCAGCACTCTTGCGAGAAATTGAAGAATTTGGCCAATCTCAGCAATTTAAAGAGGGCGATTTAATCATGGATTACAGTAAATATGTCCGTATGATGCCAGTGGTAGTTTCGGGCACAGTCAAGGTGTACCGCCGCGACGAAAATGGTAAGGAAATTTTGTTGTACTATTTGTCTAGCAGTGATAGTTGTTCTATGGCCTACAGCTGCTGTATGGAGGCTAAGAAAAGTGAAGTTAAAGCCGTAGCCGAAGATCATGTGGAGCTGATTGCTATTCCTCATACTAAACTTGATGAGTGGCTGTGCAAATATCCCAGCTGGAAAAATTACATCATGCGTAGCTTCAACGAACGCTTCATCGAACTGCTCAAATCTATCGAAAGCATTGCTTTCCATAAACTGGATGAACGGCTGGTGGCTTATTTGAAAGAGAAAAAGCGACTGAGCGGTTCCACTGTGGTAAAAGTTTCGCATTATGCCATTGCCGATGAGTTGGCAACTTCAAGAGTGGTGATTTCTCGCTTGCTCAAACAATTGGAAAATGAGGGGAAAATCCTGCTGTACAGAAACGAAATCAAATTAATGCCCGCTTTTTTTGAAGACTAGCGCCTATTTGATGACTTTGTGACTTTAGTTACCAATGTTTCCTGCTGCTTTTCTGATATTTGTTAAAGCTTAATTTATTGTAGCTAATTAGAGATATGAAAATCGAACAAATTTATACCGGATGTTTGGCCCAGGGTGCTTACTACATCCAATCTGAGAATGAGGTAGCCATCATTGATCCACTTCGTGAAGTGAATCCTTACATCGAAAAGGCAAAGGCCAATGGAGCTCAAATCAAGTATGTTTTTGAAACACATTTTCATGCCGATTTCGTTTCAGGTCACCTGGATTTATCCAAAGCAAGCGGCGCTCCAATTATCTATGGTCCAACGGCACAGCCCGGTTTTGAGGCCTATATCGCTAAAGATGAAGAAGTATTCAATTTGGGCAAAGTAAAGATCAAGGTCTTACATACGCCTGGTCATACCATGGAGTCGACCTGTTATTTATTATTGGATGAGCAGGGCAAAGAAACTGCGCTCTTTTCTGGCGATACCTTATTTATTGGTGATGTAGGACGCCCCGATTTGGCACAGAAAGCTGCCCACTTGACGCAGGAGCAATTGGCGGGTACTTTGTTTGATTCATTGCGTACTAAAATAATGACCCTGCCCGACGATGTAGTGGTTTACCCAGCTCACGGGGCCGGTTCTGCCTGCGGTAAAAACATGAGCAAGGAAACCAGCGATACGTTGGGCAACCAGAAGAAATTCAACTATGCCCTGCGTGCCAATATGACCAGAGAAGAGTTTGTAAAGGAAGTAACCGATGGCTTAATGCCGCCACCAGCGTATTTTCCGGAAAACGTGCGTATGAATAAAATGGGTTACGAAAGTATAGATCAAGTGCTGGCAAAGGGTACCCGTGCTTTAAGTCCGGCTGAATTTGAGGCAGCAGCCAATGAAACCGGCGCCATTTTGTTAGATACCCGCGATGCTCAGACTTTCGCTAAGGGATTTATCCCGAACTCCATTAATATTGGTCTGAACGGTAGCTTTGCGCCTTGGGTGGGTGCATTAATCCCCGATATCAACCAGGAAATTTTGATTATTGATGAAGAAGGTCGAGAGCAAGAAGTGGTTACCCGCTTGGCCCGTGTAGGTTACGACCATGCCATTGGTTTCCTCAAGGGTGGAGTAGAGGCCTGGAAGAAAGCGGGTTATGAATTAGATAGCATTGAATCTATTGATGCCGATGAATTGGCAAAACGTCAGGAGGCTGATCCATCCATCCACATCCTCGATGTACGTAAACACTCTGAACATTATTCGGAGCACATCATCGGGTCAGAGAATATACCCTTAGATTACGTAAATCAGAACATGTCGGCCATCGATAAAGACAAAACCTACCATGTGCATTGTGCCGGCGGATACCGTTCAATGGTGTTTATCTCTATTTTAAAAGCTCGTGGTTTCGATAAACTGATTGATGTAAAGGGCGGATTTAAGGCCATTAAAGACTCCGGTAAATTTAAGGTTAGCGATTACGTTTGCCCAAGCACCCTTTTATAATATGTTAGAACTAATACAAGCACCTTGGCCCTGGTATGTTTCAGGGGCCTTGATATCCCTCATCATGATCTTAATGTTTTTCTTCGGGAAAACTTTTGGGTTCTCTTCAAATTTCAGAACCCTTTGTGCCGCTTGCGGTGCAGGGAAAAAGGCTAAATTCTTCGATTTCGATTGGAAATCTCAGCAGTGGAACCTTTTATTCCTGATTGGTTCAGTAATAGGAGGTTATCTCTCTGCTAATTATTTAAACAATGGACAGCCCTTGCAATTGGCGGAAAGTACTGTTGCCGATTTAAAATCTTTGGGAATCAATTTCGACGGCCAGATGAACCCTTTGCAGCTTTTTGGCATCGAAAACTTATTTAATCTTAAGGGATTTCTCACCCTTTTGGGCGGTGGTTTGCTGGTAGGTTTTGGTTCACGTTATGCCGGAGGATGTACTTCTGGGCATGCCATTACCGGTTTATCTAATCTTCAATGGCCTTCGCTGATAGCGGTGATCGGTTTTTTCATCGGAGGTTTGGCGATGACTCATTTATTCTTCCCTTTAATTTTTTAAGCTGATGAAAGGATTGAAATTTATAATTGCAGGTATCTTTTTTGGGATCGTGATGAGCAAATCCGAAGCCATTTCATGGTATCGTATACAGGAGATGTTTCGTTTCCAGTCTTTTCATATGTATGGTATCATCGGTACAGCCGTAGCCATCGGTGTCATTAGTATATTTTTCATTAAAAAATATCAGTTAAAAGATATCGAGGGAAAGGTAATTGTGATTCCCGATAAAGAAAAAGGATGGAAAAAAGGGATTTTTGGCGGAACTATTTTTGGCATGGGCTGGGCTTTAACTGGTGCTTGTCCAGGACCTATGTTTGTCAATTTGGGTCAGGGTTACTTGGCTTTCTTACTCATCATTGTCGGTGCAACAATAGGAACCTACGCATACGGTGTATTCAAGGATAAACTTCCTCATTAATTTAAAGCATCATGAATAGAATCTTAACAGGTTGGAATTTGATGCGTCTACTTAGATTGCTCATGGCCGCAGTAGCAGGCTACAATGCCGTTGTATTTAGAGATCCGTTTATGGGTTTGATAGCAGTATTTTTTCTTTATCAAGTTTGGGCCAACATCTCCTGTGGTGGCTTAGTTGCATGCGAGCGACCAGTCAAATCGGATATCAAGTAATCAATTAGTGGCATAATAGGGTAATAGAAAATTACATAATCAATTTACCATGGGAAATCAATCCAAATCAAAAAATAGTTTTGCCGAACTTATCAAAGGTGAAAAGCCTATTCTCGTCGATTTTTTCGCAGAATGGTGCGGCCCTTGTAAAATGATGGCCCCCATGTTGGCCGATCTGAAAAATCGTATCGGCGATAAGGCTACCATCCTTAAAATTGATGTAGATAAAAATCCGGCTGCAGCAGCAGCATATCATGTTTCTGGAGTACCTACACTTATTTTGTTTAAGAATGGGGAAATAAAATGGCGTCAATCTGGGGTAGTACCGGTTCATACTTTAGAACAATTGATCAATCAATATTAATCTCCCTACTTTCTATCTATATTTAATACATCAACACATCCAAAAAATGACCCAATTGCAAGCCCTTGTTCAGTGTAAGTGCCCGCGTTGTCGTAAAGGCGAAATGTACAAACACAGCCTTTTTAGTTTAAAGTATGATGAGATGTATGAATACTGTCCGAAATGCGGCTTGCGCTACGAAATTGAGCCCGGATTCTTTTGGGCAGCCATGTATGTAAGTTATGCATTTAACGTTGCCGAATTGGTGATAACCGGTGTGATTGCGGGTCAGTTTCTGGGCGAAAATGAGATTTGGTGGTTAATTGGTATTGTGCTTTCGCCGATATTGGTATTGATGCCCTTTAATTTCCGATATGCAAGGGTAGTGTTATTGCACTTTTTATCCCCAATTAAATACGATAGAAGTTACGAGAAAGACTAGTGTTTTGTGAGTTGTGGTGCCTATTCTATCATCTTGGCAGCCAATTGCGACCTGGATTTCACACCTGTTTTTTGGTAAATATGTTTGAGATGCTGGTTGACAGTACGCTCAGAAATGAATAAAGCCTGAGCAATTTCTCTATAGGATTGTCCCTTCTGAATACATTTTGCAATTTCTTGTTCTCTGGGAGTGAGATTGACCAAGACCGCGTTCATTTGTTGTTGTTTCTCAGAAAAACTGTTGATCAGGATCCGTGCTGCACTTGGTGATAAAGCTGCACCACTGTGCATGGCATATAATACTGCTTCCCTCACTGCTTCCAACGACATGTTCTTTGTTAAGAAACCATTGGCACCATTTTTAAACGCATTGATCACATTTTCTTCACTGTCATGAGTAGTCATCATGATCAGCTGTGTTTGATAAAATTTGTTTTTAAGCAGCGGCAGGGTTGCAATCCCACTGATGCTGGGTAACTGGATCTCCAATAAAATGACATCTGGTCTTTCGGCAATTTTTTGCTGATCTAATTCGTCAAAAGATCTCACCGCAAATACACAGGCAAAAGCGCTATCGCTTTCAAAATACTCCCGGTAATTCTCCAGCAGCAGCTCATTGTCTTCAATAAATCCAATTTTTATTTGATTTGATGTCATGATAAATTTCAAGCTGGCTGGCTTAATTGGCCATAGTATTGCTTTAAGGTTGATTTTAATTTAAAACAATTGCTCAATTAGAGCGCTATTTAAAATTAAAGATATTATATTTTATAAAATAATCACTATTTAATGCTGCTTGAGCATTAAAGACAATGATTGCTAATCATCAACTCAAAAAAAAAGCCCGCTGAATGGGCGGGCTTAAAAAACTTTTTAGCGTCTTAATTCATCATATCTCTCCTGAACATCATTCCACCCTGCCCAGGCATTTGCATGTTCATATTGTTGGGAGCCTGGCCATTAAATTTTTGTAGTTTCAGGCTAAAGGTAAGCAAGGCATAACGAGCTAAACGGTTACTTCGGATATCGGTAATGCTGTTGCCAGTAACTGAACGAGACACACTGGTATTTTCGTTGTACACATCAAATATTTGTAAACGGAGGGCACCTGCTTTATTTTTTAGGAATTGTTTCTCCAAGTAAGCATTCATGATGAATGGATTTACTGCAAGTGAGCCGCTAAAACCTTGATTAATGGTTTTAATAAAGTCTCCGCCCAGCAACCAGGTCTTCCATAAATAAATTTTGCCGTTGAAAGTGGCATTCCAGTTAGATACTCGAGTATTGGGCTGGCTGGCTAGACTATAGTTATTTCGGTTGAGTGTGTAGTTCACTCCAGGACTCAATTCTAACCATTCTTTAGGATTGATCTGGAAGTTTGCACCTTGGCTCAAAATGGTGTTTTTACCAATATTTTTTTGACTTTCTATAAAGTTGACGTTGTTGGTATAATTGGCACTACCGTTGAATGAAATGGTGTATTTTTTCTCTGCCAATGGTTTAGACCAAGTATAGAAGAAATTCACGTTATAAAAACCATTTGTATTTAAATAGCGTGTTTCAATCCTGTTTCCGGGAAGGAATAAGGTGTTGGAAACAACACGATTTTGGCTCAAATTGGCAGAAAGAACGGTAAATAAAACGTCTCCTTTTTCGAAGTTGTAATTGTTATATCGAAGATTGACATTGTGTGTAAACTCCGCCTTCAAATTGGGGTTACCCACTACCGGGAACTGAGGATTGGATAAATCGGTTACAGGTTGTAGCTGGGCGAAGGTCGGTTCGTTGTTTCTACCATTGTAGGAAGCATTGAATGCCCTGGTTCGTGAAAAATTATAAGAGTACCTCGCAACCGGAACAACAAATAACGCCGATCTTCTTGAACTGGTTTGGTTGGTAAGAGAGCTGCCCGACAATAAGGTTGGTTGTAAACCCAATCCCAGCGCATAATTGAATTTTTTCTGAGTAACACGATAGTTGAATCCAACCCGATTGGTCATGAAATAATAACCAAAATCATTACTCTGATCAGGTTTTAAAGCCAAACTTCCACCCTCAATTAATGTTCCAAGGGTCTCTCTTGAATTCTGATACTTGGCATGAGAAAAGTTCCAGTTCAACTCGATACTCGAAGTTCGGCTGAGTGGTTCAATGAAAGATAAGCTGGAACGTGTAGTGGTATTGTTATTGTTAATCGCAATTTGCTGCTCCTGATAGAGGTTAATGCTACCGCCTCCACTTGGATAATTGATACTTTCGTTTACAGTATTGTCATCTTGATCAATCACATTCCTGTTCACAGAAAGACTGATGGAAGCGGTACGCCCTCTCTTGGCAAAACGGTGATTGAATAAAACATCTGCACCAAAATTGGGCGTCTCTGAACGACTTCTACCAATATTGGTACCCTCTGAATTGAGTTGAGAGCCATTTTGCAAGAATTGGAAATTGGCATTATTGTCGCCACTGCTTTGCGCCAAGTTGAAAAATGGAGTGATCTTCAAATAATTTAAACTGTCGATCCGGTACTCTATGTTCCAGTTTAAACGATGGTTGATATTGTTCGTGTTGTTATCGGTATTTTGGTTGTTATTGATCACACCGCTAGCGTTTACGTTCTGTTGTAAAATGGTGCGCAATACGTTATTATCGCGGTTGGCATAACTGTAATTACCGTAAGAGCTGATTTTCTTTCCCCATTCATCGCGGTAGTTTAAGCCAATGGAACCCACTTCGGTAATTCCATCACCACCGGTTCCGCCACCACGATTTCCACCAAAAAACTGAACGCCACCGCCGCCCCCGCCAATTTGAATTCGAGCACCACCACCTCCGCCGCTAAAATTGAACAGGGAGGTATTGGTATTGTTTAGGTTGGCTAATACTGAAATTTGTTGTTTGTCTTTGAAATAGTTGACACTCAGGTTCCCCTGATAGCGATCTTCATTTCCCTGACCGATGGTCCCTCTCGCAAAATAGCCGGTATTTTTGTCGGGCCTGATTTGGATATTCAGAATTTTTTCAGGATCACCTTCTTTGATACCCGTAAAATTAGCCTGATCCCCATAGTCATCAACAATTTGAATTTTGTCGATCAAATTGGCAGGAAGCTGCTGGGTTGCCGTCTTCACATCCCCTCCAAAAAAATCTTTACCATTTACCCTTACTCGGGTAATTTGCTTGCCCTGAGCTTTTACGTTTCCATTTTGATCAACTTCTACTCCGGGTAGCTTTCTGAGAAGATCTTCTACCTGTGCATCTTCTTTTAATTTATAATCAGAAGCTCGGTATTCAACAGTATCTTCTTTCACAGTTACCGGAGGTGTGCCTGAAATCACTACCTCATTCAACTCCTTGGTACTTGCTTTAAGTGTGATGGGATCCAGTTGAAGTTTACCCTCACCATCTTTGTAAAGATATTTACGGTTGGTGGTCTGAAAACCAATACTGCTGATCGTTAACAGAAACTGTCCTGATTTTACGTTACTGAATTTAAAAAAACCATCGGCATTGCTTCTGGTAAATAAGGTGTCTTTAGCCATGATCAGCTTGATGCTTGCAGCTATCACACTTTGACCGGATGAGTCTCTCACGGTTCCGTTTACTTCGTAATTGCTTTGAGCAAACACAACTACATTCAACAAAAGAAAGAAAGTAAACAGTAATAATTTTTTCATGGTGCGTGTTAAGGTGTTATTGTATTTTTGGAGCCTGGGCAAAACGGCTTAAAATCCAAAATTCACTGGGTTCTAATCCTTCCGAACCGGGCAGCCGTTGAGGGAAAGCACTTCCCATGCTATTCATGCCCATTGGCCTGTTAAAATTTCTATTTTGGAGATTAGCGTTTAAATTCAAACCGTTAATCCTAATTTGGAGAGCAAAAATATCATTTTTAACAGCATCAATTTGTAACAATTTCATGGGCAGGGCGCATTCCCAAACCAAAAATCCATTTTGATCCAGCTTTGCCGCAACAGCAATACCATAATCATTTTGACGTGCAATGATGCCGTCAGGTAACTCATTAAACCCTCCAATTAGAATTCCATTTAGCTGAGCCAATTCTTGATTCAGATCTGGCTGATTTTGAGCCTTGTTCCCCACTGAATTTTGCGATCGTGGCTGTCTTGATCCTGCAGTTGGGAAGCCGATGAATTGTTTGACCTTTTTTTCAGCATCTGTATTTACACCAATTTTGATTTCTCCTCTCAGTAGTCTTGCCAAATCGGCCTTATCGGTACTTTTTAGGAGGATAAACAAAGTACTGTCATTATTAGCGATTGCATAGGCAAGTTTACTTTCCTTGTTTAAATCCAACCTTTCTTGCTTCCATTCCTGTGCATCGCCATCAATGTGATGGTTTTTATTTGCCCAAATGTTATCGTGTAGGGGTAGCTTTTTTTGTGCAAAAAGAGGGTTAAATCCGCAAAATAAGTAGGCAATCAAGAAGAAATTACTTTTGCGCCTTAGGCGTAAATACTTATAAATCAAATTCATGTACATCTTTTTTAGATGCCGCAAAGATGATAAAGTTTAAAGACATAAAAAATGAGCCTCCGGAGAGACTCATTGGGTGATTTTATAATTACTGTAGATTATTTATACCTATTTAGGTTTGAAATAATGATAAGGGCTTGCTGAATGAAAATAAACCTTGAGTGGTTTTGGCTGTTGCTTCAATTGGCGCAGGTCTTCGCTGATTAATCGGATGAGTAGTTTATCAAACTCTTCGGTAAGTTTTGGTAATTCGGTTTCAGTTGGCTTTTTCATAAATGATTGGTTAAGTATTAAACGTTCGGTTTTTTGTTCATGTTTAATAATCATTGCCAATTTTGTACCAAGGTTGTTGGGGAGGTAGTTTAATTGGATATTTTTTCATCCCCATTCTTTTAATAATGTTCCTGTTAGTGGATGATATACTTCAAATCATAAAATATTAACCAACTAGAAAATCTTATTCTCTATTTATAAATCAGCAAGAACTAAAACTGTATGCTTTACTATACATAATTGGAGCGCTCAAGGATTTAATTCTACAGTTGTGGAAATTTATCATCAATAAGGGGATAGAAAAATTTTAGCTTTGCTTATCAGGAATTTGATCCACGTGAAATATGGAAGCATTGAATTACAGTGAAGATAGTATCCGCTCCCTCGACTGGAAGGAACATATCCGTTTAAGACCGGGTATGTACATCGGTAAGTTAGGAGATGGGTCGGCTTATGACGATGGTATTTACGTATTGCTTAAAGAAATTGTCGATAATTCTATCGATGAGTTTGTAATGGGAGCCGGTAAGACCATTGAAATCAATATCACAGATCATAAGGTTGCCGTAAGAGACTATGGCCGTGGAATACCCTTGGGTAAAGTGATTGATTGCGTTTCAAAAATCAATACCGGCGGTAAATATGATTCTAAAGCATTCCAAAAGTCGGTAGGTTTAAACGGGGTGGGTACCAAAGCAGTAAATGCACTCTCTTCTTCTTTCACGGTACAATCTTACCGTGATGGCAAAACCAAAAAAGCGGAGTTTGAGAAGGGAGAGTTAGTAAATGACCTGCCCGAGACCGATACTACCCAGCGCAATGGTACGGCGGTTACTTTTTTGCCCGACGAGGGCATCTTCCGCAACTACCGTTTCATTCCGGAGTTTGTAGATAGCATGATTTGGAATTATGTTTTCCTGAATTCGGGTTTAACAGTTAATTACAATGGTCAAAAGTTTTTCTCGGAGCGTGGACTTTATGATTTATTGGACCGTAATACGGATGCAGAAAATATCCGTTATCCCATTATTCACCTCAAAGGAGAGGATTTAGAAATAGCCATGACCCATGGCCAGCAATACGGAGAAGAATATTATTCTTTTGTTAACGGTCAGCATACCACACAGGGTGGTACACACCAGGCGGCTTTTCGTGAAGCTGTGGTGAAAACCATTCGTGAGTTTTATAAAAAAGAATTTGATGCTTCCGATGTAAGAGCTTCCATCGTTGCGGCTATCGCGGTTAAAGTGCAAGAGCCTGTTTTTGAATCACAAACCAAAACCAAATTAGGTTCGTTGAACGTTGGTCCGGAAGGCCCCAGTGTGCGAACTTTCATCAATGATTTTGTTAAGAAAGAGCTGGATGATTACCTGCACAAACATCCGGAAACGGCCGATGCTTTGTTAAAACGCATTTTGCAGTCGGAGCGGGAGCGAAAAGACATTGCGGGCATCAAGAAACTGGCCAATGAAAGAGCTAAAAAAGCTTCTTTGCATAACCGTAAACTGAGAGATTGTAAAATACATTTCGACGACCAACACGAACGTAAACAAGAAACTACTTTGTTCATTACCGAGGGAGATTCGGCCAGTGGTTCCATCACCAAGTCGAGAGATGTGCAGACCCAGGCAGTATTCAGTTTGAAAGGAAAACCCTTGAACTGTTACGGCTTAACCAAGAAAGTGGTATACGAGAACGAAGAATTTAACCTGCTGCAGCATGCCCTCAACATTGAGGATGGTTTAGATGGTTTGAGATATAATAACATTGTAATCGCTACCGATGCCGACGTTGATGGGATGCACATTCGCCTTTTGTTAATGACTTTTTTCTTGCAGTTTTTCCCCGACTTGGTGAAAGCACGGCATTTATCCATCTTACAAACTCCATTATTTCGCGTAAGAAATAAAAAGGAAACCATTTATTGCTATAGTGACGAAGAGCGCCAGCGGGCAATTAATAAATTAGGTGGTAAACCAGAGATCACCCGATTCAAAGGTTTGGGAGAGATCTCCCCTGAAGAGTTCGGCTTATTCATAGGCAAAGACATACGCCTCGACCCGGTTTTACTTAACAAGGAGCAAAGTATCAAAAGTTTGCTCGAGTACTACATGGGAAAAAACACGCCCGAAAGGCAACAACACATCATCAAGAACCTAAGAATTGAGGTCGATTACTTGGAGCAAGACCGCCTGGCGGAGGCTGCTGCCCAAGAACAAGCCTTAACTGCATAATAAAATTTGAATTTGACTTTAGTATAGGATGAGCGAAGAATTAGACCCAGCATCAGCATCAGAAAACGAAATTCACCATAATATAATTCCACTTTCCGGATTATACGAGAACTGGTTTCTTGATTACGCTTCTTACGTAATCCTCGATCGGGCCGTGCCGCATATTCACGATGGATTAAAACCCGTACAACGTCGTATCCTGCATTCACTAAAGGAAATGGATGATGGCCGGTTCAATAAAGCGGCCAACGTGATTGGGAATACGATGAAGTACCATCCACATGGTGATGCTTCTATAGGCGATGCCATGGTTCAAATCGGTCAAAAGAACTTGCTGATTGATACGCAGGGTAACTGGGGAGATCCCATTACCGGAGATTCGGCAGCAGCGCCCCGTTATATCGAAGCCCGCTTATCTAAATTTGCGCTGGAGGTGGTGTTTAATCCAGATACCACTGAGTGGCAGTCCAGTTACGACGGTCGCAATCAGGAGCCGGTGACGCTACCGGTTAAATTTCCGCTACTGTTAGCCCAGGGTGCAGATGGTATTGCCGTAGGTTTGGCTACCAAAATTATGCCTCACAATTTTTTGGAGCTGATTGAGGGTTCAATAGAAGTTTTGAAGGGCAATCGCCCGAACCTGATGCCCGACTTTCCTACCGGAGGGATGGCCGACTGTTCGGCCTATAACGAGGGCCAGCGTGGTGGTAAGATCAGGGTGCGTGCTAAAATTGTAGAACGCGATAAAAAAACCCTGGCCATTACCGAAATTCCATTTACCACCACCACCGGCGGTTTGATCGATAGTGTGATATCAGCCAATGATAAGGGCAAGATCAAAATCAAGAAAATTGAAGACAATACCGCCAAGGATGTAGAAATCATCATTCATTTGGCACCGGGTATTTCGCCCGATGTGACCATTGACGCTCTCTATGCCTTTACCGATTGTGAGGTGTCTATCTCCCCCAATACCTGTATCATTAAGGGAGATAAGCCTCATTTCATGAGTGTAAATGATATACTCACTGAATGCACCAAGCATACCAAAGCCTTATTAAAACAGGAATTGGAGATCAAATTATCGGAGCTGAAAGAAAAAATCTTCTTCAGTAATCTGTTAAAGATCTTTATACAGGAAGGGATGTATAAGCACCCTGATTACGAAAATTCCAGTGATTTTGAAAACGTAGTATCGGTATTGAACACGCTCTTTAAACCATTTATGGAGCAATTTTACCGCGATATTTTGCCGGAAGACTATAAAAAGCTCATTGAAAAACCCATGAGCAGTATTACCCGCTTTGATGTGAAAAAAGCCGATGAGCAGATGAAGGCGTTAGAAGAAGACATCAAGGCAGTTAACAAAAACTTAAAAAACCTGACGGAATATGCGATCGCCTGGTTTGAAAAACTTCGCAATAAATACGGCGAAGGAAGAGAACGCAAAACAGAGTTACGCCTGTTTGATAAGGTAGAAGCAGCGAAAGTGGCGCTGGCCAACGTGAAATTATACATGAACCGTGAAGACGGTTTTATTGGCACGTCGCTTCGTAAGGATGAATTTGTTTGCGATTGCTCGGATCTGGACGAGATCATTGCTTTCAGGGCCGATGGTAAATTCACGGTTACCAAAGTGGCCGAGAAAGTTTTCGTGGGTAAAGATATCATCCATGCGCAAGTGTTCAAGAAGAACGATGAACGTACAGTTTATAACCTCATTTATAAAGACGGCCAAAGTGGTGTGTCCTATGTAAAACGTTTCTCGGTGCTGGGCGTAACCCGCGATAAAGAGTATGATTTGACTAAAGGCAGCAAAGGTTCGCAGGTGCTGTACTTTACTGCCAACCCCAATGGAGAAGCCGAGGTGGTCAATATAGCTTTGAAACCGCATTCAAAACTTCGCAAATTGCAATTTGACCTTGATTTTGCGGAACTGGCTGTAAAAGGCAGGGCTTCTATGGGGAATACGGTCACCAAATATCCGGTCAAAAAGATCTTATTAAAAAGTAAAGGCGTTTCTACTTTGTCGGGTCGTAAAATCTGGTTCGACGAATTGTTAAAACGTTTGAATGTAGATGGACGTGGTAAATATTTGGGCGAATTTGACGGAGATGATCAAATACTTTGTGTAACCGCAGATGGTGTATACGAGCTCTGCGGCTTTGATCTAAGTACCCATTTTGATGACAAGCTCCTGCTCATCGAAAAATACCATCCTGAAAAGGTGTACTCGGTGGTGCATTACGATGGTAAATCGAAGAATTTTTATGTGAAGCGCTTCTTGTTTGAGAAAACTGCTGAGGGGAAAAAGACTGCCTTTATTTCTGAGGAAAATGGGTCTAAATTGATTTTAATCAGCGGAGTCAAACAGCCAAAAGTAAAACTGGAGGTGCTTAAAGGCAAAACCCAAACCCCCGATACCTTGGAGCAGGATTTATCTGAACTGATTGATGTAAAAGGCATGAAAGCCATGGGCAATCGCTTGAGTCCGCATGAAGTACAACAGGTGGAACTAATTGCCGTTGAAGAGCCAGAAGAGGAAAATGCGCCAACAACAAGCCCAGAAGTGGAACCCGTTGCCGAAGCCGAAAATGCCGAGGCGGCGGAAGATCCCATAGACAATATGGAGGAGGATTCAGAAAGCTCAAACCCTGACACTGTCCAAACTGAGCCAGAACAAGCAAATGTGGCAAAGGTGCCTGAACCGACTGCTAAATCAGTCAGTTTCGAAATTACCAACCCGGATGATGTAGAAATTGACGATAAAGGCCAGTTGGGTTTATTTTAACGTCAGGTATTTATTCCCTTATTGGATTTTGATTTTCATGGGGATGAATCTATTGCTCATGTAATCTGTTGGTTTGCAAAAGCGGGTGCTTGAATCCTACATCAACTTTTGTAAACGAATTTTTTGTAATTAAGAGTCAAATGTTTTTATTACTTTTAGTTATAAAATATCTACCATTACCTAATTGAAAATCAATACTATACTGCCTGACTTGCGTATAAAATCACTCTATACCTAAAGGTATTTCAATTTGAAAATCACTCAAATAATTATCATGAAATTTTTTCTCAAAACTTCAATCTTCATTTTATTCTGCGCAAACTCAATGTTTGCAAACAATATCAGGTTGAAAAATGTATCACTTGTAGATACTATCAAAGCCTCGAAAGAAGTAAACATCAAATTTGACCTGTCTTGGGAAAACTCTTGGCGTGACGATATCAACTGGGATGCTGCATGGGTGACCATTAAGGTTAAACGGGCAAATGGTACTTGGAAACATATCAAACCCCAACTAACAGGGTTTAGTATAGGAACAAATGCGGCCAATGCTAAAATTGTGATACCAACAGACCGCATGGGGGCATTCATTTACCGGTCCCAAAAAGGATCTGGTGTGATGGACCTGAAGAATATCAAGCTGCGCTGGAATTATGGTCTCGATTCGGTTGCTAATATTGACTCTGCCGAGATCAGGGTTTTTGCTACCGAAATGGTGTATGTGCCAAAAGGGAATTTTGCTTTCGGAGATTCCTATACTAATAATTACAACTTATGGGATAAGATCATGCCTGCCATATTTAAAACCTTTACCCCTTCCGATACCACTAAGTACGGGTCCAATACGCCTATGTTTACAGTTATTTCCGATAGACTCAGCCCAATGCTGAGTAATTATGAGTCAGGAAACTCACCCTCCTCCAATTCTGATCAGGAAATCAGATCCGGGATTTATATACATGGATTAAATGGGATTGCGGTAAATAATAGCGGTACCTATAAATACCCCGATTTTCCGACTGGTTATAAGGCATTTTATTGCATGAAATATGAGGTAACACAGGGGCAGTATACCGATTTTCTAAATACTACTACAACCGCAAGTACGCAAAATACTTATATGTATGGCACAAACCTGCTCCCAACTACAAATAATTCAAGATTTACGATAACTAAAAGCGGTAGTAATTATGTGGTAACCCGACCAGACCGAGCGCTGGATTTTGCAGAATCACAACACCTATTTGCCTTTGCCAATTGGAGTGCTCTGCGGCCAATGACAGAACTGGAGTTTGAGAAGGCTTGCCGCGGTCCGTTGGCACCCAGACCATACGACCGGGCGAACGGTCCGCGATCTATGATGGGTATGAATATGAACACGTCTATTTTTAACCTGAAGCTTGATGGCCCGGAAACAGGAACTGAAACTCCCTTAGGTGTTGATTCTACCAAATACCTATCGGTGAGTAGTAATAGCCAGATTGAAGGAGGTGACGGAGGTAGCGGTGCTTATCGGGTAGGCATATTTGCAACGCCAACATCTAGCAGAATAAGTTCTGGTGCCAGTTATTATGGAATTATGGGTTTAACAGATAATGTGGCAGAGTACGTGATTAGTCTTAATTCTGAAAGATCCAGGTCTTTCAAAGATGTAAATGGCTCGGGAGAAAATCCTACGGGATATCCGAATGTGTCGCATTGGTTTGGCCAATCGGGTGGTATATTATCAACTTATCAAGATATGATTTTCAAAAATGACAATGTATCTTCTAGATTTTTCGGTTCACCTGCAGGCTTCAGAATGGTACGCAGTGCCCCTGAAGACAACTAATTCAATACTGGTTTATTACGGTGAGAAAATTACTCCTCCTTCTGTACTTTATTATTCAATGGCAGTTTACACTTGCCCAGCAGGAGGCCTTGTTGCTAAAATCTCCTACTAATGGTCAAGTATTATCCGGGGGGGCTATATTTAACATCACCTGGGAATACAGTAATGTTGAAAATATTAAGATCGAGTATTCTTCCGATGCGGGGGCTACCTGGTCAACGGTAGTTGCCTCTTATCCCGCATCAGCGGGTACCTACCCCTGGCTGGTGCCTGTTAAACCTACCAATAGCGGGAAAATTAAAATTTCGAATGTGTTCAATAGTGCTACGGCAAGTATCAGTGCCGGGGTTTTTAGTATCGCCCAGCCAAAATTGGAATTAGATATTGATACTGCTGCTATTCTAAACCCCGGGAATGTATTTCAATTAAAATGGACCAGTTTATCGGTAGAAAAACTGAACATTTCGTATTCGAGAGATGGGGGTGCCACCTACCAACTGATCAGCAAGGGCTTTCCTGCTCTGGCAAGTTCATTTACCTGGATCATACCGGAAATTAGCCAAAATCAGATTCAGCTAAAAATGGAATCTGCAGACGATGTAAACGTGAAGGTAATTTGGCAAGCGAAAGTGAGTGCCAGACAGCAGTCTGCTAATATAAAATATCGCGGTGGAAGTTTTGACGGATTTACGGGCAGGTCGAATGCCAAAGCACAGCTTGAATTACTGTATCCAAAAGGAGAGGAGAACCTGGCCTCGTTTTCAAGCCAAAACATCCGTTGGAAATCCTTTAATATCGAATATCTTAAAATCGAATTTTCGGCAGATAGCGGTCAAACTTGGATAGTGGTAACTGATGCTTATCCGGCTGCAGCACAACAAATGGATTGGAAAATCCCTACCACTATTACAGCGAAAGGGATTATCCGTTTGACTGCAATTGATGGCGGAGATATTTCAGCAAAGAATCCCCTGCCTTTTAAAATCCCATCCAAGAGTATCGCTATCGACAAAGCCTTTAAGCCTCAATATGTTTTACAGGAGCCCATTCCTTTGTTTTGGGTGAATAACGGGATTGAGACCGTAGATCTGTTCTATAAAAAAATGAGGGACCCGAAATGGACACTGATCAGAGCCTCCTTACCGGCCTCCATGCTTCAGTTTGTTTGGATACCTCCTGTTAGCTTGCAGGCTGATTCCATCTCTATAAAAATTGTGGCTAAGAATTTCGACTTTCAAGATTCTACCTCCATCCCAATAGCAATCAAGAACAGTTCATTACAGCCGGTAAAATTCAGAGGCGGAGCCTATGATGGGTTCTCTGAAGCAAGTAATCAGAAAGCTAAACTTAATTTGGTTGCCATTAAAGCCGGCACTGTTTTCGATGCATTTGCGAAGACGGAAATTAGCTGGACTTCTTCTGATTTAGAATATATCGATATCTTTTTTTCAAAAGACGGGAAGAATACATGGACAAATGTAGTCAAAGATTACGCAGCTAAAGCTGCTCGCTACCAGTGGCAAGTTCCTTATCTCCCTACTAAATCAGGTTTTATTAAGATCGTTGCCTCTCAGGACAGCAGTTTATTTTCTATCTCTGAACGTTTTGAGATTTCGGAAAGCTATCTCAAGCTTTCGGTTGATTCTGTGTTTGAAGGCAGCCCAAATGGGCTGGTGCCGATCAGATGGGTGCAATCTGGCCTCAATGATTTGGCCATCTCCTTCAAAAAAGCAGATACTTCCAAAGTTTGGACCCGTATTACAACCAAATATCTTGCTTCGGCGGCTTCTTATCTTTGGGTGAATACAAAGACTTTAGATGGGTATTATTTTATTAAGGCTGCCGCAACGCAGGCTCCGTTCAATACAGACTCCGTGCGTGTGCGGTTTATTCCCACACAGTTAAAAACAGATGTAAGTAAATATAGGGGTGGTAGCTATGATGGTTTTACTTCCCGCACCAATGTAGGGAAGATCTTGGTGACCAAACCGCAGGCAGGAGAGATTTTACTGGCCGGTACTACTTATCTCATCAGTTGGAAAACTGAAAAGGTTGCAGATTCTGTTAAAATAGAATATACCACCGATAATGGGAAAACATGGAAAGTGATCACCGCTGCCGTTGATGCAAAATCTGGAGTTTATTCTTGGAAAATTCCGGCTTCGGTGACCCCTAATGGTATGAATGCTGACAGTTGGAATACCTTGCTGAATACTAACGTTTCTCTTAATGAATGCAGAATCAGAATTTCAGAGCTCAATGTGGCGGACGCCCTGGAGGGGATATCGAACAATACCTTTAAGATCAGTAGTACCATTGTTCAACAGAGCCAGACCATTAGTTTTGATGCAATTACAGCCAAACGGGTGGGTGATCAGCCTTTTGTGTTGAAAGCCAGGTCGAGCGCCAATTTACCAATTTCATTTGCTGTTGAATCGGGCCCGGCCAGTATCAAGGATAGTACCTTAACTATCACCGGTATGGGTTTAATAAAAGTGAAGGCCAGCCAGCCGGGAAATAATTTATTTACCCCTGCGACCGATGTTTTCAGAGAATTCATGGTCGATGTTTTACCAGCAAGTACATTTAGAATAAAGACCGTATCGGCAATATGTAAAGGCGCCTCTAATGGGTTAATTACTATTAAAGCAAGTAAAAATTTGCCGTACAAGGTTACTTTAAAGTCTACCAACTTGAATCAATCTTATGATTTTAGTGATACATTAAGCATTAAAGATCTGCGTGCGGGTAAATACAGTTTATGTATAAGCATCACGGGTGTCGGTAATTACGAGCAATGTTATGACCTTAACATCGGTGAACCTGCTGATTTATCAGTGTATACGCAGTTAAACCTTTCGGCCAACACCCTGACCCTGAGCATGGCAGGCAGCGACACTTATTTTATCTCCATTAATGGTGAGAATTATACCAGCAATTCGGCCAAATTGAACGTTCCTTTAAAACCAGGGCTGAATCGAATAAAAGTAAATGGAACACAAGCTTGTCAAGGTGTTTATGAAGAAGAGTTCTATGTAAATGAACTGGTGGAGGTTTATCCGAATCCTTTTAGCTCAGTTTTAAACATCAAGCTAGAGGGGCAAAATAATCAAGATGTATTCATTAAAGTGCTGAGCAGTGCCGGAGTGAGGGTTTATGAGGGAACGCACAGGGTACTAAACAGTTTGATTAGTTTAGATTTGGGCAACTTGGAGAAAGGGTACTATTTTGTACTTATCGGGAAACGCAGCTACAAAATCATCAAGCAATAAATCTCACTTTAACTAAGTCTCTCGACAGAAAGATTGAATATAGGATTGAATGAACTTGTTCATTCATTAGGGTTTTTTAGCACCATCCCCTCAAATTCTTTCATGAATTTTTCCAACTTTGGCTGGATCACAAAGCTACAGTAAGGCTGATAGCTGTTCTGATTGAAATAGTCTTGGTGGTAGTCTTCTGCCGGGTAAAACGCACTTTCAGGACTGAGTTCTGTTACAATAGGGGCATCAAATACCTTGGCTTCCTCCAATTGCTTGATCAGTTGCGTGGCGGTGTTTTTTTGCTGTTCATCTGCATAAAATATAACCGATCGGTATTGGGTGCCTACGTCATTTCCCTGACGGTTCAAGGTGGTAGGATCGTGGGTTTTGAAGAAAACCAATAAGAGCTCTTCTAAACTGATTTCTTTTGGATCATAACTGATCTGTATCACTTCTGCATGGCCGGTTTTGCCAGTACAGATTTCGCGATAGCTCGGGTTTGGGAACAGACCGCCCATATAACCCGAAACTACTTTTGTTACACCCTTCAGTCTTTGAAAAACAGCTTCGGTACACCAGAAACAACCACCACCTACAACCAGTCTGTCCATTTTATTGGTATTGAATATAAGCAGGTTTAGGGGTCAGTTTTACCAATTCTTCCGGTGTCATCATCCGGTGTGGCGGGTTCTTGATATCGTTCTTGTAGAACAACTTAAAGCCGGTAAACTGTACTGGTTCATTGTAAATCCAGTGGCGGTAAGTTCCTTTTTTCAGTTCTGGTGCTCCCCAGCCATCCATGTGCATCACCAGCTGTACTTCCGGACGTAGTTTAATTTGCTTGCTATTGGTCACCATCCCCTTTGTAAAACGATGGATGGTAAATACCTTCGGTGGCAATCCGTGCTCTTGTACCAGTTTGGCCAGGTAATCGGAACAATAGTTGATATCGGCCGCATCATAAGTACCAATTTTTGTTCCTGGTTTGGCTCCTGTTTTCATAGAAAACTCAGGATCGATGCCCAAGTGTACGTTGGGGAGTCTCAAATATTTTTCCAGTCGCGGCAGTTCCTCTCTGATGGTGCTCAGTGCTACTTGAATATCTAAAAATACGATCGCATTGCGCATTTTTGCAATGTTCATTACGGAGTCTATTTGCTTATCGGGCATGCGGAAACGGTACTTGCCATCTTTACCACCATCTCCCTGTGCCACTACTGCAATGTAGTGCAATGCTGGTTGAACGGGAGTTTGTGGGTCGGCCTTTTCCCATCTTTTTACTTCCTGATCCAATTTGGCGAGCATTTGTTTTGGCGGCAACTCGCCTAAAATACCCATCCGTACCGAATACAAATTACCGTAATAAGCCACAATGCGTTTAAATGGCAGAATGGCTCCAGCCAATGGATAGGGTTCTTTCTTTACCGGCCACTTTCCGGTGGTGTCGCCATTGGCAAGTGCCTTCATTTTTTGACGGTAGGCCAGGGTATCGAGCGGCGGGTAATTGACTGTACGCTTGCTGGTGCTGCTGGAGTCTTTACTATTGTTGATGGCAGAGCCTGAGGAGCCGTTGCAGCTGCTTAACAGGATACTTCCTGCGATGCAGGCCAGTATGGTTTTTGTAAATGAATTCATATGGTCGTGAAGGTCTGCCCAAGCAGATGAGATGAAGATAAAAAGCTTTTACTGAATTTAGAAAAGCTTATTTGTAAAACCTGCCGAAAACACCCAATGGTAGTTTACATCCACTTTTGGCCGGTAAAAACAATTCGCCGCAGTTTAGATTGTTTACTTTGGGGAATGAACTTTTGATGAGATTTTCGATAATGACGGAAGAAAAGCCCATGGAGTAAGCATTCAGGATGAGGAAATGTTCTTTTTCATCCAGCAACTGTACCACATCCTGCATCATTTCTTGGATTTGATCTTCCAATTTCCATTTTTCACCATTAGGTCCATGCCCATAGGCCGGCGGATCGAGGATGATGCCATTGTACTTTTTGCCTCTTTTAATTTCTCTTTTTACAAATTTTAAGGCGTCTTCTACTACCCAGCGTATGTCTTTTAATTTGGATAATTCCTGATTTTCGTTTGCCCAGGTGACCACTTGTTTGATGGAATCGACGTGAGTGGTATCGGCACCGGCCGCCCTGGCAGCCAAAGAGGCGCCCCCAGTATAGGCAAACAAGTTCAACACTTTGGGCTCCGGGTTTTTAAATCTTTTGATTTGCGCTGCAATAAAATCCCAATTCACGGCTTGTTCCGGGAAAATACCTACGTGTTTGAACGAGGTTAACCCTAAACGGAAATTGATGTTGATGTCTTTATTTTGATAATTGATTTGCCAGCGATCGGCTGTTTTCGGATTTTTTTTGATCCAGTCGCCCGAGGTTGCCGAACGACCTTTGAAACGTATGTGGTGTAATTTGGTCCACTCACTTTCGCTCCATAGCTTTTTCCAAACGGCCTGCGGCTCGGGGCGGATGAGAATGAGATCGCCAAAGCGTTCTAATTTTTCAAAATCGCCACAATCGAGTAATTCATAATCTTTCCAATGGGCAGGGCTAAGTAGTTCTATCATGGCGGGTTGTTGTTATTTTTTGAGGGCTTTCATGAATTTGCTGGCGAAGATAAAATCATTCAATTCCTGATTTTTAGTGGTGATGATTTCGTGGTTGGAGCCTTCCCACCATTTTTTGCCTTGGTACAGGTAGAGGATTTTTTCGCCGATGCCCATTACCGAATTCATATCGTGGGTTACCACGATGGTGGTGATCTGGTATTCGTCGGTGATCTCGGCAATGAGTTCGTCAATGACGATGGATGTTCGTGGATCGAGGCCTGAGTTGGGCTCATCGCAAAACAGGTATTTCGGGTTCATCGCAATGGCACGGGCAATACCCACCCGCTTTTTCATTCCTCCTGATAATTCGGAGGGATATAAATGATTTTTTCCTGCCAGGTTTACACGCTCCAAACAAAAATTGGCTCTTTCCAATTTCTCTTGAGCAGTTTGGTTGGTAAACATGTTGAGCGGGAACAAGATGTTTTCTTCTACGGTCATGGAATCAAAGAGCGCCGATCCCTGAAAAAGCATACCGATCTCTTTGCGTATGGCAATGCGTTCTTCAAAATTCATACGGGTAAAATCTCTTCCGTCGTACACTACACTTCCCTGGTCGGGCTCGTGCAAACCTACCATGCATTTCAATAGAACGGTTTTGCCGGATCCGGAGCCCCCGATGATGAGGTTGGTGATTCCCGGATGAAAGGTTGCCGAAACGCCATTGATTACTTGGTGATCGCCGAAGGCTTTATGAATATTTTTTACTTCTATCATAAGAGCAATTGGGCAATTACGTAATCGGCACAGAGAATCATGATGCAGCTGATCACCACCGCACGTGTACTGGAAATACCTACTTCGAGTGCACCGCCTGAGGTATAAAAACCTTGGTATGCTGAGATGCTGGTGATGATGAAGGCGAACATGACCGATTTGACCATACAGACCGTAAAGGTGAAGGGTATAAAATCTTTGGTGATGCCATAAATATAGTCTTGGCCGGTAACGGCACCTGATAAGGAGCCGGCAAAATAGCCACCCGTAATACTTAATGCTATTGAAATGATCACCAATAGTGGGATCATGGTAACTGCTCCTACAATTTTTGGGAGTATGAGGTAGCCTGGTGAATTGATACCCATGATCTCGAGGGCATCTATTTGTTCGGTTACCCGCATGGTACCTATTTGTGAGGCTACACTCGAACCTACTTTACCGGCCAAAACAATGGCCGAAATAGTGGGGCTGAGTTCCAGTATGGATGAATCGCGGACGATGGTACCGATGACAGACCTTGGTACAAAATCACTCACCAGCTGGAAAGCGGTTTGTACGGTGGTTACAGCACCTAAGAATACGGAGATGATGGTAACGATGCCGATTGAGCCTATTCCAATGGCCACCATTTCTTTCAAAATTTCCTTTCGATAAATGCTCCATTTTTCCGGTCGCCGGAAGACGGCTTTGAGCAGCAGAATGTATTTACCGAAGGCTTGAAAAAACATGATCCGTAGGGTGGCTTTTTTTCGTAAAAATAGGAAGCTGTTTTGGCTTTAACTAATGTGCAGGGATTTTTTCATTCTTCGGTGCTGTTCTTTTGCTGAATTTGCTGGTTGATTTGATTGATGAGTTGCTGCAGCTCGGAGAGTGGGATACTACCGGTTTTTTGTAGCCAGTTGAAAGGATCACTTTGCCTTTTAAGCGATTTAAGGGGATGTTTTTCTGGTAAGGCGTCTTCTTTGCCGGGGATGTATTCCAGCAAATCGTTGGGGGTGCATACGAGGGCCTTGCAAAGGGTTTCGACGTGCCTGAAATGTAGGTGGGTATGTTCTCCGCTGAGGATCCGATGAGCAGTGTGCCGGGGAATACCGAGTTTCATGAGGTAGTTGCAGGGTTGTGAGATGCCACGTTCGCTGAACAGGCGTCGGAGACTAAGTTTAAGCATGGCTAAGTACTATTTTTCGTACTTAACGTGCTTTAATGCGCTCTTATTGTGCGAATGCACGTTTTGCAGTTAAAAATGTGCGTTTTGCAGTTACGAGTAATTGATCCGCACATACTAACTTCTGTTTTGAAAGTATGAATATGTGAACATCGGGTGCGAGTTGCTGAGTTGTAGGTGCGAACGTACGCACTGCATGTGCGAGTTACTGTTTAGAGTATGCGAATGTGCGAACAGTTTGTGCGAAATACTGCACATGGGGTGCTGTATCCAGGATATTTGATCTCGTTGCAATCGCAAAATGTAATGCTATCTGCCGAAAAATGAAGATGGTTTTTAAGAAGCTTAACTAATTATGATAACAGCTCGAACCATTCTACATAAACTCCGAGCAGTATATGCCAAAACAAGTAGTGCCCTAATCTGAGCGAAAGGGAGGCCAGAAACCCTGATTTTTTGTAGTGT
>CAZOLA010000011.1:0-24559 GCA_964580845.1 uncultured Sphingobacterium sp.
ACGATGGTCCCGTCTGCATACTCTTTGAACGTAGTCCAATTGTATTTTTTTGCTAATTCAAATGCCCTTTTTCTGGATTTTTCGGCAAGTTCAGTATTGGTTTTAGCTAATTTTTCAAGTTCTAATTTATTGGTTTCCGTCTCTTGAGCTATTGATGCATTATTGATAATCAATAAACAGCTAAAGAGCAGCGTAAATACATATTTTCTTTGCATGGCAATACGTTAATAATTTTAAGTTCGGCTATTTCGTAATGACGAATCAGCCCCTTAAATTAAAAATTTAATTGTTAAAACTTTTAAAGATTAGACAATTACTAACCAAATCTTTTTGTTTACTCAAAAAAATTACAATTGTTTGAGTATCTGTGCAGTAAGTGGCTTACTGATGAAGGTTTCAGCGAATGGATTTTCCGCAATTTTTTTACGGTCTAAAGGGTCGAGTGAGGAAGATAAGACGTAAATTTTTAATTGAGTGGTTGAAAAATGCTGCAGGTTTCTCAATTCATCTAAAAATCCATAACCATCTATTTCTGGCATACGGAGATCTAGAAAGATGACTAATGGATGGTTTGCGTTGAATTCGACTTGCTTTAAAAAATTCAATGCCAAGCCTGCCGATTCGAAGATGGTCACTTCTTTCGCAAATTGGGTGCTAAGAATAATTTTTTGATGGATGATATTGTCGATTTGGTTATCATCTACTAAAATAACACGCTCATATTTGTACAAAGACTCCATCCTGATCCATGATCAATATTTATATCTAAGATAAAATATTTAATCATAAAGAAAGAACGCCTGCCACTTGTTTTAACCCAATTTCGGCCTGTTTTGCTTGGAACTGAGCATCGGTGTAGCGAGTAAATGCATTCAAGTAATTCAATTGAGCTTCTCTAAACTCAACGGTACTCAAACTTCCCAAGCGGAGTTTTTCGATGGAAATGTCCAGGTTCTGCTTCGCAATTTCCTGATTCTCTTTTTCCATTTTTACCAATGCTAGGTTGGTTAGATAAGTTTGATAGGCAATTTCCAGTTGTGCATTTATTCTCTGCTGAGTTTGCTTGTATTGCAGGGCAGCGTTGTCTATCCCTATCGAGGCATTTTTTTCATTCCTATTTTGCAAAAAGCCATTAAAAATTGGGATACTGGCAGTGATGCCAATGATGACACCCTGTCCGCTAGCCTCTCTGGCAAATCCAAGAGGTGAGGTAGAGTTGTTAAAATTATAACCGGTATTGATATTCATCCAAGGGTAACGGCTGGATTTTACCTGCTTTTGGTTAAGTCGTGCTAACTGTTGTTCAATGCTGGCTTGTAACAAGGCTGGATTTTTAGTTTCTGCCAGATCTTTAAGTTCAGAAAAATTTAGATTATTGGAAATATTGATATCCTCATCGGTGCTAAATAAGGTATGAACCTCTCTGCCCAATAATTCATTTAATTGGATCTGCACTCGTTTATAATTGTCTAACTGGCGCATCAGGTTGGTAGTATCAGTATTGAGATCTACTTTGGCAGCCAAGACTTCTAGTTTAGATGCTTTCCCAATTTTATACCGGTTATTAGAGTTATTTAAGCGGAGTTGCGAAATTTCAAGCGCTGTTTTAAGTGTGCGAATTTGTTGCGCCTGCCTCGCCAAATCATAATAGGTATTGATCACATTTGCGATGGTGTTTTCTACTGTCATCCGAAAAGTCAACTCATCAGATTTATTCAGTTTTTGTAGACGTTCATAGTTTGCAAACATGTTCAAACCGTCAAAAATCCTCCAGTTTAAACTAAATCCATAAACGGTGTTGGTATTTCGAACATTATCTCGCTCTTGCTGGGTGCCGTTGGCCAGTGTCTGGCGACTATCCTGAATACTACGATTGTTTGAAAAATTTCCGTTTATGGAGGGAAGAATACCTGCATTGGCGAGGCTTACGTTGTTTTTTGAAACTTTTACCTGATTGCTGCTCAGTAAAATATCATAATTGTTTTTGAGCGCAGTTTCAATGGCATCTCTCAGGCTGAGTCTTTCTTGTGCAATCGAGTTATGGCCTTGTCCAAAAACAAGAGTGAATAAAAAACAAAGGATATAGATTAATTTTCTCTTCATGCTTTTATGGTAGAAGTATTTTTAAGAGGCCTTGACCACAATTGATAAATAGCCGGAATTACATAAAGTGTCAAAGCCAGGGAGAATAAAGTGCCACCAATAATTACGATTCCCATTCCCATCCTGCTTTTGGCAGCAGCACCAATGGCTAATGCAATGGGTAAGGCACCGAGCGCAATGGCAAGGCTGGTCATTAAAATTGGGCGAAGCCTGGTTTCTGCAGCTTTTCTGATGGCTTCCGACACACTCATCCCCTGCTCTTTCAGTTGATTGGCAAATTCGACGATTAGAATTCCATTTTTGGTCACCAAACCAATGAGCATGATGGTCCCAATTTGGCTAAAAATGTTCCAGGTTTGGCCAAACAGCCAAAGGGAGAAAAAGGCACCCGCAACCGCCATTGGCACGGTGAGAATGATAATCACCGGATCGATGAAACTCTCAAACTGGGCGGAAAGGATCAAATAAATAAGTAAAAGAGCCAATCCGAAGGCGAAAAGAGTGTTTGATGAGCTCTCCTTAAAATCTCTGGATTCTCCACCCAAGTCGGTCGAAAACCGGTCATCCAAAACTTTTTCAGCGATACGGTCCATCGCATCGATACCGTCACCAATACTTTTGCCTGGAGCGAGTCCGGCCGATACGGTAGCGGAAACAAATCGGTTATTATGGTACAGTTGAGGAGGGCTACTCAGCTCCTCCATTTTCACCAAATTATCTAATTGAATGAGTTCTCCCTGGTTGTTTCTCACGAAAATGGTAGTCAGGTCGGTTGGCTCATTTCGGTCGCCTCGCTCATACTGTCCAATTACCTGATACTGCTTCCCATTCATGATGAAATAAGCGAAACGCTGACCACTGAGGGCAAATTGAAGCGTTTGAGCTATATCTAAAACCGATACGCCCAGATTTTTTGCTTTTTCACGATCGATAGAAAGGTTAATCTCAGGTTTATTAAATTTTAAATTGGCATCACTCACGGTAAAAGTAGGATCCTGAGAAACCGATTCCATGAACTGAGGTAATTTTTCTCTCAAGCTCTCAAAATTAGGAGCCTGAATAATGTAGTTTATCGGCAGACCGCCCCGGCGGTTTACCGAAATGGTGGGTTGTTGCACCACAAAAGTTTTTGCCTCGGCATATCCCTTGGTAATTTTGCTGAGGTAGTCTGTGATTTCAGATTGAGAGCGCTCTCTTTCTTCTTTTTCCACCAGGCGTAGCCTGACGAAGCCGGTATTAGCGGCCCCGCTTCCGGTAAATCCAGGTGAGGTTACAGTTAAATTGATCCTTTTTTCGGGAATCGAATCTTCTACCATTTGAGATAGCTTCAACACAAAATTGTCGGTGTATTCATACGATGAACCCTCTGGAGCCGAAATCTGCATATTGATGGCAGCACGATCGTCGTAGGGAGCGGTCTCTTTTTGTAATAATACCCAGAACAGGACAATCATGGCCACACAACCAAATAAAACGAAGAAGGCACGACGAGGATATAACAGAAACTTCTCGAGCGATTGCTGGTAAGCATTCGTCATTTTGACGAAATAAGGCTCCGTCAGTTCATAAAATTTACTTTTCTTCTGATGCCCCTTCATCAGGTAGGCGTTCAGCATGGGAGTAAGCGTTAAAGATACGAACGCTGAAATGAGTACTGCCGCACCTATGGTTACCCCAAACTCGCGGAAAAGCCGACCTACAAATCCTTCTAAAAATATCACCGGTAGGAAAACGGCTGCAAGCGTAATGGAAATGGAGATAACCGCAAAGAAAATTTCGTTAGATCCTTTGATAGCGGCCTCTATGGGCGAATAACCCTCTTCTATTTTTTTAAAGATGTTTTCTGTGACCACAATGCCATCGTCTACCACCAGTCCTGTGGCCAATACAACAGCCAATAAGGTTAGTACGTTAATGGAATAGCCAAAAAGGTACATGATGAAGAAAGTGGCAATGAGCGATACAGGAATGTCAATGAGCGGACGGATGGCAATACTCCAGTCGCGGAAGAACAGATAAATGATCAGGATGACCAAGACCAATGATAAGATCAATGTTTCGGCTACCTCATTGATAGATTGTTTAATGAATAAGGTAGAATCAATGGCAATGTCCAGCTTGAAATCTTTAGGCAAATCCTTTTTTAGCTGCTCATATCTTTTATAAAATTCTGTGGAGATATCAAGGAAATTAGCTCCGGGTTGAGGAACGATCGCCAGAGCGATCATCGGTTTGCCTGATTTGCGCAGCATGGTTTCTTCATTCTCCGGGGCTATGACTGCCGAGCCGATATCACGCAAACGAATGATGTTTACGCCGTCGTTTTTGATGATCAGCTGATTAAAGTCCTCTTCACTTGAAAGGTTTCCAAGGGTTCTTACGGTTAGCTCGGTAGCTTCCCCGGTTATTTTACCAGATGGCAATTCAATATTTTCTTTATCCAGTGCATTTTTAACATCCAGGGCGGTAATGCGGTAAGCCGACATCCTTGCGGGATCAATCCACAAGCGCATGGCAATACGTTTTTGGCCCCAAATATTCACGTTGCTCACCCCTGGGATGGTTTGTAATCGTTGAGCCAATACATTTTCTGCATAATCGCTGATGGCCAATTGGTTGCGGGTATCGCTTTCGAGCGTCATGGAAATGATTGGATCCGAATTGGCATCGGCTTTTGAAACCACCGGCATACCATCAATGTCTTTTGGCAATGATCGGGTAGCCTGCGAAACTTTATCTCTGACATCATTTGCCGCTTCTTCGAGGTCTTTCCCCAAATTAAACTCAACCGTAATATTGCTCGAGCCCTGGTTGCTGGATGAAGAAATATTTCTAACTCCATCAATACTATTAATGGCTTTTTCTAAAGGCTCTGTGATTTGAGACTCAATAACATCGGCATTTGCACCCGGGTAGGCAGTCCTTACCGATACCACTGGCGGATCAATGGATGGAAATTCCCTGACTCCTAAAAAATGAAAACCAATTAAACCGAATAAAACCAAAGTGAGGTTCATCACAATGGCTAGAACGGGGCGCTGAATACTGGTGCTGGATAAACTCATGTCTATTTTACAATGCTTACTTTAACCGGATTTTCTGCTTTTAATGACATCATACCGCTTGTCAGTACCGTATCTCCGGGTTTTAATCCGGAAAGAATCAGTACATTCTTGTCTGTTCTTGAGCCGGTTTCCACCATGACTTCTTTGGCCATGCCATTTTGACTCACAAATACTTTTTTGCCTTTTAATACCGGGATGATAGATTGGGTTGGTATCAGAATGGCATTTTTAAAACTCTCTAAGTTCAAATTGATTTTTGCAAAGGTGCCGGGTAGAAGTTCGCCACTTGCATTGCTGGCCAGGGCCTTGAGCTGGAGGGTACGTGTACTCGTTTCAACACTGGGTTCAACAGCGAACACACTGGCTTCATATTTTTTTTGCGTGCCGGCGGCACTAAAACTGATCTTGGTGTTTTTCTTTACCTGGTTCGCATATTTTTCGGGGATTGAAAAACTGATTTTTACAGGATTGGCATTGGTCAATTTAGCAATGTTGGTTGATGGGGTCACATACTCTCCAACAGAAATGGCTCTCAATCCAATTTTTCCACCAAAAGGAGCACGAATAGAGGTTTTAGACAGCTGCGCTCTGATGAGTTCTGTTTGAGCTTTTAAACTGGTCAATTCAGCAAAAGCTACTTCATATTCCTCCTGGCTAATGGCTTCTTTTTTAAGAAGCTGTTTGGCTCTCGATTCTGTTTCTGCCGCCAGTTTCTCCTTGCTTAAAGCCTGCTTGAGTTGTGCTTGTAGTTCTGTATCATTAATTTTTATTAAGAGCTGTCCCTTGCTTACTGCAGTCCCTTCCTGGAAATAGATTCCTTTAACCAAACCGGCAACCTCCGCTCTGATATCAATTTGCTCATTTGCCTCAACCGTACCAATTACCGATAATTGATCTGTAAATTCGCTGTAAGCTACCACTATTCCACTCACTTTCGTAGCCGGCATGCTTGCTCCATTTTTGCCGCCTGATTTGCCTCCAGCTTTTTGACTTCCACCGCTTTCTTTGTTTTTAATGATTCTGTAAATAATGCCAGAAAGGAGCGTAAGAGCCAGGACCAGGTAAATGATATTTCTTTTTTTCATTTGAAGGATGAGATTACGTAGGATATTTTTGGAGTTCAAAACTACCTCTTTTATGGAGAAAAAATCATTTGTATCCAATAAATTACAGCAATTTCAAAACGATAATTTTTGAATTTCGATATAAAAACTACTTTTGTTTTAAAGCATATTTCATGAAAAAGTCAATAAAATTCGGACTCCAAATCTCGCTCCTAATGATGGGAATATCAGTTGGTATCGCTGCAGCGCAAAGCCGCATTGCTTTCGAAGTGTCATTTACCGAACCACAGGCGCATTATGCCGATGTGCAAATGCAAATTGTGGGTAATAAGCAATCATATGTTGATGTAAAAATGCCCGTTTGGGCTCCAGGTTCTTATCTGGTGAGAGAATTTGCGAAAAATGTTGAAGGTTTCAAGGCCATGGATGCCAAAGGCCAGCCTTTGCGTGCCGAAAAAATCAATAAAAATACCTGGCGAATTCAAGCGAATAAGAAAGACCAGATTCGTGTCAATTACCGGGTCTATGCTTTCGAAATTTCGGTTAGAACCAGTTTTGTGGATGCTTCGCATGCCTTCTTATCGCCTACAGGGATTTTTATGTATCCTGACGGGGCACTCAACCAATCTTCAACCGTAACTATCAAACCTTTTGAAACTTGGTCGAAAGTTACTACCGGCTTAGCGCCGTTAGCGGGCAAAGCATTTACTTACCAAGCCCCCAATTTTGATGTACTTTTTGATTCACCCATTGAAGTTGGGAATCAAGACATATTTGAATTTACTGCTGCTGGTGTAAGGCACGAAGTAGCCATGTATGGCGGAGGTAATTATGACAAAGAACGTTTGAAGAAAGACATGGCCCGCATAGTAGAGGAGTGTACATCCATTTTTGGTATCAACCCTAACAAATATTATGCATTCATTGTGCACAATTATGCCAACGGCGGAGGTGGTTTAGAGCACCTTAATTCGACCGTATTAGGAGCCAGCAGAATGGGTTACACCAACGAAAATACCTACCTGGGCTTCCTTAGTTTGGTTGCTCACGAGTATTTCCACCTTTGGAATGTAAAAAGAATGCGTCCTGCCGCATTGGGTCCGTTTAATTACGACACTGAAAATTATACCAGCAATCTTTGGATTGCCGAAGGCTTTACTGCACACTACGACAATTTGTTGGTTAGAAGAGCGGGTTTCTACAATCCTGAAAAGTATTTAGAGGTTTTAGCCTCCGGCATGAACCTGATTGATAACCAACCAGGAAATAAGTACCAGTCGGCAAGTGAGGCCAGCTTTGATGCATGGATCAAATATTACAGACCTAACGAAAATTCCAGAAACTCCAGCATCTCTTATTATGATAAGGGTGCTTTGATTGCCATGTTGATGGATTTAGAAATCTTGAATGCAAGCAATGCGCAAAAAGGCTTAGATGATGTAATGAAAGCGGTTTATGATCAATATTATGAAAAATTAGACCGTGGTTACACAGATGCTGAGTTCAAGGCGATGGTTGAAAAAGTGGCTGGCAAATCTTTTGATCGCTTTTATGATGATTTTGTATACGGAGTCGCTCCGGTAGACTATAAAAAATATTTTGCTTATGCCGGTTACGATGTAATTAATGAAAACGCTCAAAAGAATGAAGCTTACCTCGGTGCCAGTTTTGTTTTGAGAGAAGGTAAACTGTTGGTTTCGAGTGTGCTAAGAGATAGTCCGGCATGGAAATATGGCCTGAATGTAAACGATGAGCTGAGAACCATTGATGGTGAAAAACCAAGTTTTGCTCCTCGTGATGCAGAGAAGTTTTTTGCTACCAAGCAGGTGGGCGATGAAGTTAAACTGGGTATTTTCAGAGATGGCATGGAGCAGCAGCTGCCAATCAAACTCATGAGGAATTCTGCTGTGAAGTATCGGATCGTCAGCCTTGAACAGCCAACAGAAAAACAATTGACACTGCGAAAAAAATGGCTCAAACTTTAATTAAAAACCCTCCATCAGGAGGGTTTTTTTATGGCTCAAAATGTAAATCTGAACGAAAGACCCAATCCTTCAGCATTTAGTCCGGTATTTGGAGCAACTTCCAGTGTAGGCTTCCAATCCAAAGACACATTGATCGGTACACCATTAAACTTGTAGTCTAAACCAATTACGCCATCAATTCCTAATAAGAGGTCATTGTCATCAGTTGGTTTATAATTTCTGGATCCCAGGGTTCCACCAAAACCATAATACCAGCGTAAGCCATCGGCATTTTTGATATCCTGATGGATTTCATACAAACCCGTAAAGCGGAAATAAGAATAGTCGTTTCTCGACTGGAAATTCAAGATCAGATCAAGGGCCCGGTCGTAATTGTGGTTAAAAGTTTTGAAACTGATTCCATTTGCGGTCCCAAAACGGCCACCAATGGCGTGTTTGTATTGAGCAGTAGTATGCTGACTCAACAAACTTAAAGTGATCAGGAGCAGGCTGAATAAAAGTGTTTTCTTCATATCTTTTTTCTGCACCATACATCAAATTTAATGCCATTTTTACCACCCCCATTTCCCTGACGAAATATCTACAAATCGTAAAATTATTGCCTATTGAACGCCTGTGTAGGTATTTATTCAATTTTTGATTATATTGGTGGTGTAACCTTTAACATCACTTGATTAACCTATGTCCGTTTTAACCCGAGTTCATGATCTCCTCCCGCATGTTTTAAAGAATTTTACTCGTGAAGTTTTGGTTGCCGGTAAGCGTAACGGCAAGTGGATCACTTACAGCCCGAAACAGTTTATTCAATCAATTGATGAAACCAGCAAGGGCCTGATCGCCTTGGGTATCAAGAAAGATAATAAGGTAGCCATCATGTCTGCCAACAGACCTGAATGGAATATTTGTGATTTCGCCATCATGCAGATTGGGGCTACTCAGGTGCCCATGTATCCTACGCTTTCGAACAACGACATTCGTTTTATTTTACAGGATGCACAAATCAAGGTGGTTTTTGCCGGCTCGGTAGATTTGGTAGAAAAATTACAAACCATTAAATCAGAATTGGGTTTAGATTTAAAAATTTATGCCTTTGAAGAGTGCAAAGAGGCTCCTTTCTGGACTGAACTGAAAGCGCTGGGACAAGCACAAGCTACCATTGATTTAAAGCCCTACCGCGATCAGGTGCAGCCAGAGGATTTGGTTACCCTTATTTATACTTCAGGCACCACCGGTACACCAAAAGGAGTGATGCTCACTCATCATAATGTGGTAACTAACCTTACGGATACCCTCAGCGCCTATCCGAAAGGATTGGAAAGAGTGATCAGCTTTTTACCGCTTTCTCATATTTTTGAAAGAGTGGTTTTTTACATGAACTGCTATGCTTTGGTGAGTGTTTACTATGCAGAGAGTATCGAGACGGTGATGGCCGATATTCAAGAGGTTAAACCGCATGGTTTTACCACTGTCCCCCGAGTGCTCGAAAAAATATACGATCGCATTGTAGAAAAAGGTACTGCGCTTACAGGTATCAAAAAGAAACTATTCTTTTGGGCATTAAATTTAGGATTGAAGTTTGAACTGGACGGCAAAAATGGCCCCTGGTATGAGTTTCAACTTTCTATCGCTAATAAATTAATTTTCTCCAAATGGCGTGAAGCATTGGGTGGTGAAGTAAAAGCCCTGATGTCGGGTGGAGCTGCCTTACAACCACGATTGGCCAGGGTATTTTGGGCTGCACAAATTCCGGTTATAGAAGGTTATGGTTTGACCGAAACCTCGCCCGTAATCAGTTTGAACCGTTTAGATCCACATCAGGCCTGTTTTGGTAGCGTGGGTAAAACCATACCAAATGTGGAGGTTAAAATTGCCGAAGATGGGGAGATTTTATGCAAAGGTCCGAACATTATGAAAGGCTATTACAATCGTCCCGACTTGACCGCCGAAGTTATTGATGCAGATGGCTGGTTCCATACTGGTGACATTGGTGAAATGACGGAGGGTGGCTTTCTACGGATCACTGATCGTAAAAAGGAAATATTCAAAACAGCTGGAGGCAAGTACATCGCACCCCAACTTATCGAAAATAAGTTCAAAGAATCGCCACTCATTGAACAGGTAATGGTGGTGGGAGAAAACAGAAAATTCCCATCTGCATTAATCGTTCCTAATTTTCAGGCGCTGGCTGCCTGGTGCGAAAAGAAAGGGATCACTTATACTAGCCCAGCAGAAATGATCCAGCATGCAGAGGTGATGGATAAATACCAAAGAGAAGTAGATCGATACAATGCTGGTTTTGGGCGCTGGGAGCAAGTAAAAATGTTCCGCTTATTGCCTAAAGAGTGGACTATTGATGCCAGTGAACTGACACCCAAGTTGAGCCTTAAGCGTAAAGTGATTTACGAACGCAATAAAGATTTAATAGAAAGTATCTACCAAGATCTGGAGAGTGGTAAAATCTAGCAACCATTATCTGCTTGATTTTCGGTAGCAGCTGCTTTTTTTTCTTTGCTTTGCTTTTGGATCCATTGACTGATTTTTTCAATCCAACCGGTCATTTTATCCATATTGATCCCCGCTACCGCTTTCTGTGAAACCAGAGCAATTAGGGCTTTTAGAAGGAAGCTAGATCTTTTAAATATCAGTGAATTCAATAAATAAGGAACACTTAATTGTGCAATTGTAGTGAGCCAATCACTGCTTTTCTCATCGGCTTTGCCGCCGATGCCCAGCCAAGCGCCTAATTCTTGCATCATTCTGAAGGGTGCTTGAATCTTTTCAGAAATTTGGTGAAATTCTTCTTTCAGTTCACCCTCTCTTAAATCCACTTCAGCCCGTAACCGGAAGATCTCGGAGCGCAAATCGCTCATGCTGTTGATTCGATTATTCGCCATTTTCTTCGATTTTTTCTGCCAGCATTTTTCTAACTAAGCGGTCCATGAGGGGTTCTTCAATCCACTTAGATTTGATAAAAATCACGATGATAAAGAAGAGTAGATAAACACCTGCTATCCAAAAAAATCCCAGCCAATTGCTATTTAAAACTTCATTAAGCCAAAAAGCGGTTCCTAAGCTGGCAAAAATCAACATCATTAACAGGCATAGCACTAATACGATATTACTTATCGCAGCTGCATAAAACTCAGCCACCTTTTCTACGGTGCTCAACACTGCCAGCCGGCTTTTGAGTCCGATGTAGATTTTAATTTTTTCAATCAGATTTTCTTGTTGGTCAGGTTTCTGCTCTTCCATATTCCTGGATTTTAAACTCCGGCTTGGTTGCCGGCCTCGTTAAAGGTATCCTGTGTTTTTTTCATTTTCGATTTCACGGCACTTCCTACTTTTTCGGCAGTTTCGCTGAGATCGTCCATTCCTTCTTCAGTAAGACCTTGGATTCGCTCTCCCAAATCTTTCAATGCTTTGCTCAATTTGTCACGTGTTTCCGATCCACTTTCGGGCGCAAAAAGAATCCCTAAAGCTGCACCAACTGCCACACCGGCCAGCAGTGCCACCACAATTTTTGAATTATCGCTCATCTTCTTTTGTTTTTAATTTAAACCTTCTTTTCTTCAACAAGCCAATTTTCAAAGTGTTTAGAAATTCTTTAAAGATGCTTCTCTACTGCTTGTTTTGCGGCTTCTTCTTTTTCGACAGCATGATAACTTCTTTCATAAATCTTAAAAGTGAGGATAAAATAAGAGAGCAATAAAGGCCCAAACACCAGTCCGAGGATACCAAATACCGGAAAACCGATGACCACCCCAATTACAGTAATGATGGGATGCATATTGGCTACTCTTTTTGCAATGATCAGTCGGATCACGTTGTCAATATTAATTATCAGGATGAAGCCCCATAATAAAAGCCCCCAGCCGGCTGTTTCGTTCCCGTTTGAAAGTTGAATCAATGCCGCTGGAATAAATACAAATGGAGCGCCAACCACAGGTAAAAAGGATAGAAAAGTGGAGATTACTCCCCAGAAAACGGCATCGGGTATCCCGAAAATGATAAATCCCAAGCTCACCAAACTCCCCTGAACAACAGCAATGAAACCTTGGCCTAATACATTTGAGTAGGTAGTATCGCGAAGTTCGGTAGCAAACTTAATGGCATCGAGTTCTTTAAATGGGGCGTATTTGAGCAGTCCTTTTTCAAAACTTTGGTGCTGGGTAAACATGAAGTAAAGTAAAAAATACATGATCAGCACCCCAATAAAGATGTCGGCTGCCCCGCCTATTACCGCTGGAAATAAATTGGCAGCATAATCATCCAGCTTGTCAATTACGAGATCTAATGAATGGGGTACATGGAAGGTAGATCCAATGTAATTTTCAATCCCTTTGATGAGTGTTTTAATGGCTTCGGGGTTTTGTTGGAATGAAGAGATTTTATTGATGACCATCATGCTGAGTGCCAGAAATGGGAAAACGATCATCAGTAAAGAAACCAGGATGATACCAACGGTGGTTAATATTTTATTGATTTTCCACTTATCAGTAAACAATAAATAAACAGGTCTGAAAATGGTATATAGAACCAAGGTGCTTAGCAAAGCTCCTGCAATGATCCTGAGCGAATACAAAATGAAACCACCCAAGACGAGTAGTAGGCATAAAACGATGGTATTACGCTGCTTTAAATTATAAATCGACATGCTTTTGAAATAAACGTTCTAACATTTCTCAACAACACTTAAAGTTAATCAAGGTTTCTGCATAAAAAAATCCTATCTCCATTTGGGGATAGGATTTTTCAGGGGCAGGGCTGCATTAGAAAATATTAAATTCTACCCTTCGGTTCCGCTGTCTGCCCTCTTCTGTTTCATTGTCGGCAATAGGTTGCGATTCGCCAAAGCCCCTGGCTTCAATTTTATTTTTCGAAACACCCCGTTTTACCAGGTAGCTTTTTACGGCATTGGCCCGATTAACAGATAGTGTTTGGTTGGCTTTTTCTGAGCCTACTGCATCGGTATGTCCACTTATTTTTAAGCTATAATTCGGCTTGGTAATTAATAAGGTAGCCAATTTATTGAGAGAAGGATAAGAAACCGCCTTGATGATCCATTTCCCTGTGGCAAATTCCAGGTTTTCAAAAACATCCTGTAATATTTTCTGTTCTTCGGCACTTAGCTGAACGGTAGGTCGACTAATGACTGCTGCCTTGGCCACTTCAGGGCACCCGCTATTATTCTTCGCACCTTTTACCAACGGACACTTATCCAAATAATCATAAACGCTGTCCTGGTCGGTATCTAATGGACATCCCCGGCCACTTACCACCACCCCACGCGGGGTGCTAGGGCATTTGTCAAATAAATCGCCAATGCCATCTGAGTCGGTATCGCATTTCAGGTCATCCACCTCTTTCTCCAAAACCTTTACCCGTTTTCTCAATGCTGCTAACTCAGCAGAATCATTTCTTGTGTACAAATCATCATACATCATCGAGACAGGGTTCACCCAGTCCAAGGCTTTCTCTTTCTTTTTGCCCAAGGAAAATTCCAGGCCACTGTAGGCATAAGAGAAACGGTCTGCAGGTGTTCGGTTGATTTTTAAACCATCCAGAAAATCACTTCCCGAAAAATTCATGGTATAACCCAAATCGAAATGCATCCGATCTGAAATCTTGAATTTTGCAGCTACTCCAATAGGCACAAATGATTCGTAACGGTATGTTTCTGTACCGCTTAGGCCATATTTGCCTTTATAATCGGTGGTTACATCAAATTCATCAGTCTTTATGTACGAAAAGGCAGATTGTCCCCATCCGGCTTTTATAATGAAATTGATCCAGTTCTCTTTTTGCATGAAATCTAGGGTGGCCACATTTACCACTCCCATCAGGCTGCTGGTATAAATGGTAGTTTCGTAGGACTTTAACCCGAAGCCGACCCCGCCGGGGAGGTCTTTATTACTACCAGATATTTTACCTGCCGTTGCATTAAATTCTAATCCGAAGGAGTGGGCCAATTGTTTGCGAACACTTAGACCGTACCCCAGGTTCACCTCCCAATTAGAAAAATCGTAGTTACTGGGTGCAAATACCACAGGGGCCAATGCGCCAGCATGTAGGCCTACAGACCAGGTTCGGTAGGGTTTTTGACCTTTAAACAAAGTGAATGGAGGTTTTGGTCGTGCTTTAGCAAGGCTGTCTGTAGGTTTATCTTGTGCACTCAAACCCAAGGTAAAGGCGAAAGAGAGCATCACTAACAGCGTTAATCTTATTTTTTTCATAGGTATCCATATTTTTTTGGGTAAAAAACTATTCTTACCTAATACGAAAAAAAAAGATTTTTATTGTGCATTTAGCTGATGTTAAAAGCTTTCATCTTGTTATAAAGGGTTTTTCGGTCAATCTTCAGAATTTCGGCTGCTTTGGTTTTATTAAACCTTACTTCTTTCAAAACATTCATGATGGTCTCGTACTCTGCCACATGGGCAATATTTTTTAAATCGGCAGTTGCAGGAGCGGAGTGAGTTGGAATTTTTGTTTCAAACAATCGATTACTTTGTGAAGCAGCAGAAATTTCGAGCGGCAGATCTTTTATCTGTACCTGATCGCTTTGGCTCAGTAAAGCTGCTCTGCGTACCACATTTTTGAGCTCCCGGATATTGCCTGGCCAGTTGTAGGCTTTAAACTGGGCAATTACTTCTTCAGAAAACCCATTGACTTCTTTATGTAATTCTTGTTTCGCTGCTAGCAGGAAATGATGGGCAAAAAGCATCAGGTCATCGCCACGTTCTCTTAATGCCGGCAGGTGGATCATAAATTCATTAAAACGATAATACAGATCTTCTCTAAAACGCCCCTCGGTAATGGCCTGGGGCAGGTTTTCGTTGGTGGCTACAATGATCCTCACATCCAGTTCGAGCTCTTTGGTACTGCCAATTCTTCTTACTTTGCGCTCCTGCACCGTCCGAAGCAGGGCTACTTGACTTTCATAACTCAGGTTTCCTATTTCATCTAAAAATAGCGTGCCTCCATTAGCTAGTTCGAAATGACCGATTTTTGTGCTCAAAGCACCGGTGAAAGCCCCTTTTTCGTGCCCAAAAAATTCGCTGGCGGCCAATTCTTTTGTAAGCGAACCACAATCCAAGGCCACAAAGGGCTGGTGTTTCCTCTGACTCTTTAAATGGATGCTTTTGGCCACAGCTTCTTTACCAGTGCCACTTTCTCCGTATAAAATCACACTGTAATTGGTAGGTGCAACCAGTTCAATTTGTCGCATCAACTCTTTAGAAACAGCGCTATCTCCCACGATAAAATCTTCGGGAAGCCCGGAATTTTGGCCTTGTTTTTTTACCGATTGCTGGACAGGGTTTGCGATGGTCGGTTTTTCTGCCAAAGCTTCTTGTGTAGACAAGGCCTTATTAATGGTATTTAAAATTTCATTTGGGTAAAGCGGTTTACTAATGTAATCGTAAGCACCCATTTTAATCAGCTCTACCGCCAGGCGGATGTCTGAATAAGCCGTAATGATGATCACGCCGGTAGCGGGATAATGGGTTTTGATCTCTTTGAGGATTTCTCTTCCGTCGGTGTCTTTCAATCTATAATCGCAGAGTACCAGGTTAAAGAAATCTTTCTTGAGAAATTCCATGGCGGTGGCACCACTGTTGGCGGTTTCTACCACAAAACCATTGCGACTTAAAAATTTGGAAAGTAATTGGCCGATGCTTACTTCATCGTCGATGATTAGGATCTTTTTCATGACAATCAGCTTTAGTGAACGATATCTTGCAGGAGCAAGATCAATGAAGACTGAGGTCTTTTAGTAAATATACTAAAAAATTAGTGGTATTTATACGACCTTTTAAAGATTAAAAAATGCAGAAAGAGATTTACTGGCCTTTGAAATTGGCTTTTCTTTTTTCCAGAAATGCAGCTACGCCTTCCTTAAAATCTTCGGTATCAAAGCAACGGGCAAATTGATCAATTTCAGCTTCAAAGCCATTAACTCCATCTTGCAGAGATGCATTTACTGCTTGAATGGCTGCCCCCAGTGCAAGCGGAGCACGGCTCAATATTTTCTGCATTTTTTCTGTTGCAGTGCTCATCAAACTTTCTATGGCTACTACCTGGTTAACCAGGCCATACTGCAGGGCTGTTTCGGCGCCGATCATGTCGGCCGTTAAGATCAGATCGAGTGCCCGGCCTCTGCCAACCAGTTGAGTTAAACGTTGTGTGCCGCCATAACCCGGAATCAAACCTAAGGTAACCTCTGGTAAACCCAATTTGGCTGTTTCGGCTGCAATACGGATGTGGCAGGCCATGGCCAGTTCTAAACCTCCACCCAATGCAAATCCATTAATTGCGGCAATAATTGGTTTTTCACTTCCGTGGATGATATCGAATACCTTATGATGTCCTTCCTGTGCGAAAACACGCCCCTCATCCTGACTCAAGTCTGCAAATTCAGCAATATCGGCACCGGCTACGAATGCTTTTGAGCCCGATCCGGTAATGATGATACCGCCCACCTCTTCATCGCGAAATGCATCAGTAATTGCAAAATGTAATTCTGCGAGTGTAGCTTTATTCAGTGCATTTAATTTGCTTTCGCGATTGATGGTTAAGTATAAGATGCGCTCTTTCTTTTCAAGGAGGATATTTTCGTAGGTCATTTTAGGAAGATTTAAGATTAAAATTGGCGATTTTCTGCAGTCCAGGAGCTAATGTATTCAACAATATCTGCAGTGGGGGTGCCCGGAGGGAATAATTTTCCAACTCCCATGTCCTGCAAATTTTTCATGTCGCTATCAGGAATAATCCCGCCGCCGGTCAGTAAAACGTCGTCCAGGCCTTTAGCTTTCATCAATTCAATCAGCTTTGGGAATACCGTCATGTGTGCTCCCGAAAGTATAGAAACGCCAATGGCATCTACATCTTCTTGCAAAGCAGTATTTACCACCATTTCTGGGGTCTGGCGCAAACCAGTGTAAATTACTTCCATGCCGGCGTCACGCAGAGAAGTAGCAATGATGCGGGCTCCACGATCGTGACCATCGAGGCCAACTTTAGCTACTAAAACACGAACAGGTCTTTTCAAAGCATTATTTGTTTGGCTTCAAAAATACTTAAAAAAAACAAAAACGGATTCTCACTGTCAGGCTATCCCCTAAAAAAATCAAATCAAAAACACAGTATTTTTACTAATTTTAGCCTCCTGTACAATTGATAAGCAAACAATACAAAGCCATGAGTGAAGAGCGGTCCTTAAATTTTTTGGAAGAGATTATTGAGGAAGATATCAGAAATGCCAAGCACGGGGGCCGGGTACTTACCCGTTTCCCGCCAGAACCGAACGGTTACCTTCACATCGGACATGCTAAATCTATTTGTTTAAATTTTACGCTGGCTCAAAAATATGGCGGCCAAACTAATCTACGCTTCGATGATACCAATCCGGTAACTGAAGAAACCGAATACGTAGAAAGCATTAAAAAAGATATTGAGTGGTTGGGTTTTAAATGGGCGCAGGAGCTGTATACTTCCGATTATTTTGATCAGTTGTATGATTTTGCAGTTGCCTTGATTAAAAAAGGCCTCGCTTATGTAGATGACAGTACTGCAGAAGAAATTGCAGCAGGAAAAGGAACGCCGACAGAACCCGGCAAGGCTTCTGTTTATCGAGAGAGAACAGTAGCGGAGAATCTTCAATTATTTGAGGAAATGAAGGCCGGCAAATATCCTGATGGAGCGAAAGTTTTGCGTGCCAAAATTGACCTGGCTTCGCCCAATATGCACCTACGCGATCCGCTAATGTATCGCATCAAACATGCCCATCACCACCGTACCGGTGATAAATGGTGTATTTATCCGATGTATGATTTCGCACATGGTCAAAGCGATGCTATCGAAAAAATCACGCATTCTATCTGTACGCTCGAGTTTATTCCCCATCGTCCGCTGTACGACTGGTTTATTGAGCAATTAGAAATTTTCCCAACTAAACAATATGAATTTGCTCGTTTAAATATCAACTATGCCGTGATGAGCAAACGTAAATTGCTGCAACTGGTAAATGAGCGTTATGTTAACGGCTGGGACGATCCGCGTATGTTCACCATCAGCGGCTTGCGTCGCCGCGGATATACGCCGGCCAGCATTCGTAATTTTTGCGATCGAATTGGGGTGGCTAAACGCGAAAACCTCATTGAGATGAGTTTGCTCGAGTTTTGTATTCGTGAAGATTTGAACAAAACCGCCTGGCGCCGAATGGCTGTACTCGATCCGGTTAAATTGGTCATTACTAACTATCCAGAAGGACAAGAAGAACTATTGCATGGAGAAAATAATCCTGAAGTAGAGGGAGGAGAAGGGATGAGAACCATTCCATTTAGTAGAGAATTATGGATAGAACGCGAAGACTTTATGGAAGAAGCACCAAAAAAATTCTTCCGTTTGGCTCCAGGATTGATGGTGAGGCTCAAACATGCCTACATTATTCAGTGTAATGATTTTGTAAAGGATGCCTCCGGAAAAGTGACCGAAATTCATTGCACCTACATTCCAGCTTCTAAGTCGGGTAACGATACCAGCGGGATTAACGTGAAAGGCACCATCCACTGGGTGAGTGTCACGCATGCAAAAACTGCCGAAATCAGGTTATACGATCGACTTTTCCGAGTAGAGGATCCATCGAGTGAAGAAGGAGATTTCAAAGATTACATCAATCCGGATAGTTTACAAATCATTCAGAATGCTTACATCGAACCAGATCTGGAAGCTGCAGTAGCAGGTAAGGGCTATCAATTCATCAGAAAGGGTTATTTTACATTAGATCCTGATACCACCGATCAACACCTGGTATTCAATCGCACCGTTACTTTAAAGGATAATTGGGCTAAAAAAGCTGACTAAACATTTCATGGATAATCCAAAGCTCACCTGGCTCAAAGCACACATCGGCAAATCTACCAAAAACAGCCCTTCGCCATTCGCACACTGGTTGGATGGTATTTTAGAAGAGGTAGAGTTCGGCCAGCTCAGTATCCGGTTCACTGTCAGACCCGACATGACCAATCCACACAGCATGCTTCATGGTGGCGTAATTTCGGGGATGCTAGATGATGTAATTGGCACTACGGTAGCTACTTTAGATAAAGATCGGCCCTTTGTTTCCATCAACCTATCGGTAGATTTTGTACAGGGAGCCAGAGTTAGCGATGAGGTAATTGCCAAAGCAAAAGTGATCCGCAACGGACGCACCGCCGTTTATGTTCAGGCAGAGCTGTATAACCAATCTGCAAAATTACTAGCAGTAGCCACCAGTAATTTAGTAGCTGTTCCCCAAAGAACTTAGGAGCTTCCATTCTTTACTTATTATTAATCCAATAGAAAATTTATTTCTTCTAAATCTATATTTTTACTAAATTTACTCCTGTAAAATGCTTTCTTGTTAGAGCAATTGTGAGGAGGTCTTAATTACTGCGACCCTTAAGTCTTCAGGCAGATGCGCAAAACTTTTGCGTGGGTGTATGTTGCAAGATGGGTAGTCGCAGTACCTATTCATTCAGCATTATCCACGCAATTTTTTTAAAATTTCTCAAACCCTTTTATTCCCTGGATGTTTTTTCAGCACATCAATTTTACACCTATGAAAAATAAAACAGGAAATACTTCTCAGGGAGAAATGGAAATGAAAGATTCGGCACTATTTGAATTATTCGTGTCGGAACTAAGAGATATTTATTGGGCAGAAAAACACTTGGTTAAAAATTTGCCTAAAATGGCCAAAGCCGCAACTTCTGATGATTTAAGAATGGCTTTTATGGAACATTTGGAAAAAACGGAGCAACAGGTGGAACGTTTGGAAGAGATCTTTCAGATGATCGAAAGAAGAGCCATCGGAAAGCGATGTGAGGGCATGGATGGAATTGTGGATGAGGGAAAAGAAAAAATTGAGGATACCGAACAAGGGTCCCTGACCCGCGATGCCGGCCTGATTTCGGCAGGTCAAAAAATTGAACATTACGAGATTGCCACTTATGGTACCTTGAAAACCTTGGCAGCAGTGCTTCAGTTGGATGATGAAATTATTGATCTTTTATCGCAGAGTTTAGAAGAAGAAAAATCGGCAGATGTGAAACTCACCGAAATTGCAGAGGGGCATGTAAACGAAGATGCCAGCGAAGAAGAAAGGTAATTCTTGTTTAAAAAATCAGAAGGCTGTCCTTTGAGATGGCCTTTTTTATTTCAAAGTCCTCTGACTTTCGCGGTCCCAGTAAACCCGGCTAATATAAGGCCGGTATTGCAATTGGGTAACCAAAGGTAAATGAGGAAAACTTCGTATCACATGCCGACAATTTAAGGCATTACAATTACATTTCATCGACCAAAAAGGGTCGAGCTCGGTACTGGAATAATCCAAAAAAAGTTCGCTGTGTGCCGGAATGTTGGCCCAGCTCATGATCTCTCTATGCTTGTTGATGAACACATTCGGACTGCAAGAATGATTTAAGAAAAGTACCGGGCTCTCCGGCTGCGGTACCACCCATTCCCGATCGCCCACCCCGATCCAATTGGCACCTTGTACCGCGAACTCTGGCGTGTATTCATGAAAAATATGCTCGCCATCGAACCGGAATATAATTTGCTTGGGCCTGATGTCGATGGAGGTAAACAAGCCTTTCCCTGCTACCGGCGATGCGGAAATGTATAAGTTTTCCATAATTTAATGAATTTGATTTTGGATAGATGTTTGAATAAAAAATTGATCTAGCGCCTCCTCTAATTTTCCGAGATTGGCACCTCTCTCAGATACAATCACACTGAACTTCGGCCGAGCGGCCTTGAACTTCAATTCTAAAGCGCTCTTTCTGCTGATTACGTTTCGTGAAAAGCCTGCCCTTTCTGCTAATTCAGCCGCAAAGTCGGCCCAACTAAGCTTTCCCTGGTTCGCCAAATGCCAAATCCCTCTTTCCTCATCTAAAAGCAGATCTAAACTCATTTCAACTAATTCAGGAACGTAAGTTGGAGAGATGTAGATATCATCAGCAGCTACAAAACTTTCATTTTTATAAAGTGATTGAACTACCTGATGAGCAAAATTGGTTCCATCCCATGGACCAAAAAAAGAACTGCTCCGAATGATCAATGCTTTTGGATAAGTTTTCAGGATCCTTCTTTCAGCCAGGGCTTTGCTGTGGCCATAAATGTTCAAAGGTCTCACCGGATCACTTTCTAAATAGGCCGTTTCTTTGTGCCCGCCAAATACCAGATCGCTCGAAAATGTGAGGAACTGAATAGCATGCCGGGCACAAATCTTTGCTAAATTTTCTGCTCCCTGCGTGTTGGCCATGAAACAAGATTTTGGATCTTGTTCGGCATGGTCCACATGCACATATCCGGCAGTGTTTACTATGGCCCAGGGTTGGTACAATTCCATCATCTTTTCTATCGATTGCGTATTGGTAATATCCAGCTCCTCTCTTCCACTCAAATGAAAATCGATGGCCCTTCGTTTGCAAATTCTTGCAAATGCACGGCCCAGCGTTCCATTTTTACCAATAATCAACAAGGGTTTAAACGAAAGGCCGACATGATTATTTTGAATAAGGGATGATTTTTCTGCCCGGGGTTGGTGAGCATGCCACCAGCCATGTCGGTTTAATACCGGGTGAGTACTATTTTCATTATTCGAGAGCTGTTTTACAAATTTGGCCAGGGCCGTTGGGCGAATGGATCCGCCGCTACAATCGAATACTCCGGTTTCATAGGTACCTTTAGCATCTGTCAATAAACGATTCCAACCGAAAGACCCTAATAATGCCCAGGCGGTCATGGCCTTCATTGGAATACCTTCTTCCTTTAATTCTCTTAAGTATTGCCAATTTTCATCAAACCATCTGAGTTGTTCTTCGCGAGAGCAATGTAAATGGATTTCAGTAATCGCCATCTCTTTTTGCAGGTGTTCCCAAGCCTCTTTTACCAGTTTTTTCAGACCCAGGAACTGCTCCGGACATGCTCTTATCACTTCTACATCGGCATAACGGTGTATATGATTTGCACCATGGGTATGTTTGGGGTAGCGAGATAATTGCTCGTCGAGGTAACGCTCTGAAGTGAGGTAATAATTAAAGCCTACGATGTCGGGTTGCTGTTTTTTGTTGCTGAAGAAGTCTAATTCTTTCGGGTTTAGTCTGATCCAATTCAGGTAATCCCACAATGGGTGTTGAGAACTGATTTTTCCGGCCAATAAGTCAAAGCCGAGCCACCTCCTCTGGTTTTCAAAATTGGCCTGATATCTTAATAAGTTGGTGCTAGTTGTTTTGGCTAAATCTTCAGTCTGAATCCAAATTGATTTGGGGTTAACCGACCTGATGGCTTCCATTCCCATGATACTGGCTTTACATTGATTGATGAGCATTTTTACGAAGCTCAGATCATCCCGCAAGTGCGGATACCATAAGCCATAAAGTCCTGAAAATCGGGCAGTGGTGAGGGGTTCGTTAATGGGGACATAATCATTGATGCAGGGAAAACGCTTGGCGACCTGATGAGCATAATCCGCAAATTTTTCTGGGAAATCGGGATCGAGCAGGTGAGTGAATGCGGGTCCACTACCGTGATGGAGTAAGCCCGCAATGGGCTCCAAACCATGTTTTTTTAATTTTAACAGGTTTTTTTCGGTGCAATCCCAATTTTGCCACTCGTTTTGACGTACCTGATGTCTTTCCCAAAGAATTGGGTAGCGAATTTTGCTGATGCCCAACTGGGCAATCTGCTCAATATCTTCTTCTCTATTCCAATGGCCGGCATAATCCAGCTGATTAAAATAAACATCACCTACCCGGTTAATGGTACATTCCAGTCCAGCCCAAATTTCCAAGTCTTTCATTCCTTTATGAATGAATTATGCTACTGAAATCATCCGTTTTTCTTCCAGCGTTTCTCTGATCTTTTCCATCATTGCCAAAGAAGTCTGCTCCCAGGATTGTTCCGCTAAAAAGTCATCTACCAGCCTGAGCCAAGCCTTGCTTTGTGCTAAAGAAAGCTTCAGCAGCTCATCGGCATGTCGTGCAAAATCTTCGGCATTTTTGCCAATTTTTACTAAACCCATTCTGCCGTAAGGTTGAACTACATCTCTGATAGGGGTGGAAATGACCGGCTTCGCGGCAGCGAGGTATTCAGGAGTTTTGGTGGGACTGATGTAGCGGGTAGATTCATTAATTTGAAATGGGATCAGCGCTACATCCCATTTAGAAATGTACGATGGAAGTTGTTGATAATCAACTTGACCGGTATATAATATATTGTTGGCCTTGGGCAGTTCATCGGCATTTATTTTAACTACGGGTCCAATCAGCTCTATCAGCCATTCAGGATGTTTTTTAGCCAAATCTGCGATCAGCAGACTGTCAAATCGCTCGTCGATTACCCCAAAAAAACCAAGCTTTGCCTGTTTGTTTGACCGATGATGCGAATGCTTAACTTGCCGAGCTTTTTCAAAATGTTTTTTATCGATACTACTCGAAAAGGGATAAATATTACTGTGGAAATGTTTTTTTGCATCGAAAAGCGAAGCCCCACCGGTAAACACCAAATCTGCTTTTTTGAATAAATTTTTCTCCAGTATGCTGATATTTTCTGGTGCGAATTTGAAGACCGACAATTCGTCCATGCAATCGTAAATGATAAATTGCGGGTGGAGGTGTTCGGAGAAGGGCAGTGCCATGGGGGTGTAATACCAAAAGATGAATTCAGCCATGTTTTGAGCAGCCAGGAGCCGGTCTAAGAGCTCTTTCTGAAGATCGCACTGCTCTTCAAAACTGAGTCCGGCGGGTAAGTGCGGCACAATCACCGATAAGTTTTTATGGATATTTTCTAAAGTGAGGTAGACTCTATCCTTTGCATCGAAAATGGCCTCTTCAACAAAATAAGTGTTAAAATGTTCGGAAAGGCGACTCAATAGTTGCTGAGGCCGCTGGAATACAAAATTCCACCGCAGGTGAGAGAAACATAAAAGATTTTTGGGCAGATATGGATGAGGTTTGGGTGTTATCCTGTTGATTTTTAATCGAGATGCTTGCATAATGTTGTATTAAAGAGTGAACCTTTAATAAACATCCATCAACAAGAATCGTTTGACCATGGTTTTTAATTGTCCTGGCCGATTTCGATTTTAGGATTTTTCTTCCCAGATGGTTAGCAAATGCACTAAACTCGCTACTGCTTTCTCCATATCTTGAACAGATACCCATTCTAACTTACTGTGAAAAGCATGTTCTCCGGCAAAAATATTGGGACAAGGCAAGCCCATAAAGGATAATCTGGAACCATCTGTCCCGCCACGAATGCTTTGTAGTTTGGGTTCGAGTCCGGCTCTGCGTATGGCTTC
>CAZOLA010000011.1:24659-60132 GCA_964580845.1 uncultured Sphingobacterium sp.
TCCCGCCACGAATGCTTTGTAGTTTGGGTTCGAGTCCGGCTCTGCGTATGGCTTCTAAACCAAATTCCACCACTCCCGGGTGCTCGTCCAGAATTTTTTTCATGTTACGGTATTGTTCTTTTACCTGGAGTTCATAATGACTTTTAGGGTAGTTGACAATTACCTTTTTGGTAATTTCTTCCAAGAAAGTCGCGTGGCTTTGAAGGCCCTCTTCCGTAAAATCGCGAACAATGAACTCTAAGGTAGCTTCCTCCACGGTACCGCGGATAGCCACCGGATGTAGAAATCCTTCTTTGGCCTCCGTACTTTCGGGGCTCAATCTCTCTTTTGGTAATTGTGCTATAATTTCAGCCGCAATCTTCAAGGCACTTTCCATTTTGCCCTTGGCAAATCCCGGATGTGAGCTGATACCTCGGATGTTAATGACGATACCATCGGCCGAAAAGGTTTCATTTTCGAACGAACCCAGCGTCTCTCCGTCAACAGTATAAGCAAAGTCGGCACCTAATTTATTCAGGTCAACTTTATCTACGCCTCTTCCAATTTCCTCATCCGGAGTGAATAAGATCTTTAAGGTGCCGTGTTTTATTTCAGGATGATGGGTCAAAAAATTCACCACATCCATAATTTCAGCTAATCCGGCCTTATTGTCGGCCCCTAAAAGTGTAGTCCCGCTGGCGGTAATGATGTCATTGCCGATTTGTGCTTGCAGATCGGGATGTTCTTTCATCCGTAAAACCTGACTTGGATCATCGGGCAGCACCAGATCTTGACCTTGATAGTTAGGGTGGATGATGGGTTTCACCTCCTTGCCGCTGCAATCGGGCGAGGTATCCATGTGGGAGCAGAAACAGATCACCGGAACCGATTTATTGGTATTTGCCGGAAGGGTGGCATATACATAGCCGTGCTCATCTAAATGCGCATCAGTGATGCCCATTTCAATTAATTCTTGCACCAGAAGGCGTCCCAAGTCTTTTTGTTTTTCGGTAGATGGACAAGTGTTTGAGTAGGGATCTGATTGCGTATCGATCCTTACATATTTTAGAAATCTGTTTGATGCTGTGTAGTTATATATTTTTAGTGCTTCCATAGGCTCTCCCGGGAGGTAAATTTAAAATAAATGTCTACCTTTTACTAAGCTGATTTTACACAGCTAAATAGTCGACAAATAATATCTTTGGGGATATGAAAAAAATCTTTTTGCTTGGATTTTCTGTTTTATTGGTACTGAGTGTGCATGCCCAGCTAACTCCCTTTGAACGCGATCAGTATAAAAACACCACCGCAACTTATGCAGAAGCCATTAGTTATTATCAGCAATTAGATCAAAAGTTTGATCAACTGAAAATGGTCACTTGTGGGCCAACAGATAGCGGTAAGCCGCTTCACCTGGTGGTTTTGTCAAAAAATAAAGTGTTTGATCCTGCCAAACTTCGTCAGCAAGATAAGCGGATCATTCTGATCAATAATGGCATACATCCTGGGGAACCGGAGGGTATTGATGCCAGCATGATGCTGGTTCGTGATTTGCTGAAAAATAATGCGGTACCCGATAATGTGGTACTTTGTTTCATACCGATCTATAATATTGACGGCAGTTTGAACAGGTCTTCCACTTCGAGAGCAAATCAGAATGGTCCGCAGGCTTACGGATTTAGGGGTAATGCTCAAAATCTTGATTTGAATCGCGATTTCATCAAAACGGACTCCAAAAACTCACGATCTTTTCAGGAAATTTTTAACACCTGGCGGCCCGATATTTTCATCGATAACCATACCAGTAATGGTGCCGATTACCAGTATGTGATGACTTTAATAGATACGCAACAAGACAAATTAAGCCCCATTTTAGCAGATTTCATGTCTAATAAACTCACACCGGCCATCTTCAAACAAATGAAAAATGTCGGTTGGGAAATGACACCTTACGTTGATCACATTAAAGAAACACCCGATGAGGGGATCCGTGCTTTTTTGGAGATTCCCCGCTTTAGTACAGGTTATGCGGCGCTTCATCAAACCATAGGATATGTTCCCGAAACGCACATGCTCAAACCTTTTAAACAAAGGGTAGAAGCCACATACGCCCTCATGCAAACTTTCATCAACTATACTGAGGAGCATGCAGCAGAAATAGGATTTGTAAGAAAGAAAGCGCTGGAGGCAGCCAAACAACAAAAGGAATTCGCTTTGAGCTGGAAATTAGATGAGAGCAGGGTAGATAGTTTTGAATTTAAGGGTTATGAAGCCGGTCGCAAGCCCAGCGAGATCAGTGGAGAACCTCGCTTGTTCTATGATCGAGCGAAACCTTACCAAAAAAACATTCCCTGGTTTAAACATTATCAATCTACATTAAGTGTAAATGCCCCAGTGGCTTATATCATTCCGCAAGCTTGGCAAAAAGTGATTGATTTGTTGAGATTGAACGGTGTACAGCTCGAAAGGTTAAAAAAAGATACGCTGATGAATCTGGAGATGTATTATATCACGGATTACAAAAGTCCGGCCAGACCCTATGAAGGGCATTATCTTCATACGCAGGTTAAGGTAAACCCGGTAAAACAATCTGTTCGTTTTTATGAGGGTGATTATGTAGTGAAGGTAAATCAGCCCCAAAATCGATACATTGTAGAAACGCTGGAACCACAAGGCGTCGATTCTTTTTTTGCCTGGAACTTCTTTGATTCGATTCTTAGTCAGAAAGAGTATTTTTCGGCTTATGTTTTTGAAGATACTGGAGCAGCACTTTTAAGGCAGAATCCAGAACTTAGAAAGCAATTAGAAGAAGAAAAGTTGAAGAATGAAACATTGAATAAAAGTGGTGCAGCTCAATTGGATTGGGTTTATCGCCACTCAGATTACCTGGAGAAAACTTTCATGCGTTATCCCGTTGGACGACTACTAAACTAGCTATGCAAGACTACATCACCCAAACCCCCGTTGCCAGTATCATCTTTCTGTTCACTGTCGTGACCAGTATCTACGCATTTTCTAATCAGGAGATTTATGGCAAATTCATGCTGCACCCTTATAGCCTAAGTCGCGGCCAAAAAATTTATACACTACTTACAAGTGGTCTCATTCACAAGGACTGGACGCACTTGCTGTTTAATATGCTCTCCTTCTATTTTTTTGCTTTTCCGCTCGAAAGAACATTGGTCTCCATCAGTGCTTGGGGTCATGTTCATTTCGGATTAATTTACTTACTGAGTTTGGTGCTGAGCGATATGAGTTCTATTGCAAAACACAAAGAGCATTTCTGGTATCATAGTTTGGGGGCCTCAGGAGCGGTTTGTGCGGTGGTTTTCAGCTATATTTTGTTTTATCCCTTAACCAAAATGCTGATTTTACCTATCCCTATCCCTATCCCAGCGGTTTTATATGGATTTTTGTTTTTGGGATACTGCTGGTACGCTTCGCGGCATTCCAGCGATCATATTAATCATGATGCCCACTTTTATGGAGCATTAACCGGTATTTTGATCACGATCATTCTTCACCCTGATATTGTACCTTATTTTATAGGGCAGCTGACAGGAGGCAGGATTTAGATTGATAAATTTTGCCTGAATTCTCCCTGTTCATCCAGCAAAAAGCTTAGTGGATTTTCGGGATCTTTGATGATTTCGAGCAATACATATCCCCAGGGCTTCCAGAAATTCTCCAGAACCTGGCCGTAAGTCTTGTTTTCCCAATGGTCGAAGATAGGTTTCGAACTGATTCCCTGAAGGGGCATCGCTTCTATAAATATGGCTTCATTTGTAGGTAATACGGTGTATTCTGGCAATCGGTTAAAGAGGTAGGCCGAGTAGAAAAAACGGGCACATATTTCTTCGAATTGGATCGGCTGCAAGCGATGATCCGAAATTTTTTGTAAAACATCCCGGTGATAGGCCAAATTGGTGCCGTTGTCTTGCAGGCAGGCAATGATGCCAAAATCGCCAGCCCTCAAGCTAAAACTCAGGGTATTAATTTCATCGCGATAGCTGAAGAAGTCTTGTTCCTGATCGAGCTTAAATAGGCAGATGCTCCAGGGATTTACATCTTCAAAAACAATGGGTCTGATCAAAGATTGCAGCATGAGGTGCAACTTAGAGAACTTAAACTGTAGCGATTGCGATAAGTTAAAACTTTCTCCCTGCGCCGCTTGTTGACGCATGCCCTGTCTGATTTCATGATAAATGATACCATAAACCAATTTGGCAATCCATTGAAAAAGTTTTTGTTCGGGTAATGTTTTTAATCCGCTGTAACCAGCTGCAAAAGCTTTTTCAATTTCCAACTCAAGCGGTTCTAGGAATTGTTCATTGATATCCGTTGCACATGGAATTTTAATGTCTTTATAGGTAGTGATGCTTTCATCAAGCAGTTTAAATGCTTTCTCCTCTAAGCCAAAACGCTGGATGAACCAGAGCGGGAAAACACTGATGCTTTCTTCGCTTGATTGCAGCTTTTTGCCGCTCAAAAAGCAATGCTGATGACCGAACTGGAAACTTTTAAAAGGTTCATACAAAGGCTCTACCATGCTCCAAAGGTAAACAATTGGCCCGATTGCCGGATTTTTTCAGTTAATTAGCGATGTAAGCCAAGTGTAAAATGAGCATCCGAATACACGCTAAACCCTATGAGTTATTCTTGAAATATCCTTTCAGCATTTCAGGATATAGCCGTATGAGTACTCCTCTGATGCTTTTGGAGCTCGAATTTGATGGCTTAATCGGTTTTGGGGAAGCATCTATGGTGCCTTATCATGGAGAAAATCCTGCCACCGCTGCTGAATTTCTATCAAAAGTAAAACTCGATTGGCTCCAACCGCCTTTCAATTTTGATGAGGTTAGGGGCTATTTAGATGGCCTGGCTCCCGGAAATCCGAACATCAAAGCTGCTATCGACATTGCCTTGCACGATTTGCAGGGGAAAATAGATCAGCGTCCTTGTTGGCAATATTTCGACGTAGATCCTGAGCAAATGCCACTTAGCTCTATTACTATTGGGATGGATACTCGGGAGGTGATTTTAAAGAAAGTGCATGAAGCCGAACCAGCTCATATTCTCAAAGTGAAACTGGGCGGCGAAGCCGACAAAATACTCATCGAAACCATTCGTTCTGTAACAGATAAGCCTTTATTTGTAGATGCCAATCAGGGGTGGAAGGATCGTAATCAAGCTTTGGAGATGGTTCAATGGTTGGAAGAACAAGGTGTGAGATTGATTGAACAGCCGATGGATAAAAATAACTGGGAAGACAATGCCTGGATTACAGAACAGAGTCCCATTCCGATTTTGGGCGATGAATCCATCCAGCGTTTGGCCGATGTGGTAAAAGCAAAAGGAGTTTACCATGGCATCAATATCAAGCTGATGAAAAGTTCCGGTATGCACGAAGCATGGCAAATGATACAAAAAGCCCGTGAGCTGGACTTAAAAATCTTGATAGGCTGCATGAGTGAAACTTCCTGTGCCACCCTGGCTGCCGCCGCATTAGCTCCGCTTTGCGACTGGGCCGATTTAGATGGTCCCTTCCTCACCCAAAATAATCCATTCCCTAATCCCGAATTTAAAGATGGGAAATGGATGCTCACTGACCATTCCGGTATTGGAATCTAATTACTAAGAAAATAATTTTCTTTTAATGTAACCTTAAGTCTAATTTTTACGTATAAAGACTTGATATATAAGAACATTAAAGGATGAAACGGTTTTACGGTGGCCTAGTTATACTCTCTATTCTACTGGCTCTGATAAAAACTGTTTCTGCCCAATCTTGGAAAATCATCGTCCAGCCTAACTCAGGTTTCTTTCATTTCAAGGGAGACGGTGCAAATACCAATGCGGATCGTTTTAACGCTTATGGAACGCAACCGGGGGTATCTTACGGAATAGGGATAGATTTTCAAAGAATTAACCATCATCGGATAAGATTTGGCTTAAGTATAGATTTCGAATCCTTACAAAGTAAAGCCACTTTTTCTTTTAAAGATTTAAATAATGTGGCTTGGGAAGGCAGAATATTTTTGAGGCATAACTTTTTTACCCTGAATCCCTATTTAAGCTATCATTGGAAAGCAGGTCCTTTTTCCATGAATTTACAAGGAGGAATAGCAATTGCATTGAATACAGGTCCAGCAAAGAAAAATTACAAGTCTATGTCTGAAAATGGTTATGTAGAATCCTACAGAGAGGATAGGTCTACTACAGTTATTGATTTACGACCCAACCTGCAGTTGAATATTTTTAAAAATCAACTTGGAGTCGGCTTAGGTTATTCATCAGGTATTTGGGATTATAAATTTGGTTGGGTTGGTGGTACAAACCTTATTTTCTCTCGTTATCTGAAATTTTCCCTCCAATACCAATTAAATAAAAAGCCCAAACCCTAAAGGTCTAGGCTATGTTGAATGTGATATTCTAATGATTAATTCCCGCCAATAATTATTGGCGCACTTTTGCCACCACCGGTGATAATGATTTTAGTGTTTGGTGAAAGTGCAATTTCCTTTTGCGCCTTAATGGCTTCGTATTGTAATTGTTTATCACTTAAGCCGGTCGAAAGTATTTTCTGGTAATCGGCAATACCCTGCGCTTCCACTCGCTTGCGTTCTGCTTCCTGGCGCTCTTTTTGCAAAACGAAAGTCATTTTTTGTGCTTCCTGCTCTGCGTTGATTTTAGATTCGATGGTTTTTTTAACAGATTCCGGCAAGGTGATATTTCTTACCAGTAATTGTTCTAAAGCCAAACCCCTTTTAGCAAAACTTTCGCCAATGGTTTTATAAATCTTGTCTTGAAATTCCTGCCTTTTGGTAGAATATAAAGCAACCGCATCGTAATACACTGCATTATCGCGAATGGCAGTGCGGCTTACGGGGCGTACAATCTTGTCTACATAATCGCGGCCAATTTCTTTTAAAATCCGAGGAGTTTCATTGGCGTTTACTCTGTATAGTACCGATAAATCGATAATCACTTCCAAACCATCAGATGAAAGCACCCGAATAGCGTCATCGCCAGATTTAGTTCCCTCATCATGGACACCAGACATGGTGTAGTTTTGTGTCTTCACATCAAAATTGGTCACCTCTACCAATGGATTGATCACATTGAGACCGCTATACAATACATCATCTTCCACCTTGCCAAAAAGGGTTTTAACCCCTACCTGTCCGGCATCAATTACCTTGAACATGGAAGTAGAGGCTCCAACTATTAACAAGACAATTCCCGCAATCCGGATGGTGCCAGCCAATCGGGTTAGCGGACTTTCCTGGCGTGCAGCCTGGATGCCAAAAATGAGTAAAACTGAACCGATGAATAATAGAATCATATCTAAGTACTATTTAAAAGTTATTAAAAATTATTTTTTCTGGGCAGTTTCACGCACCCTTTTAATCAATCTGACCTTTAAAAAGATCAATAATGTCAAAGAGAAAATACTGGCAGCGAGCATTCCGTAAACACCGTTTTTAAATGCCCAGTATGCGCTCATTCCCATGCTGAAAATACCAATATTAAGCCCCACATTGGCTAAAATTTTCCAGATCATTTTAGTAAACATTCATACCCGGTTCTATTTCGGCCGCCCAGGCCAAAATACCACCCTTTAAATTATATAAATCTTTAAACCCATGACTTTCAAGCTGCATGATTGCCGCTGCACTACGAGCGCCGCTGCGGCAATGTACAATAACTGGCTTGTCTCTGTCAATCTTCTCTGTCTCTACCAAAATATTGGCAAGCGGAATGTGTAAACCTTGCAGATTTGAAACCTCGTATTCGAAAGCTTCTCTTACATCAATCAATTGGAAATCTTCCTGCTGGTCGATCTTCTTTTTTAATTCTTGTACGGTTATTTCTTTCATTAAAGATCTTTTTATAAACCAAAGGTATCATTTCGGTTCATCAAATTCATGAAAATATTTACTATGCTTGCATAATAAATATACATTACTTAGATTTGCTATGCTTGCATAGTAAACATGAAGCCAGAAGAAACAATAGACTTTCATTTAAAGGTGGTTTGGCAGAATATTGCCAACACTTACAATCAATTGGCCGCAGCTTTTGGCATCACCCAAGCCTTGGGTTATGCGCTTATCAACATTCAAGAGGAAGGTACGGCAGTTAGCCAGATAGCCAACCTTTTGGGGGTCAAATCTACCAGCCTGTCGAGAATGTTGAAAAACATGGAAGAGCTCGGTTTAATTTACCGAAAGGTAGACACCAAGGATAAAAGATCGGTGAAGATTTACTTAACCGATTTCGGTAGAGAAAAGAAACATTTGGCCAAGCAAGTTGTGAAAGATTTCAATCAGTATTTGAATAAAAATCTTCAACAAAATGAGCGCAAAGATTTGATTGAGCTGCTCCAAAGAATTAACGAACTAACTTTTGCCTATAAACCCGTTACTGTGGTATGAAAAGAACAATAAAAAAAGTAGCCGTATTGGGCTCAGGAATCATGGGTTCTCGTATTGCCTGCCACTTCGCCAATATTGGCTTGGAGGTATTATTACTAGATATTGCGCCGAGAGAACTCAACGCCGAAGAGCAGGCTAAAGGCCTGAGTCTGGAACATGCGACGGTGCGTAACCGTGTGGTGAACACCGCATTACAAACAGCGGTAAAATCTAATCCCTCACCGATTTTTACCAAACAATCTCTTGCTCGGATCAGCACAGGGAATTTCGAAGACAATATGACGGACATCGCCGACTGCGATTGGACCATTGAAGTGGTGGTAGAGAACCTGGAGATTAAAAAGAAGGTATACGATCAGGTGGAACAATTCCGTAAACCAGGCACGCTCATCACATCCAATACTTCAGGCATTCCGATTCATTTAATGGCTGAAGGTCGTTCTGAAGATTTTAAAAAGCACTTCTGTGGCACCCACTTTTTTAATCCGCCACGCTATTTACGACTATTAGAAATTATCCCCACCCCAGATACCGACCAAGAGGTAGTGGATTTTCTGATGCATTATGGCGATCAACTACTGGGTAAAACTACCGTATTGTGTAAAGACACACCGGCATTTATTGCCAATCGGGTAGGCGTTTACTCCATCATGGCTTTATTGCACCTGGTAGAGAAAATGGACCTGAAGGTAGAAGAAGTGGATAAATATACCGGACCAGTTTTGGGCAGGCCGAAATCAGCCACTTTCCGAACTACCGATGTGGTTGGTTTAGATACCATGATCAATGTGGCGGGTGGTTTATTTAACAATTTGCCAAATGATAAGGCTCATGATCTGTTCCAGCTGCCTGGCTATGTTCAAAAAATGAAAGAAAATAACTGGTTGGGCGATAAGACCAAACAGGGATTCTATAAAAAAGTAAAAAGCGAAAATGGGAAGAGTGAAATTTTAGCCCTCGACCTGAAAACGATGGAATATCGTCCGCAGGAAAAAATCAAATCGGCTACGCTAGAAATGCTCAAACCGATTGAAAACTTGCGTGACCGGATGAAAGCCTATGCCAAAGGGACCGATCGTGCCGGAGAATTTTTCCGCACTTCTTTCTTTGGTCTTTTTGAATATGTTTCAGACCGGATCCCAGAAATAGCGGATGAATTGTATCGTATAGATGATGCCATGCGTGCCGGCTTTGGCTGGGAGTTGGGCCCATTTGAAGTATGGGATGCCATTGGCGTTCAAGAAGCCTTGGAGGGTATGAAGTCCCTGGGCAATCAGGCGGCACCATGGGTAGAGGAGATGCTTGCCGCTGGTCACACTTCTTTTTACAAGATTGAAAATGGGATTAGAAAGTATTACGATATCCCTACAAAAACCTATAAAAGTGTTCCAGGAACCGATGCATTCATCATTCTGGACAATATTCGCCCTACCTCTACCATTTGGAAAAACAGCGGTACCACTATTACTGATATAGGCGATGGGATCATCAATCTCGAATTCCACACCAAGATGAATACCATTGGTGGAGATGTGATTCAGGGAATTAATAAAGCCATCGATCTTGCAGAGAAAGACTACCGAGGTCTGGTCATCGGAAACGATGGAGCAAACTTCTCTGCAGGGGCAAATATCGGAATGGTTTTTATGGCCGCTATCGAACAAGAATGGGAGGAAATTAACCTTGCCATCCGTACTTTCCAGAATACCTCCATGCGTTTACGCTACTCCTCTATTCCGGTGATTTTGGCACCACACAACCTGACCCTGGGCGGGGGCTGTGAATTTGCTTTGCATGCCGATCATGTGCAAATCAATGCCGAAACCTACATGGGTTTGGTAGAGTTTGGCGTAGGATTGATTCCAGGTGGTGGCGGTACTAAGGAGTTCGCACTTCGGGTATCTGATGAGTTGAAAGATGGTCAAATTAATCAGAATGTATTAAAAGATCGTTTCTTGACCATCGCCATGGCCAAAGTATCTACTTCGGGCGCCGAAGCTGCCGACCTGGGCTATTTACAAGCCGGTAAATTCGATATCACGATGAATCGCAGTCGTTTATTGGCCGATGCAAAAGCCAAGGCGATAGAGCTGGCTGATGCAGGTTATGTACAGCCTGTTCGCCGTAAGGATATCAAGGTTTTAGGAAAATCGGGTTTGGGGATTGTTTACGCTGGAGCAAATTCCATGTACGCCGGAAATTATATCTCTGAGCACGATAAAAAGATTTCAGAGAAATTAGGTTACGTGATGTGTGGTGGCGATTTATCGGCACCATCCATAGTTTCTGAGCAATACCTGCTCGACCTGGAACGCGAAGCATTTTTATCGCTTTGCGGTGAGAAAAAAACCTTAGAACGTATACAAAGTATTTTAACCAAAGGTAAGCCTTTGAGAAACTAAATATTGAACAGATGCAAGAAGCATATATCATAGCAGGATACCGCACAGCGGTGGGCAAAGCCCCTAAAGGTGTTTTTCGCTTTATGCGTGCCGATGATTTGGCCGCTGAGGTTGTGAGAGGATTGGTGGCCTCCGTTCCTAATTTGGATAAGGAACAAATTGACGATGTTATTGTAGGTAATGCCACGCCAGAAGCGGAGCAGGGCCTAAACATTGCCCGGATGATCTCTTTGATGGGACTGGATACTGATAAAGTTCCGGGTATGACGGTTAACCGTTATTGTGCATCGGGCTTAGAAACGATTGCTACGGCCGTGGCTAAAATTCGCTCCGGCATGGCAAATTGCATCATTGCCGGTGGGGTAGAAGTGATGTCGGGCATGCCTTTTGGCGGATGGAAACTGGTACCTAATCCGGAAGTAGCTAAGGCCAACCCAGATTGGTATTGGGGTATGGGCTTAACTGCAGAGGCCGTAGCCAAAGAGTTTGAAGTGAGCCGTGACTCACAAGATGAGTTTGCCTATCAATCGCATCAAAAAGCAATCAAAGCTATTCAAAATGGTCATTTGAAAGATGGCGTATTGCCCATCATCGTAAAGGAAAATTACCTGGATGAAAACCTAAAGAAGAAAACCCGCGAATATGTGGTAGATACCGATGAAGGTCCGCGTGCAGATACCAGCATCGAAAAATTAGCTAAACTGAAGCCGGTTTTTGCAGCTAATGGATGTATTACTGCCGGGAACTCCTCCCAAACTTCAGATGGTGCGGCATTCGTACTGATTGTATCTGAAAGTATGCTGAAGCAGTTGAATGTGCAACCTATTGCCCGCCTGGTGAGTTATGGAGTTGCTGGAGTTCCGCCGCGGATTATGGGTATTGGTCCGGTGGAAGCCATTCCTTTGGCTTTAAAAATGGCCGGAATGAAGCAAGATCAACTGGATTTAATTGAATTAAATGAAGCATTTGCATCTCAATCGCTTGCAATTATCAATAAACTGGGATTAAATAAAGATGTGGTGAATGTGAATGGAGGAGCAATTGCATTGGGTCACCCGCTGGGTTGTACCGGTGCCAAGCTCACCGTTCAGATATTGAATGAATTAAAACGACAAAATAAAAAATACGGCATGGTAACCATGTGTGTGGGAACTGGCCAGGGAGCTGCAGGAATTTTTGAACTCCTATAATTAAAAATTATCAAGTTTAATAAGACTTAATTATCAGATTTTAAGGCAATGGAAGCAACAAAAAATGCCATCAAAGGTGGCGAATTCATCATCAAAGAAACGGAAGCAGCCGATGTGTTCATCCCGGAGGAGTTTGATGAGGAACAATTAATGATCAAAAAAACTTGTGAAGACTTCTTAGAAGCAGAAGTTTATCCGAATCTGGATCGTATCGATAAGCTAGAAGAAGGCTTGATGCCCGGTTTGTTGGATAAGGCCGGGGAACTGGGCTTATTAGCGGTATCCATCCCTGAAGTGTATGGCGGTTTTGGCAAAAATTTCAATACTTCCATGCTGGTGGCCGATATTTTGGGTGCCGGTCACTCTTTCGCGGTAGCCATTTCGGCACATACTGGTATCGGTACTTTGCCCATTTTATATTACGGGAATGAAGCTCAAAAGGCAAAATACATTCCGAAACTGGCGAGTGGTGAGTGGAAAGCATCTTATTGCTTAACCGAACCAAATTCGGGATCAGATGCCAATTCAGGTCGAACCAAAGCTACCCTGAACAAGGAAGGTACTCATTACATCATTAATGGTCAGAAAATGTGGATCACCAACGGTGGTTTTGCCGATATTTTCATTGTTTTCGCCAAGATTGATGATGATGAAAACCTCACTGCTTTTATCGTAGAGAAAGATTTTGGTGGAATCACGATGAATCCGGAAGAGCATAAGATGGGTATCAAAGGTTCCTCTACCCGCCAGGTGTTTTTCAACGATTGCCCGGTGCCGGTAGAAAACATGCTCTCCGATCGTGAGAATGGTTTTAAAATCGCGGTGAACATCCTCAATATCGGACGAATCAAATTAGGAGCAGCGGCCATTGGCTCTTCCCGTAAGGTGATTGATCATGCTATCAATTATGCAAATGAGAGAGTTCAATTCAAATTGCCAATTTCTAAATTCGGAGCAATACGTTATAAATTGGCAGAAATGGCTGTGCGCAATTTCGCTATAGAAAGTGCAGGATACCGTGCTGGTCAGAACATTGACGATGCCTACGATGCACTGGTAGCAGGCGGAATGGAAGCAGGGAAAGCCAAGCTGAAATCAACTGAGCAGTTTGCGGTTGAATGTGCCATTTTGAAAGTTTGGGGCTCAGAAATGTTAGATTATGTGGTAGATGAGGGCGTGCAGATTTATGGTGGAATGGGTTATTCAGCCGAAGCGCCAATGGATCGTGCTTATCGCGATAGCCGCATCAACCGTATTTTTGAAGGAACGAATGAGATTAACCGTTTGCTAATCGTTGATATGCTTTTAAAGCGTGCCATGAAAGGTGAATTAGACCTGATGGGTCCTGCTCAGGCGGTTGCTGGTGAGTTGATGTCGATTCCTGAATTTGGTGAAGAAGACGAAAGCTTATTTGCTGCCGAAAAGAAAATTCTGAAAAACCTTAAAAAAGCTGGTTTGATGATTGCTGGTTCTGCTGTTCAAAAGCTAATGATGAGTCTGGCCAAAGAACAGGAGATCCTGATGAATATTGCTGATATCATTGGTTATGTGTACGTGGCAGAATCTACTTTGTTAAGGGTAGAAAAACTGATAAAAATGCGGGGTGAAGCCGCAGTTCAGGGTCAATTGGACATGATGCGCATTTACCTTCATGAGGCAGTAGATCAGGTTTACCTTGCCGGTAAGGAGGCCCTTTACTCTTTTGCTGAAGGAGATGAATTGAGTATGATGTTGGTAGGACTTCGCCGTTTTACCAAGGTGCAGCCTTTCAATATAAAAGACGCCCGTCAGCGGGTTGCCAAACAGCTGATCGAGGCTAACAAATATTGTTATTGAGATTGTAATCAGAATCACTTAAAGCCGTTCCGAATTTCCGGAACGGCTTTTTTGTTAAATGATGTTAAAGAATCGTTTTTTACGTTTAATTGGATAAATTTGTAATCCACATTTGAGGAAGATGAAGTCAGTTTTTACTTTTCTGTTTTTTACGATTGCCCTTTTTAGTGCTTGTACCAAAGAATATCCGGGTATTGAGGAATTGGATGCACAGTTAGTGACTGAGTACATTCAGAAAAACAACCTCAATGTGCAGGAATATAAACAAACGGGCATTTATTATCAGGTGATTAAGCAGGGCACCGGACCTGCATTGGATTATACCAAACAAATTCCACTAATTTATACAGTCAAGAACTTAGCAGGCACTTACAGCGCTACAGATACATTTGTTAACCGATATGCCAATTGGTTCGGATATTTCAGTCCTGATTCATTAAGAGAAGTGATGATGGGTAGTGCAGTAAAGCAAGGGGGAACGGTACGAGTAATCCTGCCCTCTCGCTTTGCCTTTGGTAAATTCGGCAGTGGAGGCATTCCTGGTAACAGTTCTTTAGATTATACCGTCAGTGTGATTACAGCTTCCAAATTACCGGAATATGAAGATTTTATTATCAATAAATACCTCGAAACTAATGGCTTAACAGGATTTACCAAGACTGCATCGGGTTTGTATTATAAGATAGCAGAGCCTGGAGCAGGTTCCACTATTACCAACGCAAGTGTCCTAACTTTAGAATATACTGGTAAACTCTTCAACGGTACGATTTTCGATAGGACCAATACTGGGGCCACCGCTATTTTCACTTTGGGCACTTTGATTGAGGGTTGGAAGGAAGGCTTGCCATTGATTAAAAAGGGTGGCAGTATTCGACTCATCATTCCTTCTCAGCTTGCATACGGCATGCAGGGAAGTGGAACCATCCCGCCCTTTTCTTGTTTAGATTTCGATATCAAGGTAAAAGAAGTCCAATAAGCTCTTCTGTTACTTTTCTAAAGCCTTCTTAAATACGTCCAATACCCTGTTTCTTGCAAAACTGTGTTCTACAATTGGTTTTGGATAACGGAAGGGGTCGTTGAACTCCGGGATCCACTTTTTGATATAATTAAGTTGCGGATCGAATTTTTGCGTTTGAATAGCAGGATTAAAAACTCGGAAATAGGGAGCAGCATCGTTCCCGCAACTGGCGGCCCATTGCCAACCACCTACATTGCTCGACTGTTCATAATCCAATAATTTTTTAGCAAAGTAGGCTTCTCCCCATCTCCAGTCGATGAGCAAATGTTTGGTGAGGAAGCTGGCGGTTATCATTCGTACCCGGTTATGCATAAATCCGGTTGCGTTCAATTCACGCATGCCTGCATCTACAATCGGGTAGCCGGTTTTGCCTTCGCACCACGCTGTAAATTCATCCAAATTATTTCTCCAGGCTATCCGGTCATATTCTGGTTTAAAAGCTTTGTGAGTGGTATGTGGGAAATGCCATAAAATCATAAAGTAAAACTCCCGCCAAATCAGCTCCATCAACCATGTTTTATCTTTTGTAGAGTAGCCGTATTTCACCAATTCTCTGATGCTCAAAGTACCAAAACGAAGGTGTATGCCAATTCGAGAAGTGCCCTTAATTGCAGGAAAATTTCGCTTTTCGCCATAATTGGCAACGATATTTTGGTATTCTTTTACAGGTAGCGATATGGTAGTGGCTTCAAATCCCATACTTTCCAATGTCGGAAGTTGGCGGGTATGGTCTTGTTCAAAATGAGAAAGTAATCCTTCAGATGTGTAGTTAGGCAATTGCTGCTGCTCAAATTTTTGTAACCACTTACGGCTGTAAGGAGTAAAAACTGTATACGGCTTGCCGTCATCTTTTGTTACTTCATCTTTCTCAAAAATCACCTGATCTTTAAACAGTTGAAAGCCAATGTTTTGTCCTTTAAAGAACTCTGTCAATTTCCCATCACGTTCCCGGGCATATGGTTCATAATCTTGATTCGTAAAAACATTCTTTACTTCAAATTCATCTAGAATTTCTTCCCATGCTTTGGCAGGCTCATGGTATTTTACCAATAGCGATGAGCCATTTTGTTGAATTTGTTGTTGGATAGCTTCCAGTTCCCGGTGTATGAAACTGACACGGGCATCTGTTTTGTCTTCGAGCCGATCGAGGATATTTTTATCAAAAATAAATAAGGGGACAACTGGCAACCCGGCATTTAAAGCCTGATAAAGCCCATGATTGTCGTTCAGCCTCAAATCCCGACGGAACCAAAATATATTAACGATGGGTTTAGGCATACAGATCTTTAAGGGTGGGTTCCAGCTCGGGGAAATCGAAAGTGAATCCGGCATCCATGATTTTTTGTGCACTTGTTTTGGTACTGCCCAGTACAGCTGCACTCATTTCGCCCATGGCTAATTTGAGGACAAAGCCCGGAACAGCAGGTAGCCATAAAGGTTTATTGAATTGTTTGGCAATGGCTTTCGTTAATTCCAGATTAGTAGCCGGTTGTGGGCCTACCATATTAAAAATTCCCTCTAATTTTTCATTTTCCAGCGCAAACTCATACATCTTCACCACATCTTTCCAATGGATCCAGGATACCCATTGCTTGCCGCTTCCTAAAGCAGCACCAAGTCCAAATTTAACCGGACGGGCAATTTCTGCCAGTGCCCCACCGGCGGTATCGAGCACAATCCCGGTCCTGAACTTGACTATTCTTAATCCCAATTCCTTGCCTTCATCAACCGCTTGCTCCCAAGCAATGCACGATGTAGCTAAAAATCCTTCTCCTGCTGGGCTGGATTCAGTCATCAGTTCTTCTCCTCGGTCGGCATAGTAACCAATGGCTGCCGCCGAAATAATATGTTTTACAGTAGAAGAAGGTTGTTTCCTAATCAAGTCATAAATGAGCCTGATGGAGTTTGTCCTACTATTGATGATGTCTTCTTTGCGTTTCTGGGTCCAGCGTTTATCAACAATTCCTTCACCAGCAAGGTGTATCACTGTTTCCACGCCTTCCATGCATTGCTCATCAATCTGCCCTTGTTCTACGTTCCAAACGAATGTTTTCAGCCGTTCATCGGTTGAAGGTTTGAATCGACGGCTCAATAAATGGATCCGGTAACCCTTATCGAGTAAAGCCCGGCACAAGTGTTTGCCGATGAGGCCGGTGCCTCCAGTAATCAAAACGGTTTTATTCGTCATGGTGCATTCAAAAATTGCTATTTTTAATCAATTATTCATTCATTCTGGATAATTTAACACCCCAACGACAAAATCATCGCTCATGCTTTATCAGAAACACATTTTTATTTGCACCAATCAACGACCGGAGGGTTCCAGGGTATGCTGTGGTGAAGAAAGAGGGCTGGCCTTGACGGCTGCTTTCAAAAAAGCCATCAAAGATAGGGGACTGAATGCGGAAATGAGAGCACAAAAGGCCGGCTGTTTTGACATCTGCGAGCAAGGCCCTAATGTGATCATTTATCCTGAGGGTACGTGTTATGGTAAAGTTGAGCTCAGCGACGTGGAAGAAATTGTGAGGGAGCATTTGGAAAATAATCGGATTGTAGAACGATTAGTTATTAATCCAGATAATTTAAAATAATCAGTTTTGGCCAAAGTCATTGTTATTGGGGCAGGTATTGCTGGTATTGCATCGGCCATTCGAATGGCAGTAAAAGGACATGCTGTACAGGTTTATGAAGCCAATTCCTATCCGGGTGGTAAATTATCCTCTTTCAGCATTCACAATTTCCGGTTCGATGCTGGACCGAGTTTATTTACCATGCCACAATATGTGGACGAATTGTTTGAGCTGGCCGGAAAAAACCCTAGAGATTATTTTAATTACACAAAGTTGGATACGGTGTGTCATTACTTTTATGAGGACGGTACTCGGATCAAAGCTTGGTCAGATCCCGAAAAACTAGCGCATGAAATTGCTGCAAAAACCGAGGACAGTGCCGATTCGGTTCGGGGTTTTCTGAAATACAGTGCCAGAATTTACGACATTACGAATCGCATTTTTTTGCAAAGTAGCCTGCATCGTATCTCTTCTTATTTAAATTGGCAAACCCTGAAATCGATTCTTCGTTTTCCTCAGATTGATGCTTTCAGGAACATGAATCAAGCCAATTCGGATTTTTTTAAAGACGATAAAACGATCCGTTTTTTCAACAGATACGCCACCTATAACGGCTCAAATCCTTACAAAGCTCCTGCTACCCTCAATGTGATTCCTCATTTGGAACAATCTTTTGGTGCTTATTTTCCTCGGGGAGGCATGTATGCCATTACCCAAAGTCTGGTAAAATTGGCCGAAGAATTGGGAGTAGTTTTTCATTATAATACGCCTGTTGAAGAAATTTTGGTAGAGAAAAACCATATTAAGGGAGTCAAACTTAAAAATGGGTCCGAGCTGGCCGATCGGGTGATTTCTAATATGGATGTTTGGTTTGCTTATCATCAATTATTGAAAAATCAACAAGCGCCCAAGCGTATTCTACACCAGGAACGAAGCAGTTCGGCCCTTATTTTTTATTGGGGAATCAATACGGTTTTCCCTGAATTGGATGTTCACAATATTTTCTTTAGTGAAGACTATCAACAAGAGTTTAATGCCATATGGGCGGATAAAAAGATAGATAGCGATCCAACGGTTTACGTGCACATCAGTTCAAAATGCCAGTCTGAAGATGCGCCCCGAGGAGGAGAAAATTGGTTTGTGATGATCAATGTACCTGCTAATGAAGGACAGGATTGGGATCTTCTCATCGCGGAAGCAAGAAAAAATATCATTGACAAATTATCCAGAAATTTGGGTAAGCAGATAGCTGATTTGATCGTTTGCGAAGAAGTATTGGATCCGAGAATTATTGAGCGTAAGACCTCTTCTTATCAAGGTTCATTGTATGGGAGTAGTTCTAACAATCAATTTGCCGCATTCTTGAGACATGCCAATTTCTCGTCTAAAATTAAGAACCTATATTTTGTGGGCGGCAGTGTTCACCCAGGCGGCGGCATTCCGCTGGCCTTACTTTCTGCCAGAATTGTGGATGAGCTATCTTCCTGATTGTTAATTGCTTGCAGAAATAACTATCTTTAACGCATGCATCCGCCAAAGCAACATCTGATCATCTACTTTTTTTTCTCTTGGTATATCAACCGGCTCATTCGCTCAGATTTTGAAAGATTTGATTTTGACCTTATAGAAGTAGATCCAAACCGGGCAATTTTGTTGTTGGCCAATCACTTTTCCTGGTGGGATGGGTTTCTGCTTTTCCAGCTGAATCGACTCTTGTTTAAAAAGCGATTCCATATCATGGTAACCGAAGAGAATTATCGTCAGGTTTGGTTTCTGAAATATTTAGGAGCTTTTTCGGTGAAGAAAAAGTCGAGAAGTATCCTCGAGACATTAAACTATGCTGGTTCTTTACTCAATGACCCGCAAAATTTAGTGGTCATCTTTCCACAAGGAAAATTATACTCATCGCATTCCGAGGCTATAATTTTTGAAAAGGGATTGATGAACATCATCAACTCTTCTCAAAAGAAATTTCAGTACCTGTTTGCGGCCATTTTAACCGATTATTTCGAACACCGTAAACCAAGCGTGAAGTGTTTTCTCCAAACATGGGAAGGAGCCGAGTTTACCAGTTTACAACTGATTAAGAGTGAGTATAACAAGCATTACGATGCATCGAAAAAGCAACAAAATCAGTTAAGTGTTTAGTATGGCCGTCATTTATTTTGTTTTTTTCTTCCTGATTTTACGGTTTTCTGTCACCTTATTCAATTACCTTTCCAGGCCTTTTTTGCCACTGAGCCCGAAAGTTTATCAGGATTTGGTTTCTGTTTTGATACCTGCCCGCAATGAAGCGAAAAACATCATGCAACTGCTCGAATCTTTACAAAAACAAGATTACGAACAAATAGAAGTGATTGTGTTAGACGATGATTCGGAGGACGAGACTTACCAAGTTTGTAGTGAGTTTGCCAAGCAGGATTCGCGTTTCAGAGTAGAAAAAGGCAAGCCCTTAGCTGCCGGATGGCTCGGAAAAAATTATGCCTGCCATCAGTTGGCAGCCCTCGCCAATGGAAAGTATTTAATTTTCTTAGATGCGGATGAAATGGTCCGGCCCGGCCTCCTGCAGGCGGCAGTGCATCGGATGAAAACCCAAAAACTCGACTTGTTGAGTTTGTTTACCAATCAGCAAATGTCTGGTTTTGGAGAAAAACTGGTAGTCCCTCTTATGCATTATTTACTCCTAAACCTTTTACCGCTACGTTTGGTCCGATTGTCTTCGAATCCTTCTTTTTCGGCTGCAAGTGGTCAGTTCATGATGTTCGATGCGGCACATTATGCCAAAAATCAATGGCATGAACAAGTAAAGAGCAGGGTGGTAGAAGATATTGAGATCATGAAACAGCTCAAAACTGCGCAGGGACGTGCAGAAACCCTCTTGGCTAATGGTCTCATTTACTGTCGGATGTATCATAGTTTTGGTGAAGCCATATCAGGGTTCAGTAAAAATTTCCTGGCAGGCTTTGCTTACAGTATACTTGGCTTATTTTTATACCTGTTTTTGGTTTTGATCGGCCCCCTGGCAATGGCTTGGTTTTTAGGACTGAACCTTACCTTGCTGGCCCTGGCACTCATCGCTCTTAGTAGGGTGATGATTGCTTTATTATCCGGACAATCTGTTTTTTGGAACTTGCTATTGCATCCGCTCCAAATGCTGATCTTGTTGTATGTCGCGGTCTTATCAATGCAAAAATATTTAACCAGAACCAATACATGGAAAGGAAGAAACATCCCCAGCTCCTGAATCAAACCTCTCTAATTATCAGTGGATTGGTTTTGCTTTTTCATGCAGTAGGCCTTTATGGTTTTATTGATGCAGAACGAACAGCATCGTTTATCAAACTGGTGCCCATGCATTTGTTGCTGATGCTGGCATTGATGTTGATCAGTCAGCCAGAAAAGAGCCGCAACTTTCTGTTCTTTGTAGTCATAATCTACATCGCCGGGTATTTGATAGAATTTCTTGGGGTACATACCGGTTTAATTTTTGGTGAATACCGTTACGGTCCTACTTTGGGCACTAAACTTGCCGAAATTCCCTTGTTGATTGGAGTAAACTGGGTGCTGCTCATATACAGTGTGGGAGTGAGCGTGGAGGCTTTGGGGCTTAAGAGTACGGTGCTTAAATCGGTATTTGGGGCAAGTATATTGGTATTGTTAGATGTTTTAATTGAACCCGTAGCTATCTATTTTAACTATTGGGATTGGGCGAGCGCAAGCATCCCCTTGCAAAATTACATCGCCTGGTTTTTGTTTTCTTTTGCAGGATGTTGGCTATTCAACCGACTAACTTTTAATAAAGTAAATTTAGCGGCAACTGTTTTACTGTTTGCGCAATTCCTGTTTTTTATAGGACTCAATATAATGCGCTAACAAATACATTTCGTATTTTTGATAGAGATGACTTATCAACTAAAAGTAACTATAGACGGCGATTCTGGATTTTGTTTCGGGGTGGTTTATGCCATAGATATGGCCGAAGAGATTTTGGCAGATCAGGGTTACTTATATTGCCTTGGCGATATTGTGCACAACGATGAAGAAGTAGAGCGATTGAAAGCTAAAGGACTAAAAATCATCGAACATGATGATTTAAAATCATTAAAAAATGAAAAGGTGTTGATACGGGCTCATGGAGAAGCACCCGAAACTTATCGTACAGCCTTAGAAAATAACATCACCCTCATAGATGCTTCTTGCCCGGTGGTTTTGAAACTGCAGAATCGCATTAAAAATTCTTACGACGAACAGGAAAAGATCTTGATTTTCGGAAAACATGGCCATGCTGAAGTGATTGGTTTGCAGGGCCAAACCAATAATAATGCATTGGTTTTTCAGGATATTGCCGAATTAGACGAGGTAGAACTGCCTCAGAATTTCACACTGTACAGTCAAACTACCAAAAGCACCGATAAATTTTATCAAATAAAGGAAGAGCTGATCAATAGGGGTTACGAAGTAAAAGCTCATGATACCATTTGTCGTCAGGTATCAAACCGCGATAAGGAATTACCGGAATTCGTTAAAAATTTCGACAAAATTGTTTTTGTCTCCGGAAAAAAATCTTCTAATGGCAAGGTACTGTATGAGGTTTGTCGTAAGCATAATCCCAACACTTACTTTGTATCGAGCAGTGATGAGTTGAGTAAAACCATGTTCAATGTTGGTGAAAGTGTAGGCATTTGTGGAGCCACCTCAACCCCTATGTGGCTGATGGAAGAGGTAAAGTCGGTTTTAGAGTCGTATTAAATATGTTCAGAATTGTCTTTCTGATTGCCTTTTCACTTATCGGTGTACAGACAAGAGCACAAATTACCAAAGAGCTTAACTTACCCTCGAGTACTGGAACGCTATCTGGAACCTTAGTTGAGGCTGGCAGCAGAGATATTGTTGCCATCATTATTGCCGGCTCTGGTCCGACTGACCGTAATGGCAATAGCCCAATGGGTGTAAATGCTAATTCATACCAGCTATTAGCTGAAGGCCTTGCCGTCAATGGTTTAGCTACTCTTCGCTACGATAAACGAGGAATTGGCGCCAGTAAGGCTGCCGGGACTGCAGAAATAGCTATGCGGTTCGACCACCTGATTGAAGATGTCAAACTATGGGCGAAATTCTTAAAATCATCAGAAAAATATAAGAAAGTTGTACTTATTGGTCATAGTGAAGGTGCTTTGGTAGCAAGTGTTGCAGCTCAGGATCCAGAAATAGTTGGACTCGTACTGTTAGCAGGGATGGGCAGAAACTTCGATGAGGTGATTGCTGAACAGATCGCTAGAAATGCGCCTAAGCAAATCCAAGAGGAATCAAAATCAATCACAGATTCCTTGAAGGCAGGCTACACAGTTTCTAAAGTGCCTAGTTATTTATATGCCTTGTACCGTCCCTCGGTTCAGCCATACCTAATCTCACTATTACGCTATGCTCCTCAAACAGAATTAAAAAAGGTCGATAAACCAGTATTAATTATTCAGGGAGAGGGAGATCTACAGATTTCGGTGAAAGATGCCAAAAATTTGGCTGAAGCCCATCCTAAAGCGGAACTGTTGCTGATTCCAAATATGGATCACATACTCAAACCCGCTGATCCAGTATCTCCATTAGCCAATTATCAGAAACCCGATTTAGCTTTATCTCCCGAGTTGGTACCAGCCATCAGTCGATTTATTTCAAGATTGAGATAGTGTCTTTTTATCTTTGGCTTTTATCCCATATTGTGATAAACCGCTTGCACGTCATCATCCTCTTCCAGTTTGTCGATTAATTTTAGAACATCCGCAGCTTGCGCTTCCGAAACTTCGGTAGTAGATAAGGCTACCCGCTCCAATTTGGCACTTAATACCTCTATGCCTTTTTCTTCGAGCATTTTCTGCATCTTGCCAAAATCTTCAAAGGCAGTATGTATCACGGCTACGTCTTTGCCTTCTTCACCTTCCTCTACATATAAATCTTCCAGGCCAGCATCGATCAATTCAAATTCCAGTTCCTCTAAATCCCATTCTCCCGGGTCAAAACGGAAAACGGATTTACGGTTGAAAATAAAATCCAGTGAACCAGTTTTGCCTAATGTGCCATCGCATTTGTTAAAGTAACTCCGTACGTTGGCAACCGTTCTGTTGGTATTATCGGTGGCGGTTTCTACCAAAACTGCCACACCGTGAGGACCATAGCCCTCATATACCAATTCCTCATAGTTGCTCTCGTCCTTATTACTGGCTCTTTTGATGGCTGCTTCCACACGGTCTTTCGGCATGTTTACTGCCTTGGCATTCTGCATGGCGGTACGCAAACGCGAGTTGGCGTCTGGATTGGGTCCACCGGCTTTTACAGCCATTACAATTTCTTTACCCAAACGGGTAAACTGAACGGCCATTTTAGCCCAGCGCTTAAATTTTCTTTCTTTTCTAAATTCGAAGGCTCTTCCCATACGATTGAGTTTATTTCTTAAGATTATTTAACATCTCTGTGGTCAATTCTTTCAAGTCGAACTTTAACTTCCAGCCCCAATCTTTTTGAGCATAAGTATCGTCGATAGATTTCGGCCAGCTGTCGGCAATGGCCTGGCGGGGGTCGTTTTCTTTATAGCTGATAGTAAAGTTTGGCAGGTGTTTGCGGATTTCGGTAGTCAGCATTTCGGGTGTAAAGCTGATGCCGCCCAGGTTGTAGCTAGAGCGGATGCTGATCTGTTCTGCAGGGGCATCCATCAGTTCCAAAGTAGCCCTGATGGCATCGTCCATGTACATCATCGGCAGGGCCGTATCTCCCGAAAGGAAACACTCGTAGGTGCCTTTGGCTAATGCTTCATGGAAAATATGAACGGCATAATCGGTAGTGCCGCCTCCTGGAGCAGCTTTCCAACCGATAAGTCCCGGATAACGGATGCTACGCACATCTAAACCATATTTTTGGAAGTAGTATTCGCACCAACGTTCTCCGGCCAATTTACTAAAACCGTAAACGGTATTGGGATCCATCACACAATACTGCGGTGTATTTTCACGAGGTGAGTTGGGTCCGAAAACAGCAATGGAACTAGGCCAGAATACTTTTTTTACCCTGAATTCAAGCGCTAAATCTAATACGTTTAAAAGGCCATCCATGTTCAGCTCCCAGGCTTTTTTTGGTTTTTGTTCGCCCACTGCTGAAAGTAGAGCTGCCAATAAATAAACTTGGGAAGGCTGATATTCTTCGAATAGCTTACGCAAACCCGCTGCATCCAGCACATCAGCATGCTCAAAAGGACCCTCTGTTTCAATCGGTTCTTTGATATCGCAGGCGATCACCTGATTTTTTCCAAATTTTTGTCTTAAAGCGGTTACCAGTTCGGTACCGATCTGTCCGTTTGAACCTAATACCAGAATTGTTTCTGCCATGTTTTTACACTTTGGCACAAAGGTAAAAAAATACCACTATCTGCTATCAATTCAGTTGAGTAGCCACTACACATGGCCTGATATAAGTCTTAACCTTTCCACTGAGGTCGAAAACTTGTAGGTGAATCAAATAAATCCCAATTGGAACTCTTTCTGATTGATCGTTCAGGCCATCCCAAATAAAGGCACCGCTTGCTCCCAGCGTCATATTTTTTACTAAATATCTTATGGGCAAGCCCTGATCTGAATAAATCCGAAGATTAGCCACCAGTCCGGCTTGGGCAAATTGGTAGTGTATGGTCAAGGCATCTTCAAAACCATCATTATCAGGGGAGAGGGTGGTAGATTCCAGACTGAGTTCGTCTGAAAGTGCTTGGCCTGCAATAAATTGAGAATTTTGGTAACCCGGTGTGGCAAATCCCACGCTGGCCGCTGCCGAGCGGAAGTTGCCGGGCTCGTTAGTAGCAATGGCAAAGCTACTGCGTTCCAATGATACACCCTCTGCATTTTTGATGAGTGGGAAATGCATACTTTCTGTGTAGTTGAGTTGGTCGATGAGGAGTGAATCGGATCTAATTAGCAGCACTACTCCAGCGTCGTCGTTAAATGCTGGTAAACTATTTACTTCAATGAGTTTAGCCATTGGTGCTGACGGATATTCCGTTTGGATGTTGATGGGGTTGGTGCTGATGGCACGGTATGCTTGAGATTCAATTAGTAATTGTGTCGGGCTGATATTTTTAACAGCAATCAAACTGTCCTTTTCGTTTAGGCTCGCAATACGAAGATCTTTCAGGTCCAGATCATGATCACTATTATTATAAATTTCCACAAAATCAACTCCGCCAGTTCTGGGATTAAAGAGTATTTCACTGATCAAGAGCGCTCCCTTTTTTATTTGATCGGCCAGATAAAAAGAAATACTATTATTCGGAGCTGTCAGTAAGTCCCCTTTACAATCGCTCACCGCTCCGCAGCTCAAGGTATAATTTTTACCTAAGGCGGGTGCTACGGCAAAAGTCATTTTCACCCCTTGAAAATAAGGTCCAATTGCGACTGCAGTTAAAGGCTGGCCTATACCGTTATTGAGGCTGTAATGTTGCGGATTGGCAGCAGAGGTGCTATCTACAAAACGATTAAACTGAACCCTCAGTGTTAGCTGATCGAGCATTTCTGCTGAAATTACTTTCAAGGCTTCCACAGGAAGATTTGGCAAATAAACGCTGTTGATTTGAGCAGGGGTTCCTCCTGAAATATGTTGACTGGCTGTCCAGTTTTGAATGCCTGAGCAATATGCTTTTGGATTGATGAGTTCTAATGACCAGCCACCTTGTTTTTTAAGTGAATCTTTGTACCAGATATCCGTATAACTAACCTGGTTGATGACTTGTCCGTTGGCATTTTTTAAGATCAGCTGATCGCCAGCGTTATTGAGGCTGGGCCATGGAGAGATACCGATTACTTTTCCGAAGCTGCTGAAGTTGCCCACATCGGTGTTCGCACAAATGATTACTAGTTCATTTGGTAACAAGCTTTCATTTGCAAAAGTGTAGCTGGTAGTGCCATCGCTATACGTCCATTTATCCAAAGAAATTGGCTGATCAGTGGTATTCCATAATTCAATGAATTCTACGCCAGGGAGGTCAATTTGCGGAGAAGGGTCGGCAAAAATTTCGTTAATGACTACATCGTTTTGCTGGGCTTCGTATGGTTTGATAAAATTAAAATCCAGACTGTACGGACCGTTTTGTTCGTTAAAGTTGTAATCTATCAGGTTACTTACGGTTAAGCTATATTGATTGGTATTGAGTTCATTTACAAACTCAAGGATGAATTCATTTGCTGAGTTACCGGCCGTAACGGAAATTGGCTGACCATAATTATTGTTCAGACTATAATTTGCAGGATTTTGTGCACTTTGAGGCATTACAGGCTCATTGAACATTAGTTTCAGCTTTTTGGAGTCCATGCTTTCCACTGCCACCAGTTGAGGAGGCTCACCATCTGCAGTTAGGTGGCCGATCTGGATATTGTCGAAAATATACTTGTCTGAATTGCTGGAGCTGTATTTACATTGCATTCCAAACCAACCGCCTGCCAAATGTTTCATATCTGTAACACTTCCTTCTGAAATAAAGTTATTACCACCCAATATATCTGTTTGTACTTCCCATAATCCATCAATCGTTCTGCTTACCCTCACTTTCGCCAACAACTGATTTGCATTTACTCTTGTTTTTGGCGGGCCATCGATGATTTTAGTCAATGTGGCACCATCCTGACGATAGAGATCATACGAGTCGGTGGAACCGGATTCTCCGATTAGTACGAAATAGCCATTCAGGTCTCCACTCAAGTCTATATGATCAGACATCAAATAAACTCTTACCTGATTATTGGTCGATGGATCCAGATTGATTTGGACGTAAAACTCCCAAACTGCATTTAATGTTTTCTGATTAGGAGCAACCAAGTTTACTACCTGCCCAATCCCACCAGAATTAGCGGTCTGTAATTGTAAGCCGGCATTGACCAGAAATCCGTTGCCTGTCCAAGATGGATTATTGCTGAGCTCCCCATCCGAAAAATCTTCACTAATTTGCCCAAAGGCAGATTTCGAAATCAAGAATATCAGAATGAGTAAACAATTCTTCATATTTGTATCAAACAAACACTTTACTTAAAAATAAATAAAAAATTTTAATTATAAATTATGAAAGTTGCAGTGGTGGGTGCCACGGGTTTAGTAGGCACCATGATGTTGAAAGTGTTGGAGGAGCGTAATTTCCCGCTTACCGAATTGATTCCTGTAGCCTCTGCAAAGAGTGCAGGCAAGGAAATCCAATTCAAGGGTAAGAGTTATAAGGTAGTTACCGTGGAAGATGCCATTGCAGCCAAACCGAATATTGCTTTATTCTCTGCCGGAGGGGGGACTTCGTTGGAGCAGGCGCCCAAGTTTGCAGCCATAGGTACCACCGTCATCGATAATTCTTCTGCCTGGAGAATGGATCCGGAAAAAAAACTGGTGGTGCCGGAAGTGAACGCTTCGGTATTGACCAAAACCGATAAGATCATTGCTAACCCCAATTGTTCGACTATCCAGATGGTGGTGGCTTTAAAGCCATTGCACGAAAAATATAAAATCAAGCGGGTGGTAGTTTCTACCTATCAGTCGGTAACCGGCACGGGTGTAAAAGCCGTGGATCAGCTGATGAATGAGCGTAAGGGAATTCAGGGTGAGATGGCCTATCCCTATGTGATTGACTTGAACGTGATCCCTCAAATTGATGTGTTCCAGGAGAATGGTTATACCAAAGAGGAGATGAAAATGATCAAGGAAACCCAGAAGATCATGGGCGACGATTCGATCAAGGTTACTGCTACTACCGTTCGTATTCCAGTAATGGGAGGTCACTCCGAATCGGTAAATATTGAATTTGAAAAAGATTTCGACTTGGCAGAAGTTCGCCGTCTGCTCGAAAACCAGGAGGGAGTTTTGGTAGTGGATGATCCGGCTAACTTGAAATACCCGATGCCGAAAGATGCGCACAACCGCGATGAAGTATTTGTAGGCCGTATCCGCCGTGATGAATCACAGCCGAATACCCTCAACATGTGGATCGTATCCGACAACCTACGTAAGGGTGCGGCTACCAATGCGGTGCAGATTGCAGAATACCTGTTAGCTAAAGGCCTGATCTAATATTTATGCCTCATAAAAAAGCCTCTCCGAAACTCGGAGAGGCTTTTTTGTTTTCGGCCTTTATCTTATTTTAAATAAGTAGCTAGCCAATCCTGCATCTGCTGGTAATGGAAACGGCTGTTTTCTGCATTTAAGATCCAGTGGTTCTCATCTGGGAAAACGACCAGCTTCACCGGAACCTTCAAACGTTGATGTATGGCATAATTTTCCAGTGAGTTGTTGATTGGTACCCGGTAATCGCGTTCGCCAATGGTAATCAGCATCGGAGTTTTGAAGTTAGCCGCAAAGCGGATAGGGTTCTGCTCAGTAAAGGTTTTGGTTTTCTCCCAAGGCAATCCGCCATTCATCACTTCACGACCATAAATACCGTCGCTGGTGCCCCACTGCACTTCTGAGTTCACCAGACCCGCATGATTGATGATGCATTTGTAATGCGAAGTGGTACCCTGCATCCAGCTGGCCAGGTGACCGCCATAGCTGGCACCACCCACCGCCTGGCGGCTACCATCAATAAAATTCCATTTATTGATCGCAAAAGCAGCAGCTTCATTGATCTCATCGGCTGGTCCCTTAAATGGATCGTACTGGATATCCTGCGCAAACTTTTCACCAAAGCCAGTAGAGCCGGTATAGTTAGTTAATACCAACACATAGCCCGGTTTAGCTAGCAGGTGATAGTTCCAGCGATACCCCCAGTTGTCTTTATAAGCACTTGCCGGACCGCCATGCATCACTACAAATAATGGGTATTTTTTATTGGGATCGAATCCGGCAGGGCGAACTATAATGTTGTGGATTTGCTTGCCTCTACTGCTGGTAAACCAGAATTCTTCAATTTCAGGCATATCCAAAGCAGCCAGTGCTGCTTGGTTAAATGTACTGATGGCTTTACTTTCTCCACTATTGGCATCTAATCGTACTACTTCGGATGGCATGTTGGCGTCGTCGTAGTTCGCTACAATCACTTTACCATCATCCGAAACTGAAACGGCATTGAAACAGCCTTTTTTTCCTTTAGTCAGCAGACTCAATTGTTTTTTAGTCAGGTTATACTGATAAATTTTATCATGCCCCTGATCTTCTACACTCATAAAAATGCTTTGATTTTTTACCGTGTAGCTGTTCACCGGACGGTCGAGTTCTGGAGCGATATAAGCCTTATTTTTAAGGGAAGGCCAGTCAAAACGAGCCAGTTTTCCTAAATCGTATACTTTGTAATTGCCAAAGGCACTTTCGGTAGCAAATAAAGTTTTGCCATCCGGGCTAAAGTTGGGCGCATAAAATCCTGCTTTTTCGCTTTCCAGGATGAGTTTCGAATCCTGTCCGCCTAATCCTAACTGATACAGTTTATATATTGCTTCCTGCGATGCTTGTACCTGTCCATCCAGCGTAGCTGAAAAAACAATGCCACGGCCATCAGGCGTCCAGCTGTAACCACCCAGCCGGAAACCAGGGTCGTTAATGATGCTCATTTTGCTGAAAATATTCGTAGCCGAAGTGCTGTCGAGATTTTGAACATAGAGGTGTGTCTGTTTCTCATCACGCCAGCGATCAAAATCCCGGATTGGGAAGCCGGTGTACACCCGGGCTTTATACTTGATTTTTTTCTTCTCGTCGGCTATTTTCTTACTCAAGGCTTCGGTAAAAGCACCAGGAAATACGCTGCTGCTGAACAGGATGGCTTTCCCATCAGGGCTCCAGTTTGGAGCAGCGGCACCAGTAGAAATATTGGTAAAACGCTGTGCTTCGCCACCGTTTTTCATATTCATCAAGTAAATCTGACTTGTCTCCTCGCCATCTCTACGGGCTACAAATGCCAGAGTCTTGCTGTCTGGGCTCCATTGGTAGCCCGACTCGCCGGCTTTGCCCGAAGTGATTTTTCGTGGAGCAGCACTGCCGTCGGCAGGGGCGATCCACAAATCATTTACTACTTCTTTTTCATCATAACTGGGTTCCTGCACACTGAAAACTACCCACTTCCCATCCGGGCTAACTTCAGGTGTGCCTACTCTTTTCATCATCCACATGCTTTCGTGGCTGATGGCTTTTTTATCCTGTGCCAGTGCAAAGTTCAAGCTGAACATAGCCAGGAAGACATAAATCATTAATCGTTTCATAATTGGTTTAATTGCATTTAGGATGTTTAAATATATCGATTCGCACGGTAAGAGATCCTCTGTATCTAAATTTTTATAATTTTAAGCATGCGATACCTAACCACCCTGCTGTTTTTGTTCTCCTTTTATCTGCTTAAAGGCCAAACTTCTTTAAGTCAAAAAATTAAACAGGCTTATGAGCGATTGGAGGCCGATCCGCAAATGGCTTTTGCTTCGGCTTCTTTGACCGTGCTCAATGCAGATAATGGTGAAGTGCTTTTTTCTAAAAATGGGAATATGGGTTTGGCTCCGGCTTCCAGTCTTAAAACCATTACTGCTGCTACTGCATTTTATTTATTGGGATCCGATTTTACTTATGAGACCAATTTAGCGTATACTGGTACCATCAGCCCTTCGGGAATTTTAGATGGTGATGTGTACATTTTAGGAGGTGGAGACCCCAGTTTAGGTAGCTGGCGTTTCGACCAAACAAAAACAGAAGTGGTGTTAGGAGCTTGGCTTAATGCAATTAAAAATGCAGGCATCAAACAAATAAAGGGTCAAATTATTGCCGATGACCATTTATTTGGTACCCAGATTATTCCCGATGGCTGGATCTGGCAGGATGTGGGTAATTATTACGGCGGCGGGGCTTCTTCGCTCAGCTGGAGAGAGAACCAATTTGATGTTTACATACGTCCGGGAAACAAGGTGGGCGAATCGGTCACACTGAAGAGCATATTTCCAGCTATGCCCTATATTCAGTTTGTAAATGAAGTGCTTACCGGCAAAGCAGGCACCGGCGATCAGGTTTATGCCTACATGGCTCCGAATTCTAATTTGATTTATTTGCGTGGCACTTATGCCATTGATTTAAGTAAACCAGTTTCGCCCGCCATTCCCGATCCGGCTTTAGACCTTGCCTACCGATTGGCAGATACACTACAAATTGCCGGCATACCGGTTGCAAAAGGAACCAGCAGCTGGCGTAAGCTTCAGTCTGAAAATATATCACTCAATCCGAATTATCGTCTAATTCATAATACCCGCTCTCCCAGCTTGAGCGCTTTGGTTTATTGGTTCAATAGGAAGAGTATCAACCTATACGGCGAAAATTTTCTCAAGACCTTTGCATGGAAGAAGGGCAAGCCGACACATACCGCTGATGCTGTGTCAATTGTAAAAGATTTCTGGCAAGAAAAATTGAACATCGATCCGCGTTCACTGAATATTTATGATGGCAGCGGACTTTCTCCTGCCAACCGTGTGACCACTCAATCCATGGCACGGATTCTACAATTTGTTAGAAAAGAACCTTGGTATGCTCCATTTTACGAAAGTCTGCCACTATACAATCAAATGAAAATGAAAAGCGGCAGCATTGCTGATGTTTTGGCATATGCAGGTTACCACACCAATGCAGGTGGTCAAAATTTGGTCTTCTCGTTTATGATAAATAATTACAACGGGAGTACAGCAGCTATCCGGCAAAAGATGTTCAGGGTTTTAGACGAATTGAAATAATTACTCGTAGCGCAGGGCTTCAACCGGGTCTAATTTAGAGGCTTTTGAGGCTGGATAAAAACCGGAAATCACCCCAACGCCTACACAGATGATAATTCCTAGGGTCATCCATAACCATGGGATGATGAAGCTTCCGCCCAAAGCAATGGCTACTAAATTGCCAATTAAAATCCCAAGGATGATCCCGCTGAGTCCACCCAATAAACAGATTACAATGGCTTCCATCAAGAATTGACGTCGAATGACTTCGGGAGTGGCACCTATTGCTTTTCTGATTCCAATTTCGCGAGTACGCTCCGTTACCGAAACCAGCATGATATTCATTAAGCCAATGGAAGCGCCCACTAAAGTGATGAAGCCGATTACAATGGCAGCCAAGGTTACGTATTTTATATTTTCGAGCAGGGTTTGTGCAATGGCATCACTCTTGGTCACCTCAAAATTATTGTCATCCTGAACCCTTAGTTTTCGTACATTTCTGAATACACCAGTTGCTTCACCCACGGCCGCTTCCATTTTACCGGGATCATTTACCATCACAGAAATGGTGTAGGAGGGATTGCTCAGGGTCATGATTTGTTTGGCCCTCAAAAGTGGGATTACACATACTTTATCACCACCAAAACCAACACTAGAGCCTTTTTCAGCAAATACTCCAATCACCCTGAACTTATTGTTTCCAACGGTAATGATGCGATTGATTGGGTCGCTGTTTTTGAAAAGTTTGGTTTTTAATTCGTGCCCAATGATGGTGACCGAATTGCCATAGTCTAATTCGCCTTGGGAAAAATTACGACCAGCGGCCAGTTTATAACCTCCGGTAAACAAATAACTGTCATCAGCCCCCAAAACAGAAATATTAGGATTGGTTTTTTCGGTGCCGTATTTGGCCGTACCTGCAAACGAGGCAAAGGTATTTACGGAGATGATTGCCGGAAAATCGAAACGATTTTTAAAAGCAACGGCTTCCTGATAGCTGATGGGCTTAAATCTTTTTGGTCGGGTGCCGCCTCCGCCGATTCTGATGCCAATTCCGCGATTTCTGATGGTGAAGGAGTTGGAGCCCATACTGGAGAAGGTGTTGTTGAGCGAGCTTTTGATCGCATCGATGGAAGTCAGAATTCCAACCAAAGCCATCAGACCAAAAGCAATGATGAGCGCAGTTAAAAATGTACGCAGCTTATTGCTTTTTACTGATTGCATCGCAACCTTTACGTTCTCCGAATAGTTCATTATGTATGGCTATAAATAAAAAATCCCGCTTATTTGACAGCGGGACTATAGGAAATGTTACACTCAGAGAGATTATACTGAAAAAGAGGTGCCGCAACCGCAGGTACTGCTGGCGTTCGGATTATTAAATGTGAAGCCTCTGGCATTTAATCCGTGCTGAAAATCAATCTCCATACCGGCTAAATACAAACCATGGGCCTTATTCATAAAAATTCGGATACCGTCCAACTCATATTCTTGGTCGCCGTCTTTTTTCTGATCGAAGCCTAAAATATAGTTCATCCCAGCGCAACCGCCACCTTCTACACCAACTCTCAGCGCAAAATCAGGGCCGATCTCTTGTTGATCTATCAGCTTCTTGATTTCTATTTTGGCACCCTCGGTAAAACTAACCGGAGCCTGGTTGATTATTGTAGTGCTCATACTTAACAGTTTTATGATACAAATATAAGCTTATTCGTTGGTCTGCCTGTTCAGAAAGTTCCTTTTTACGCTAAGTCAACAAAGTAAATTAGCGATGGATATGTTTTTATTTTCTCTAAAAACCCGATATTGGGAATCATTTTAAAAAATGGCTGAGAAAAAATTTACCACCACATCGGGTATAGAAATTAAAGAAGTTTATTCCGAACCACGTCTAATTACCGAACGCCCTGGCGAATTCCCTTTTACCAGAGGTATTCAAAAGGATATGTACCGCGGTAAAACTTGGACCATGCGTCAATACGCTGGTTTTTCTACTGCCGAAGAATCCAATAAACGCTATCATTATTTGTTAGGTCAGGGTACCATGGGCTTATCGGTTGCATTCGATTTGCCCACACAAATCGGCTATGATTCAGACCATCCGATGGCCGATGGGGAAGTAGGTAAGGTAGGTGTGGCCATCGATTCATTAAAAGACATGGAGATTTTATTTGATGGAATTCAGCTGGAAAAAATCACCACCTCCATGACCATCAATGCCACCGCAGCTATTTTACTTTCCATGTACATCGCGGTAGCCAAAAAACAGGGAGCAAATATTCAGCAGATTTCAGGCACCATACAGAACGATATCTTAAAAGAGTATGCCGCCCGGGGCACATATATTTATCCACCCAAGCCTTCCATGCGTTTGGTTACCGATGTTTTCCAATACTGTAGCCAGCAGGTTCCTAAGTGGAATACCATTTCTATTTCAGGATATCACATTCGGGAGGCGGGCTCTACTGCAGTTCAGGAATTGGCCTTTACATTGGCTAATGGAAAGGCCTATTTAAAAGCTGCCATAGACAAAGGCTTAGAGATCAATGTTTTCGCAAAGCGATTGTCTTTCTTCTTTAATTGCCATAATAATTTTTTTGAAGAAATTGCCAAATTCAGGGCTGCCCGCCGCATGTGGGCAAAAATAACTCAAGAGCTGGGGGCCAGTGATCCTTCCGCACAAAAATTGCGCTTTCATACCCAAACTGGAGGCTCAACTTTAACCGCACAACAACCTTTAAACAATATAGTAAGGGTGGGTAATCAGGCATTGGCTGCAGTATTGGGCGGCACCCAGTCGCTGCATACCAATGGTTACGATGAGGCACTTTCCTTACCAACTGAGGCTGCTGCCAAAATCGCATTACGAACGCAGCAGATCATTGCTTTTGAGAGTGGTGTGACCGATACGGTAGATCCCCTGGCGGGTTCTTATTTTGTGGAGCACTTAACCGACGAAATAGAAGCTGCCGCTTGGAAATACATTGAAACCATCGATGCCATGGGGGGTGCTGTTAATGCCATCGAATCCGGTTACATGCAGCAGGAGATAGGTAATGCCGCCTACGAATACCAGCAAGATTTGGAGGAAGGGAATCGAATTTTGGTGGGTGTCAATAAATTCACAGAAGACGATGGGGTAAATGCAGAAGTTTTCCGAGTAGATGATTCTATCAGAAAGGTGCAAACTGATAAACTGAACAAACTGAAGGTAGAACGTGATTCGATTGCAGTTGAAAAAGCCCTGGTCGAATTGGCTAAAGCGGCTGCCGGCAACGAAAATCTGATGCCGCACATCTTAACGGCGGTGGAAGTCTACGCCACCCTCGGCGAAATTGCCGATACTTTACGCAAAGAATTCGGGG